>JAZRXX010000021.1:0-9702 GCA_045600485.1 Bacteroidales bacterium
AACAAACGCCCTGACGGGGCAAAAGCCTTACTGAAGGACAATGCTCTATTCTTGTGCGTACAAACGATATTCATGCTTTTGCCCTTTCAGGGCGTCGCTACGGCATTCTTAATACCCAGGGTGTCGCTTCGCTTGCCCTGGTCTATGTGCTGGTTGCCCTTTCAGGGCGTTTTTCTTTGTTTTCTTTGCTTTCTTGTTAGTCTAAGACACATCCCGAAGTGTTCGAATCGTTCGATGGTTTCTACAGGGAATTTAGAGGAATGAAAAGAATTCTACTAACAAGAAAGAAACGTTTCTTTGTTTTCTCTAGTTTCTTGTTAAAAATAACCCTGTCCAAGTAGAATGATTTCAAGAATGATTCAGAATGATGGAGATATCCTATTCTACGCATGCACAAAAAGAGGAATTAAGCAAAAAGATTACAACAATGGTGCTTTGACTAATGGCATAAAAAAGTCGAACCGACAGGTACGTCTCGTATCTGTCGGTTCTTGATGATTTGGAATAGGAGAAAAAATATCCTTATTTCACCCCCAAAGAAATAGGGGGAAGAAAAATCAATTATTATTCAGCAGCAGCATCAGTAGCTGGTGCTTCGGTTTCAACTACGTTCTCTGGAGTAGCAGGAGCTGCCTCAGTAGAGTAGTTAACCTTTTGGCTCTGCTGTTCACCATTTGGGAAAACTGTGCAGAGGATGCAGAGAACTGCGATGATAGCCATGATAGACCATGTTGCCTTCTCGAGGAAATCGGCGGTCTTAGGAGCGCCCATGATCTGGTTTGAAGACTGGAAACCTGCAGCGAGGCCACCACCCTTCGACTTCTGAATAAGTACGATCGCAATCATCAAGATTGAGAGGATTACGATAACAGGAACAAGAATAGATGCCATTGTATTGTATTTATTTTATTTGTTTTTCTGTGCTTCTTGAGTTGATTTTGCCTCTTTTTGTGTGGCAATGATCTTCTCTAAGTATCTTATTTGGTCCGCAAAGTTACTGCTTTTTTTCGAATATTGCAAGTTTAACTGTGAAAAAATTGCTAAAGCTTGTTCAAATTTATGCTGTTTGACATATAGTTTTGCCAAACTTTCGGTCAAAAATGCCTTTTCGCGAATGAAATCGGGCTCTGGAGTAGGTGCTTCCTCGATTGTTACCTCTGGTTTCGGCACCATCAATTCTCCATCATTGTCGGCCGATAGGAACTGGTCAATCAAGGCATCTTGTTCGTCTGGATTTTCGTTGGTAGAGAGTGGCTCGTCATCGTCCATCGATGTCAACAGATAATCGGCCGATACTTCAGGCATCAATCCATCCAGTTCCATGGTTGGGAGATGCTGCTGGCTGAGATATTGGTCAATCAAAGCAAAGTCATCCTCGTCGGAAGTCTGCATCTGTTCCTCGATTCGATGTTGTTCGAGCTGGTGCATCAGTTCAACCCATTCGTGTTCGCCATTGTTGACCAACAGAAAGAGTTGAGTGCGATCCGGAAGTGCGCAGGCTGTCTTTTGCAACTCTTCGTTTAGGAGTACGCTGTGAGTATTGGCTAGAGCGATGCAATAGAGCACCTTGTAGGTTGGGCAGTAGGGATACTGCTCAATCAGCTGGGGCAGTTTGGAAACTGCTTCAGCACCCATACTTTCGGGATGTTCTAACCAAGACTCGATCATTGTCAGGTGGGTTGTTGGATATTACCAATTGGCAACAGTAGCGTTGAAGATTTGTTCTACCAGTTCTTCGATCATCTCTTTGCAGAGGTCATCCTGCACATCGGTGAGAAGTTGTGTGGCTTCGAAGTCGCGATAAGCAGAGAATTCTTTTTCGAAATTCTCCGTAGGATGGGGTTTGCTCACGAATTTCACTTTAACCTTGATGGTCAATCTGGTCATTGAGGCATAAGCATCGCTCTTGACGGCCTGAGGCGAAAGAGCATACCCCGTAATGGCGCCGCTCAGCTGGAGGTCACCATCCTTTTTGACTTGACTCAGTCTGGTTTGTGAGGCAAATTTGGCTTGCAATTCATCGTTGAAGTTTACAGCCAGCGGAGCATAGACCAAAGTAGCCTTGATTGGGAAATTTTCGAACGAAATGGTCTTGGTGGTTGCATAATCGATGCTTGCACCATTAAGCTTGTAGGTGACGATACAACTGCCCAATAGCATCAACGATGCAACAGCCAATACGATATAATGAATTGCTTTCAAAACAATTTTCAGTTTTTGTGTTCCAGATATGACGTTACAGTCCGTATTCTGCAATTTTGCGATGAATGGTACGTTCCGATATCCCTAACTCCTCGGCGGCTTTACGCTTATTGCCATCATTGCGCTGCAAAGCGTTGGCGATTGCCTCTTTTTCCATTTCCTCCAACGTCTTGATGCGAACAGGTACAGGAGCTGGAGTGTGCGTGGGCGTATGGATCGGGGTAAGGCTAGAAGATGTATCGCTATAGTCATCGACCTCAACAGCCTCTTGTTCTTCGAAATCGACAGCAGGTCCCAATGCCCGGCTATTGGAAGTAGGTGCCGTTGGTGTGGTGGTGCTGAGTCCGATATTTTTGCGAATCTCTTCGAGTTGCTGCTGCATGTTGAGAATGAGTTGGTAGAGTGCAGCCTTCTCGCCGGGAGCAAATGTTTCGCCTGAATGACTTTCGGCTCCACTGAAAGACATCCTGGATTCGAAGTCAGGAAGATGCTTCTTCAAAATATCGGCAGTAATGACTCTTTCACGTTCGACAATCGAGATCTCTTCGACCAGATGCAATAACTGGCGGACATTGCCCGGCCAACGATAGGCAAGGAGCAATTGCTTGGCCATCGGATCGACACTGATGGGTGGAATATGATAGGTGTTGGCAATATCGCTTGCAAACTTACGGAACAGCAGATGGATATCTTCCTGCCGTTCGCGGAGTGCTGGCACTCGGATTCGGATTGTCGAAAGACGATAATAGAGGTCTTGACGGAATGTGCCACGCTCGATGGCTTGTTCCAAATCTCGGTTCGTGGCAGAGACGATGCGGACATCTGTCTTGCGAATCTCGCTCGAACCCATACGGGTGTATTCGCCCGACTCGATGACACGCAACAGACGGGCTTGTGTGTCCAAAGGCAATTCTCCCACCTCGTCCAAAAAGATAGTGCCGCCGTCGGCCTCTTCAAAGAATCCTTTTCGGTCGGACGTAGCTCCGGTAAAGGCGCCTTTCACGTGTCCGAACAATTCGCTGTTGATAGTACCTTCAGGCAACGCACCACAGTTGACAGCAATACACTTCTTGAACTTGCGTTTGCTGTGCGAGTGGAGAATCTTGTGGAATACCTCTTTGCCGACACCATTTTCGCCAACGACGAGTACGGTTGCATCATAAGGGGCGGCCTGCAGAGCCTCCGATATGGCCTCTTTCAGTCGCAGATTGGATCCGGTAATTCCAAGGCTCTGTTGTACGTTCAAAACATCGTCATTCATGCTTAAAAATGGTGATAAGATTTGCTTATCGAGTCGCAAAGATAGCGATTTTTTTTGCAAAACACGAAAATTCTCCATAAAAAATAATTACTTTTAGCATTTTTTACTATCTTTGCCACAAATAACATACGTTAGAACTCCTACTTTTGAGTAATGGAACAGCAAATACAAGCTCTATACACCCGTTTTTACGGTCAAAATCCAGTCTCGGTCGAGACCATCAATGGTTCTGCCAGCAACCGCCTTTATCTTCGTCTTTATGCCTCTGATGGCTCTTCTGTCGTTGGCGTAGGGTGTCCGGATCTGCTCGAAATGCGTGCTTTCTGTGAATTGGACAAGTCGCTCGCTGATCAGGGAATCCGGGTACCGAAAGTGCTGGTTCAGGAGGGGGCTTGTTATCTGCAGGAGGACTTGGGCAAGACTTCGCTCTATGACTTGATTGCATCTTGCCAGAAGGAGGGAGCATGGAGTACCGAGGTGGTCGGATTGCTTGAGCAGATAATGCGTGATCTGGTCGAAATTCAGTTCAAGGGTTTGCAGGGCTTTGACCTTTCGCATTGCTGTGGACAACAACATTTCTCGGAGGTGAATATCCGTTGGGATCTGAATTATTTCAAGTATTGCTTCTTGAAAGGTACGGGCGTTGCCATCGACGAACTGAAACTTCAGGCAGACTTGGATCGTCTGGAAAAGGATTTGCTGGATGCTTGTGCCGACCTGAAGTCACAACCCACTTTCCTGTATCGGGATTTCCAGTCTCGTAATGTGATGGTCAGCGATGGTAAGCCTTATTATATAGACTTCCAGGGTGGCTACGAAGGTCCTTTCTTCTACGATGTGGCTTCTTTCCTTTGGCAATCGCGAGCCGACTATCCGATTGAGCTTCGTAATCATCTGATTGATGTCTATTGCCAGTCCTTGCAGAAGTATGTAGCCATGCCTGCATCGGAATTTCGAACCCGATTGGACCGATTTGCATTTTTCAGGATGTTGCAGGTTTTGGGGGCTTACGGATTCCGTGGTATCTTCGAGCGAAAAGCAGCCTTCTTGAGCCCGATTGCGAAAACTCTCACCATGATACGCGAATCGGGAGCAGACTATGCTTATATACGAGAACTTATATCGTCGGTCTGGAACACCCCTTTGGGACGTTCGCTTTTCGGCAATGAAGCAGACATGAATGCAACGCATACATCATCGCTCACTGTGCGAATAACCAGTTTTAGCTATAAGAAGGGTATTCCGGATGATTTTTCGGGCAATGGTGGCGGATTCGTCTTCGATTGCAGAGCTCCTCACAATCCAGGCCGATACAAGGAATACAAGCAGATTACCGGACTTGATCAGCCAGTCATTGACTTCCTCGAAGGTCGCGATCTGAACCCAGATCACCAACCTATTGGCAGCGAACTTACGATGCCACAATATCTCGAACATGTCTATGCTTTGGTCGATCCGGCAGTCGATAACTATCGGATCCGAGGATTCACAAACCTGATGGTCAGTTTTGGGTGTACCGGTGGTCAGCATCGTAGTGTGTATGGAGCCCAGCATCTAGCAGAACATCTGCATTCTCTATATCCCGATGTGCATATTATCCTGACGCATCGCGAGCAGGGCATTGTGCAAGAGTTTTGAAATCAAAAAAGACACATATTATATATTTTGAAAAAAGTTGCGAAATATGAACGAAACCAACAATAGCGTCAAAGAGGAACTGATCCTCATGCGCATCACAGGTGAAGACCGTCCGGGGTTGACAGCCAGTATCATGAGCATTCTGGCAAGATACGGCTGTAAGATTATGGATATAGGTCAGGCAGACATTCACAATACCTTGTCGCTTGGCATCCTGATCCGCGTGGACGAACATTTGAGTGGCAATGTGATGAAGGAGGTGCTCTTCAAGAGCTCGGAACTTCATGTTAATGTCGGATTCTTTCCGGTCACAACCGAGGATTATAATGCCTGGGTGGGCCGTCAGGGCAAGAACCGTTACATTCTTACCATATTGGGCCGCCGTCTGGAGGCAAGGCAGATTGAGGCTGTTTCGAAGGTCATTACGGAACAGGGTCTTAACATCGATGCCATCAAACGTCTTTCGGGCCGTCCGAAACTGGATGTTGAAACGAACGAGAAGAATCGTTCCTGTATTGAATTCTCGTTGCGAGGCACACCAAGGAATATGGAAGAGATGCACGGCAAGCTGATGGCTTTGTCGAGCGAAATGGAGATGGATTCCTCTTTCCAGATCGATAATATGTATCGCCGAATGAGACGTCTGATCTGTTTCGATATGGATTCAACCCTGATCCAGACAGAATGTATCGATGAACTCGCAGAACGTGCCGGCGTGGGGGCTGAGGTGAAGGCCATTACCGAAAGCGCTATGCGTGGCGAGATTGACTTTAAGGAATCCTTTACCCGTCGTGTGGCTTTGCTGAAAGGTCTGGACGTAAGTGTGATGCGTGAAATTGCTGAGCACATGCCAATCACCGAGGGTGTTGAACGACTGATGTTTGTCCTGAAGAAGTATGGCTACAAGATTGCTATCCTGTCTGGTGGATTTACGTTCTTTGGCGAATACCTGCAACGCCGTTTCGGTATCGATTATGTATATGCCAATGAACTGGAGGTGGATGATAATGGAAAATTGACCGGAAAGTATCGAGGTGAGGTGGTCGATGGCAAACGCAAGGCAGAGCTGCTCCGTTTGATTGCTCAAGTGGAGAAGGTGGATCTGGCACAGACGATTGCTGTGGGCGATGGTGCCAATGACTTACCTATGCTTTCACTCGCAGGTCTCGGTATTGCGTTCCATGCCAAGCCTCGTGTTGTTGCCAATGCCAAGCAGAGCATCAATACCATTGGTCTGGACGGTGTTCTTTACTTCCTTGGTTTCAAGGACTCTTATTTGGATGTATAGAAATAGATTATAGAAGATCTTTATGATCAAGAATATAAAAATTCGTGTTCGTCCTGAGATTTGGGCTGATCCGCAGAAACTGGAACAGGAGGTGTGTCAGCAGAATGCCATCTCGCTCCGCAGCCTGAAAGGGCTACGGACACTTCATCGCAGCATTGATGCCCGTCAGCGTCAGGTGATGATTCAGTTGGATCTCGATGTATATATCAATGAAGAGCCACCGAAGGAACTCTTCAAGCCGTTGCAGTACAAAGAGGTAAAAGGGGATAGACAAGCCATTGTGGTCGGATTCGGCCCTGGTGGACTGTTTGCTGCACTGAAACTCATTGAACTTGGAATCAAGCCCATCGTACTGGAACGAGGAAGGAATGTGACGGACCGTCGTCGTGATGTGGCTCAGATTACCCGAACGCAGCAAGTGGATCCAGAGAGTAACTTCTGCTTTGGCGAGGGTGGAGCTGGTGCCTTCTCCGATGGAAAACTCTTCACCCGAAGCAAGAAGCGTGGCAGCGTGCAGTCGGTACTCGAACGTCTTTGTCAGTTTGGTGCCGATACAGGCATTCTTGATGCAGCCCATCCTCACATCGGAACAGACCGTCTGCCGGGTGTCATAGCTAATATCCGTGAGGAGATTCTGCGTTGTGGAGGTGAGATTCATTTTGAAACCATCATGACAGAACTCATTGTACGTAACGGAAAGGTGTGCGGTTGTGTGTCGAACAAGGGTGAAGAGTTCCTTGGACCAGTCATCCTGGCTACCGGACATTCTGCTCGCGATGTGTATCGAATGCTCTATCGCGAAAAGATTCCGATCGAGACCAAGGGCATTGCAATGGGCGTTCGATTGGAACATCCCCAGCAACTCATCGATCAGATACAGTATCACAATAAGGCGGGGCGTGGACAATATCTGCCTGCGGCTGAATACAGTTTCGTGACGCAATGTGAGGGCCGAGGCGTCTATTCCTTCTGTATGTGTCCGGGTGGTGTGGTTGTACCAAGCGCCACCGCACCGCAGCAGGTGGTCGTGAATGGTATGTCGGCCAGTACCCGTGGTTCGCGTTGGGCTAATTCTGCCATGGTGGTCGAGATCCGTCCGGAAGATATCGCCCAGATGATGGGAGAGGGGATTGATCCGGAATTGCCGACTTGCACTTTCCTTTCTGAGATGGGCATTGCCGATGTGCAGAACTCTCCTTTAGCTGTTATGGCTTTGCAGGAGAATATCGAGAAACAGGCATGGTTGAATGGCGGACGTACCCAGGTAGCACCTGCACAACGCATGACGGACTTTGTGAAGGGCCATCTTTCGGCCGATTTGCCTAATTCGTCGTACACACCTGGCGTAATTGCTTCGCCACTGCACTTTTGGATGCCGAAGTTCATCAGCAGTCGTCTGCGTGGAGGCTTGGAGACTTTCGGTCGCAATGCTCATGGATTCCTGACCAGCGAGGCTACACTTATTGCCGCCGAAACTCGTACAAGCAGTCCGGTAAGGATTCCTCGAGATAGAGAATTGCTGGTTCACCCTACTATCGCTGGTCTATACCCTTGTGGTGAGGGTGCCGGTTTTGCCGGAGGTATCGTTTCGGCTGCAATGGATGGAGAACGATGCGCGATGGCGTTGGTCGCTCAATGCTATTGAAAAGATAAAAGAAAACAAACGAGGGGTTGCCAATTTGGAAACCCCTCGTTTGTTTCTTGTTCAAATAGATATTATTGCTCGTAGTGCTTGATCTTGTAATAATCGTGGCCATAGCGATAGGCATTGAGGCCAAACATGGCAAGGAGGAACAGAATGACCAGAATGGTAAATACCATGAACAAGTCATGATTATCGATGGCTGAAGAATAGATCTCGTCGGTATTGCAATAGAGGAGAACCATCCAGTTTGTCTCGGTGATTGGTGCATAATAGAATGCTGTGCGATGCTGACCGAGATAATCATAATCTACGCCACTCTGGCGGTCCTGAGAGTGGTGCAACGGATGTGCACTTGGATTGATACCAACGCGAGCCATTGCATCGGCCAATGTGGTAGTACCAATGTAAGAGCGGTTTGGATGAATCAGGATGTTGAGATCAGCATCGACTACAACCACTACGCTTGAAGCATAGGGGCGGAGTGAATCAATGTGATTGGCAAAACGCGAAAGGTCGATATCAATACCAAAACCACCCATATAACGACCTTTTTCGAAGAGTGGCAACGTGTAGGTTGCAATCATCACTCCATCGTCAGAGAGGAATGGCTTCGACCATTCTGCAATCGGATCCTGAAGCTGACGCTGATACCATTCATTTTCGGAACGGAAATCGCGGAACTCACCTATCTGGAGACGGTCAACATATTCATCGACACGACGAACCAATGGACCAAAGCCATTGTGTGCAGCATATTGAGGATAAGCCCAGTCTTCAAAACACATGATAGCGCCTGACAGGATTGGATTCTCACGCAATACCTGCTCAAGTTTCAGATATACCTGCTCTTCGTTGTGAAAATTGAAGGTTGAATCTTCTTGCAACCGTTGTACCAATTCAATGGCTGGGAGTTTGCAATGGTTTAATTCGGAGCAGATCTCGTCAACCATGTGGTCAAACACTGCTTGGGTTTTCTGATCGCACTCTGATTGCTTGTCTTGCTTAATGTGACGATCAATGAAATAGGCACTGAGAGAAAAGACAATAAGCAGAACTGCGTAAACAACGCATATAAAGAACCGCTTGCGGAGTAAATGACGAACGTCGTGCATTTGTATTAAGTATTACAGGGTGAGCCGGAATGGATATGCATTTAATTAAAAAGAAGGAAACTCAAGCCCCAAAAACTGGGGCTTGAGTTGTATAATGTTGACTCTGATTAGCCACCGAAGTTATCGAAGCGGATCATGTCGTCCTCTACACCGAGAGAGTGGAGGAGGTCGAGCACGGTCTTAGCCATCATCGGAGGTCCACAGAGGTAGTACTCACAATCTTCTGGAGCTTCATGCTGCTTGAGGTAAGTATCACCCATAACAGGAGCAACGAATCCTGGAGTGTACTTTACACCAGCCTCATCAGCCTTTGGATCAGGACGGTCGAGTGCAAGGTGGAAGTGGAAGTTATCGAAGTCCTTCTCAAGCTGGAGGAAGTCATCCAGGAATGGAATTTCCTCCAATGCACGAGCGCCATAGAAATAATGCATCTCACGGTCGCGGATATTGAGAGTCTTCAAGCAGTGCATAATCTGAGCACGGAGAGGAGCCATACCGGCACCACCACCTACCCAAATCATCTCACGGCCTGTGCCATACTCAGGACGGAACTCAC
>JAZRXX010000022.1:0-3557 GCA_045600485.1 Bacteroidales bacterium
CAAAGAATCCCTTGAACTCGGGCACATCATGCAGCAAGGTAGCATAGATTACCTTTCTTGCATCTGACAATAACTCCCACTGTGCCACCTCATCCATCAACAGGTCACGAGCCTTCTCGCAATCATTGATCGGATTGTTCATCTGTTCACTCACAAGTTTGTCATCCTTGAGCAGACGGTGATAAGGACGCTCGGGAAAAAGCAGAGGCGAGACATATAACGTATCGATCAACGTCCATTGTTGCGCATCCTCGCCAAGCAGATATTTGGCATCATGATGCACGATATTGTGTCCGCAGACGTAATCCACATCCGCAAGGAACGTCATTGCAGCCCACTTGTCTGCTGCATGGAAGGTTGCTCCATCCCACCGCAATGCTCCAATATCATGAATCCTGTGATCTTTCATGCCGACTTCGACATCAACAATAGCATAGCGGGAAGCATCGCGTGATACTTCCTCTTCTGCGGCCTTATGACTCTCCCCTAAGACGGATTCTACGAGTTTGTTCCAGAATGACATGATGCTCAGCCTTGCTTATCGGATTCCTGATCTTTCTCCAGTTGTTTCCTAGTTCTTGCAGCATTAGGAAAGAGCGTTGCAAGGTTGTCGAAATCCATTTGTTGAGACGCTGTTACCTGAATTATGCCACACTTTACTTCCTGATACCAGCGTCGTAGCGAAGACTCGTATTCATCGCTTTCAGGGAAAGGGTAATGACCTGTTTCCCCGATGAACATTTGTAATTGACGCAATCCATCTTCGAAAGAATTGCAATCGAGCGTATGAACTTGATGTCCGTTGCTATCCAACTCAATCCTCTTTGGCACGAATACCCATGCGTTGTCTGGCGAAACAACGACTCCGTATGCGTCTGTTATTATCTCAGAAAGTCGGGCTATCACCTTATCTCTTTCTGAGGCGTCATCCGGCACATAACGGCTTACGGGGTAGATTGAGTCTTTCCACAGATTATAATAGCAATCTTTTCCGATGCTATCTATGGTCGATCGCCACTTGATTGATTCCAGGATCTCGTCTTCAATATGATATTCGACTCCTTTTATCGTGACATGATCGCGTTGTCTCAGCTTCTTCTTGGGCTGTTCCTCCGCAGGTTCACTTTGGGGAATCACGAATCGAGGGGCATTAGGATTATCAAGTTTTGTCCATTCCTCACTTTCATCTGTTGAAGCGCCACAATGTTCCCTTATCACCTTGACAAACTCTTTGCCATAATGTTCCTTTTTGTACAAGCCTACTCCCGAAATAACATTCATGGAATAAACAGTTTGAGGCTGAGCCAGTGCCAAATCACGCAGCACTCTGTCGCTGAACACTTGGTAAGGAGGAATATTCTGCTGTTGGGCAATCTTCATTCTCAGTTGTCGCAATTTCTCAAATAGCAACTGATCATCCGATTGCATACTATCAGCAGACGGAAGAGCGGCTTTCTCTCGATTACGTTTTGTAACGCGCAATTCTTCCCTGACAATCACGGATAATTGTGCTTGTTTGCGACCATATAGGACGTCTTCGCCCAATGGTGTAACCTTGAGATGGTTGTCTTCGTCATAAGCGATTTCGATATAGCCCATCTGCAACATCTGCAAGAGATAAGCATGCCAATCGTTGGCAGGAATGTCACGACCGACGCCAAAGGTCTTAAGTCGGTCCAATCCTCGTTCCTTAACAACTGGTGTGTAGCTGCCTTTCAGAATGTCAGTAGCCAAAGAGAAACCAATCTGTTGGTCCGCACGTTTGATGGCCGATAATGCTTTCTGGACAATCGTACTGCCATCGAAATGCTGCGGAGGATTCTTGCAAATATCACAATTCTTGCATTGGCACTCGCTGGTCTCGCCGAAATAGTTCAGAAGGATGCGTCGGCGACATACCTGCGCCTCTGCATATTCCTGCATTCTGCTCAGTTTCTCGATGTTGATCTCCCGCTGTCCGCTCTCATCTGCAAATTTGCGAAGCGTAATTAAGTCCTGAAGGTTGTAGAACAAAATAGTCTCCGTTGGCAATCCGTCACGACCTCCACGTCCTATCTCTTGGTAATAGCTCTCTATGCTCTTTGGTAGATTGTTGTGTATGACAAACCGGATATTGCTTTTGTCAATACCCATGCCGAAAGCAATAGTTGCACAGATGATATTGATGCGGTCATTGATAAAGTCATTCTGCACACGAGTCCTTTCTTCGGCAGACAAACCCGCATGATAGATGCCTACGGTAACACTATGCTTGGCAAGTTCTGCGGCAAGTTCCTCTGTCCCTTTTCGTGATAGACAGTAGATGATGCCACTCTCATTGCGATGGCGAGCGATAACATCCAGTATTGTGCGGATCCGCTCACGTTTCCGGTATGCCTTACGCACGTCAAGGCTCAGATTTGGACGGTCAAAACTACTGATGAATACCCGTGCATCTTCCAGCCGGAGTTGCTTCAGTATATCTGCCTTGGTTACTTTGTCTGCAGTAGCCGTCAGCGCAAGCACTGGAATGTCGGGGAAATGGTCCTTCAATACTCCCAGCTGCGTGTATTCTGGTCGGAAGTCATGTCCCCATTGCGAAACACAGTGCGCTTCATCAATAGCAATCAAGGACACTTTGACATTTCGTTTCAGCCAAGGAATTTCGGACATAAGACGTTCGGGAGAGATATAGAGGATCTTGATTTCTTCATTTTGGCAACGGTCACGGATAGACCTGCTGACATAATCCTCATGACTACTATTCAAGGCTTCAGCCTGAATGCCATTTCCCTGCAAAGCGTCCACCTGGTCTTTCATCAACGAAATCAGAGGAGAGACCACAATAGCTGTGCCCTCAAGAAGCATAGCTGGTATTTGATAGCAGATGGACTTTCCTCCTCCCGTAGGCATCAATACAAGGGCATCATGACCAGCTATGACATGATCAATAATGTCCTTCTGCAAGGGACGGAAAGAGTCATATCCATAAACTGATTTCAGTATTTGATGCGCCTTGTCCATTTCTAAAAATTGAGATTACAATCAACTTTTACCCTTTGATGTTATTTTGATTTCCAAACAACAGTTTCAGCTGCCGATCAAAATCTGACATAATCTCACGGTCTTGGATGACTCGGAATTTGTCATATTCGTTCAATGCCTTTTCTACAGCTTGTTCATGGGTCACACTACCTGCATTTGGCAGTATTGGACGATTATTTAAGTCCATGTATCGTTGCAATAGGCTTAACCAATCTGCCATAGTCATCAGTATGTGGTCAGCGGCTCTTTGTTCAGCAATGTCTATGAATGCATTGCTCAGACGGTTGAGCGATTCAACTTCCTTCTCGCTGAGATAATTCTTGGCTATGGTAACATCAGACTTGATTAACCTGCCATCTGGAGCATTCTTCCATGTGGTCAATCCCATGTGTGGCCGCTCGGCATCCGCACGGTCATAAATGATCTCCGCAGCCGTTTGTTTGGTAACGGCATAGTGCATCATGTTCTGAACCGTCTTGAAGAAAGTCTTAGTCTCTTCCGAATCCTTGTCATAATCTGAGCTGCACTCGCTA
>JAZRXX010000023.1:0-52667 GCA_045600485.1 Bacteroidales bacterium
TTCTCCATGCGATTATTTTCTATTTTGCAAAACAAGCCCCATCTTTTTTACTCCATGAATGGAAATCAATAAAAATCAAATTTCCAACTTGTCGGAAGGCATGGCAAATCCAGCTGTAACGCGAATGGAATTTAATCTTAGTTGCCATCACTTGCAGAGTATAACTCTCCAGCACCATACTTTTATTGATTTAGATTCGCGTTGTTCCCTTTGGTCACGCGCAAGCGGGTTCAGCTGGATTTGCTATGAAAAAAGGTGCGTTAGCAATAGATTGAATTCTTTTGATTTCGATTCATGGAGTAAAATATTCCCCGGACAGCAATATTTCCAAAGCTTTGTTTTCGGTTTTTACTAAGGTGGAGTTGGTTTCCAACGCTTTGCTTGTGGCTTTCACTATAGTAAAAATGGTTTCCAAAACACGCTAAAAAACAAAATAAGAGGCTGGGAAATCCCAACCTCTTATTATATATATGTGAAACTTGTTTAGCCCAGGAAGGCCAGAAGCACACCAGCAGCGACAGCCGAACCGATCACACCAGCCACGTTCGGACCCATAGCGTGCATGAGTAAGTAGTTCGAAGGATCGTACTTCAAGCCGACCTCTTGGCTGATACGAGCAGCATCCGGTACAGCCGAAACGCCTGCGTTGCCAATGAGAGGGTTGATCTTCTTGCCCTCAGGAAGGAACAGATTGAAGAACTTGACGAAGAGTACGCCCGAAGCGGTTGCGATGATGAAAGACAACGCGCCCAAACCGAAGATGCCGATAGATTCAGTAGTCAGGAAGTAGCTTGCCTGTGTAGAACAACCTACGGTAAAGCCCAACAGGATGGTGATGGTATCGATGAGAGGGCCCTTGGCTGTGTCTGCCAAACGGCGGGTGACACCACTCTCTTTGAGCAGATTGCCGAAGAAGAGCATGCCGAGCAATGGCAAGCCAGAAGGAATGATCCAGGTGGTGAGCAACAGACCGAGGATTGGGAAGATGATCTTCTGACGGCTTGAAACAGCATCAGGTGCCTTCATGCGGATCTTACGTTCCTTTTCGGTTGTGAGCAACTTCATGATAGGTGGCTGGAACACAGGAATCAAAGCCATGTAACTATAGGCAGCAACGGCAATAGCACCCATGAGGTGAGGGGCAAGCTTCGATGACAGGAAGATAGCAGTTGGACCATCAGCGCCACCGATGATGCCGATTGCACCAGCCTCCATTGGATTGAAGCCCAAAGCAAGGGCAATCATATAGGCTGCAAAAATACCGAACTGGGCAGAAGCGCCCACCAGTACCAACTTAGGATTGGCAATCAAAGCCGAGAAGTCGGTCATCGCACCGATACCCAGGAAGATAAGTGGTGGATACCAACCATTCTTGACACCACCATAGAGGATATTCAATACAGATCCCTCCTCATACAGACCGATACGCAGACCGGCAGCCTCTGGGAAAGGAATGTTACCCACCAGAATGCCGAAGCCGATTGGAATGAGCAGCATCGGTTCGAAATGCTTGGCAATGGCAAGATAGATGAAAATACAACCGATAGCGGTCATTAACACATTGCCTCCATTTTCCCAGTTGATATTGGCAAAGCCGGTATATCCCCAAAGGAACTGAAGGTTTTCAAGAAGAAAGTTTAATGTTTCCATTTATGATTATTATTTGCTTATTTCTATTTAGTTGCGATGACGAAGACGTCGCAGGAGCGAATGATTATCGGAATGCTGTTCGTTGTAGCCATAAGAATAGCCGTAAGCGTAACCGTAGCCATAACCGTAACGGCCTCGTCCGTAATATCCTTGAGTTTCGATGTTCAGTCCGTTCAGCACAATGACCGGTTTGGTCAACTTCTCGGTGCGTGCAGCCATATCGACTTCGTTCACGAAACGGAGGTCACTCACGCCTGCGCGCATCACATAGATATTGCGGTCAGCCACGCGGTTGATGCTGATTGGATCGGCGATAAGCAGATATGGAGGAGAGTCGAGAATGACATAATCGTATTCTGCTCTCAGTTCCTCAATGAGTTTCTCAAGTCTTTCACTCGATAGGAGCTCATTCGGATTGACAGGAATTGGACCTTTCAGTATGACGTCCAGATTCTCGGCGTTCGGGACATGATAGACCAGCGAATGCCAATCGTCGGTTTGCTTGGCCAGATAATCCGACAGACCTTTGTCGAAGTCTCTCGACAGTTCGAAGGTGCGTCGCTGGTGTCCCTTTCGGAGGTCAGTCTCGACCAGAATGGTTTTCTTGCCTGCGGCTGCAAAGCAGATAGCCAGATTCACGCTGATGAATGATTTGCCCTCGGATGGTATGCTCGAAGTGACCTGGAAGACTTTGCCCTCCATGAACGAAAGACTGGCGCGCAACGAACGGAATACCTCCGTAATCGTGCTGTGTGAACTTTGTTCGATGATTTCGCGTGCCTTGGTTACTTTGGAGGAACTTTGAGGCACAACACCTAAAATCGGTATGTGAGTGCGCGAAGTAATGTCTTCCGGTGTGGTGATCTTGGTCTTGAGCATCAGGATTGCATAAGCAATTCCGAGAGGTAACATCAGTCCAATGAGCAACGCAATCAGGAAGATACGTTTGCGGTTCGGGCCTACCAATGCTGTGTTGTTTTCTGAGTGCTCGACGATGCGGGCAATGTCTGGTTCGGCGATGATGGCCAACATAGTCTCCTCGCGTTTCTTCTGCAGCAGTACGTACAGAGGTTCGATGACCGACTGCTCGCGTTCGATGCCTGCCAGGTTAAGTCGCTGTCCTGGCAATTGCTTCATCTGACTCTTGCTCTTGCCCACCATCTTGTTGATTTCCTCCTTCTGCGAGGTAAGCATAGCCAACTGGCTTTCGATGGTCTTGCAAATCAGTTCGCGGCGAGCATTCAACTGCAGATTCTGCTGCTTGATGACTGGGCTGCTTTCCGACGATCCGCTCAACAGTCTCACTCTTTCCACGCAAAGGCGGTTGTATTCGGTAATTGACGAGAGTATGCTATTGTCGGTGATGCCGATGTTGCTTGGTATGGTTGTATATTCCTGCTTCTCTTTCAGCTCGTTGGCAACCATGTTGAGCAGGCTGATCTGAATGTCGATCTCTTGAGCACGCTGTTGGCGCTGCATGTCGCTGTTCAGGTTGAACGAAGCCTGCGACTGCAGGTCATATACATTGTTGTCGATCGAGAAATCCTTGATTTTACCCTCCACACCGGTCAACTGGTCCTTCAAATCGACCAGACGTGTCTGGATGAACTCCATGGTGTTGGTGTAGGACATGGAGTAGTACTCCTTGGTCTGATGGTTGTATTGGGCGACGATCTTTTCCAGCAGCAACTCTGCTCGTGCAGGGATATTATCGACCAGAGTGATGGCAATGATACTCGAACTGCCACCACCGATAGAGGAGGAGCGACGGCCCTCTTCGACCACAGCCACATCCAGCGCCTTGCAAATCTCTTGAGCGCGGGACTGAGGCGAATAGAGCAGGATGTAGTGTTCACCCGGGGTCATATACTCAAAACTGCTGCTCTCATTGGATGTATTGACCATCATTTCCTCTGGATCGGTCATTGGTGCACGATAGGAGAGGTGAATGCGACCATAACGGGGCAGGTCGATGGTGCAAGGCAAGTTCACAAGCGTATCTTCATAGATATAGCCGTTGTTGCCACGGCGCTTGCGGCTGCTGTCTGTCAACGATAAAACCATCCGGGTGGAATCCTGAATGTCATAGTCGATGCGGAGCAGTGGCAGGTTGTTGACGTTGTAGTTGGGATTTGGCTCGTAGTCGAGGTGTATCTCTTCACTTAACGTTTCGATGGTCTTGAAATGGTGATCGACGAAATAGCGTACATTCAGATTGAGTTCTTCGACAGCTTTCTGTACCACGGGTGTCGAGCGGATGATCACCTTTTCGTTTTCGAGCGAGTTGAAAGAGGAGATACCGGTCATGTCCTGAATGAACGACATCTCGGCCGAATTGCTCATGCCTGCATTCTTGTCGGTGGTAATGAGGATTACCATCTGGCTGGCATAACTGTTTGTCTTGGTGTAGAGATAGACTGCAGCGACACCGAGGCAAACAATGGCTGAGAGGATCATCCAGAATCGGAGTCTCCACATCAGATTCAGAATGAATTGGAGATCAAACTGACTTTCCAATTCTTCTTTTTCTTGTTCGTATGTATTCTTGTTTTCTGTCAAAATGTGAAAGATATAAATGAATTAAGTATCGCAAGTAAACTTGCTCACTCTCGGGAGTAAAAAGGTTTTTACTACACTTAAAAGCCTTTTTACTACTTTTAAGTTGAGCTTGCGAAACTTGTATAAATGACTTTGTACCCGCATTGAGAATCGAACTCAAATCTATTCTTTAGGAGAGAATTGTTCTATCCATTGAACTATACAGGCGTAAAAAATGCGCGGCAAAGATAGTGAAAAAAACGTTTTCGCCCAAGAAAATGCTCAAATAATTGAAGTTTGTGAAACTTTCTCGCGGCAAAATGCCATATTTAAATAATAAATGTGTATATTTGCGCCGGTAAAAATAGAACTATGCAAGAAGATTTTGATATTAGAAACGCGAACAGCGCATCGTCTCAGGAGAAGGAATTTGAGAAGGCGTTGCGTCCGCTGAGGTTCGAGGACTTTGCCGGTCAGGAGAAGGTCATTGAGAACCTTCGTATCTTTGTGCAGGCTGCCAGGATGCGAGGTGAGGCTTTGGATCATACACTTTTTCATGGTCCTCCAGGTCTGGGTAAAACCACGTTGAGCAACATCATTGCCAACGAGTTGGGCGTGGGCTTCAAAGTGACCAGTGGACCTGTGTTGGACAAGCCGGGCGACTTGGCCGGACTGCTCACTTCGTTGGACAAGAACGATGTGCTTTTCATCGACGAGATTCATCGTCTCAGTCCTGTGGTCGAGGAGTATCTCTATTCTGCCATGGAGGATTACCGTATCGACATCATGATAGATAAGGGTCCAGCTGCCCGTAGCATCCAGATTGACCTGAATCCATTCACGCTGATTGGTGCTACCACCCGTAGTGGCCTTCTGACTGCTCCGCTCCGTGCCCGTTTCGGTATCAACATGCACTTGGAATACTACGATACCGAGGTTCTGGCTGGCATTATTGCCCGATCAGCAGGCATCTTGGGTATGTCGATTCGTGAGGAGGCTGCCATCGAGATTTCTTTGCGCAGTCGTGGCACTCCTCGTATTGCCAATGCCCTCTTGCGTCGTGTCCGTGACTTTGCCATGGTCAAGGGCGATGGCCAATGTATCGATATCAAGATTGCCAAGCATGCGCTCGAGGCATTGGGCGTCGATCAATATGGCTTGGACGAGGTCGATAACAAATTGCTCACTACCATCATCGACAAGTTCAATGGTGGCCCTGTCGGTTTGACAACTATTGCTACTGCTCTTGGCGAAGATGCCGGTACGGTCGAAGACGTACTCGAACCTTACTTGATCAAGGAGGGTTTCATCAAGCGTACCCCACGCGGACGTGAGGCGACCCCTTTGGCATACAAGCATTTGGGTAAGGCCTTGAAGGGAATGGATGATCTGCAAGGAACATTGTTTTGATATGGCAAATTTAAAAGGTTTATTGAAAGATACGGCAATCTATGGGCTGAGCAGTATCGTGGGTAGATTTCTGAACTATCTGCTGGTGCCGCTCTGGACCTATTGCATGCCCAAAGCAACGGGCGAGTATGGCTCGACCGTGCAGTTGTATGGATTTACGGCCTTGTGTCTTACCGTGCTCACTTTTGGCATGGAAACCACTATGTTCCGTTTCGCCAACAAGGAGGGTAAAGACCCTGATACCGTCTTTTCGAACTGTTTTGCAGTCATAGTCGCATTGTCGGCACTCTTCCTGCTCGTCTTCTTCGGTTTCTCCGGCACCATTTGTCCGGCCATGGGCTATGCCGAGCACCCCGAGTATCTGCTCATGATGGTGGTCGTTACCGTGATCGATGCTTTGCAAGCCTTGCCGTTCGCCTATTTGCGATTCCAGAAGCGTGCTGTCAAATTCGCTTCGCTGAAGCTGCTGTTCATCGCCTTCAATATCGCACTCAATGTGCTCTTCTTCGTTGTTCTGAAGCAAACCGAGGCCTTCTATGTTTTTGCCATCAACCTGATTGGATCGTCGCTCATCACCTTCTTCTTCGTGCCCGATCTGTTCCGGATCAAGTGGCACTTCGATGGTTCTCTGTTGCGGCAGATGCTCTCCTATTCCTGGCCGATGCTGATACTGGGCATTGCTGGTGTGCTGAATCAGACAGCCGATAAGATCATCTTCCCCTTGGTTTGCGACGAAGCCGATGCCAAGGCACAGCTGGGCGAGTATGGCGCTTGTGTCAAGATTGCCATGATCATGGCCATGATAACCCAGGCCTTCCGCTATGCCTACGAGCCTATCGTGTTTGCCAAGAGCCGGGATCGAGACAGCCTCGATTACTATGCCGATGCCATGAAGTGGTTCATCGTGTTTACTCTGGCTGCCTTCCTGGCAGTAGTCGCTTCAATCGATGTTTTGCAATATATCGTACCACAGGATTATCGCCCAGGGTTGCGTGTCGTGCCCATTGTCATGGCTGCCGAGATCATGATGGGCATATACTTCAACCTGTCGTTCTGGTACAAGCTTATCGACAAGACCATCTGGGGGGCTATCTTCTCTGGCGTCGGATGCATCGTTCTGCTTGCCATCAACTTCTGCTTCATTCCTCGTTATGGCTACATGGCTTGTGCCTGGGGTGGCTTTGCCGGTTATGCCACTTGTATGGTGCTCAGCTACTTTGTCGGACTGTACAAAAATCCCATTCCTTACGACCTCAAGACCATCGGAGGCTACCTGCTATTGTCGGCTGTCCTGTATGTCTCAATGACCTTGCTTCCTATGGAAGGAATAGCTGGAATGGTGGTCAAAATAGCACTTTTACTTGTCTATCTGCTGCCAGTAGCGTTCAGTTTGCGTAAATTTCTGGTTAAAAAATCAAAATAAGAGCATCAGTTCTTGTAACTTTTGCGATTTATAATTATCTTTGCGCCCGATATGAATAAGCTAAGTTTCATCTCGGGCGTTATTGCCCTCGTATTGGTCCCCTCCTTCATGGCTTCGTGCGATGATGCCGAAGAGGGTATCCGTTATCAGAAGTCTGTTTTCCCTGTTGGCGAAGCCGTCTGGCGTAGCGATGTGAATGCCGACGATCGTGCTGTCATAACCAGCCTGATCAACAAGATGGTCAAGGTCGAGTCCTGCCAGTTCTATATGGGCGCACAAGCCAAGTACGTCAAGCGTGCCAACTATTTCAGCAGTTTTACAACACGCGATACCATTTGGAACCGTAACAATACAGCCTTCTGGCGCGACCTGAAGACGAAGGACACCATCTGGTACAACGTCAACGACTATCATTTCCTCGATACAATCCGTACCAAGCACGATACCGTTACCTATGCCAGCGTTTACAAGAATGGCTCTGCCAGTGTCGGTCCGGTTATCGAAGTTTCGATGCCCGATTACTACATCGGCAAGTTCGAGGTTACTCAAGGCGAGTGGATGGCCGTCATGCACAAGAATCCGACCGGTAAGTTCTCTATCCTTGTCGATGCCGAATGCAATGCCCCTTGGTACAGCGAGTTCGGCAAGGGCGACGACATAGCAGCCTACAACATCTGGTATCAGGATGCCGTCGAGTTCTGCGATTCGCTCAACGCCAAGACCGGATTGAACTTCCGTCTGCCAACCGAAGCTGAGTGGGAATGTGCCGCTCGTGGTGGTATGTATTGCCATGGCTACAAGTTTATCGGTTCTGATGACTGGAGTGAGGTCGGCTGGATCTACACCAACAGCGCAGCCCACAAGTTGGGTGGCGAAGACTATGGAGTACATGCCGGTGGCGAAAAGCTGGGCAACGAACTGGGCCTTTACGACATGGGAGGCAACGTCTCCGAGTGGGTGGCCAACAGCTATTACCGTTACGGTTGTACCGATACCATCAATCCACAGGGCAAGACTCCATTGCTCGATGGTCAGGACACGCTGGTGTTGCGTGGTGGCAGCTGGATGCAGAAGAAATCGGTTGACTTTTGTGCTGCCAACCGTAAGCTTTGCATCATGAGCAGTTATTCTTCCGATGAGAGTCGCCAGAGTGCCTTCTTCAATTGTGGTTTCCGTCTCTGTATTACTCCGCAATAAATTTCTTTCGCATATATGAAAAGCCGAATGTTCCTCCAGATCCTCCTCATTATGATGGGGCTAATGGGGACATTCGGCCTTTCTGCACAACATACCCTCTATCCCGTCAGTTTCGATCTGCAGGATGTGACGCTGCTCGAAAGTCCATTCAAGCGTGCTCAGGATCTGAATTTCAAGACGCTCATGGAGTACGATGTGGACTGTCTGCTCACTCCTTATGTGCGCCAATCAGGTTTGGCGGCTACGACCGACGAAAAGAGTCCTTACTACCAGTGGGAGTACGAACACCCACCATTCTCCTCATTTGCTTGGAACCCAGCTTTGGCTATGGATGGACACGTCCTTGGCCACTATCTCTCTGCTTTGTCCTATGCCTATGCGGCCTGTCATGATGCCTCACAACGTGCGGCGTTCAAGCAGCGCATCGACTATATCGTCAAGGTTTTGTGCGACTGTCAGGCGGTCTTCGACAATGACAAGAGTGGCATGAAGGGCTTCATCGGTGGCCTTCCGGACAATGCCATCTGGACCTCGATGCTCGATGCCGATTATCGCGTCTATAACCAGCGCGGCAACTGGGTGCCCTACTACTGCGAACACAAAGTGATGGCAGGCTTGAGGGATGCTTACGTCTATAGTGGCAACGAACAGGCCAAGGAGGCTTTCCGCAAGATGTGCGACTGGGTGATTCAAACCGTATCTTTGTTTAATGCCGACCTGATGGAACTTCACATCCTGCAATGGGAGACGGGCGGTGTGCACGATGCGTTGGCCGATGCCTACGAGCTCTTCGACGAAAGCAAGTATATGAAGGCTGCCCAGAAATTCTCGCACCAGATTGTGATCGAGAATATGAACTCCGATACGCAGCATGACTTTCTCGACAAACGTCACACCAACGAGCTGGCAGCCATGTTCCTCGGCTTCACTCGCATCGGACAGCTCAAGCGCGATCCGCGTTACACGCTCAGCGCCAAAAACTTCTGGGAGGAGGTGGTCAACAACCGAATCATGGCGATTGGCGGCACGGGTGTCGGCGGTTTCTTTGTGCCTAAGTCCAAAGCCGCTTCGTTGCTCAATGATGCCGATGGTCCGGATCTTTGCACTTCGGTCAATATGTTCAAGTTGTCGTATGCCCTCTTTGTCAAGGACCATCAGGCCAAATATCCCGACTATGCCGAGAAGGTGATGCTCAACCACATCCTTTCGAGCATCGATCCGCAGACGGGTGGCTTTACCTACTACACCTCGATGCGTCCCGAGAGCTATCGCATCTACTCTAAGGTCAATTCTGCCATGTGGTGCTGCATGGGGTCGGGCATGGAGACTCAAAGCCTTTATGGTAAGTTTATCTATTCCTTCGACGAAGATACCCTCTACGTCAATCAGTACATTCCGAGCGAACTGAAGTCGGCCAAGATCCAGCTTACGCAGGAATCTACTTACCCCTATGGCGATGTTTCGAAGATTACGGTCCATAAGTCTGGCAATTATCAGATTGCAGTCCGTCACCCCAGTTGGGCTACCAACGGCTTTTCGGTCACAGTCAATGGCAAACCGCTTCGTTACAAACCTGAGTTGGCCACCCCTGGCAAGCCCACCTTCATCTATTGTGGCCGTGGTTGGAAGGCTGGTGATGTGATCGAAGTCCACTATCCGATGACACTTACCTTTGTGGCCTGTCCCTACAATTCCGACTATATTGCTTTGCGCTACGGTCCGAATGTCCTGGCTGCTCAGACCACAGGCCAGAAGCCTGGTGAACCTGGCTACGAACCCCTGCCTCGCGAGTATGGTGGCGATGGTCTGCATGACTTCTCGCCGCAGTCACGACTCAAGTTGCCGAATGTGGCATTTGCACCGATGCTGATTTGCGAGATGCCACAGGTGCCACAGCGAGTCAAGTTGGTCAACCCTTCACGATTGGAGTTCGAGGTCGATGCCTCAGCTCTTGGTTCATCGTGGACTACAGTCCGCATGCGTCCATTCTTCGATTTGCACCATTGTCGATATTCTATCTATTGGAACCGTCAGACCGAATCTGCCTGGAAGCGCAATCCGCTCTATCAGGATCAGGTCCGTAAGCAGCGTTTGGAGTCTTTGACACTCGATGAACTCACTCCTGGCGATGCTTCGAGCGAAGAGGCTCACGATATCCAGTTGAGCGAAACCGGTTCGCGTGGCATCCTGAATGGCAAGCCGTTCCGTGACTGTCAGCCGGAGCAATGGTTCGAATGTACGTTCGATGTGGCTCGTGCCGACTCGCTCATCAACAGCGGTCAGGAATGCTGTCTTGTCTGCGTCCTTGCCTTCAACGATCGTGGCCGTTCGTGCGATTTCTCGGTCGATGGCGAACCACTTTTGCACTACGAATTGCAGGATACCCGTACTGCTCCGACCAAGGATAAGTTCTTCGAACATGTCTTCAAGATTCCTTCTGCACTCTTGCAGGGCAAGCAGAAGGTTGTACTCCGTGTCTCTTCTTCACAGGGCAGTTTCGCCCCACGTTTCTACCAGATGCGTCTCTCTCGCTACGATGCCGACCTGCTCCGTAGCCTCTGAGGCTCTATTTCTTTGCTCTGCATGTATGGATTGCGGGTCGCGATTACGGTGTGTTTGGTAATCTTGAAATCATTATCAAAAACTGAGGGCTATTATTGAACTGACGGATGTTTATGCTCTACTTTAGCTGGTGTTTTCCTTACTTTCTGTGAAAAACTTGTTCATTTACGATATTGTGTGTAAAAAATACTCAAATTCTTGAATGAATTATTGTTTTATTCCAAAAAATAGACTATCTTTGCGCTCGCTTTATTGAATGTGCCACTCTCTCAGAGTACAGTAAGCAAAAATATAAGTTGTATCAAATGAGTAGTTGTTCAAAATTAGTTATATGTATCCGCAGATTTCTTTGTTTTACATCTTTTATTCATTTTGAGCGCATCTTCGAACTTTTGTCCAAATCTGTATCTCAACTTGAACAAAATATGTTAAACTAATTCTGAACACCTACTTAGTGTAATTTTTATAAATTATTAACCATGCGATTCAGAAAATTGTTTTTATTCTCGTGCATAGCCTGTGCTTTCTCCTTGGGCTATGCCGATAGTGATGTATCGAAGGAGAGCCGAGAACAAATGACGCCACAAGGATGGTCTGCTGTGCAGTTGCCGACTATCGCGCCTATTACTGCCAACAACACAGTTACACCAGATTTGGTAGGTGATAATGCTGACAATGCCGCTGCCATCAATGCTGCTATTTACCAAGCAAGCAGACTTGTAGATGCAAGCGGTAAGAAGGGCGGTATGGTCGTGATTCCTGCTGGCACCTGGCTGTCAGGCCCTATCGTCATGAAGTCGAACGTGGTGTTCCATCTTTCTGCCGGAGCTACTTTGAAGATGTTGCCATACGGACAAGTGAATGGTGTCGGCCCAACAAATAGCAATGGTTATTATCCGGCATCAGAGCTAAAGGACGGGAAATATAGTTTCCCGGTTTTCATCAGTAGTGCCTCGTGGAAAGAAAGTGAATCCAAATACAGCACTGCCTCTATTGAGAATGTTATTGTGGAGGGCGAAGGCGAGACCTCTGTCATCGATGGCGATGGTGCAGCTTGGTGGGAAGCCTACAAAGATTTAGGTACACGTCCAGGACTTATCCGTTTTGGCAAGGGTACCAATTTCCTTTTCCGTAATTTCAAAATGCAGAATGCACCAGGCACAAACCTGACATTGGGCCAAAGTGGCAATGCATCGAACTTCACGGTTCACGATGTTACGATTGTCAATCCTTCGTCTAAAGCAGAGGAGGCCAAAGCTGATGGTTTCACCAATCCAGATGGCTCAGGTATGCCTTCGCACAATACCGATGGTATTCCAGTTTGGGGACCATACGTGAATATCTATCATTGTAATATCTCGACAGGCGATGACAATGTGGTGTTCGACAGCAATTCCCAGTATTGCCACGTTTGGGACTGTGACTTCGGACGTGGTCATGGTGCCTCAATGGGTAGCTATACTGAAAAAATGCACGATATCCTTTGGGAGGATATTACCTTCAATGGTACAGCGTCAGGTTTCCGCATGAAGTCAAACAGCGATCGATCTGGAGAAGTATATAATATCACAATGCGTAATTGTACCATGGAGAATATTACTGAGAATCCAATCTCTATCAACATGTGGTACGATGAAAGCATTTGGCCGACTGACGATAAATGCGTTAATGACGCAGTTACGACTGCCACAATGAACTGGCACAATATCACCTTGCAGAATATCACTTCAACAGGAACAAATTATACCAGCTCAAGCCAAAAGCGAGGTTTCCCAATTCATGTTTTTGGCCGAAAGAATGCTCCTATCCATGATTTGGTGTTCGACAATGTGCATGTTGAAGCAGCCAAAGGTATGCAGTTGGCTTATTGCAATGATATTGTGTTCAAGAATGGCTGTAAGATTATCAATACCGCCCAACCTGGCAACGTGTTGGAATCTACGAGCGCTTCTTATGCTTATGTAGGTTCTCTCGACGGCTCTGCCGATCCGACCTACGATGATCCTGCCAAGTTGGGTGATGTCTTCTCGTTGGTTGCCATGGTTACAGGTAGTGATGTCAAGGTGCCTGCCCTTACCACCGTCCAGCTTTACAGTCCGAATGTATCTATCAGTGGAGGTCAGGCAGAGTTCTATAATGGTCACGATGACGAACCTGAATATTCTGGCGCTTCGATGATAACACCTAAGGGCTTCTCATTGAATAGTTCTTCGGCTTCATACCTCAAGATTACTCTCGATCAACCCATTGCCAAGGGCGACCTGCTAATCACTACGGGCCAGGATGGTGGTGTGGTAAGCCTCGACGCTTTGACCAAGGATGCAGCCGATAATATCGATAACAACATCTTTACTTTCACCTCTGACTATGCCGGCAAGAATGTAATCTATATTGCCCGAGGAAGCAAAAAGCCAACCTTTACATCAGTATCGGTTGTCAAGATTCCTTCTATCAAGGCAAGTGTGAAGAGCCAGAGTGCTGAAGGTAAGTTCTGGAATTTCTCAGATTGGGATTTGGCAACATTTACTTCTGAAACCACTATTGATGGATTGACAATCAAGGCCGCAGTAGGTAAAGAGGTTACTATAGATAGCCAATCTGCTAAAATAATCGACGGTATTTCTTTCACTAACCGTTTGAAGTTTGGTGGTACGGGTAATGAGAATAATCGTCACGTCCAATTCCCGATTCTTGGAACTTGTACTATCACGGTATATGTGGCTCATGCAGGCGATGGTGAACCTCGTCCTTTGATACTTTCGTTTGGTTCTTTCGGAAGTTCTACTCAGTCGCGAAATATTTCTACAGGAAATCCAGTCGTTGTATCATTCGATTACGAAGGTGGCGCAACAACCGCCTATCTCTATAGTGGTAACAGTGGCTTGAACATCTATGGAATCAAGGTGACATATCCTGCAACTGAAGCGGAATACAAGGAGGTGCCTTTGGCCAAGACCGATGGTGCTTATTCCTACGATGGCGAAATTGTCATCAAAGATGGTG
This sequence comes from Bacteroidales bacterium, assembly GCA_045600485.1. GTDB lineage: Bacteria > Bacteroidota > Bacteroidia > Bacteroidales > UBA3663 > Liminaster. The sequence continues at coordinate 13,784 of JAZRXX010000023.1, forward strand.
AAGAGTTCTATGCCTCATTGCCATTTACTGCCAGCAAGGTCTCCTATTCTCGCGCCATGTCCAACGAGTGGGGAACGCTCTGCTTGCCATTTGCTCTCACCGTGCGTGACCCAGAGGAACAGCCATACGACTTCTTCGTTGTCGAATCGGCCGATAAGGAGACTGGTGTGATAACGTTGACTAAAGTTCAGCCAGGTACATTGCCAGCAGGTACTCCTGTTGTTGTGTATCGCAATGCTGGCGAAAGTGGCATCTCGTTCACCGAAACCAACGTCCAGATTGTGCGTGGTCCGGTGCTGGATCTGACCGCAACGGCAGGATTGACTTTGGTAGGCACTTTCCGTCCTACAACCTTGCAGAAGAACAAGGGCTATTATATTGCCAGCAATAAGTTCTGGAAGGCCACCAAGGAGATTGCAGTAGCAGCATTCCGTTCCTATTTCTTTGGCGATTTGGAAGACTCGGCCAATTCTGCTTCATCGCTCCGCATTCAGATTGCAGAGGGCGAGGCTTCGGGCATCGAGAATACGCCAGCGGCTCAGACCATGAGCGAGGGTGTGCTCTACAGCCTCGACGGACAGGCCGTCAAGTCTGCACCTCAGCCTAATCAGATCTATCTGCTGAATGGCCATAAAGTAATGTTCAAGTAAACTCCGATGATTATGAAAAAGAAATATATTGTACCTCAGGTTGTGACCGTAGAACTCGAGAATCCACAGCCGGTTTGTAGTTCCATTGAGCGTGCTCAATTGTGGGTTGGTGACGAGCAGGAGGACGGACCGGCTCCAGATGCAGCCGAATCTGCAGGCTACCGTTCTACCCTCTGGAATTGATCTTTTCCTCTATTCATCGTGGCTGATTGCCTCCGATGTTTACAATACAAAGCGATGGGGTTATGCCGAAGCATAGCCCCATCGTCTTGCTTAAAGATGTGACCCTCTTATCCCAAGTCACTCAAACCACCACCATTCGTGTTACCACCCGGAGTCGTGTTGCTGCCACCCGGAGTGTTGCCAGATTCCGAGTTCCCCGGCTCATTGACGTTGCTCAGCGCGATGCCAGCCTTGATGCTCTGGCGAATACGCTTCTGCAGCATGTTGAGCGACTGGATGAACTCCAAGCTTGCCGAATGACGCTGCATCGAATCCTCATCGACAGCATTGTCGAGCGATGCATAGAAGTTCACACACGCCACCACCTTGTCGTACAAAGCCTCAGTCCTCATGCGGAACTCCTTCGAGTTCTTGCTGCTGGCCGACTGCTCGCTCACACGGCTCAAGTAGGTCGTCTGGTAAGCCTCGTTGACCGTAGTCAAGTCCGAGAGCGCCTTCTCGATGCCCAACTTCCCGATGTAGGAATGCAGGAACTGTTCGACATCCAACACAAAACCACGAATCAGGGCAGTCTTCTTCTGGGTAGCCTCACGCACGATGTTCAAGCCATACTTAGCGAGGATCTTGCTGTCGATGGTCTGCACAGCCTCAGCCAAGGTCTTGTCGTTGCTGAACTTCGCATTGCTCAGCACGTTCAACACATAGCGGAGCAGGTTCGAACGCTCTGCATCGTACTGGTTGATCACGCCCGTCTTGTCCGATCCGGTAGTACGGTTCACCAGATCCTGTTCCTGGTCGATAGCCAACTTGTAGGCATTGACGGTAGCCTCCGACAGGCCCAGCTTGCTGGCACCCATCGCCTCGATCATATTGAAGACCGAGCTGTTCATACTCACATGATAAACATTGGTGAGTTTCGAAAAACTGAAGTTATTAACCTTCACCATAATTTTGAATGTTTTGAAAAAATAAAAATAATTTGTTGATTTGTAATGTTTTTGAACTGCCAATGGAACCCGCAACTTCGAGAACCCCAATCTTCGGCCACCGAAAGCAACCTGCGTGAATGCAAAATCACTTTTCCGACCTCCAATATCCACTCTCTCCGTTTCCGAACCTCATCGGCCGACGTCGATAGGAAATTGCGCGCGCTCTCAACCCCATCTTCGTCTGCCGATTCCGTTTTTCTCGTCCGAGAATGCCCATCTTCAGACTCATATTTCGTTTCGCCACCAGGAGACTGACTCTTGCTGGTTCACGATGCAAAGTTACGCACTTTTTTCTTGGCGCTCATGCCATTCCGGTCGATTCCGTGCGATAGCAGAACATTTTTCCGATTTACCGATTATCGATAACCGATTTGGCGATTTGGTGATTATCGATTATCGATTTATCGGTTATCGGTTATCGTATATCGTTTCATCGTTCATCGTTTATCGTTTCATCGTCACGGTTCCCCCAGATGTTCCACAATCGAGCCCACCTGCCGTGGCGTGAAGGCCTTGCTCTTGGTCTGGTACTCCATGCTCTGCAGATCATCCCACAGCGTTGAACATCGGCGTATCCATGCCATCATGTGGTTCACAGCCGTGCGTGGATTACTCTCTGGGAAGTACATCAGCGCCAGCTCCTTCTTCGTGTATGCGCGAATCTTGAAGTTATTATCCATAGGTCAAATTATTTTAAGCATTTATGAAAGTATCCATTCTTGATACGTTCAGCCACACGATACTCATTCACAAACTTGCCTATGTATCGCCGTGCAGTTTCGACATTGATATGATTGTCATTGGCAGCAATCCGTACATCATCCGTAGTAAATGAATCCTGCAGGGCATCGAACAATGTTCGTTCAGGAGGCGTCATCTTGGCAAGTTCAGTGTGACCCAATCCCTCGTCATCTTTGAACAAAGCAGCAAAAATGGTAGCCGTATGATTGACCAACGTATTCATGATGGTAAGGGCAGTGCTGATGTCTTTGTCGTTACAGATTAATGCCTGTTCATTGTCGGCAAAGAGTGGCTTGGACTTGTCCCATTCGGAGTATCGACGCAATATAGACAACGTCTGAGCAATGCGAAACGTGCTGATGCCCAACCGGAATATGAAAGCCGTGATGCCGTCGCCCAACATATCAAATTGTTCCATCAGGAGATCACTAAAGAAGGCATTGAAATCGTCAATCTGCTTGTCCGACAACAAGAATTGAATCTTGCGCTCGCCCAAATCCTTCATCTGGTGATACAGTTCCAGACTCTTTTGTCCCAACTCCTCAAAGGTTTCGTCCAACGTCTTCTCTCGCTTCATGAATGGGTTCCTCCACTCCAGTTTTCGATTCAAGCCGTAGAAGAGAAAACGGTTGCCAAGTCCTTCCTCGAAGGTCGGAAACAGCTTGGGCAACAGACCTGGAGTACAGGTCAGACATACGGCAAGGCGAGGATTCTCGATGTCGAAATGCAGTTTGTCCTTCACTCTGTTCATCGGAATATTTTCGTGATGGAATGCTTTAAGAAGCCCATCGGAGTAATTGCCGTAATCGGAACACAAAGAATTCTTGAGTGTCGAAGCTTCGGTTTCGAACATGATGCCCCAGCCACCATTGTTATTCAGTGCCTGATAGGCCGCCGAAGCCGAACTGTTGGCCGGAATGATAGGTGTACGGTATTCCGGCTCTTTAGGCTCCTCACCTCGTTCTGCTTTATCGGCAGCCTTGGCTCCCTTCGATTCCCATTCTGCATGTGCAGATTTGTAGATTTCCATCTCTTGCTGGTATTGACCGATAATCTCGTTTTTCAGGGGTCTGACAATGCCAATACAACTGCTGATTTCGCCCTTTCGGCTAGCACTTGGACCATAGGTGATGAGGTACAAGGGTGGATAGACAGTGTGTCCGCCATATACACCGTAATAGTTTGGAATCATGCCACTATTCAAAACCAATGTGGCCAATATCATCTTGTCCTTGCCTTCGGTATCATCCATGCAGTCCAGTACAGTTTTCATGTACGGACACCAATCTTCGGCTGCAATCTTGTCCGAAAATGTCTGATGGAAGGTAATCTCCATCTCCTCTGTCTTGCACTTTTGCGCAGTTTGAGCATCTGCGCAGTCCTGCTCGTGAATGGTGCCATTGCTGGAAATCATGGAGTTAGTCTTGTCTTGTGTTTTTGCGTATTGCTGCGCATATGCGCAAGGTGCGCAAAGTGTGCCGTGTTCCAGCGACTTGCTATAGGCAGAACGTATGGTGGCGCGTATCTCCGAATCCGTGAAGTCGTGTTCTGCAAAATTGCAGATACAGAAGTCTTCGGTCTCCGACTGGTTGACTCCATATTTATTACACGCATACGCGAAACGCAGCACAAAGTTATTGCGGCTACCACTGGCGAAGTGAACCCCCTTCTCTTCGATACGTTGGATAATCTCCGTTGCAACCTCGTTGATGCTGGCATGGTAGGTGCCCGAAGATGGAGTCATCGCATAAGATGAGACCGGTTTGACAACCGGTTCGATATATTGGCCAGTATCAATATGCAGAGCAAGAGGATTGTGGTTTACAAACAGACGATCATCGCCACAGATTCCGAAGATTCGCTCCGGATTGTTGCACTTCTCGTCCACCTTGGTTTCGATCAAGACTTCGGCGTACTCCTTGGTATTCTGGTACACATAGTTGAAGGCTGAGGTACTTTTTGCGGCCCACTTTTCAGTGAGCCATTCGCCTGCATCGGTCAACAAGACAAAGTGTATGCCCTTGCCCGAGCAGGAGGGCTGTGCTATCACCACATGAGGATCATGCTTCAGCTTGTTCATCAGGGCATCAACCTGGTCGGTATTCAGGTGATCCACATCGAATCCTACCATTGGCAGGAATTCCACTATGTTCTTGCGAGTCTTGCCGTCACGACACACCACATTGGTCATGAACGATGGAAGCTGTCTTTTTAGCTTGTCGGCCTGTTCCTTTGCCTTGGTTGCATCGGCAATTGGGGTGGCAGGATTCTCGGCCTTTGCTTTCAGTTCGCGTATCTGGGCAGTCAGTCTTCTGCACTCACTCGAGTTCATCATTTCAACAACGTCCCTCATTGTTCTAATCAATGGTTCGTTGTCGTAGAAGGTTCCTAAATAACTGACCTGAATATCAAAAATGTCTGTCATACTGTTTTATCTCCTTTCTCCGCATTATTCTCTTTCTTTGCCAAGAACTTGCGGTAGTTCTTGTAGAGAGGTTCGTTACTAGTGTTAACTAACTCGTGTAGGAGTGAACCTACGAGGCGAGGGCCGTACTGTGCTTCAGACCCATCGCGAGTAATATAGGTATGTTTCATATTGCTTAGGGCAGTCCGTTATAGTTCTGAACTGTCCTCGGCAATGGGGTGGAAACAGAGTTTTTTGTCATCAAATTTTCAAAAAATGATGACATGAAAATGATGACACGCAAAAATGATGACAAAAAAAGCGGACTCCCATCATTTACAATGGAAATCCGCCGTATAATTTTTTTATCGAGAAATGTGTTTTTCTCTTCGCGTTGGACAAACTTTATGACAACCAGTTAGTCCTTATACTCATTGAGGTCTTTTGTTATGTGCATATTACCTGTAAAGACTTCTTGGAGTGCCTTATCGCTGATGTCTTCACCTTGGCGATAAGGGAGTTGTGGCAATTCAAGTGAACCCTTATAGTTCAGCAGTTTTACTGTCCATTCAATCCTTAATCGGTTAAGATCATCTACTCTCTCCTCATGTTTGTCATAACTCTTTTTGAATTGGTTCATAACAACAGACCTTGGAGAGCATCCTGTTATGTGTCCAAAGCATTCCTTCTTATCCAACAACTTTGCAAGCAACAGAGAAAGAATAGCATTACTTGCTTTCCATTTCAGTTGGCAATCTCTTGGCTTGCCGCTAAAGAAGTGCTCAAAGTCGGCAACATCTGTATTGATTTCAAGCCATTCCCATTCCTCCCATTTCCTGCGAACAAAACCAATTCTCTTGATTCTCAGAGATTCATCCTCACACAAGTAATTCAATGTGTAAAGAACCGGAACCTTCTCTTTCTGGATAGAAGTATTTCCTTTGGATTCCCTTTTCGTAGGATGCAATACAGAAACGATTTCTTTTGACAGGCTCTCTGTGCCTGTAAAGTATGTAGCCATCCATTCGAGAACATTCTGTGTATGTGTATTGACTGGCTGACGAAGCTTGGCTTCCAATTCAAGGCATTTCTCATGACCGTAGAATTTATATATTGCCTCGTGCAGTGTTCGTTGGAGCGTGCCGCGATAGTGAGAATTGTTGACTGCCATCACGCCATACATCACCATGTAAAACAACATGGCTACTTCTGTCTTAGTGTCTTCTTTGTCACTTGCCGTACCAACCTGTTCTCTATATGCGTTATATGTATTAGTCCACAAACTCTTGCAGTCGTTTGTAGAAGCATCACCAGTCGCCATGATTGAATCAAGTGTATGAATAGCATCCGCAAACAACTGTTCCGGAGTCATGACCATTGTGGAACAAGCCTCTTGAAATACCTCGAATACAGATTGGCACAATTTGTAGTAAGGCAGTTCAGAGAAATGCTCTTTTATCTTATTACATTGGTTTGGTTGGAATCTCTTCATCTGATCTTTCTCCTCTGATTTTCTTGAACACTTCGTCAAGCCATAAAGTCAAATCGAAATCACTACTCTTTAGGTCTGGAGTTATGAAATCCTTGTAGTTGCTGATGACAATATCATTCATGGGGTATTTTGCCAATATGCTCTCGTTGCAAATGTAGTTACCATAATCGCGGAAGTGAGTTACCATTTCAAATGCGTTATCAGCGCACATTGATACAACTTTTGACAACTGTTTCAGTTTTTCGGTCTGTGGGTTGGCGCCCAATTTCCATGTTGTTGTGCCTTCTATCGCATCATAGATTTCCAACAACTTTGAGTGTAGTTCCATTTGTTCTGTTAGTCCTTCCGGAATACGGGTGTTGGGATGATTTTTAAGATTGACATACTGAAAAGTAAAAGCCTCAATAATATCACCATGATCTATGGTGCGCTGGTCAATAAACTTCTCATACTCAGTACTAATTTGTTTTTCAACGAGTTTTGTGAAAATACCCATGTTATTAGATAACTTTTCGTTGAAGAAGTTTTCCAGGCTGTTCTTTATTGTTGTTGTCTTGCCATCCCAAACTGAGGTTTTCTCAATAGCGAGTTGACATTTCCCATCTCGACAATCCTCCACAACATACCCAAAAGGATAGCTCGACTGAGGAATACCTATACAGTCCTTTACCTCTGTTTCTGTATATTCGGGTAAGTCATAGATCGTCAGGTCTTCCTTGTTGTGGATTCTTATCAAGGCTATTCCACCCTCGTTACGCAGGACACAATTTGGAACGTGTTCTTCTACACCACCTCGTCTGGTGCGGTTTAAGTTCAACTCATTTCCTTTTTCTCCTATTAGCTTGCTAATGTAATAGTGGGGAAAACTTGTCACGGGTTTGTCCACCTCCACAAGTTCATCTAAATCTAACTGTGGGGTTACTACTAAGTCGATGTTATGAATTATGTATTCGCTCATCTATTAAAGTATGTATTGTTTACTATATATATTCAGTTTTTATACTCGCCCTCAATCTCAAGTAGTCCTTCCGCCACGAGTTCTTTGAGGTAATCTCGGGTGCGTGAGGGTTTGAGTCCGATGGCTTTCGAAATGGTGTTAGTCTCAAGGGACGACTAGTTAATAATCTTGCCCAAACGATTCAAATCTTTCGTCATTGGTTAGTGATGATCGACCAGAATGTTTTTTCGCGACGCGAATTTACGAATTTTTTCAATATCTTGGACTAAATATCAGTATTTTTTTCGTAAAAACTTTTCCATTTTCGACTTGATTCGACAAGATTACCTCAAAAAATGTTTCTGAATGTTTGTTTTGTGAGAAAAACTACTTATCTTTGCATCGAACAAATAAACATATAAACACCAAAAAAAGATATAAATTTGCACTCCCAGCTATAGCCAGCTTGTTAGCAATGTGCTGTGGTGAGGGAAAAACTTTAGTTATATAGAACACGCGTTCTTCAAATCGAGACACTCCGGAAACTTGGCCGTAGAAAGAGATAAGTACAAGATTTGTTTGAGGACGCCTGCGCTTTGCGTGGGCTTCTCTTATCATCTTGTACAGGTCAGGCCAAGTACCTCGGAGTTCGGTAAGATTAGCTTCACGCTTTTCTTATGTCCGAACCTCTGGTACTTGGCTTGCCTGTTTGATTCGATAAGGGGGATGCACAAAAAGCACATCAATGGCTACTAAGAATCTTCAAACAGCGAAGGCAGGGAAGAAAGATGAATTCTATACCCAGTTTTCTGATATTCAAAGGGAAGTAAATGCCTATCTTGAGTATGATGCAAATGTATTTAGAGACAAAACAATACTTTTGCCTTGTGATGATCCGGAATGGAGCAATTTCACCAAGTTTTTTGCCCATAATTTTGAGCAATTTGGTATTCGTAAACTTATTTCCACATCTTATGCACCTGAGTCTAAACGAATCAAATCATGGGAACCTACACTTTTTGAAAGTGACAGTCCATATTATGATGCAGACAAGAGCAAAACAAATGGAAAGATCTTTGTATTAGATCATGATACTAATGCGAATGGAAGAATTGACATAAATGATTTAGAATGGTCTTATTTAGAGGGGGATGGAGACTTTCGTAGTGACGAAGTAAAAAAGCTTCGAGATGAAGCAGATTTAATAATTACTAACCCTCCGTTTTCTTTATTCCGAGAGTTTGTAAAATGGATTATAGATTCCGACAAAAATTTCCTGATTATTGGAAATCAAAATGCAATTACATATAAGGAGATTTTCCCGTTGATCAAAGATAATAAAATGTGGTTAGGTAAGGGATTTCCTGGGGGCGCAGGCCATTTTATAAGCTCTTATGAAGATATCGCCACTGCGACCAATCATGTTGAAGGCATGATACGAGTTTCGGGTGTAGTATGGTTTACGAATATTGACCATGGTCGTCGCCATCAGCCTCTTTCTTTAATGACCATGGAAGACAACCTGATATACTCTAAACATAAAGAGATAAGAGAAAGTGGCTACATACATTATGATAACTATGATGCTATTGAAGTTCCGTATAGTGATGCAATTCCAAGTGACTTTGATGGAGTTATGGGTGTTCCTATAACATTTCTTGATAAGTATTGTCCTGAGCAGTATGACATTATAGGAATGGAATCATCTGCAGGATATGATGAAAACATAGTTGGTTTAAAATTACTAAAAGAAGGTGATGCAAGACCTTGCATCAATGGTAAAGTTACATACGCAAGAATATTCATACGTAAAAAATAATAATTATGAAGACATCATTAAGAATCAACTTAACAGTAAAAGATATATGCAAGGATTTTGTATATAGTGAGCTTGAAGGCAAAGGATTGTTTGGTTGGGAATATCGTTTGACAATCCAACCAGAGTATCAAAGAAATTATATTTATGCTGATGGGAAAAAGGATGTTGCTGTTATTGAGAGCATATTAAAAGGGTATCCATTAGGTCTATTATACTTTGCCAAAGTTGGAGACGATAAATACGAGGTACTCGATGGCCAACAACGAATTACGTCAATTGGTCGCTTTGTCAATGGCCAATTCGCCGTCAAAATGAATGGCATGGAAACATACTTTTCTGGTCTGGACGAGAGTCTAAAAAAACAAATTCAAGATTACCAGTTGTTGGTTTATATCTGCGAAGGCGATGAACCTGAAATAAAACACTGGTTTGAGACAATCAATATAGCTGGAGTTCCTCTTAAACCTCAGGAATTACTAAATGCCATTTATTCAGGCCCATTTGTGAATGCAGCTAAGTCAGTATTCAGTAATAGCTCCAATTCAAATATGCAGAAATGGCAGAGTTATATTTCAGGAGACCCTAAACGTCAAGATATTCTTCGATGTGCCCTAAAGTGGGTTGCCAAAGGGGAAGATAAGATTAGCCAATATATGAGCAAACATCGTCTTGATACTGATATCAAAAATATGGAAGCATATTTTAATGACGTAATTAGTTGGGTTAAGGTCTTATTCGGGCATCCTCGTTCAGAAATGAAGAGTGTAGATTGGGGCGCACTTTATGAAAGGTTTCATGGCCAATCTTATAATCCAACAAAAGTACAGCAACGTGTTTCTGAACTATATGCAGATGAGCATGTAGAAAATAAGAAAGGGATTTTTGAGTTTGTATTGGGGGGAGAAACCGATTATAAACTATTGGAAATTCGTCTTTTTGAGAAGAATGTAATCAAGACGGTTTACGAAAAGCAAACTAATAAGGCAAAAGCTCAAGGTGTTAGTAATTGCCCAATGTGCGCCTTGTTAGAGAATACAAATCGAACTCGCATATACAAATTGACCGAGATGGATGCAGACCACGTAGCAGCATGGAGTAATGGCGGAAAAACAGATATAAATAACTGCCAAATGCTTTGTGTGCCCCACAATAGATCAAAAGGAAATAAGTGATGATTAAAAAATATGCACAATTATTTGGTTATGTCGCAGAGAATACCTATCTTTGCAACGGAAAATAAGCCGTGATACGTCTGGTGCAGTTCGCCATTGAGCAGAAGCCCCCGCCTCGAAGCATCACTCTCATGAGTAACCGACGCCACGCAATCTGGGGCAGAAGAAGCGCACCTTTATCGGTGTGCTTTTCTTTTTTTCTTGTGCTTCTACACACACACACACAAGAAAGAACTATAGTGAATACTCAATCCTCTTGTTCGTAATTTGCTTACTTCTCGATGACTTGGGTGATGATTTGTGCCTCGGATTCGGGCAGACGTTGTGTCAGCCAGGCAGAGAGGCGAGACTGTTGGTCGGAATCCAGAGGTTCGGAGAGCAAGATGTAGGCAATAATCTGCTGACGGACTGCGGTTGAGTCGGCGACCGAACCACGTGCCAGTGTGATGCTCGATACTTGAGGATAGAGAATCTGCATCTCCTGCAAAAGATTGGGTGCCAGATCGGCAATGGAGGTGTACTTTTGCAGTCGATGCTCCAACTCCGTGACAGTGGCCTGCTGCTGGGCAATGATGGTCTGGGCATTGTGCAGCTCCTGATTATCGGCCAAGAGAAGGCTGCGGAAATCGACAGACTGATCGTCGTTGCTCTGCGACCCCTGGAAGACCTGCATATTCACATCGTGCAGTTTGTAGAGTGGCAGACGTTCGCGGGCGATGCGGAGTGTCGTGGAATCCAGTTCCTGACCGACGAGTACGATGCTGAAGGTGCGGTTGTCGAAGTCCGTGCGATGTGAGATGACCTGAGTGGAAGGAAAGTGCATCTCGTGCAGGATAAACTGGTTGATGCGCTGTTCGAAGTAGCTCTGGCGAACCATGCCGACCGTGAGGAAGAGTGCCGGGATGACGGTAACGAAGAGGATGGCATACACAATACGGGTGATGCGGGTGGACTGCTGTTCATCGACATAAGTCTTCTTCTGGAACTTCATGATGAACACAGCACCAATGAGTGTCGATAGGGCAATGAATACCGTATTGATCAGGAACAGGTAGAGCGCACCAGCTGCGTATGCCCAGTTGGCTGTTGCAATACCGAAACCGACGGTACACAACGGTGGCATCAGGGCTGTGGCAATAGCGACACCAGGAATGACGTTGCCGGAGCGCTGGCTGCGACTGCTGAGGGCGATGATGCCAGCCAGACCACCACAGAGGGCGATCAGAACATCGTAGATGGTAGGAGAGGTGCGTGCCAGCAATTCGCTTTGTGCCTCGGCCACCGGTGTCAGGAAGAAATAGATGGTGGCTGTGAGCACGCTGAAGATGGTTGCGATGATGTAATTGCGTGCGCTGCGACGCAACAGGTCGAAGTCGTTGAGTCCGGCTGCGAGTCCCATGCCGATGATTGGGCCCATGAGTGGTGAGATCAACATGGCACCGATGATGACAGCGGCCGAATTGGTGTTCAGACCTAAGGAGGCTACGAAGACAGCAATGACCAGAATCCAGAGTTTGGCACCCCGGAAGTTCACGCCCTGTACGATGCTGTCGATTACTTCCTGTTCACTCGCAGCGTCTTCGCCCAGTGAAAATAACGAACGGAGTTTATTCATAACTTTCTATTATTTGTCTTGTTTCGAATTTCTTGCAAGTAATGTCACTATTACTACTTTTCATTTTTCACTTACTACGATTCGCAGTCCTTGGCTGATACCGGCAGGAAGGAGTACCTGATCCTTGCGGACATAGGGAACGGTGCCATACTTCTCGATGCCAGGCGAGGTGCAGAGTGCCGCCTTGTCGCCACGGTTCTGGTTCAAATCGCCGACCAGTCGGTTGCGCCATGCGTTGGTGACACGAATACGGACCGGAAGCAGCACGTTGCCATTGCGGACTTTGAGGTCTGATGGGATGGCTTGGGTGATGTCGAGCTGATGGTTCGGATCCCAGATGGTGCCGCAATCCTGCTGGTTGACCCAGACGTGGGCTGTGCAACCGAATGCTGGAATCTGGAGCTTGATGCGTTGTCCGCTGTATTGTGCCGGCAGAGGCAGGAGCATGTCGTAGTCGATGACTCCACTATAGTATCGGATATCGGGATTGGTCGATTCGGTGATAGATCGGAAGGTGCCGATCTTTTGCGACTTGATCGACTTGTCGGACACAAAGGTCATCGTGCCCTGTACTGAGTTCAGCGTGATGGTTTCGAGGCATTTTGGAGCCAGAACCTCGGTCGTGTACGATGGCAGTTGATCCGAGGACTGTCCGAAGATGACGATGACAGCCTGACGGGGGTGCAACTTGAGTCGGAATTGGTTGCCAGCTGTAGGGGGGAGCCGGTAACGCATACCATCGATGGGATCCAACAGTACGGCTTGGTGCGACGACTGATGGGCAAAGGTCACGTCGATTTCTTTCCACTCGTCGCTCTGCATGTTGGCCACGAAGTAGCGGTCTTCGGCCTCGGCTTTGCGATGCAGATAGTCGATGCAACGGTAGTCGGAAGGGTTGGATAACTGTACTTCCCAATCGATGGCAGGTGCAGGCAGGAAATCCTTGTCGCCCCAGATCTGGTTGGACAGACGAAGCACCTCAGCCGACTCCTCGGCATGATTCAGCAGACGCAACGAAGCGCGAGGCTTGACGCCACAGATTCTTGCTCCAGCCTGATGGAGTGCATAGAGCTGCTGCATGGTCGATAGATTGACGGCTGTGTCGCGAACCACGATGAACTGGTAGCGCTGCGACGTGAGGTGTGGCCAATGGATGCTCAGTTGGTGGTCGGAGACCTGTGTGTTGGCCAAAGCCTCGGCATTGATGTATTGGTACTTCATGCCATAGGGGAGGAGACGATCGAGCTCCTCCTGCTTGCATTCGTTGGCCGGACGACAGTCACCTACATAAAGTAGTGCATCGGCACAGCGCTGGGCACCTTGCATCTGCTCCTGAATCCGTTCCTGCCAGGTCCAATAGGCGAGCGACTCGTTGAACCAATGGTTGAGGCGGTTGAAGGCTTGTCCGTAGATGCCGAGTGTGAAGCCCGGACCACGTTCCTGTATCTGATGTACATAGGAGTGGAGCATCATCTTGCTGACACCTTCGGCATAGGCCAGGTTGGCGTATGGTGCCAGATCCCAAGGAGATTCGCTGTAGATGGCAGCTCCGGTATAGGCTTCGCTTGCCAACATCGGTTTGTTGTAGAGCAGGGCGGCATGCTGGGGCAGAATGTGATTGAAAGGGCGTTCGAGCTTCGGAAAGACTGGAACCTGCTGTGCCTGCAATCGAGCCCAGAACTCGGTCATCGGGACGTCGCAATACTTGTAGGTAGCCATCACATCGCAGGCAGGAATGTCGGCCTTGCCACCATAGATGCCCTCGCTGTAGAGTTTCATGCCGTTCTTGTGGCAGAGTTCGGAGAGGTGTTTGAAGAAATACTCCTCGATCATCTCGCCCAAGGTGAGCAGGTAGTCGTGACGGAATGCCTGGCAGGTGGTGGCATCGAAGATATTGTCATCGGCCAATACCGGCAGATAGGGTATCATCGAATAGCCACGGCGCTTCTGGAACTCCTGTGGCAATGTTTTGGCCCAGGTCTGCAGACGACACTCCCAACTATCGACCAGAAAATAGCCGAAAGTCTTGCCCCGATGTGGACCGGCAGCCTGCATGACCTGCGTAGGGAAGTGGCTGAAGTGCAGATTGAGGGCGGTCGTGTCCATCTTGTCGCACTCGAAACCTGCCCCTTCGGGTGAGGCTGGATGGTTGTGCTGCCCGGTGGTGGTGTAGCCAAAGCGCAGAATGTCGAATCGCTTGACCTGGCTGCTAAGTATCGAGAACTGGAAACTGGCAGGGAGTGTCAGTTTGCCGTGCCGGTCCATGTAGCGGGTAATGTCGATGACATCAGTTGTGGTAATCTCCTTGTCGCCTTTGATCAAGGTTGGATAGGCCAGTACGCAGACATCTTCGTAGTAGCCCGCTTTGTGTTCGGGCATAGGTAGTTCTATCTCGACGTCGCCATTGGGCAGACTCTGGAACTCGGAGGCTCCGGTTACTGGATATTTGCAGAAGGTGTAGGCCTTCATCGAGTTTTCGGGTTTGATCCAGGGGCCACCAACCTCGCTCCAACCGTCGCAGTTGGCAGTACCTATGGTGATGCCCAAGCGTTCTGCTTCGTCCAATGTCCAGCGGAAAAGGTCAAACCATTCCTTCGAACCAAAGGAAACAACCGGCCAGTCCGACTCGTCGATGTCGCGCATGTTCTCGGGTGCAACATATTTCTCGAAGGCTATGAACTGCGAACCGAACGGACGATAACAGTTCAGGACCGTGGCATTGGTGATGCCATTGGCGGCCATGCACTCGAGGTCCTTGGTGATACCTTCGCGGGTGATGTGTCCGTTCATCCAATGCCACCAAGTGCCTGTTTGCGAATCGTTGGCCAAAACTGATTGCGGAAGGCAAAGGAGTATGGTGAATAGCGTGAGGAAATAGGATAAAAGAAATTTATTCATAGCCTTGAAAATAAGTCTTACTTACCAGCATTATTCATGCAGAGTAGTAATTGGTTGTTTAGCAAATATAGTGTATTTTGTTGAAAGTATGTGTATGAACGCGCCCTTATTTCTCTATTTCCACCTCTTTCCTGGTTTCAAGATTTAAGTTCTGCTATTTTAGAATGACAAATTCCCTCGTCCAAAATGCGTCGAACAGCATTGCCCACAAAAAGCAAACTCCAGAGTCTTACGACTTCTGGAGCATGCTTTTATAATAAAGTATTCAAGTTTCGCAAGCTCAACTTGAGGCTAAAGGCTAAAAGCTAAAAGGTAAAGGCCGCCACAACAAGCTCAACTTGAGGCTAAAGGCATCATACGCTTCCGGAAAGCCTATACCCTTTACCTTATACCCTCAACTTTCTATGAAAGTTGAATAAAGTATATTTGTCTTATTTGGCTGTCAACTTAATGACTCGACTTGCCCAATCGTTCTGCTTGTGGTAATCGACAATCATGCGATATGGCATCTCAAGACCGTGTTGCATCAAGTAGGCACCTGTGTAGGTCTTGCCTTCGCAAGCAAGAGGCTCCTTGTCGATGCGGTTCAACTCATGGATGGTGTATTGCTTGTTGGGATCAAGGCCTTGCATCTTGATGATTGGCAGATGCTGGTTCTTGAAGGTCTCGAGCTTATACCAATAGAAAACGGCTTGTTGCTTGTCCTCGGATACATACATGAGCGAAGCGAGATTGTCGCCAGCATAAGGGGAATGCAGACGGTAGAGGTCACCGAACTGTACTACAGGACGGACTGACTTATAGTCTGCGATTGCCTGGCGGCAGAGTGCCTTCTCCTCGTCGGTCATGTTCTTGGGTTGTATCTCCATGCCCAAACGGCCAGACATGGCCACGTCGCAACGGAACTTCATCGATGTGGTACGGAACACGGCATGATTAGGCACAGCTGAGATGTGGGAGGCCATGGCAATGGCAGGGAAGAAATAGCTGGTACCCCATTGCATGTAGATACGCTGGAGGGCGTCGGTATTGTCCGAAACCCAGAACTCGTCGAAGTAAGGTAACAGACCATAGTTTGCTCGACCTCCACCGGATGCACAATCCTGGATAATGCAATCCGGGTATTTCTCGCGGATTCGCTGGCATACCTTCATCAGTCCTTCGTGATAGGCAATATACAGATGAGACTGCTCTGACATTGGCAGATACTGGCTGCCATGATTCATGACTGGAGCATTGGCATCCCACTTGATGTAGGCAATTTCTGGATATTTGCCCAACAGATTATCGACGACACCGAAGACATGTTCCTGTACCTTTGGATTCGAGAGATCCAGAACCACCTGTGTGCCGCCACGTCCCAGAACCGGTTCTCTGCCTGGTGCCTTGATGATCCAATCTGGGTGAGCTTCATATAACTCGGAGGTGGTGTTGGCCATTTCTGGCTCAATCCAGATGCCGAATTTTACGCCGTTCTTCTTGGCATCACGGAGCAATCCTTCTATTCCTTCGGGGAGTTTGCGGGTATCGACTACCCAGTCACCGAGTGAACTGTTGTCAATGTTGCGTGGATACTTGTCGCCGAACCAGCCATCGTCCATGACGAAGAGTTCGCCTCCCATCGAGGCGATATCGTGCATCATGTCATCCATGCCCTGCTGGTTGATGTCGAAATAGACGCCCTCCCATGAATTGAGCAGGATCATACGTTCCTGATCGGCATGACGAAGCATGTAGCGACGAGCCCAGCGGTGGAAGGTTTGGCTAATGCCATTGGTGCCATCGGCCGAGAAGCAGAGAGCGGTGCGGGGGGTAGTGAAGGTCTCATTTTTGGCGAGGTAATATTCGCTGTTGTCTGGATTGATTCCCGACATATAGTTGTGGTAGTCGCCTTCTCCCGTGTCGACACTCACGCGGAAGTTACCGCTGTAGCAGAGTGCGGTACCGATGCAAGCACCGTGGTTCTCCTGAGGACGGCCATCGAGCGAGAAGAGTACCTCGCTGCGGTCCGACATAGCATTGCGGATACCATCCTTGTTCTTGATGATGAGTTGGCCGTTGTTGAGCGGTTCCTCGACCATCTGAGCCTCCGATGCCCACGAACCATGCATGTGAACAGCCCATACGTTGTCTCGGTGGATAGGGAGGATTGGATTGTAGAATTGGGTGAGGGTGACCGTCTTCTTCTCTTGGTTGGTGATGTCGGTCCAAGTCTCGATCATGTCCACGTCGTTATAAGCGAGGTAATGCAGGGAGACATTGGTGGCATATTTTGGATCTACGAGTCGAATGTCCAGTTGACGACCCTGGCGTTTGGCTCCATTGGGAGCGAGGTCCTGAATCTCCTTGCAGTCGTAGCTCTCGACAATCAAATGGGTCGAAAGGTTACCATCGGCATGACGTATGGCCAGACAGGCCTCGTTCTGAATGGTCTTGGCACCATAGGCAGGATAGATATTGAGATTGCTCCAGTTGTCGTCGCCCTTCCAGTCGATAGATTCGAGGTCGGCTGCGGTCAACTTGTTGCCAAAATAACGGAATTCTGGAACCTGGTCTTTGTTCAACTCTAACACCAACGAGGTGTTGGGGGTGGAAAGCTCTACCTTATTCGCCAATACGAGGGTCGGCGAAATCAAGAGTAGGGTTGTGAGAATTGTCTTCATGAAATAGGATTATTCTTTTAGAAGTTTATTCAAAAAGTGGAGCTTTGGCCATGATGCTGTCGAGCGTATAAAGAGAATCTGGATTGTTCCAGGCATCGACCATAACCTTGCAGATCTCCTCGCCATTGTGGATCCATTCGCCAGTACCATGGTTGATGAGACCAAATGCGTCGTCGCCGGTGATGTAGTAACCGTTGTCCCATACGAAACCGGTCATCTTGAACTCACGGAAGCCATGGCAGACGTATTCGAGGTAATACTTGCGGAACTCCTCGGCTTTCGGGTCGGTGCGATGTACGCAGCCAAACTCGCCGAAATAGACAGGTACTCCTTGTGCCACGAATTTGTCGTAGAGAGCCTGCAACATGGCCTTGTAGCTGGCTTCGTCGCCATCCGGACACTTGTCGGCCTTGCCGGTGTGTCCCCACTCGCTGTATTTGCCAGAGCCTGCATAGTCCCAAGGATCGTAGCTGTGTACAGCCACAAGGAGACGATTTTTAGCCTCATCTTTTGGCAATACGAGCTGCTCGATGGTCAGGTATGGCTGGGTGACGTAGCCCGGAACACCCACATAGCGTTTCGCATTGTTGCCACCTGTGGCACGGATGGCATTGAGAGCCACCTGATTCCATTCGTTCATGATGCGATATTGTGCGCCACCATCTGTACGGTTGCGGCCCCAGCCCCAGCCTCCATCCTGGATCTCGTTGAAGGTTTCGAAGACGAGCCAGTCGCCCTCCTCCTTGAACTTATTGGCAATCTGCGACCAAACAGCGGCAATCTTCGCTTCGATAGAGGCGTTGAGGGTACTATCCTGTGAGGCATCCTCGATGAGCAGCCAATGGTTCTTGCGAACCTCTGGATCTTTGGCGTCACCAAAACCATCGTGGTGGATGTTGACTATACATTTCAACCCTGCCTCTTTGACAAAGCCTGCCACTTCGGCCACGCGGTTGAGATAGGCCTCTTCGATTTTGAATTCTGGAGCATCGCCAATATGTCCCATCCAGGTGACAGGCAGACGTACAGAGCCGAATCCTGCGGCTTTGACTGCAGCAAAGGTTTGTGGAGTTGCTGCTTGGTCATGCCAGAGTGTCTCGCCCGATACACCGTTCAGGTGTGCATCGAAACTGTTGCCCATGTTCCAGCCCAAGCCCATAGACATGACGAAGTCGATGGCTTCGTTCGGATTATCAACTACAGCAGATTGTTCGGCTGCCGGTTTGTTGCAAGAGAATAGCGCGAATGCAGCTGCTGCAACGATAGGAAGATAGTTTTTCATAATTATAATAGTTTAACGTATATGTGCGGTTAAGAAAGTGGCAGAGCCAAAGATGTAAAGGACATTTTCGGAGGCAGGAACCAGCAGGGTTTCTCCTTGTCGAACTTTGACACCATTGATGTTGGCTTCGCCCCATAGGCAGACAACGACCACAAACGAATCACAATGGAAATCGATCTGCTGTGCGACCTGAACCACAACGCGGTGAACCACGAAGTAGGGACAGTTGATGAGTTGTGAGGTCGGCTGGGTTGAGTCGTAGGAGGTGCGATACTCGGGCCAGACCTGATAGTCGATGGCATCTTTGGCCTGTTCGATGTGAAGTTCGCGTGGCTTGCCATGTGCATCGACACGTCCAAAGTCATAGACACGATAGGTGATGTCGCTGGTCTGTTGTATTTCGGCCAGGAAACAGCCTGCACCGATGGCATGCAGTCGTCCGGCAGGCAGGAAGAAGAGGTCTCCCTGGTGAGCTTCGTGGCAGGCGATGACATCTTGCATCGGACTTCGACCATTGATAGGCTGGGCGGTTGCCAGTTCCTCATATTGAGTGGGAGTGATTGGCTCCTTCAGTCCTGCATAGATTTTACTTCCGACATCACTCTTTATGATATACCACATCTCGGTCTTTCCAGCACAACCATGGCGTTGCATGGCAAGTTTGTCGTCGGGGTGCACCTGTACGCTGAGGTCTTGTCGGGAGTCGATGAATTTGACCAGCAGGGGGAACTTGTTGCCGAACTTCTTATAGACCTTGTCGCCTATCAGCAATCCTTTGTACTTGTCGATGAGTTCTGTCAGGGTAAGCCCAACATCGACATCGTCAATCAATCCACGTTCGATGGCAACACTTTCGTGCCCGGGCACTCCGCTGATCTCCCAACTCTCGCCGATATTCGGTTGCGCTGTATATATTCCCTTGAATGGGGCAATCTGATATCCCCCCCAAAGGGTAGTCTTCAAGTAGGGTTCAAATTTGTATGGTTTCATAAGACCCTCCCCCGAACCCCTCCCGTAAAGAGGGAGGGGCGTATATACCATTGGAGGGTTAATGGCTGAATTATTGATGGACTGTTTCTTTTCTAATCACACCCCTCCCTCTTCACGGGAGGGGTGGGTCTAAATTCTCTCCATAAGTTCGAGGCACATGCGAGAGTTGTGGTACGGACACTTCCAGAATCCAGCATGATCGTCCTTGAGGTTCAGGTTGCGCTGGGCATCGCGACTCCAATACCATTCGCCCAAAGTGTGATCGACGAGGTTGTTCTTGATGTAGTCCCAGCAACGGAGAGACTTGTCGAGTGCAGAACGGTCACCGAAATGCTGATAGATATTGAAGAATCCGACAACGGTTTCTGCTTGAACCCACCAATGACGGTCATCGTCGATGTAGCCTGTATCGAGGTTTGCTTCGTGCGTCATCGAACCATCGGGATTCAAACCCTTCTCGGAGGCTCTGGCAACCATTTCTACAATTGGCTCAACTTTCTTGATGACGGCTGGATCACCCAACACCAATGCAGCCTCATGCATCAACCACGAACATTCGATGTCGTGGCCATAGGACTCTAATCGGCCAGCGGCTCGTGTCCAGTCCATCTCGAAGAACAGATCAAGATGATGTGTCTCGGGATTGAGGATCTTGTTGCAGAAGATGTCGATCAGGTTGCGAAGCGACTTCTCGACCTTGAGCATCTGGATCGTAGAGATCTTCAAACCAGAGCACTCCTTCATGGCACGATAGAGGTTGGCATACGGCTCGATGATGTGCAGATGGGTGTTCTGCGACTTCGGATAGTTGGCATCCAGTTCCGACAGACGCATGTCTTCGATCTTGCCCCACTCGCGGGTGCAGGCTTCGATGTATCCGCCATACTCCTGGTCCCAACTGTACTGCTCTATGTCCTCGTAGAGCGCCAAGGCCATGTCGATTGCCTCTTGTGCATTGGCTGTCGGGAAGGCCGAAAGACCTCCCTGCTGCCGACGCTGGGCATAGAGTCCTGCGGTGGCACGAGCATACTCCGACAGACCATAGATGGCAAAGCCAATAGCATAGAACTGCTTTTTGGTATCGACAGGATGGCCATCGGCATCGACCTCCCAATAGGTGCCGCCATAGACAGGATCGACGAAATGTTGCAGAATATAATCCTTGGCACGGGTGGCTGCCTCCAGATATTCGGTGCGTTTCAGGACACGGTAGGCGGCGCTGAAACTCCACAGGATACGTGCATTGAGAATACAACCACGATTGGCATTGGGGCGAAGTTCGCCCATGCCGGTCATTTGTCCGTAGAAACCACCACGGACCGAGTCTTCCATTTTAAGCCAGAAGGGAAGGATATTGTTGACGAGCACATCCTTGACTTCATTCTTTAAGGTATTCATATCAGAGATTTTTTTGCGATAATTCGATTGCTCGTGAATTACTTCTTGATCGGGAACTTATAGGCCAGGATACCCATTGCCAGAGCGATGGCTGCTGGGATGATGGTGAAGAGCGACCATACCATGCTCTTGACCGACTCCAAATCGGAAATGGTGACGATGGTCTCGCCGGTCTCCATGCTGGTTTCGGTGGTGAGTCCTGCCCAACCCAAAAGTACAGCGATGAGGGAGCCTGAAATAGCACCACCAAACTTCTGGGCCATAGTGCCTGATGAGAAGATCAATCCGGTTGATGCAGTTCCATACTTCTCGACAGCATAGTCGGCTACATCGGCATACATAGACCAAAGCAATGGACTATAAAGACCACATCCAATAGAGGTGATTATGGATACAACGATCATAACCCAGATATAGTCGGCCGACATAGGAATGAAGAAGAAGACCACCGACGAAACAAAGCAGATGACCGATGACCAGACGAAGGCCATACGCTTCGAACCGATCCACTTGGTGAAGACTGGCGATACGCCACCGAAGATCATGCAGATGGCCTCGCCAATGCCCATGAAGACGGTGAAGTTGATGATCAGGCTGGAGATGGTGATGTCGCCCCCCAGACAATAGGTGAACATATAGCTGGCTACGGCATAGCGGAAGCCGTTGAAGAAGTTGGTGCAGACTGCAGTCAGGGTGATGAATACCCAAGGCTTGTTCTTGACAAGATCAATATACTGCTTGAACGAGAACTTCTCGGCACGGGCTGGCTGGAGTCGCTCTTTGGTCAACAAACCACAGACTGCGGTCAGGGCAGCGGCAATAAAGCCGAATACAGCACCGATGACGGCATACTGATGTGCTTCGGTACCGCCAATGGCCTTCTGGATATAAGGGAAGGAGAACATCATGATGAAGCCCATGGCATAGGCACCTACCATGCGATAGGCCGAGAACTGATTGCGCTCGTCGGCATTATCGGTCATGACACCCAGCAAGGTTCCGTAAGGTACGTTGACCAAGGTATAGACTGCCATCATGAGCAGGTAAAGTGTATAGGCGTAGATGCGCTTGCCGGTCGGATCCAAGTCTGGGGTGTAGAGCAGACAGGCAAAGATCAGACCATAAGGAATGGCACCAAAGATGAGCCACGGACGGTAAGTACCCCAACGGGATTTGGTGCGGTCGGCTATGGAACCCATCAGCGGATCGGTCACGACATCGAACATACGGGCGATGAGCATGAGTGCTGCGGTATCAGCAAAGGTGAGTCCGAAGACGTTGGTGAAGAAGAAAGGGAATGCAATGGACATGATTTTCCAGGTAATACCGCCTGCTGCGGCATCGCCAAGAGCATAACCGATTTTTTCAGATAAATTTGCCATGGTGTGTTGATTGGTTATTATGTTATTATGTTGTTTTGTTTTTTGTTGCTTTGTTCTTTTGTTGTTTTGTTCTTTTGTTATTTTGTTCTTTTGTTGTTGTGTTGTTTTGTTCTTTTGTTGTTTTGTTCTTTTGTTGCTTTGTTGTTCGCTGTTATGTTATTTTACTCAAGTTTCGCAAGCTCAACTTGAAAGTAGTAAAAAGGCTTTTGAGGGGAGTAAAAATGTCATTAGAACCAGATATCAAAACATTTTATCCCCAAAAAGACGCGACAATCATTTGTATCGTCCCTTTTACTCCCTTTTTACTCCCCTTTTACTACCCTTTTACTCCCTTTAACTACAATTTTATTGTTTGGTTTTGATCAATGAGCTTGTTGATGGCTTCGACGCTGAGTCCGGTACGGAGACCATCGGCAGGAGTGTTCATGCAATAGTCAACCAATTGACCGATGGTCGAAGTGGCTACGTGCATACGGGTGTCGGACGATGCATAATAGATGAAGACCTGTTCGTCCATTTCGTGCATGGCGTTGCCAGGTATGGCTCCCTCTCTTTTGGAGAGGGTTGGGGAGAGGCTTATCCATCCATTGGTGAACAGTACATTCATCACATCGCCGATGTATTCCTCGCCCTGTGGAACCATGAAGATACCTCCAGGCTGGGCAATGACACGTGTTGGGTCGTCCAAGGCAGTCATGTACATATAGAGTACATAGCGCAGGCCCGAAGCACAACCACGTACACCATGAGCCAGATGCAACCAGCCTTTTGGAGTCTTGAATGGATGTGGACCCTCACCGTTCTTCACCTCCATGATGGTGTGGTAGTGGCGGGCGTTGATGATCTTCTCCTCTTTGACTACGGCATGTTCGATATCATCGATCAATGCCCAGCCGATGCCACCGCCGGAACCTGCATCGATGAAGCCATCCTGTGGACGGGTATAGAGCGCATATTTGCCATCGACGAACTCAGGGTGGAGAACGACATTGCGTTGCTGTGAATTGGATTTGAGGTCATCGAGTCGTTCCCAGTTGATGAGGTCGTGGGTACGGGCAATACCACAGGTTGCTGTAGCAGCAGAGAGATCACCTGGCTTGGAATCATCGTGACGCTCGACACAGAATAGTCCGTAAATCCAGCCGTCTTCGTGCTGGGTGAGACGCATGTCATAGACGTTGGTAGCTTCGGGTGCAGGCGACTCCTTGAGTGGAGATGTTTTGGCTTCGGGCATGGTGATAGGACGCTCCCAGAAGCGGAAGTTATCGACGCCATTGTCCGATTCAGCTACGGCAAAGAAGGACTTGCGGTCATTGCCCTCGACGCGAACCACCAGACAATACTTGCCATTCAGATAGATGGCACCAGAGTTTAAAGTGGCATTCACGCCAATGCGTTCCATGAAGTAAGGATTGGTCTCCTTGTTGAAGTCGTAGCGCCATGTCAAAGGAGCGTGGGCTGCTGTGACCACTGGGTTTTTCCAGCGGCAAACGATACCATTGCCCTCAATCGGACTATTCTTGCGTGTGAGCAACTCTTCGTGCTGTTGCTCGATAAATTGTTTTCTTTCTTCGAAATTCATTTTTTTGAGTTTAAAGTTTATAGTTTTTAGTTTATAGTTTTGAGTTTTAAGTTTTGAGTTGGTTGCTTTATACTTTTTGTTTACATCCATATAATTTCCGACGAACTACGGCCAGAGAAGCCCATTTGGTCGGTAATGTCGGTAATGATGTAGAAACGTTTTGCCTCGTAGAGTGCCTTGACGTCTTCTGCGTTTGAGATGTCTTTCGAGAATCCGAAATGCTCAGCATGCCAGTTGCGCCAAGGTAGGAAGTAACTGATATGATGATTTTCGAGACAAGGGAAGAAAACACGACTCCACCAGTCTGGGGTAGGGGAGTTCTGCATACCACACTCTGTGATGGCAAAGATCTTCTTGTTCGACTTAGCAATACTGTCCAGGAAGTTGATGTCGTTTGTGAAGCCTGCAACGAAATCCTGCTCCGATCCCCATTGGTAAGCATCACATCCGATGATGCTGACACGATCATTACCTGGGTAACGGCTCATGAATGTCTCTTCGTTCCAGTTGCCATACAGGTTGGGCGAGAATGCCCAGACAATGTTACGTGGCATCTGCTCGTTCATGTAGTCCTGGAACATGTTCCAAAGTGCCTTGAAGTCGTCGTCCGAACAAAGTTTTTGACCCCACCAGAACCAGGAACCATTGTATTCGTGCCACGGACGGAAAACGAATGGAATGGAGATGCCCTCGGTGGTCTTGATGGTCTTGAGGAAAGTGGCAACCTTCTCCATCCATCCTAAAAAGAGTTCATGCTGCTCACCACCAGGCAGGATGTTGCGGACAACGGTTGTGTCCGATACATCCCAGGCATTGCCACCTGTGCGTGGATTGCGAGGATGCCAGCTGAAGGTGATGAAGCCTCCACGATAGTATTGTGCGATGGCCTCTTTTCGAATCCAGTCGAATGGAACGGTGTCCAGATTGCAGGAATCCCCCAGTTCGATGCCTCCCAAGTCGAAGCCCATGACGGCAGGATAATCGCCCAACAGTTCTTTGGTGTCGGAGCGCTCCTTTTCCCATTGCCAGGTTACACCATAGAAGGGATCGTCCTGATGTCCATACAAAATGCCTCTTGTACTTAAGGTGTCCAATCGGATAATCAGTTCCTCTTTGGGTTGGAGAATGATGATCTTGTTTTGTGCGCGTTTGCCACAACTCGACAGGGCTACCAGGGCTATGAATGCCGCAAATAGAAGTTTCTTCATTGTTCGCTATGTTTTTTTGAATTTGTCGTTAGAATTTCTAGCCAGACTATTTTGTGCCATAGTAGCCTTTGATAATCGCCTCGATAGCAGCTTAACCTTTTGAGGACTTATAGGAGCCATCAGCATGATTGATAAAGGCATTGCACTCTTTCCCACCAGATCCATAATTGTCTGCGTTATTGTCCCAAAGGATGATGGGTAGTCCGTACTTTTTAGCTGCTGCCGAAAACTCTCTCAGATAATTCAGACGAAGTTTTTCTCCCTCATTTGTTGGACGTTGTACACAACCGAACTCACCGAGGTAGCAAGGGATGCCTTTGTCCATATACGCTTTCTTCAATGATTCGAATTGTTTCTTGATATTATCGATGTCTCCTTGATTGTAACTGCTTTGAGTGCATTCCAAGGTGAATTTGTAGGGATCATAATTATGTACGGCTACAGCTACTCGATTAGCGGCATCGGTCGGTACGATAAGGTATTTTACTGTGAGGTCGATATTGGTGCAGTAGCCAGGAACTCCAATCCAGCGGGTGGCATTCTCTCCTCCGGTCGAACGGATGGCATCGATGCAAGCTTGATTCCAACGGTTCAGAACTGCATATTGTTTGCCACCGTCTTTGGTATTATCTCCCCAGCCCCATCCTCCATCGTGGATCTCGTTCATGGTTTCGAACATCAGCCATTCGCCTTTGTCCTTGAATTGGTTGGCAATCTGGGTCCAGATGGCAACCAGTTCTTTGGTAATCTGGCTCTCTCTGTCGGCTGAGACGGCTGCTTCTTTGATGTTGAGCCAATAGTTGGAATCTGAACCATCGTGGTGGATGTTGATGATGGCGTTTAATCCAGCCCTCTCGCAATAGTCCACCAGTTCGGCTACACGATTCATCCAGATATCGTCGATTTTGTAGTTCGGTGCACCGCCGATGTGTCCCATCCAGGTTATTGGAATACGCACGGTCTTGAAACCGGCACGCTTGACTCCATCGAAGGTTGCCTGTCCCGCTTTCGGATTGCCCCAACATGTTTCATTGGCCGCGCCATCCGAAAAAGCCTCCATCTGGTTGCCATAGTTCCATCCAATGTTCTCCCAGAAACTATAGAACTTTGTATCTAATGTCTCGCCTACTTGGGTGACGGGTACGGACAATAATTCCTGACTTCCATGTCTGACGCGGATGGTCGTTTTTCGTTCGCTTGCAGAGCCATTGGCTTCGCAACAGACTTGAAAAATATATTTGCCTGGTTCAGGATTGGAAGCATCGCCCACTTTGCACCACAGATTGTCCGGTGTTGCTTTGATATAATCAGTACTCAGGATGGTCAACTCCTTGGTTTCCTTTCCATCGAATGTTTCGAAGATCAATGTTTCGGGGATTGCGGAAATGACAGTCTCATAGTCCTTGTTATCTTCGGCACACGAACAGAACAAGGTTATTGGCAGGAGTGTCCAGTACAAGAAATCTATGCAGGAAGTGTATTTCATACTTTGAGGTTAAATTATCGGTTGTTTTTATGGGCGCAAAGATACAAAAAAAGATTAAATTAAACAAGTTACCCAAACGAATTGACAATAATTTGCAAAGTATTTGATAAAATTGTTGTATTGTAACTTCTTTTTTGAAAAAAAAGCAGCCCTGCATTTCTGCAGAGCTGCCGATAATTTTAAGGTTTCCTTTACTCAAAGTAGTAGATTTTCTTTACTGCAAATCCACCACCTGTGAAGAGAAGGTGCTTTTCGTCGATGGTTTCAACAACAGGAGTTCCAGCAAGGCTGATAGTTAAAGTCCATGTGCCATCGCCATTGTCAACAAGGAGTTCGTTGCCCGGCATAATATCGTCACCGAAGTTTGCATCCCACCAACCATTGGTTACGCGGATCTGTGGACTTGCGCCTTCAAAGTCAACCTTGAACTCTCCAGTCTTGATAATTTCCCATTGATCCATTGGGATGGCATAGCATTCTTCGCCAGTTGAAGCGTCTGCGCTAGAGAAACGGTAGATACCATTCCAGTCAACAACCCCAATAGAGCCATCGTTTTCCCAGATGACTGTTTCTTTTGGAGCTGCGCTTCCGCCTTCTACCCATTGATCAACAAAGATTTCCTTTACTGTAAATCCACCACCAGTGAAGAGGAGGTGTTTTTCGTCGATAGTTTCAACAACAGGAGTTCCAACAAGGCTGATAGTCAAAGTCCATGTTCCGTCGCCATTGTCAACAAGGAGCTCATTGCCTGGCATGATGTCATCACCAAAGTTTGCATCCCACCAACCGTTGGTTACGCGAATCTGTGGACTTGCACCTTCAAAGAGAACCTTGAATTCACCATTCTTGATGATCTCCCAATCTTCCATTGGGAAGGCATAGCATTCTTCACCAGTTGAAGCATTAGCGCTAGAGAAACGGTAGATGCCGTTCCAATCGACAACTCCAATAGATCCATCATTTTTCCATAGGGTCTTAGTTTCCCAATGGCCAGCTTCACCTTCAATCCAAACTGATTCTTCGTAATAAATTTCCTTTACTGCAAATCCACCACCAGTGAAGAGGAGGTGCTTTTCGTCGATGGTTTCAACAACAGGTGTTCCAACAAGGCTGATAGTTAAAGTCCATGTGCCATCGCCATTGTCAACAAGGAGTTCGTTGCCCGGCATAATATCGTCACCGAAGTTTGCATCCCACCAACCATTGGTTACGCGAATCTGAGGATTTGCGCCTTCAAAGACTACCTTGAATTCTCCAGTCTTGATAATTTCCCATTGATCCATTGGGATGGCATAACATTCTTCGCCAGTTGAAGCGTCAGCGCTTGAGAAACGGTAGATTCCGTTCCAATCAACAACACCAACAGAACCATCATTTGTCCAAATTGAAACTTTCTTGGTTTCCCAGTAGCCACTTTCTTTCGCAGGTTCGAACTTATAGACAGGACTTTCGATGACCTTACTGCCCATGTTGATTTTAACAGCGAATATACCATCATAAACCTTGGCAGGAACAGGGATGACAACGCGTGTAGCGGTTACGCGGGGGAAGTCCTCTGCCTTGATAACAATAGCGGTACTGTCCTCATCGAGGAATTCGGCACTCTCAATGCAGAGCAGATCCTTGCCGTAGATGGTCAACGATTCATTGCCCTTGATGGTGTCGCCTTCCTGAGCTGAGAAGTTGGTAATTTCTGGCTCTCCGACAGAGAGGCTCAAGCGAGATTCGGCTGTCTTGCCTGCAGAATTGCGGACAATGATTGGTCCACTTTCGCTGAGGTCTTTAGGGGCAGCAACACGAATCATCTCGTTGGTGACAATTTCGAAGTCAGTCACTTTGATATTACCAGGGAACTCGACTTCAACAACATCCCCAAAGCCAGAACCGTTGATGGTCATTGCCTGGCCAGGGACAACCATAGTAGGAGAAAACACCTTGATGTTCAAACCTACGTTGCCAAGATCATCTTCGTCGTTGTCATCGCACGCAACAAACGCAGTCGATAACACGGCGAACAATATGGCAAGATTGAGATATTTGAATATATTTTTCATATCTACTATACTTTATTTATTTCCAATCCTTGTTTTGAGTGAGGTTGCTATTGATCAAAATCTCAGACTGTGGGATTGGGAAGAGATTGTACTTGTTGTTCCAGATACGAGTCTCGGTGGTACGAGTAAGAGTATTGCCTCCATCGGTAATTTTGGCCAAGTTGATCTCCTTGAAGTAAGTCTCACCCTCCATCCAACGACGGACATCCCAGAAACGATGGTTCTCGAATGCAAGCTCAACAAGACGCTCACGGCGATAGCGCTTCACCCAAGCATCACCATCTTCGGTAAAGTTAGGCATAGCGATGTCCGCGCGATTACGGAGCACATTGATAGCTTCGTTGGCAGTCATACCGAAAGTGGCATCGTTGGCGCTACCTGTTGCATAGTATGCAGCTTCTGCAAAGTTGAGATAGAACTCTGCCAAACGCATTACAATCCAAGTGTGGCGCTGGCTTACCTGGTTGTCGGTAGTGGTAACGCACGAGCCATCGACTAACTTGCGCAGGTAGTAGCCTGTTGGTGTTGCACCGTACTTAGGAGCCGCATTGACGCCGCCTACAAAGGTCTCTATGGTCATCTTCTGGGTACCATTGGTAGGCCACTGGTCACCATTCTTGACAACAGTAAGTGCAAAACGAGGATCGAGACCATCGTAAGGATTGGTGGTCAGATCGATGGTGGCTCCGGCATAGCGCTCACCGAAAGTCTCGCCATTGTCCTGGAACTCGTACTGGTCAACCAAACTTTGTGTTGGGCAAGTACCGGATTTGCCATTCTCGACACCAATCGGATAGTTTGCCATCTCGAAAGCATTGTCTTGAGCACGACCGAGACCGAAAATCAATTCTTTGTTGAAGAATGCATCTTTGCCCCAAAGGTCAGCATAAGCACTCAGAGACAAGCCCCAAGTCTTGGCGTGATCAATCACATACTTCGAAGCCTCGGCAGCTGCAGCCCACTTGGCCTTATCGCCAGTTGGGTTGTGCAATGGAGATGCTGCATAGAGCAAGGTGCGAGCCTTGAGTGCATAGGCAGCAGGACGGGTTGCACGACCGATTTCAGCGTATGGCTCGTCTTTATAGGTGATAGGCAGATAAGTAGCGATCTCGTCGAGTTCGTCAACGATGAACTTGACAATCTGATCTACCGAGTCACGCTTAACGTTGTTTGCCTGACCATTGGTAAGGGTTGTTGTAACCAAAGGTACATTACCGTAAGTCTTGAACAACTCGAAATAGAAATAGGCACGGAGGAAGCGCAATTCGTATGGGAAGTTGTCCAATTGCTGTTTCCAGATATCGTAGTTATCATTGTACTGCCACTCGGTGAGGTCGATCTTGTCGAACTTCTCCAGAATTGTGTGGATCTCAGCCAGGGCTGTATATGATTTTGTCCAAGTACCTGATATTGGGTTGGCTGTGCTCCAGCCACCGTTGTAGAAGTTGTTTATGGCACCGATTTCAAGGGCGTACTGAGCCTCGTCGGTAGCACCGGCAAGGAAGTTGGTACTATTGTCGCCAAACTCATTGCTGTACATCTGTGCATAAACATCCCAAATCATGTTCTTCACACCATCGTTGAAGAACTCGTATGTCCATTCCTCGTCGCGGAGTGATATTTCGTTGTACTCAAGATCTACGCAAGAACTGAGAGCGAAGACAGCCGGAATGGAATAAAGGAATAATTTATTCAGTTTCATAATTTGTTGTCTTTAGAATGTTACTGAGAGACCAAGGTTGACACTCTTCATGACAGGATAGCCTGTGTTGAGGTTTTCTGCATCCAAAGCATCGATGCTGCTCCATGTAAAGAGGTTCTGGCCCTGGAGATAAACCTTGGCACCTTCGATCTTGAGATAAGATGTGATGTTCTCAGGGAGCTTGTAATAAACTTCGAGGTCACGCATCTTGAGCCACTTGGCATTGCGATACCAGAGGCTTGACTCCTGATTGTTGTTGGCAACATTCTCGGTAGAGAGACGAGGATAAGCTGCGTTGGCACCCTTGACGTCGAAGCAGTTGTCGTAATACTCCTTCGAGAGGTTGCGGTTGTCGGAGAGAGCACCCCAAACACCATCCACATAACGAATGTTCTTCATCTGGTTGGCTGAACCCTGGAATGAGGCAGAAACACCGATTCCCATGAACTCAGCACCGAGGTTGAAGGCATAGTTCAACGATGGAAGCGATGTGCCATAGTCGAAAGCAACATAGTCATTCTGGTTGATGACATTATCACCGTTTACATCCTTGTACTTGATATCGCCAACCTTGACCTGACCGAACTCCTGGCGTGGGCTGTTGTCGATGTCTGCCTGATCCTTGAAGAGACCAATGGCGACAAGACCACGAGCCTGATCGGCACGGTCGCCGATGATCGAGAGGTTGCTATAGGCTGGATTCTCGATCCAAGATTCGATCTTGCTCTTGTAGGCAGTAAGCATTGCACCACCAAAGAGGTTGAGACCATTTTCGAATGTATTGGCATAGCGAACACCTGCCTCAATACCCATGCTTGACACCTCACCCTTGTCGTCGTAAGCTGACTGAATGCCGACAACAGATGAGTTCAACTGATTGGCTGGCACGAGGATATTGGTGCGCTTCTGGTAGAATGCGTCCAAAGTGATGTCGATGGACTTGAGCAAGCGGATATCTGCACCGAGATTGCTCTTGTAAGCTGTCTCCTGGAGGAAGTCCTTGGTTGGGAATGCCTGGAGGAAAGCACCATAAGTAGCAGCAAAGTCATTGCCATGTACGAACTGGCCGTGAGAAGCATCCCATGGAGAGAGCCAGATGCCAGCCTGTGGAGTGAAATCTGTGTGCTGGATACCTGCTGATGCACGAACCTTACCATAGGTCAGGATGGCATCGTCAGCATCATCGTTGGCAAAGATGTAGCCGAGACCGAGTGTTGGAGAGAATGCCCACTTGGTAGGGTAACAACGGTTGGATCCGTTGGCAGCAAGCACAAGGTCAGCAACTAACTTGTTGTCATGATCATAGTGGGTAGCCAACTGAACATTGGCGCGATACCAAGAGTTGTTCTGTCCGTCACGAAGCTCGCCCTTGATGTTATAGTTGGCATTCAACGACAAGTTGTCTCCGTTGTCGAACTGTGTGCCATACTTCAAGCCTACGTTCATGGTTGCCGAACGCCACTGAGAATCTACCCAGTTGCTAAAACGGAGTTTATCCTCCTTGGTACCCATGACAGTTTCTTGCATATCATCGTTGCTATCGTAATAGTTCCAACCATACTGGTAGCCCTTGATGTTCTGCTCAAAGATGTTTGAACAGTTGTCATAAGATGCACCTACATAGAACTTCAAGCCGTCGAGGAGCATGCTGAGATCCTGGTTGAGAACCATGTTGGCCCAAATCTGGCGCTGGTGGGTCTTGCGGAAACCTGTGCCCTGAATCTTGGCCAAAAGGTTGAAGTCACCGAAAGTCTGGTTACCACCCCACATACCGCCTTGTGTCTTCTCAGGGAAGGCGATTGTAGGAACTTTGTAGAGATGCCACCAGGCATCGTTCGAGTTGACATTGTTCAGACCGTTGGTCTCCATGAACGAAGCAAGCATGGTAGCGCTGACCTTGGTGGTCTTGGAAACCTGGAAGTCAACATTGGCACGGATGTTTGCCTTCGAATACTTCAACTGCGAATCCCAATTCTTCTGGTCGGTATTTTTGTACATACCCTTAGCATCGGTATAGTTCAGCTGAGTGAAGTATGTTACCTTGTCCGAACCACCATACATAGAGATGTATGCCTGATTCTCGCTGGCCGTGTTGTCGAAAGCACGGTCTTTCCAGTTGACATTTGGATAAACGTATGGGTCTGATCCATCCTTGAACTTAGCCAATTCGTCGGCTGTATAGGCAACTGGGAGGCCATCGTTCGTGCGTGCTACATTCAAAGCGTTGGCATAGGTGTAGGCATCGACCATATCGGCCATCTGTGGGTCGAACTGGAATTTGTGCGAGTAACCTGCCTTTACGTGATAGCCACTGTTGGCTACGCCACGCTTGGTCTTGACATAAATGACACCATTGATGGCTTCGTGGCCATACAATGCTACGGCTGCAGCATCCTTCAATACGGTAACACTCTCTACCTCTTCGACCGAAAGACGATCAATAGGACGTTCTACACCATCCACAAGAATCAAAATGTCGTTAGCATCCTGATAGTTGTCGGTGTTACCAGCTCTGGTTTGGATGCCACGGATGTTGAAGGAACCACCACGACCTTCCTCTCCCTTGAAGCCTGTGTTCTGGAGAGCGGTCAGACCTAACAATTTGCCATAGAGGGCATCTGCAAGGCTGATGGCCGATGTGCGCTGCAATTCCTCGGCTGTGATGGTAGTAGCAGCTGCTGTGGTGAGGAATTCCGAAATTTCCTCTTCATAGCCGAGGTTGACCTTCTGAGCCTGCTTGTCTGCAAGTTGCACCTGTGCATTGGCCGCCAGTGGTGCAGCGCAAAGGCCCATCAGGGTATATCTATATATTTTATTGATATTCATAATTGCCTTGATTTATTTTTTAATTACCAACCTGGGTTCTGTGAAAGGCCGTAACCCTTCTGTACCTCATTGCGGGATACTGGGTCGAGATACCACTTGTTTGTCCAGAAGCCCTCATCCCACCAGCGGCGAGCACCAACTGTGATGACTGGACGTTCGTATTCGAACTTAGGCCATGGATCGCCTTCTGTGTACGAAAGGTTACTGCCCTCCATACGCTTGCCACCGTCATCCAGACGATAGGTGTGCAGCTCGTGGAGTGGCTTGCAGAAGAGGTCCTGACGCATGCGACGAATCATGTCGTAAACTCGGTCGCCACACTCTGCACCAATCTCGCAGTTACGTTCACGGAGAATTTCGTCGATGAGTGCATCTTTATCGGTTGTCAACTTGAGACCTGGATTCATGGCATCAAGACCACCCAGACCAACACGGGCGCGAACTACGTCAACATCGGCAATAGCACCTTTGAGGTCACCTGTCTCAGCCTTGGCTTCTGCTTGAATCAGATAAACTTCAGCCAAGCGGATGTAGGCAACACCAATGGCTTTGTCATCCATCTTGCTAGCGCTGTGGTCTAACCACCACTTGAAGCGCTTCAAACCTGATTTGTTGTCAGCAGCATCACTCAAGTCACCCTCCTGTTGCAGTACACCATTCTCCCACGAGTCAACATAGTTGTGACCACGATAGTCACCAACGGTGCCTGAAGGGAAGTTCTGGCGTGGAACAGCGACAGTCTCATAGAGACGAGGATCACGATTTTCGAAGATGTCAATACCCGTTGGGTTCTTACCAACGCCATAGATGTCCTGATCGGCGTAAGGATAGTTCTTGCCATCAGCCATACCGAAGCACTCTGTGAGCTCGGCTGTAGGAACCTGTCCACCTTGGCGGATACAGTCCATGGCAAAACCATTCCAGCCCCAGCCCCAGCCACCTTGGCTCATGGTGGTAGTCAAGTGTGAGTCAAAGAGCTTCTCGTGGTTCTTTTCGGTATTGCGATAACGATATGCATTGCGGAATGCCATGCGATAACCTGCCTCATCCTGAGTCTCTGGCTGAACCAATGCATAGAAGTTTCCATTGGCGGCATTGTCGTCAAAGAAATCCTTGCAATACTGCAAGCAACGATTCCAGAGTTTGTCATGATCGGCATTCTTGCCAAACCAGACATGCTCGATGTTGGTAAACTCGGTAACCTTGGCTTCGTCATACTCCATGTATGGTTTATCGCTGTTGAAGAGAGGAGAGGCAGCATGCATCCAAACCTTGCAGCGGAGGGCACGGGCAGAGGCACGGGTCAGACGACCTTCCCACTGACCAACATCTTCATTGGCTACATTCCAGATGAAACCAGGCTCGTCGATGGCCTTTTGGATCAATCCGTCGATGAACTCAACAGTTTCCCATGCTGTAGCACGGCCACTGGTGAAGCTTTCGCCAACTGCGTATGCATGATCAACCAGACAGAGACCACCGAAACTGCGGAAGGCATCAAAATAGCGGCTTGCCATGATGGTATAAGCCTCGCCACGCAGACGGCTCTTTTCTGTATCATTCATATCAGGCACACGGTCGATGTTTTCGATCAACAGCCAGCACATACGTACAGTTTCGTAGATTGACACACGACCATCGCCGTTGTTGCCATTGTCGTCATCGCCTTTATAGTTCCTGGTCGAGTAAGAGAACTTGCCCTGGAAGTTACCGTTTGACGTATCCTGACAGTCTTCGGTCAGGTTACCTGGATAGTAGCTCTGGATTGGACCACCCCAACCACAATAGCAGTGCCATGAATCCGAAAGTACATCGATGGGTGCACCATTCATCATGTTGCCTTTGTGGTAGGTACAGTAAATCTGACCGTAGGCGTTCCAAAGGAAGTTACGGGTATATTCGGCTTTCGAGAAGATGGTATCGATGTTGACATCCACACCTGGAGCCTTCTCGAGGAAGGAATCTCCGATCTTGAAGTCATCCACACACGCAGCGGTGAATGAGGCGCCAAGCATCAAAGCCACTATATATTTTAAGTGTTTCATAGTTTCTTATATATAATAATGTGTTAGAAATTAACCTTCACACCAAAGTTATAGACACGGGTATTCGGATACTTGATACCATAGGTGTAGTTACCGCCGTCGGCCTCAGGGTCATTACCCTTGAAGCTGGTGAAGGTAAGGAGGTTCTGACCTGTGACATAGAAACGTACAGAGTTGAATACAGGAACCCACTTTGGCTTGTTGATGGTATAGCCGATCTCTACATTCTTCAGACGGGCGTAGCGTGTGTCGATGAGCCATGCGCGTGAGTCGCGGTTGTTGTGAACGCGATTGGAGAATGAGATACGTGGCAACTTTGAGTTCGGATTATCCTCAGTCCAAGAGTTGTCAGCCACCCACTGGTTGAGCGCAGAGGTGTTGGTTGCACCGAACTGGTCACGATAGTAGGTGCTGAGCATACGATTTACGTGGTCGGCAGCAACCCAGGTCATCGAGAAGTCGAGACCCTTCCACTGCAAACTTGCGTTGAGGGAGTAGTTGATTTCAGGTACATCGGTGTAGCCGTAAGCGTGTTGGTCGTTGGCATCGATGACACCATCGTTGTTTAGGTCCACATAGACGCAGTCACCATATTTCAGTGGTGTGCCTTGATCTGGCATCTTCTCACCATATTTTGCCTCGTAGCGAGCCTCTGTGTCCTTGCTGTAGTACTCAAAGAGTTCATAGACGAAATGGGTGCCTACAGGATGGCCGGTACGTGCCAGATAGTCGTACATTGGAGTAACCTCGAGCATCTCTTTGATCTCATTGCGTGCGAAGGTCATGTTAGGAGCGATGCGATAATAGAAATCTCCGATCTTGTCCTCCCATGCCAGCTGGATCTCGTAGCCATGATTCTTGACGCGACCACTGTTGACATAGCCTGATCGAAGACTGGTGACTGCTGGCAACTGTGACTCGTTGCTGACAAGGATGTCTTTGCGATCCTCCCAGAAGATATCGAAGTAGAACGAAAGTCTATCCTTCAGGTAACGGGAATCGAAGCCCAAGTTGATCTTGGTTGCAGTTTCCCAGGTTACGTTAGGGTTACCAGCGGTAAGCTCACGAGCAGCCTTCAACCAATTATCAGAACCAGGGTTAGTACCGAAGTTAGTTCCAGAGTTCAGAGGGTTTCCAGACATGTGTCCGTCGAAGAATGACCAGGCACCTGGCAGATACATGAAGCGTGCGCCGTTGGTGTTGTCGTTACCAACCTTACCCCAAGAGGCACGAAGCTTGGCATAACCCATCACATCCTTGATAGGCTCCCAGAATTTCTCGTTCGAAGGAATCCAACCGGCAGAGAAAGAAGGGAAGGTACCATAGCGCTTGCCACTTGCAAAGTTCTCGGAACCATTGTAGCCGATGTTGAAATCGAGCATATAGCGAGTCCCGTAATCGTAGGTAACACGGCCAACGAGACCGACATAGCCCTTAGGAATGGCAGAATAGAGACCGTCGCTATCCCATGGATAGTAAGACTTGCTCTGGTTGTAGAGGGCAAGAGCACCGATGTTGTGCTTGCCGAAGCTGCGGCTGTAGTTCAAACTTGCCTCGGTGTACCAGTTGCGTGAACCATAACGGCCATTCTGCTCATCGTATGATGGAGGCCATGCCGTACCAACCTTCTTCAACACAATCTCATCATCAACGATGGTTGAATAGTATTGGGTGCCTGTTCCATAGCCGGATTTCATACTCTTTGGAGCCATGTATTCGGAGTTGTACGAAGCCTTGACCTTGAAGTCGAGTCCTTTGGTCAACCAGCTCAAGTCAAGTTTGTACTGAAGGTCAAAGTTTACTACATTCTTGCTGGTCTTGTTGTAGCCGAGTTTGTAGAAGTTGGTGAGCGCGGCACGGTCGTAAGGACCTACAAGATCTGGGTCGGTTACGATGAGGCGTCCTTCATCGTCAATGCCATAGCTTGAATAAGGAGTAGATCCCTGCAGATAACGGAACAACTCCTGCTCGCCGACGCCGACTGTAGTACGGTTCTCAACACGACCACCGAGG
This sequence comes from Bacteroidales bacterium, assembly GCA_045600485.1. Taxonomy (GTDB): domain Bacteria; phylum Bacteroidota; class Bacteroidia; order Bacteroidales; family UBA3663; genus Liminaster. Next base: position 51,315 of record JAZRXX010000023.1, read on the forward strand.
GTGATGGCAAGTGTATTGTACTTGGCAACGTCGATATCCAAGTTGGCACGATAGTTATAACGGTTGTATTTGAAGGTTTCGTTCGGATTGTCGGAGAAGGTCTTGAACAGAGAGTTCTGGTTGAATACACCAGTCGAAACGAAGTAACGCATCTTTTCGGTACCACCACTAACGTTGACATTACCCTGTTCCTGCCAAGCGGTGCTCTTCATCAGGTAATCGATCCAATCCACATTTGGATAGGTCATTGGAAGATCTCCATATTTGAAGTGCAACATAGCCTGGTTGTTGAAACGGATACCATCCTTCTCATAAGGGGTATAGCCCTTGATAGGGTGCTTTTCGAGAATGTAGCTTGTGCCTGGCCATTCAGAGACATTACGGCTATCTGTGATTGCAGCATAGTTCCACATGCGGCCGTAGGTGTATGAATCAGCAAACTCGATGAAGTCCGAAATCTGCTGCATACCTACCGAAGCGGTTGCGCTGACTGAAGCCTTGCCTATATTACCACGCTTGGTGGTTACGAGAATAACACCATTGGCACCACGCACACCGAATACTGCAGTTGCCGAAGCATCCTTCAAAATAGAGATGTCTGCAACCTCATTCGGGTCAATCTGGGTGAATGAACGTTCAACACCATCCACGAGTACGAGTGGTTCGGCGCTGTTCAAAGAGCCTATACCACGGATGCGGATGACTGGGTCGTCGGCACCAGGCATACCAGAATACTGCACGGTCTGTACACCTGGAAGGTGACCTTGGAGTGCATTACCCAAGTTCGGTACTGGAGCCTTGAGAAGTTCCTCGGAGTTGACGTTGGCAACAGCACCGGTCAAGGTAACCTTTTTCTGTGTGCCGTAACCTACAACGACAACCTCGTCGAGAAGCTCATCGTTGGTCTTCAGGGTAACTGTGACTTTGCTCTTGCCAGCGAGTGATACCTCCTGGGTCTCAAAGCCAACATAAGACACTACGAGGGTGGCCTTGGTGTTTGCCACCTTCAGCGAGAAGTTACCATCAATGTCGGAGGTTGTACCGGCATTGGTGCCCTTCTCTCGGACTGTTGCTCCGATAACCGGATCACCAGTCGATTCCACAACTGTACCTGTTACTGTTACCTGGGCGGCAAGAGTAAACGACATTAGGCAGAAGCATAATGCCAACAATACAGCTTTGGATTCCATAATCTTTGTTTTAAGCATGGGAAGTAACTACTCAGCCCCCCCAGTTTAAGCTAGGGGTTACGTCGAAATAGAAACATTGATTTCTGCTCACTGACTTACGACAGCGAGAATAGCATCGAATTTTGAATTGTTGTTTTTCTTGGCAGTTTCTGCAATAGAATGC
>JAZRXX010000024.1:0-41235 GCA_045600485.1 Bacteroidales bacterium
AAATCCGGCAGTGCCGCTTTGGCTTCTATCTCTGTCGCTAAAAAAAATAATGAACTCTCAAACTGGATTGAAGATGGGATAATTAGGTTTTGCGTGGCTTAAGTTAACCGTACAGGTCGAAAACTTTTGAGTTGAAATCTAGACATTCGATTCGACTTCAAAAACTTTTGAGTTGAAATCTAATCGTTCGATTCGAACTCAAAAACTTTTGAATTCCTTAACTACAAAAATCAAAGGTTACCCGAAGCCTTCTTGTATTTGGTTGCAGCCACAAAGAGGTTAGCCTTAGCATTGGCCAATTTAGCATAAGCCTGTTGCCACAAGGTCTGAGCCTCGAGCAAATCACTGAGCGACTCAGTACCGGCATTATAGCAGTTGTTGCTCGAACGGAGATTGTCTTCGCTTTGAACCAGACTCTTCTTAGCCAACTCAACTTCAAAATAAGCCTCGTCGAGATTATTGGCAGCCTGAGCCAATTCAAGGCTCATCTTCTCGACCAGTTCCTCTTGTTCCAGGCGGACACGCTCAGCCTCCAGACGAGCAGACTTGACCTTATGAATGCCCTCATTGGCATGGTACAACGGAATCTTGACATTGAGCATAACGCCAAAGCCAGGGCCATCGAGGATATCTTCGCCAGCCACTTCGAATCCCTTCATATACGAAACAGAAGCAGCCATAGCAACTTGTGGCAAGAACTCAGACTTAGCCAGTTTCACCTTCTTGGCAGCAATCTCCGACTTGAGATCCAATACAGAGAACTCCGGACGCTGATTGATGGTTGCATTCGGATCAAGCACCTTCTCTGGACTTTGGCCGAAAGCATCGAGATCCACATCGATTCTGGAAGTGAGAGGCAAACCTATGTAATGGCAAAGATTCATGGTTGCCAAACGGATACCATTCTCTGCCTGACGAATCTGCAGCTCTGCCTCACTCACCTTAACCTGAACCTTAAGGACATCATTGTGTCCACGAAGACCATGCTTCTCGGCATTCTGAACATCAACAAGGAGCGATTGCAGAAGAGAATCGTACTTGACAGCCACCTTGTGCATCTCGGTCGCACGAACAGCCAACGCATAAGCCTCCTGAACAGCCACAATGACTTTGTCGGAACTCAGTTTGGCACCCTGTTCAGCCATCTGCTTACCCATCTTGGCCATCTGCCATGCCGTAAGCACCTTACCACCCATGTAGATAGGTTGCTCGACAACAAGACCAGCGGCCAAGATATTGCCTACCTTATAGTCGATACCCTTGCCGTACTTCTCCTCCATTTCGTTGACGAACTGTTGAGTAGCCTGTTGCTGGGACAAAGTGATTGGCTTACCATCGGCCCCCATAGCAATAGGATATTGGGTATCGGTGAAATGATAGGTACCAAGATATCCCAGATAGGACTTGATTCCACCAATGACGTCACCCATCATTTCGCCCCCCATATAGCCATCCTTGGTACTCAAGAGATCGGCACCGACGAGCTTGAAATTCGGGAAGAAATTGGCCCAATAAGCCTTCACCTCGTGCTCATACTTCTCGGCAAGCATCTGCGATGACTGCAAGGTCTTGTTGTTCTCCAATGCCATCGAGATACAACTGTCGAGACTCAATGTTTCTGCCTGTGCCACAAAAGGAAGCAGACAGAGTATATAAAGAAGTTTCCTCATGTTTTACTTAATTTTATAGAACAAGGCATAAAGAACAGGAATGATGACCAGACAGATGATGGTAGCCATAACCAGACCACCCATGATGGTGACTGCCATAGAACCGAACATGGCATCTGGCACCAATGGAATCATACCCAGGATAGTAGTCAAAGAGGCCATCAATACCGGACGCAGACGGGACAGTGAAGAATCGATCAGAGCCTGACGGCGATCCTTGCCCTCCGAAATCTGCAACTTTATCTCATCCATCAACACAATACCATTCTTGATCATCATGCCGACCAGACCCAAGACACCGACAATAGCCACAAAGCCAAAGGTCTTGCCCGAAAGCAATACGGCAGGAATAACACCGATCAAAATCATTGGAATACAACAGAAGAGAAGTACCGGAACACGGTAATCCTTGAAGAGCAATACCAGAATACAGATCATCAGGATAAAGGCCAACGGATAGTTCTTGAAGAGATACTTCATGGACTGATCGGAAGCCGCCTTCTCGCCAATCCAACTCAATTTGTAGCCCTCAGGCAGGACAAGCTGTTCCTTCAAGGCAGCCTCCACCTGCTTACGTGCAGCCTCGGTGCCCAAACCAAGAGCCGGAGTACACTGTACACGCTGAGCACGAACACCATTGAAACGAATGACGATCGGATCCTCCCAATTAACCGAGATACTGTCGGCAACCTGACGCAAAGAAGATGGCGTGAGGATCCGGTGCAGCAGTTCGGCAGTCGATACTCGACCAGAAGCAATCTCACGAAGGGTCTCCTCCTGTGTCAATGCCGTGACATTGGGCATCAAACTGAACACAGCCGCATCTTCCAGATTCTCGATCGCATTGCCATCCTTATCGACGCAATCAACATAGACCTTCTGACTATGAATACCATCGTAGAAACGGCCGACAGGAATACCACTGGTCGAAGCCAACAGCGAAACACCGACCTCACGGCGTGTCATACCCAAACGACGGGCATTGGACTGATTGTAGTTGACGGTAAGAACCGGCACCTTAGGCTCCCAATCGGTCGTGATGAGACGAACAGCACCGGTACGTTGCATGATTGCAATACATGAATCGGTCAATGCATGCAATACGGCAGGATCGGAACCCGAGAACTGTGCCTCGATCGGGAACTTCTTATACATCAAATTGTATCGTTTGAACTTGACGTAGGCATCAGGGAACATCGAAGATACATGCTCCTGAATCTCGTCCATATTCTTTGCCAATTCCTTTGGCGAAGTGAAGTCGATGATCAACTCACCATACGACAACGATGGAGTAGCGATGCTTCGAACCAGATTATAGCGGGAAGGCGTTCCTCCGGTTGAGGCAACAATATGCGTAATCTCCGGACGGCTCTTGAGATACTCCGAGATCTCTGCCAGATCCTTTTCGACCTGCTTATAGTTGCGTCCCTCCGGAAGTTTATACTCCATGTAGAGCTGATCGTACTCCATATCAGGGAAGAATGCCTGTGGAATGAGTTTATAGCCATAGCCACACAACGCAATCAAAAGAATGACAGCCACGATGGTTGACCAACGATGATTGAGCAGCACATTCAGCACTCGGGCTAACATGCGATAGGCTTTGCCATTGTATTCGGAGGCATCGGTACGGGCATCGTCCAGTTCGTCGTCACCAACACGTTTGGAAGAACGGGTACGGAACAAACGGGTGAGCCACTGCCAACGGCGACGACGGCCTGCCTTGTACTGCTCTCTTGCCTTGTGTGTCTTGCGATGTGCAGTTCGGGCAAGTGCATCCGAAAAGCCATAAAGCAAGACACTTGACATCAGTGGTACATGAACCAAAGCCAATACCCATGAGAGCAACAGAGAAACAGACATGACAATGAAAAGGTCGCGAACGTAAAGGCCTGTCGTATCGGGCGAAAGGAAGATCGGCAAGAAGGCCAAAATAGCAATCAAAGTGGCTCCAAGCAACGGCATGGCAGTCTTGCGACCGGTAGAGGTCAACGATTCACGCATCGTACGGCCGGCTTTCTTGTCAACCAGCACGCCATCGACTATGACTATCGCATTATCGACCAGCATACCCATGGCGAGAATGAACGAACCTAAAGAGACGCGCTGCAGGGTACCATCGAGGCCATAGAGGACAAGAATAGAACCCAGTACGATGATGACGAGACTATAGCCGATAATGATACCGGAACGGAAGCCCATGAAGATCATCAGCACAACGACTACGAGCAACACAGACTCCATCAGGTTGAGCAGGAAGTTATTCAACGCATTGTTGACACGCTCTGGCTGGAAGAAGACCTTGTGGCACAAAACACCTACAGGCATCTGTTGCTGCAATTGGGCTATCTTTGCCTCGACAGTTCGGCCAATCTTTGTAATATCGGAGCCAGAGATGGCCGAGATGGAGAGGCCAAGTGCCTTCTCGCCATCGTACTGCATGGAATTACGGATAGGTTCGTCATATTCCATGTGTACCTCGGCAATATCGGTCAGACGAAGCTGATCCTTCTCATGTCCTTGAATGATCAGGTCCTCGATTTCGCGAACGGTCGTCGTACGGTCACCAATAGTAACACGAACACGATTATTGCCGTTGTCGAAATAACCGCCATAGACGGTCTCTGTCTGTCCGTTCAAGGTCTGGATAACCTCAAGCGGAGAAACGCCCATGTTGGCCATCTTGTCCTGACGCATCGTTACATTGATACACTCACTACGTTTGCCATAAATATCGACGCGCGAAACACCCTCGATATTGGCAATTTCACGCTTCATAAATTCGGCATAGTCAGAGAGTTGCTTATCGGTCAATCCATCACCAGTCAGTGCATAGAACATACCGAACACATCGCCAAAGTCATCCTTGACCTGAACCGTCTGGACACCACTTGGCAAAGCCACACCCTGCACCTTGCGACGAAGGATATCCCAATGCTGTTCGAGCGCATTGTTAGGCACAGTACTCAGCAGTTCGACCGTCATGATACACATGTCGGCATAGCAATAGGACTGTACGGAATTGACGTCTGGAGTCTGACGAATGCTCTTCTCCAAAGGGTCAACCAACTCAAGCTCTACCTCGTGAGCAGAGGCACCCGGATAGACACCAACCACAAGGGCCTGGCGAACTTTCAACTCCGGGTCTTCGAGTTTCGACATATCATAGTAGGCATATAATCCACCAACAATCAGTACGCCAATAATCATGCGTACAAGCTTACTGTTGGCAAATGCCCAAGATCCAAAATCCATAATAACAGATAGTGAAAAATGAAAAGTGAAAAATGAAGAATGAAAAAAGAGAAGTGAAAAATGAAGAAAGAGATGTGAAAAGTGATAAATGAAATGGGAAGTATGAACATTACCCTTCGCCCATCAACTTGTTCTTTATCCCTTATCCCTTTTCCCTTATCCTTTTTCCTTTATCCTTTTAAAGCAGTCCTCCCACATTCTCCTTGGATGGAGTTGGATTCGGACGAACACGCTGTCCATCGTCAAGATGATGAACACCACACTCTACGATTCTGGTTCCCACCTCAAGTCCAGTAACGACCATACTGCCCTCGCTGCGAAGCGAAGAGACATGGATCGGAGTCTGATGAATCACACCTTCTTCACCTTCTGGCACATACGTATAGACAAAGCTATAACCACCCTTATGGAAGACTGCACCAGCAGGAACTTCAACAGGAGCAACCTCTCGATCTGCATATTCGATATCGACCAAAGCGACCATGCCTGGAGTGACCTTCTTCAGGACATCCTTGTTTTCACCATCATTCTCAAGCAGGAGTCGAACCTCGTACAACTGGTTCGCATTGGCGCGCTGTGCGATACTGATGAGGCGCAATGGGAAAGCCTGACCCGGGAGGACATTGAACGAAGCCTTGAACGAAGAGAACTGCTCCTTGTTCATATACTCAGAGGCTGGGATGTTGATTTCGACCTCAAGACTGTTGGAACAAAACATCGAAACAACAGGAATACCAGCCATCACCGTTTCGTCGTTCTCATGAAGCACATTCTGGACATATCCATTGAATGGTGCCTTGAGCTGGCAATCTGCCAATTGATCCTTGGCATGATTGTATTTGGCAGTAATCTGCTCAAGGCCATAACGAGCCTTATCGTAGTTCTGTGCGGTTGTTGAACCATCCTGATAAAGACCAATGATACGTTCACAATCGGCCTTGATCTGATTGTATTCAGCTTCGGTTGCAGAAAGCTGAACGCGATAATCACGAGCGTCCATGACTGCGATGACCTGTCCGGCGTGGACAAAGTCACCCTCTTTGACATTCACTTTGTCGATGGTACCACTCACACGAAACGAAACATTAGCGGTTTGTGCAGCCTTAGTTCTGCCAGGATATGAAGCATGCTCTGCTGCCGATACCTGGTGTACGGTGGCAAGTCGTACCAATGGAGCGCCTGCAGGAGCCTCCTCCTTTTTACTACAAGCTGTCATCAAGACAGCCAAGGCGCCTAATAATATCTTGTTATACATAATATATAATAATGTTTGTTAGTTCGTATATTCGAAAAATGTTGGTTAAAGATTCTTCTGCAAATAACGGAACAACTGAGAATAGATATAGTTCGAGGTATTACCACCAAAGATGGAATGGTTGCGATTGGTGTAAACATGCATATCAAACGGGATATCTGCCTGCACCCATTGTTCCGTCAATTCGTAGGTATTTTGCGGGTGGACATTATCATCGGCCGAACCACAAATGACAATGACCTGACCTTTGAGATCCTTGCATCGCTCAAGAACACTCGAACGCTTGTAGCCCTCGGCATTCTCCTGCGGTGTTCGCATATAGCGCTCCGTATAGACCGTATCATAGAACTTGAAATCGGTAACCGGAGCAACTGCCATGCCCAACTTATAGACATCGTTGCCACCACAAAGGGTCATCAGGGTATTGTAGCCACCATAGCTCCAACCCCAGATTGCCATGCGCGAACCATCGACGTAGGGAAGTGAAGCAATATAGCGACCGGCAAAGAGCTGATCCTGCGACTCACGGACTCCAAGTTCACAATAAGTCTGACGCTCCCAAGCTGCACCTCGGGCACCAGTGCCTCGTCCATCGACGCAAGCAACCACATACCCCTCTTGATTCAGGAATTGCTCCCACTCGAACTTCCATCGGTCAAGCACCTGCTGGCTACCAGGACCACTGTACTGTTCCATCAGCACCGGATACTTCTTGTTGGGATCGAAGTTATATGGCTTGGTGAGATAACCGTTCAAAACATCGCCGTTGGGAGTAGTGAACTGGAAGAACTCACGCTTAGACATCTGTGCGACAAAATCAGAATTCCTATACGACTCGTTGGCCTGCATGACCTTTACCAGCTTCAGTCCATTGACGGTTTCGAGTGTCACTCGGGTTGGCGTCTGGGCATCGCTATAGAAATGCTGCATATAGACAAAACCTTTGCTGAAGGCAGCAGAATGGGTTCCACGACAGCCCTGACCATCTTTTCCGCCATTGAAGAGAGGAAGCATCTGACCTTTGGCATTGACCTTATAGATGCCACGGGTAAGCTCAGAAGGCATATCTGCACCCTCTCCTACATAAGCAGTTTGGATATAGGCACTCTTGGTCTTGGGATCGTAACCATAGACCTCGGTTACATCGAAGTTGCCGGAGGTAATCTGTCGCTGCAGTTTTCCGATCATGCTATAATAATATAGATGACGGAAACCGGACTTCTCGCTGACAAAAGTGAAGCCATCGTCGAAGAAATGGATCATGTCCATGTTGCCATCCGATACATACTGCTCGTTCTGATCCTGGACAGCAAGCATGCTGACACCAGAGGCAGGATGGACAAAGTACATGCGGAAATCGGATTGATGACGATTCTGGGTCATCACAGCCACCTGGGTAGCATCTTTGGTCGGACGGATACGCATCATGTAGCCATCGGCATCGCAAGGCACATCAAGTTTCTTGTTCTTGCGATTATAGACATCATAACTCCAAGCAGTCACCGAGCTGTTCGTCTCGCCAGCAACAGGATACTTGTAACTATAGACACCAGGATAGAGTTCATACTCCTCGCGTACTGGAGCTTCACCACGATAAATAGGCAAACCGTACTCCTTGACGTTACTCTCGTCGAACTTCAAGTAACAGAGATATTTGGAATCGGGGGTCCAACAAAGCGCCTTATTCATCGAGAACTCCTCTTCATACACCCAATCCGGCACGCCGTTGATCACCTTACCCCAAGCACCATCTTCGGTCACCTGTCGCTCGGTCTTCTCGATCGATGCAGACATGATCTTGGTGATGAAAAGATTGTTGTCGCGCATAAAAGCCACCATACGTCCGTCGGGAGCCAACGTAGCAGCTTGCACTTTGCCCTCGGTCAGACGCTTGAAGTTGTTGCGTCGCACACCACCCGACTCGATAACACAGTAGAAATAGTCGGCCTTGAAGGAACGGCGATAGATGTATTCCGGATTGGCATAAACCAGCAGACGCTCTTCGTCTTCGCTGAGTTCATAGCCTGAAAGTTTGAGGTTCTTGAGGACAGCCTGATCTTCGCCCTTCACCTTATCGAGATTTAGCAGCGTATCGACTGGAGCACCGTTGCTGTATTGGTATTTGACAATGGAACGGCTGTCGGGAGTAATGGCCGTATAATGCTTGCCATCGGCCGTAGAGCGATAGACCGCAGCACTCTTGGCACGATAATCACCCGCGCGTAAAGATTTAATCGACAATTTTTCGGTTGCCGACACATTGATTGCCATGGTCAATCCTGCCACGGCGCAAAAAGGAGATAATAAATTCACGTTCTGTATCTTTAATTTTCTCTATTTCCGAATCATTTCGGTCAATTATATCTGATCATTGCCAATGCAATCACACAACTGGTCGTAAATAGACGCATAGGTCTTAGAACGGAGGAAGTCGTCCAAGAGGTAGGTATGATGATAGGTATGAAGGTCAGTTCCCAAGAAATTTACGTAACCGTTTTCAAGCATCCACATGGCCATCTTCTTCGAGACATCGCCATAGTAGCCGGCAAACGACAGGATATTCACCTGAAATTCCACCTGACGTTCCTGCAGATGATGATAATAATGACCCTTATGACCGGCATAATACAGGTATCGCTCCGGATGCGCAAGAATCAGATAATAGCCATCGGCCAGAAGACGGTCAATCAGTTCATCCATGGCAGGCACAGCATGAGAGAAGCTGTTTTCGATAAGCAGATACTTACCATGCAACGGACGGATCTGGCAACCCGGATCCCCAAGTTTGCCACTCTCCATCATCTCCATAAACGATTCGTCGATACGATACTCGAAGCTATAGTCCTCACATTGAAGAGTCATCTCTTTTTCGGCAGCTTTTGCCTTGAGATCGTCGAACAAAGGCTGAATGATTTCCGGTGTATTCATGAAGCGTGGAGAGGTGTGATGAGGAGTAAAAATCACCTTCTCTACGCCAAATCGTTGAAGGGCGAGCAAGAGGTCCAGAGAGTCCTCTACCTGGCGAGCGCCATCGTCCACACCTGGGATGATGTGGCAATGCAACTCACGTTTGTAAGGCAACGGCAAAAGATCTCTTTTCTTAAATAAAAAATCGAACATAGCTATAAATTCCATTTTATTTTAGGCACGCAAATATACAAATATCTTTTTATAGTGGCAAATAAAAATGCTAATTTCTCATTCGAAACGGCCATTTTTTGCAAATTTTGCGCAATATTTGACGAATTAACAAAAAAATCGCACAGCAATTGTCCGTTTTCTCAATGTTTTTCGTATCTTTGCGCGAAATTATAAAAACAAATCTTATATTTATTACACAATCAACCTAAACAACAACATGAAGAATTTAACAAAGCTTTTCGGTCTGGCCTGCGTGGCTCTGCCGATGTTGTCAAGCTGTGGTGGTTCTGCCACCCAGGAGTCTGTTATGACCAAGTCAGGTCTCGATCCTCAGAAGTTCGTTGCTGAAATCAACGGCAAGAAGACTGCTCTCTACACCCTGACCAATGCCAACGGAATGGAGGTATGTATCACCAACCTCGGCGGCCGTATTGTCAGCATCATGGCACCAGATCGTAACGGCGAGTTGCATGATGTAGTGCTCGGTTTCGACAATGTCATGTCTTATGCCAACCTTGATGGCAAGACTCCATCTGATTTCGGCGCTTGCATTGGTCGCTATGCAAACCGTATCGACGAAGGCAAGTTCACTCTCGATGGTGTCGAGTACCAGCTTGTTCAGAACGATAGCACCAACTGTCTCCACGGAGGTCCTACTGGTTGGCAGTATCAGGTATATGATGCTCAACAGCTCGATAGTTCAACTGTCAAGCTTACTATTGTCAGTCCAGATGGTGACAATGGTTTCCCAGGCGAGGTAACAGCCAGTTGTACCTATATTCTCAACGACGACAATGCACTCTCGCTGGTTTATGAGGCTACTACCACAGCTCCTACCGTCATCAATATGACCAACCATTCATACTTCAACCTCTCTGGTGATGCAACCAAGACCATTCTTGATGATACTCTCTGCATCGTCTCAAAGCAGATGACTCCTACCGATGACACACTCATCCCAACTGGAAAGATTGCTGATATTGAGCCAGGCTCTCCATTCGATCTTCTCACCGTACGCAAGACTGTCGGTCAGGACATCGATGCAGACGACATCAATCTCAAGATGGCTGGTGGTTATGACCACAACTGGATCATCCTTCCTCAGCCAGACGCAGTAGATCAGCCTATCCACGCTGCACTCTACAGCCCAGTGAGTGGTATTGCACTCGTTGTCAAGTCTGATCAGCCAGGTATCCAGTGCTACACCGGCAACTTCCTTAACGGCACCCTCACCGGCAAGAATGGCATCGTTTACAACCGTCGTACCGGTATCTGTCTTGAGACCCAGCGCTATCCAGACTCACCAAACAAGCCAGAGTGGCCTACCACTACCCTTCGTCCAGGTGAGAACTACAGCACTATCACCATCTTTGAGTTTCACACAGACGCAGAGGCTAAATAATTGACTCAGCTTTCTGAGTTCTGCTCGCGTGACGAACGAGAGCAACCCTTTAACCGTTAAATATTTACCCTTTTATGTCTGCCAAACGACTGAACTGGATTGCGATTGCGACCATGTGGGCAATGCTCTGCATGATCTCATTCGTCACCAACATAGCAGCTCCATTCGGCAATATCTGGACAACCCATTATGAGTGGGCTGGCATGGTCGGCAATTTGATGAACTTTGTTGCCTACCTCATTATGGGTGTACCTGCCGGTGCGCTGCTGATCAGGTTTGGCTATAAGAACTGCGTACTTATTGCCTTGGGCGTTGGCGCCTTGGGCATGGGTACACAATTACTTTCCGGCTACGTTGGCGAGGCAACCCCTGTGGTCGAAGTGGCCGGACGTATGGTCGCCCTCAATTTCTTCATCTATCTGCTTGGAGCTCTTATCTGCGGTTTCTCCGTCTGCATTCTCAACACCAGCGTCACTCCAATGATCAACCTGCTGGGTGGTGGTGGCAAAGTGGGATATCAGCTCATTCAGGCTGGTGGAACAATCAATTCCCTGGTCGGAACACTTGCACCTATGTGCACAGGTTTGCTGATCGGCACATTGACCGACAAGACAACCATTGGCGATGTTGCGCCATTGTGTCTGATTGCTATGACGATTTTCGTTGTTGCGCTGGTCATTGTCTCGCTGATCCGCATCGAAGAACCGCAGGGTGACCTCTCGAAAGAGACATTCAAATACTCTCCACTTCACTTCCGTCATTTCCGTCTTGGCGCCTTGGCGATCTTCTGCTACGTAGGCACTGAGGTTGGCATCCCAAGCGAGATGAATGCGTGGATCAGTCATTTGACCGACGCCATGGGCAACCCGATTGAGGGAACTGCCGCCGTGGCAGGTTCCTTGGCTGGACTCTATTGGCTCATGATGATGGTTGGACGAGGTCTTTCCACGTTCATTACACAAATCGCATCGCCCCGGACACAGATGAATTTCGCCTGCGTTCTGGCGATTATCTTACTGCTCGTTGCACAATTTACCGAGACCTATACATTATCCATATCGGGCGTTGACATTCCAGTGTCTTGCGTATGCCTGATTTTGTGTGGACTCTGTACTGCCGTAATGTGGGCAGCCATCTTCAATCTGGCGACAGCCGGGTTGGGCAAATACACAGCCAAGGCTTCGGGCATCTTTATGACCATGGTTGTGGGTGGAGGAATCATGCCTCTGTTGCAAGAGAGCGTCATCCGTCCGCAAATCGGCTATCTGCATTCGTATGTACTCGTGGCAGGAATGCTCCTTTACATATTATATTATAGTGTATGGGGCAGCCGTCCGAACGAGAACGAACTGCAAGATGCTACAATCTGAATAATAACCAATAAAATTAACCAATAACACAACATTAAAATCTTATGGACAAAATCCTATCTGCACTTAGCAACAACGGTTTTGAGACTATCGACTATATAGTCTTTGCCGCTTACATCGTGCTTCTGGTAGGCTTGGGCATGTTCCTTAGCCGTTCCAAGAAGGGCGAAGAGAAATCTTCTACCGACTACTTCCTCGCAGGCAACACATTGACCTGGTGGGCTGTTGGTGCTTCATTGATTGCCGCCAACATTTCGGCAGAGCAGTTCATCGGCATGTCTGGTTCTGCTTTCGCTTCTGGTATTGCACAGGCTGCTTACGAGCTGATGGCTGCTGCAACCCTGCTCGTTGTAGGTAAATTCCTTTTGCCTCTGATGATCGAGAAGAAGATCTTCACCATCCCACAGTTCCTCCGCGAGCGTTACAACTGGGGTGTAGGTCTGGCCTTCTCTCTCTTGTGGCTTTTCCTCTATGTATTCGTTAACTTGACCTCAGTTGCATGGTTGGGTGCTCTCGCTATCCAGCAAATCCTCGGCTTGCCAACCGACATGGTCATCACAGTAGCTGGCATCGAGATCGATCAGGTTCGTCTGACCATCATCCTTGCCCTCTTCCTCATCGCAGGTATCTACTCTATCTATGGTGGTTTGGCTTCAGTTGCATGGACCGACGTAATGCAGGTAGTCTTCCTCGTTGGTGGTGGTTTGATTACTGCCTATGCAGCACTCTCAGTCATTGGCGAAGAGATGGGCTTGGGCGGCGCTATGGGTGCCCTTGGCCACATCAAGGATTACTTGGCTGGTGTTCCTGGCGACAAGCACTTCAATCTGGTTGTTACCCGCAATGAGGGACTCTATCCAAATGTAACAGAGGATCCATTCTTCACCAACCCTGGTATCGTACTTATCTTCGGTGCTCTTTGGTTGACCAACCTCGGTTACTGGGGCTTCAACCAGTACATCATCCAGAAGGGTCTTGCTGCCAAGTCTTTGGCCGAGGCTAAGAAGGGTATGGTGTTCGCTGCCTTCCTGAAGATCCTCATCCCATTCATCGTATGTATTCCAGGTGTTTGTGCCTTCTACATCATGAATGCACCTGAGTGTGCTGGTCTTCGTGAGACATTGGCTGGCTCTATCGACCGTTCGGACGATGCTTATCCATTCCTGATCCGCAACTTCACTCCTGTATTCGTCAAGGGCTTGAGCTTCGCAGCATTGGCAGCCGCTGTAATTTCTTCATTGGCATCCATGTTCAACTCAACCTCTACCCTCTTCACCATGGATATCTACAAGCAGTTCATCAACAAGACTGCTTCTGAGAAGAAGCTCGTTAACGTAGGCCGTATGACCTCAATCAGCGCCCTTGTTATCGCTCTTATCGCTGTATATCCATTGATGGGTGGTATCGACCAGGCATTCCAGTTCATCCAGGAGTACTCTTCATTCGTATATCCAGGCGTCGTAGTTATCTTCGGTCTTGGCTTGCTCTGGAAGCGTGCCAGCGGTACTGCAGCAGTTGTTGCAGCTATCGGCACCTTCGCATTCTCAATCATCTTCAAGTTCACCATGCCTGAGACTCCATTCTTGGTTCGTTCAGGTTATGTATTCATCGTTCTCGTTCTTCTCTTCGTCGGCATCTCGTTGATGAGCAAGAAGTCAGAGAAGGCTGATGAACTCGACGTTGACACCATCAAGACTCAGATGCGTTGGAGCACCATCATGTTCGTTGTTGCAGCTGTTTCTATCCTGCTCTGCATCGGTGGTTTCTTCAACGAGACCATGCACATCCATGGCTTCGAGGGTGCTATGATCTTCTTTGCCGCTATCACCGCAACTATCGGTCTTTACCTCCGCAGCAATGCCAAGGATGCAGTTCAGGATCCTAAGCTCGTTGCTATCGACCTCAAGATCTTCGAGACCGACAAGACCTTCAACTTCGGTGCTATTGGCGTCATCGTGATTTTGACTCTCCTTTATATTGCTTTGTGGTAAAAAGAGACCTTCCCCTGGCCCCTCCCTTTAAGGGAGGGGAATACATAGAAACCAACGGGTCTCAAAATATACAATTATTTCAATTATTAATCCCACTCCCAAAATTAGTATATACTCCCCTCCCTACGGGAGGAGGTTCGGGGGTGGGTCTGTTATTACTATGTTAGAAGAACTTAAACAAAAGGTATTCAAGGCCAACCTTGACCTCGTTAAGCAGGGTCTGGTTATCTTCACCTGGGGTAATGTCTCTGGCATTGACCGCGAAAAAGGCCTTGTTGTCATTAAGCCATCGGGGGTTTCATACGATGACATGAAAGCCGAAGATATGGTAGTCGTTGATCTCGAAACCGGCAAGGTAGTCGAAGGCGACCTCAATCCATCGAGCGACACACCTACACACCTCGTCCTCTACAAGGCATTCCCAAACATCCAGGGCGTAGTTCACACTCACTCTACTTATGCCACAGCTTTTGCTCAGGCTGGTCAAGACATTCCAAACATCGGCACTACCCATGCTGATTATTTCTACAAAGCCATCCCTTGCACACGCGACATGACCAAGGAGGAGGTAGAGGGAGCTTACGAATTGGAGACAGGCAACGTCATCGTCGATGAGATTCTCAACATCCGTAAGATCAATCCGGATCACACTCCTGCTGTCCTTGTCAAGAATCATGGTCCTTTCTCATGGGGTACTTCACCAGACAATGCTGTCTATAATGCCAAGGTCATGGAACAGGTTGCCAAGATGGCCTTCATCAGCTTCTCGGTCAATCCTATGACCACCATGAACCCTCTCCTCGTAGAGAAGCACTACATGCGCAAGCATGGTCCTAACGCATACTACGGTCAGAAGGGACAAAAGCACTAAATCGACATCAATTAACAATTAATATTTTACAAAGATGAAATCTTTTGAAAATTTAGAACTTTGGTGGATCACCGGAGCACAGTTGCTCTATGGTGGCGAAACTGTAAAAATCGTTGATGGTCACTCTCAGGAGATGGTTGATGGATTGAACAAATCTGGAATCATCCCAATCAAGGTCGTATATAAGGGCACTGCAAACTCATCCAATGAGGTAGAGGCTGTCATGAAGGCCGCTAACAATGATGCGAAGTGCGTTGGTATCATCACATGGATGCACACCTTCTCTCCTGCCAAGATGTGGATCAAGGGCCTTCAGGCTCTCCAGAAGCCAATGCTTCACCTCCACACTCAGTACAATGCTGAGATTCCTTGGGACACCATGGACATGGACTTCATGAACCTCAACCAGTCGGCACACGGAGATATCGAGTTCGGTCACATCTGCACCCGTATGCGCGTTCCTCGCAAGGTTGTAGTAGGCTACTGGAAGAGCGAAGAGGTACAGAAGAAGATCGCTGTATGGAGCCGCGTATGTGCAGGTGTCGCTGATGCACACAATGTACGTTGCTTGATGTTCGGTATGAACATGAACAATGTAGCAGTTACCGATGGTGACCGCGTTGAGTTCGAACAGCGTTTCGGCTACCACGTAGATTACTATCCAGTATCATCATTGATGGATTACTTCAAGAAGGTTACCGACGCTGAGGTTGATGCTCTCGTTGAGACCTACAAGAAGGAGTACACCATCAAGATCGACGAGTCTGGCGAGCAGGTTTACTGGGAGAAGGTTCGCAATGCCGCTAAGGCAGAGCTCGCTATCCGTGCCGTCCTGAAGGCAGAGGGTGCTACTGCATTCACCACCAACTTCGATGACCTCGGTGATGCCGACATCGATGATCCAAACTTCTGCGGTTTCGATCAGATTCCAGGTCTCGCTTCACAGCGTCTCATGGCAGAGGGTATCGGCTTCGGTGCAGAAGGTGACTGGAAGACAGCTTGTCTCTACCGCACTATCTACATCATGAACCAGGGCAATGAGCATGGCGTATCCTTCCTTGAGGACTACACCCTCAACTTCGCCAATGGTCAGACCTCTATCCTCCAGAGCCACATGCTCGAGGTTACTCCACTCATCGCTGTTGACAAACCAACCCTTGAGGTACATCACCTCGGCATCGGTATCCGCAAGCAGCAGACAGCTCGTCTCGTCTTCACCTCTAAGACTGGTGCAGGCATCAAGGCTACCATCGTTGACCTCGGCAACCGTTTCCGCATCATCACCCAGCAGGTTGAGTGCATCAAGCCAAAACCAATGCCTAAGCTTCCTGTAGCTTCTGCTCTCTGGGTTCCACAGCCATCCTTCGAGATTGGTGCAGGTGCATGGATCCTTGCTGGTGGTACACACCACAGTGCTTTCGGCTATGATATCACCGAGGAGTACTGGGAGGATTTCGCTGAGATCCTTGATGTCGAAATTGCTGAGATCAACAAGGCAACTACCACCAATGACTTCAAGCAGCAGCTCCGCAACAACGAAGTTTACTATATGCTGAACAAAGCGCTTAAATAAATTATAAGTTAAAAATTAAAAATTAAAAAATAATTGCAATGGAAGACAACAATGTCATTTACCAGAAGTCTTATATCTTTGCTAGTGACATTGTCAAGTGCTATAAAACTCTACTCCAGATTCGCGAGTACAATCTCGCGAATCAAATGGAGAGAAGTGGTACTGCTGTCGGAGCTCTAATCAGAGAGGCGCATTTTGCTCAAAGTAGAGCCGATTTCATAAGCAAATTACAGATTGCGCTCAAAGAGGCAAACGAGACTCAATATTGGTTAAACCTTCTGTTTGACAATGAATATATAGAACAGAGTGTGTTTGACAATTTGATAGCTCAAGCCCAAGAGATAACTGCTATTCTTGTAGCCATAATCAAAACGGCCAAGAATAATAGTAAGTGATTTTTAGTTTTAACTTCTTCATCTATTTTTTAATCTTTAACTTTTAATTTTTAATTCGGAATTATGACTGCAAAAGAAATAATTCAAAGTGGCAAGGCCATCCTCGGTATCGAGTTTGGTTCTACCCGTATCAAGGCTGTACTCATCGATGGTGAGAACAAGCCTATCGCACAGGGCTCACACGAGTGGGAGAACCAGTTGGTCGATGGTCTTTGGACCTATAGTGTAGATCGAATCTGGTACGGTTTGCAGGACTGCTATGCAGACCTTCGCAAGAACGTCCTCGCACAGTACGACACCGAGATCGAGGTATTGGCTGGCATCGGCATCTCTGCCATGATGCACGGTTACATGGCTTTCGGTCCTACCGGAACAGCATCTCATGGTGCACCTGCATCTGAGGCAGAGAAGATCCTCGTTCCATTCCGTACTTGGCGTAACACCAATACCGGAGCAGCTGCTGCCGAGCTGAGCAAACTCTTCAACTACAATATCCCATTGCGTTGGAGCATCTCTCACCTCTATCAGTGCATCCTCGACAACGAGGAGCACGTATCGGACATCACCTACCTCACCACTTTGGCAGGTTACATCCACTGGCGTTTGACCGGCGAGAAGGTATTGGGTATCGGCGATGCATCTGGTATGATCCCAGTAGATCCTGAGACCAAGAACTACAATGCCTCAATGGTCGAGAAGTTCAACAATCTCGTTGCTCCTAAGGGCTTCAACTGGAAGTTGGAGGATATTCTTCCTAAGTGCATCTGTGCTGGTGAGCAGGCAGGTTTCCTGACCCCTCACGGTGCTCAGCGTCTCGACGTATCTGGCCACTTGAAACCAGGCATCCCATTCTGTCCTCCAGAGGGTGATGCTGGCACAGGCATGGTAGCTACCAACGCTGTCAAGCAGCGTACTGGTAACGTATCAGCAGGTACCTCTTCTTTCTCTATGATCGTATTGGAGAAAGATCTCAGCAAGCCAAACGAGATGATCGATATGGTTACCACTCCTGACGGAAGCCTCGTAGCTATGGTTCACTGCAATAACTGCACCTCTGATATCAATGCATGGGTTAAGCTCTTCAAGGAGTACCAGGAGTTGCTCGGTGTACCAGTAGATATGAATCAGGTCTATGGCCTCCTATACAACAACGCACTCAAGGGTGATGCTGATTGTGGTGGTGTCTTGGCTTACAACTACATCTCTGGTGAGCCTGTAACCGGCCTTGCAGAGGGTCGTCCAATGGTAGTTCGTTCTGCCAACGACAAGTTCAACCTCGCTAACTTCATCCGCACCAACCTCTACGCTACTGTAGCCGTATTGAAGATTGGCAACGATGTACTCTTCAACGAGGAGAAGGTCAAGGTGGACCGCATCACCGGTCATGGAGGTCTCTTCAAGACTCCAGGTGTTGGTCAGCGTGTACTTGCAGCTGCCCTCAACTCTCCAATCTCTGTCATGGAGACTGCAGGCGAAGGTGGTGCATGGGGTATCGCTCTGTTGGCTGGCTATCTGGTCAACAACACCAAGAAGCTGAATTTGGCTGATTACCTCGAGGAGGTTGTCTTTGCTGGCAACACAGGTGTCGAGATCGCTCCTACACCCGAGGATGTTGCAGGCTTCAACAAGTATATCGAAAACTACAAGGCAGGTCTCGCCATCGAGCAGGCAGCCGTTGCAGCCAAGAAGTAATAGCAACACATATAACAAAAAAAAATGCGCAGGCCCTCAAGCTTGCGCATTGTTTTTTATTTCTCTGCCTCCATCATCGCATTCTCGGAGGTCGATGGCTTGTCGAAGTCCTTGCGATGGAAGATGAAGCTCTGTCCGAGGTACTTCTGCTTTACGAGCGGATTGTTGGCGAGCTCTTCCGATGTTCCCTGAAAGAGTATCTTACCCTCGAACAACAGATAGGCTCGATCCACAATCGTAAGCGTCTCGTTCGCATTGTGGTCAGTAATCAGGATACCGATATTCTTCTCCTTCAGTTTATAGACAATATACTGGATATCCTCGACAGCGATCGGATCCACACCCGCAAACGGTTCATCGAGCATGATGAACTTAGGCGAGATAGCCAGACAACGGGCAATCTCCACGCGACGACGCTCGCCGCCGCTCAAACGGTCGCCCAGGTTCTTACGCACCTTCTGCAGACGGAACTCGGCAATCAGGCTCTCCAGCTTTTCCATCTGCTGATCCTTCGTGAGGGGTGTCATCTGGAGGGTAGCCAGAAGATTATCCTCAACAGTCATCTTCCGATAGACCGAAGCCTCCTGTGCCAAATAGCCGATACCTGCCTGAGCACGCTTATAGACAGGGAATTTGGTAATCTCCTGATCATCGAGGAAGATACGTCCCTCGTTCGGAACGACCAACCCTGTAGTCATATAGAAAGTCGTGGTCTTGCCCGCACCGTTAGGTCCAAGCAGACCGACAATCTCGCCCTGCTTCACATCGATCGATACATGGTTAGCCACGGTACGAGGTCCGTATCGTTTAACCAGATTATCTGTGCGTAACACACTTCTTTGTTCCTCCATTATCTTCAAAATTTTCGGCAAAGATACAAAATAATTCTCACACTTTCCGAAATTTCACACATTTTTGCAGAAAAAATGCTCCATTCTCGATAAAAAGCACTATCTTTGCACCCAACTATGTTGATTTCAACCGCCATCGAAACCCTTGGACGCTACATTCTACTCATGAAACGCGTCTTTTCCAAGCCCGACAATTGGTCGATGTTTGGCCGGCAGTTCGTGTCCGAAGCCCAGAAGCTCGTCATCGATTCCATCGGCATTGTCTGCTTGATATCGGTATTTATTGGAGCGGTATGCGTCATCCAGATTGTGCTCAACATGGGCGATGCCATCCTGCCGCGCTACATCATCGGATTCTCAACCCGCGAGATTCTGATGCTGGAGTTTTCGAGCGCCATCATGAGCCTCATTCTGGCGGGCAAAGTGGGGTCGAACATCGCCTCCGAAATTGGCACCATGCGCATCACCGAGCAGATTGATGCCATGGAGATCATGGGTGTCAATTCTGCCAACTACATCATCCTGCCAAAAATCACGGCGTTGGTGTTCTTTATGCCCATCCTGATCATCCTCAGCATCGGAACCGGCCTCGTGGGTGCCTGTCTGGTCACTTGGATTACCGGTGACCCTGCCCCCGACGCATTCATCGACGGACTCCAGACCTTCTTCGAACCCTATCACATCTATTATAGCATCGAAAAGGGCTGGTGCTTTGCCTTCCTTATCTCATCGATTGCCAGCTATTGCGGATATACCGTCAAGGGTGGAGCCATCAACGTCGGTCGTGCTGCCACCCAAGCTGTCGTAGCGTCGTCGGTACTGATTCTGATGGCCGATGTTATCCTGACCCAGATTCTGTTATGATCACCGTACGTAATCTCAACAAGTCGTTCGAGTCACAACATGTGCTCCATGACATCAATTGCAAGTTCCTGCCAGGCCAGAACAATCTGATTATCGGCTTGTCGGGATCGGGCAAGACCGTCCTGTTGAAATGCCTGATCGGGCTTCATATTCCTGATAGTGGCGAAATCCTGTATGGCGACAAGAACATCCTCGAATACTCCGCCCAGGAGATGAAGAAGGCACATCAGGAGATCGGTGTACTCTTTCAGGGTTCTGCACTCTTCGATTCGATGAATGTAGCCAACAATGTCGCATTTCCGCTTCGCATGTTCAGCAACATGAACGTTTCGGAGATCGAAGAGCGCGTCGAATTCTGCTTGAACCGCGTCGGGCTGAAAGATGCACTCCACAAGATGCCGAGCGAACTGTCGGGCGGTATGCAGAAGCGTGTAGCCATTGCCCGTGCCATTGCCCTCAACCCCAAGTATCTCTTCTGCGATGAACCCAACTCCGGACTTGATCCTCAGACCTCCATTCTCATCGACCAGCTGATCGACGACATCACCAAGGAGTATAACATCACCACCATCGTCAATACCCACGACATGAATTCTGTGCTGGGCATCGGCGATCATATCACCTATTTGTACAAAGGTCACGTAGAATGGGAAGGCAACAAAGACACGATTCTGCAGACGGAATGCGAACCGCTCAAGAACTTCCTGTTCTCCTCTCCTATCATCCGCAAAATCTCCAAGTAAATGAAAGATAGCTTAATCATCGTATCGGGCGGCATGGATTCCATAACCATGCTCCACGAATATGCCGGACAGATCGCCTTGGCCGTATCGTTCGACTACGGCTCGAACCACAATGCCAAAGAGATTCCTTTTGCCCGCCTTCATTGCGAACGGCTTGGCATCCGCCATATCGTCATTCCGTTGGATTTCTTCCCCCAATACTTCAAGTCCTCTCTCCTGCAGGGTGCCGAGGCGATTCCCGAAGGACATTACGAGGACGATAACATGAAATCGACCGTCGTACCGTTCCGCAACGGCATCATGCTCTCCATTGCCTGTGGCATTGCCGAAAGCAACGGCCTGACCAAAGTGATGATTGCCAACCATGGTGGCGATCATGCCATCTACCCAGATTGCCGCGATTCATTCATCCAAGCCATGTCCGAAGCGATGGCCAACGGCACTTACGAGGGCATCCGTATCGAAGCCCCATACACCAACATTACCAAGGCCGACATTGCCCGCCACGGCAAGGCGTTAGGTCTTGACTACAGCGAAACCTGGTCCTGCTACAAGGGCGGAGACCTCCATTGCGGCAAGTGTGGCACCTGCGTCGAACGTCAGGAGGCGCTGCGCGATGCCGGCATCGAAGACACTACGATTTACGAATAAGTATGGCGCTCATGGTGGTTGGCACACCATCTACGTAGTGGAGTTTGAAGGAATTTACACCAATCCATGATTTGTTGGTTAACACATAAAAAAAGGAGGATCTCATCGATCTTCCTTTTTTAGTTTGATTTGGAATCAAGGGTTATGACGTTTATTTGACCAGTTTCCCGTTTCGGATGTACAATCCCGACGGACGATGGTTCAGTTTTCGACCATAGAGATCATACAAAGAATGGTCGGAATGAACATCGGAATCGACCGAACGAATACCATTGACTGCCGAAAGGCGCAGATAACCGTCTTCGAGCAAGGTCGATGTATCCCAAACATAGCCCTCGCAAGGACACTCCGGCTCGATAGTTATTGTGCCGGTCAGGGTTATGCTTGTGGCACCCGAGAATACCTGCAACTGCGATTCAGGACCAATCTCAGAGCCATCTTTACTCTCAATACGGAAGATTGGCGATGTCATCTTGACTGTCTTAACCTTGAATTGGTCTCCCGTTGATGCTGCAGCCTCTCCACTCGAAATAAACCCGACATGCAAGACGGCACCCGACTGCAAGGTCAGTTCGTCGATGGTAATGAATTCGCGACTGGAAGCCCCAACACCCGCAGAGACCTCTCCCCCCTTCTTGACAGTAACCTGGGCGGCTTTTCCCTTGCCTGCCAACGACGCACCTGCATTGACGGTGATCATCCCCGTGGTGACTGCTGTCGATGTATTGGAGGCCAATACTGTACCTGCATAAACTGTAACAGGGGCAGCCGAAGTTCCCGTCAAGGACAGCGTGCCGGTACCATACTTATTGAGCGAAGAACCTGCCTCGACAACACCTCCGAAGGTACAGTCTTCGTTGCGATAACCAACGTTCCAGACACCAGTACCCAACGTGCCCGTACCGGTCAAAGAACCCACCTTATGGGTGAAGGAAGCGGCTGTGCCACTACCCGACTTCATGCCCGAAGCATACGCGCCCGAAGCAAGATAAAGTGTTGCCTTCGAGAGATCCATTGCCTGAATGAATCGGCAATTAGAGGTAGCGACATGATAAGTTCCCTCAAAATCCGAGCAGTTGGTATAGACATCGCCACGTACGTATGGGAATGAAATCTTGTAGATTCCTTTGCCCTTGAGCGATCCCTTGATGGTACAGCGACTGCCCGCCTGGAAGGTGCAGGTCTTGGCCGAATCTATTTCGAGCACATTGCCGAAATTCGGGATGGTAGAGGTACTATTGGCATCGAACATCACGATGGAAGCATTGCCAGTGACATGGATATTGGATCCTGCCTTGCCGAAAGTGGTATTCCAGCAACCCATAGCCAAAGTGCCTGCCTGCAAGATGGTGCCTGCCCATGTGTTGTTGCCTGCATAGGTAATGTTGAGCTGTCCGGCACCCGTCTTGCGCAAAAGACCATTGCCTTGAACCACACCCTTCAGTGCCATTGTGCCCGATGATATCTGGATCGTTGCCGTATCGTTCAAAGTCATGCCTCGATTGGTCGCAGAATTGCTGTTGTTGACCACCAATGTGGCTTTGCCCATCTGGAAATTGGAGGCTTTGGATGAAGCTGCACCCAAACAAGAAGGAATGCCGCCATCGGCCAAATCCTTGACCGTCACAGTACCTTCGTTGATGTAGGTGGCTCCTGTATAGTCACTCTTGGTACAATTCAGGTAGAGATTGCCCGTGCCACTCTTGATCAAAGAGCCGGCACCCGACAAACCGCCTGCACCCTGGAATGTGTAGTTTCGGGAGCTTTGTACCTCAACTTGACCGACAGGCATAAGATCTGGGATATTGATGGTCGTGATAGAAGCCTGATTGTTGAAGAGGACAGAATCGGAAGCGACGAAAGCCGTCGGTTCTTCCCCAAGGCTCCAGTTCTGCTGCTTGTAATCCCAGACATTCCCTTCGGTACCTCGCCAGACGACACCGCTGTTTGCTGATCGTTGTCCATTGATGCGCAATTGGATCATGCCATCCTGATCGACAATGTCGTAGCTGATACCAGTCAAGCCACGTACAACGAACTTGTCCAACGATCCGCTGAATGATCCGGTATAGCGCACCAACGGATAAAGTCCCTCCTGAACATCATCCAACAGAATGGTGAAGTAGGTGGTTTGGGAAACCGACAAGTCACCCTGAACGGAAAGCAGGCAAGACTTGCCAAGATCCAGTTCTACATAACTGATCTGATTGAAGGAAAGATTGCCATTGACTGTCAATGTTCCTGTCGGGAGGATACGACCGCCCTCGCAGTTCAAGGCACCTTCGAACGAGATACCACCTACCTGTCCGCTTCCGGAGAGCGTACCGCGAGCACGCAGTTCGACCGTACCGGCAACCGTTCCAGCGACCTGAAGCGTACCTTCGGAGATAATAGTACGACCAGCAGAAAGGTTATTGCCCAAAAGAATAGCCTCGCCTTGCTGGCTCTTCCATAAGTCGGTCGTCCCGCTCAGATTACCCTCCAACTGCAAAGTCTGCCCTTTGACAGGCATCACATAGAGATTCTTCTTGCCCGAAGGAAGTGTGACTGTTGCATTGCCCTCGACGAGGCCATAAACTGCATTGTCGGCATCCGGCTGAATGAATGGAGGTAACGGTGGACGAGGCATGTCATAACCCAGATAGAAGCTTGTATTCGGGCTTTGGTAGTAGCCACGGTTCGTGATTTGCCCGTAGTAGTTCGGATCCTGCAACAAGCAATAGATGTTCTTGACCGAGGTAGAAACAGCGGTAGTCAAACCGACAAAACCACACTCCTCGCCACCAACAATCTGCTTGAGAATGATTTCCTCTCGCCAATCACCATAAATGTCGCCCCAGAACATGGCTCGTACGGCATTCTCGGCGGCCAATGTCCAACTGGTTTCGCTCGAAATGGAGAAGATGCGGCTCCAAGTAGCTGTTTTATTGTATTTGGCAATGATTACAGGGCAGTTATTGCCAGAACCTGAGGTCATGACGCTTTCACGTCCGAGGTCACCATCCCACCAGATGCCTTCGTATGGATAGGGTTTTTCGGTGCCGATCTGATCACCCTTGGCATTGTAGATATTCGGCATGGTTGACCACATCTCGTAGCCTTTGTGCGCAGGATCGACATCCATGCATTCACCACGTCCCACATCGCCTACAGCCGAAAGGTACCACTTCTTGATGGCCTTGCCTGTCGAAGCATCATAGAGTATTTGTCCCAGCATATCAGGCGCATTCTGCTGAATGGCAAAAATCTCCTGTCCCGGATGATCCGGATCAATGTCCGACATTCGGAAACGGTCGCCATGCGAAATACCAGAGGTCCACAAGAGTGTTCCATCGTGATCGACGGCGCATTGGCCATTCATGACCTCGTCTTTGCCATCGCCATCGACATCTCCGATACGGATATGGTGAAACTCGCTCAAGTTGCTGTAGTCGTGGAACTTGAAAATCCACTTCTCCTTGAACTCACCCTGTTCGTAGCCGTAAGCATAAGTGAAATAGTGATGATTGCCATCGCTGGTACGACATTGGAACTGCGCTACGGCACTCTGATGCACACCATCCAGATAAGCCGTACCCATGGCAGGTGAAGGATAGGAATATTCATCGCTCATGAAAGCCGACTTGTTCGTTCTGGTATAGGTCATGTCTTTGTCCTTGGGCATGGTCATGGCGCAGATATCCTTCTGCTGACCTGTCAATCCATCGATCACCACAAAATACCATTGTGGATTCTTGCCCTTATTGTACCAGGTGTAGTTGGTAATACCATCGCCATCGATGTCCGGATTGCTTCCATCGCTCGAGACGGTTACCATGCCACTTCCTGTAGTTGCCATCTGCTGCCCATTGTAATGCAGGTATTTGCCAAAGGTGTTCTGTTCGGCATCCCAGAATCGCGCTCCTTCGGCCAACTGGACAATCACCTCGCCCTTGCCATCACCATCAAAATCGCCGACGGTCAAGCCATCGTTCTGTCCACCAAAGGAATAGTAATGAATACCCAGATTGACTGTCCAGAGATGCTGGCCTTGTCGGTTGTAGGCCTCCAGACAGTCACCACCCAAATGATCATCGCCCCATCCTTCGCAACCGTTCTGATCTTTGGCCGTATAGATACGATTGACGATGTACTCCATCTCGCCATCGCCATCCAGATCGACTGGCCAACAGAACTTCGTGACGAAAGTCAAGCCATTTTGATTATAGATGGGAGAACCTGCCTGCTTGAAGTTCACCGACACGAAGGCATTCGGCACTTTGATCTGCTCAGAGGCCGATTTCTGGATCGAGTAGGTATGAAAGACAAATGGTACGGAAGCATCACTTTCATGCCCAGAGGCATCGACCATAGTCACATAGAGAGAGGCCCCATCGGGAACCTGCGAAAGTGTCGTAGAATAATGGGTGAGTGACACGGGCGACGAGGTCAGCTTCGTAAATGTATCGCTACCGGCCTTCGCCACATAGACATTGTAGGTGGCATCTTCGGGATCCTGGATCAAACGACGCCAAGAGACCATGACACCGGACGATGAATTGCATGCCACGACGCCACGGCCTAACTTCTGCACACGTTGTGCTGGCAATGAAAAGGAAAGAGAGAATAGGGCAATCAAGATGCCCAGTGTGAGTTTATTCATAAATAATGAGAGATTGGATTTAACGATTTGGCGATGGGCGATGGGCGATTTGCGGTTAGCGGCTATCGGCTATCGATTATCGATTATCGATTTATCGGTTATCGAAAAGGGGCCTACCATTCAAACAATTTGTCACCCCACGGATAACTGCCAGGCTTGAAGGTAACATAGACAGAGGGCGATTGAACGGATTGCATGCGAACTACCCCAGAAGCGACCCAATCGGTGATGACAAATTCCGTCCAACAAAGGCGTTGCATGACTGCAAGAGCCGTGGCACCACCTTCGATAATCAGTTCTGTGGGCAACATCCGATCGACCAATGCTTCGACAACCGAAGACATCTCGGTACGCAGTCGTAGTGCTGCGGCAGGAGAACAACTGCTTTCGTAGGGAATATTCAAAATCAATCCGTTGCGAGCTGGCTGAATCGCAGCACGCGAGAAGTGACGAAGCTGGATAGTCGCCAACCAATAAGTCGCACCCTGGTTGCCATCGAAGACGTCACGAGGCATTGAGTTGATAGGAATCTCACGCTTACGGATGTAAGGGCGAGAAGAGAGATCGGTGCTTTGTGTTGAACCGCAAACTATGAGTGGAACGGCATTCCGATCCAAGCCTTCATAAACAGAAACCGATGGCTGGACATGTCCGAGGTATTCAAGCAATCCGGTAAAGAGATCGGCGGAACCTGCCATCAAAGTCAAATCTGGGCCTTGCATGGCTTGCGCTACAGCTTGACGAACATCCTCGTGAGCAATGGCATCGCAGATACGGATACGGCTCATGGGCGTAATCCGCAAACGCAGACAAATGCTGGCTGTATGTGCAGGGAAATCGGGATCGAGCGCATATTTGGTTTGATCTATCGGTTCGTCGTCGATGTAATAGCAACCGCCACGAATGGTTCTCCCTCGGCTGGGATCTGCTGGCAGATACAGTACCTGCTGATAGGCAGTATTATCCAACAACGTCTGCAATTCGTCAACCACATAACCACGCAAGAAGGAATCGACCTTCTTGAAAAGGATCAAACGCTCGGTGGCTGTAGAAAACGCCGTCTGCAGTTTTCGGCAGATATTTTGTGTTTCCGCAATCGCCTGCGACTCCGACATCGAACGTGTATCGGTTGCCAAGACAACGAGCTGTGACTGAGGCAATGACTCTGGAACTCTCGTCAACAAGGTTGTCGAAAGTCCATTGGCAAAGCCCAAACCTGCAATCTCGGCAGCACCGGTTATATCGTCGGCAATTACAAATATCATAAGGTCAATGTCTCGTTTGGTTTAACCCTTCAAGCGGTTCGCTATGAGTCGGTCAAACTTGCGCAACTGCAGGTAGAGCAGTACGCCAGCCAACATGGCTGAAATTAAATCGGAGATAGGCATCGCACACCAAACAGCATACACTCCATTCCACCCCTTTTCGACAAAAACATCGGGCAAAAAGAGAAGCAGAGGAACAAGGAAGACCATCTGTCGTGTGGTCGAAAGGAAGATGCTCTTCTTGGCCTGACGAATCGATTGGAAGAAGGTATTGGTGATCATCTGTCCACCCACCAATGGGAACATGCATAGCACGATGCGGATGGCTGGCACGCAAAGGGCAATCATCTCGGGATCGGTGGTAAAGAATCCAGCCATCTGACGGGCAAAAAGTGCAATCAGAACATAGCCGGCAGTCATGATAAAAGTAGCCAGCATGTATGCGAACTTCAAGGTACCGACCACACGATGATAGAGCCTGGCACCCATATTGAATCCGACAATTGGCTGCATGCCTTGACCAAAGCCCATAATGCACATGACCAGCAGCATGGCTACACGATTCACAATTCCATAAACACCCACATAGGCATCGCCATCGGCACCACCCTGCATCACCAGACCTCGGTTAATCAGGATGACGACAATACAGGCACAGAGATTCAGCGAGAAAGGACTCAAACCGATGGCAAGGATCTCCTTGATGATGTCCCAACGGAAGATCAGGCCCTCCTTGCTGAAGTGCACGAATCGGCTCTTGTCCAAAAAGAACCGGAAATTATAGATCCATGCCAGCAACTGTCCGAGAATGGTCGCCAAAGCGGCACCTCGCATGCCCCAACCAAAGCCAAAGATGAAGAGCGCGTCGAGCACGATGTTGCTGAATACGGCAATCAACTGGGCAATCATCGCCTGCCGAGGATTACCGATAGCTCGCAACTGGTCGTTCATGCCCAAGAAGGTATGAGTGATGATATTGCCAATCAGAATGATCTGCATATAATCACGAGCATACGGCAGAGTGGCATCGCTGGCTCCAAAAAGACGGAGGATAGGATCGATGAACAAAAGACCCAAAGTAGTCAGTACAATGCCGATGGTAAGATCCAAACGAATCACATTACCGAAGATCATCAACGCCTGACGCTGATTGCCCTCGCCCATACGGATTGAGGTCTGAGCCGCACCTCCCACACCAGCCATCGCACCAAAAGCGGCGCTGATGTTCATCAATGGGAACGTCAAAGCCAAACCTGCAATTGCCAATTTTCCACATCCCTGGCCAATGAAAATACTATCGCACAGGTTGTAGATGCTACTGGCTGCCATTGCAATAATGCTGGGGGTAGCAAACTGCAGAAGCAGTCGGCCTACCGGTTGGGTAGCCAACTGCTTGCTGCGTTCATCATTATATTGAGATGCCACCTGGGCATTCAACTCTGCTTGGGTCATTCGTAAATTGGAAGGTTAGAAGATACGACCTGTGAGTCGGAAGGTCATCTGTGGCCAGAATCGCACACTATTTACAATCTTATAAACGTCATCAATGGTTTCATTAGACGTTGCACTTTCATCGTAGTAACCCAATTCGTTCTTAGACTTCAGGGTTGGATTTCCATGCATCCAAGTTCCAACTTCGAACTGGAAACCAACTCGTCTATTCGGCACAGCGCGACCAAAACCGAGTCCCAAATAGGGACGCACCTTATTGATTGCCAATCGGGCATCAATACTGGCATCTGCACCTAAATGATAGGTTTTTTTATCCAAACTCAAACGAAGTACCTTATCCAAATCATCTACACCAGTAATATCATACATAGTCTTCTTGACCGGATCATCGAATGGAGCATCCTTAATTTCCCCGTTCAATTTCATTGCACTTTGATAAGTAGCATTAGATACAGGATCAGCAACGCCTTTAATTCTCAGCATATAGTCTTTGCCGAACATTGCTCCAAAGGTAAAATGGAAAGAACTATGAGCCGATGGATAATACTCAAGCAGGCACTTGAAGTTCGACAAATTCAATTCGAGCGAAGCATCGACAGTAATATCATCGGAACCAAGACGACTGATATTTGAGTAATTCTTGCCTGTAAATGGACCAACATAAGTGTTGTAATCATTTACCTGTCTATTCAAATTATCGATATCATTATTCAGATTTCCGATACCGAAATCGTCAAGAGTTTTATCGATATTATATTCCAAATAGTTATAGCCGACGACCAATACAAGATGATCAGAAACAACGGGTATGGACAATTGGGCACCCGCACCCATCAGGCCTGCCTCCAAGCCAATGCCGACATGTCGGAATGACTGCATACTTTCCGTCTGTGCCCAACCCATAGTAGCCAAGGTTGCAAAGACTGCTGAAATTACATACTTCTTCATAACTCAATAGTAATTAGTAAACAAATACTTTTAAGGCAAGATATCAAGGCAATATCTTTATCGACGCAAAGATAGATTCTTTTCCTTGCATTAACAAATTTTTAAGACCAAAACATAAAATTTTGACCTAAAAATTGACGTTAAACACTAAAACGAGTCTTTTTATTGCTTTAATGCGTCATAAAGTTGGTCGATGGCGACTTGGGCATTGCCATTGGCAGCATCCAACAACTGCACAAACTTCGATCCGATAATAGCACCATTGGCATTAGCTTGAGCCGATTCGAGTGTCTGCTTGTTGCTGATACCGAAACCGATCATGGTTGGGTGCTGGAGGTTCATGGCATGTACCTTGTTGAAATAGGCCTGTTTAGCCTCATTGAACTCCTTCTGGGCACCTGTAATTGCAGCCGATGATACCATGTAGATAAAGCCATCCGTATTCTGATCGATGAAGCGGATACGCTCTTCACTTGTCTCCGGAGTGATGAGCATGATGATGCGGATATCGTATTTGTCGGCAATTGGCTTATAATCCTCCATATAATCCTTGAATGGAAGATCCGGAATGATGACACCATCAATGCCCACCTCGACGCACTTCTTACAGAAGTTTTCGAAGCCATACTGCATGACTGGATTCAAATAACCCATCAGGATCAAAGGAATCTTGACATCCTTACGGATATCCTTCAGCTGGTCGAAGAGCAGACGCAACGACATACCATTACGCAATGCCTTGGTAGCAGCCTCCTGAATAACAGGTCCATCGGCCATTGGGTCGGAGAATGGTACACCGACCTCGATCATATTGATTCCATTCTTCTCGAGTGTACGGATCACATCGGCAGTACCATCGAGCGTAGGAGCACCGGCACAGAAATACAAACTGAGCAGATTCTGCGGTTTATTGGCGAAAAGTTGATTGATTCTATTCATAAGACCCTCTCCCCGGCCCCCCCGACCCCCTTTTTGGGGGAGGGAGCTGTTACATATTGCTATCGGGGCAAAGTAACATTGTTATTAATTGATACTAATTAAGAATTCGCGAAGTTTCTTGGCATCCTTGATGCCAGGAGCCGACTCAAACTTGGAGTTGAGATCAATGCCTTCCCAGCAGGGATGATTGAACTGTTTGAGCGATTCGACACTATCTAATCCGATGCCTCCACTCAAGAAGAATGGCGTCATCATGCGATAGCCCTCCAGGAGTTTCCAATCAAAACTCGTTCCACTACCTCCACGTCCAGTAGTGGGTGTGTCGAACAAGAAGTAATCGACGAAGCCGACGTAGGGTTCGCACTTATCGACATCTTGAGCATTCTTCAGGCTCAAAGTCTTGACGATAGTGCACTTGTTGTTGGCAGCGGCCAATGCCTGACGCAACGACATGATGAACTGTCGGTTCTCGTCGCCATGCAGCTGAATAACGCTCAAACCATACTCGACGGCATGTTTTACGATATCTTCAACCTCTGCATTCACAAATACACCAACACGACGGCAATCGTCAGGCAGATAATCGGGTTTCACGGCACAGTTACGTTTCGATGGTTCCCAGAAGATGAACCCCATCCACTTCTCTGTCGCCTGTGTATCGGCCAATACGCCCTCTACGGCTTTTATATTATCGGCATTGGTCATGCCGCAAACTTTTACAATCATAAGACCCACCCCCGGACCCCCCGCCCCCCTTTAGGGGGAGGGAGCAGTTACCTATTGCTATCGAGGGATTGGTAACAAATATTATTTACAAATAAGGAACAAATATTAAATAAGGAAGCTTTTTTGACCCATTGTTTCTAACTATTCTCCCTCCCCATTAAGGGGGAGGGCCGGGGAGAGGGTCTGTTGGATAAATTCTTTCAGAGCAAGACCTGGATCTGCCTCCTTCATGAAACACTCACCAATGAGGAAGCCACGGAAGCCCTTCTCACGCAACAGTTTGACGACCGAAGGATTGCCGATCCCCGACTCGCTGACCAACAAGGGAGTCTCCTCGTCCGAAAGGTTCAACTCCTTGACAGCCTTCTTCATCTCGATTGCAATATCGAAACTATGCTGTACGTCGGTGTGGAAGGTACCGAGCGAACGGTTATTGATGCCCAACATGTCGGGCACACCAGCCTTCAGATAATCCAGTTCCTTCGGATCATGCACCTCGAGCAATACCTCCAGGCCCAAACTATGCGCTATGACAAGCAATTCACCATATTGAGCAGGTTCGAGATCGGCAGCAATGAGCAATACAGCATCGGCACCCACCAAACGAGCCTCATACAACTGATATTCGTCGATGATAAATTCCTTGCGAAGCAGAGGCAGATTTGGAGCTAGATCTCGTACTCGCTGAATGAACTCTAGCTTGCCACCGAAATACTTCTCATCGGTCAGGATGCTGCTGGCCGAAGCGCCACCTTCGGCATACTTAGGCACTACATCTTCTGGTTCAACATCGGCATGAATCCAACCCTTGCTTGGACTCTTGCGTTTGAACTCGGCAATGATACCACTTTGCGACTGAGCCAGACTCTGCTTCATCGAACGGAGCTTCAAAGCACCATCGCGAGCAATCTTCTGCTCGGTGAACTTCTTCAAAGTGTCCAGAGGCAGATCGCTGATTGCTACAGCCAGTTCCTCACGTTTGTTGGCGACAATTTCTTCTAAGATATCCATAGAAAGACCCTCTCCGCCCACAAGGGGCACCTCCCCCTTTATGGGGAGGATTATATACCACTAGAGGGTAAAGTGTTTTTTATTATTTAGAGAAAAAAATTTCGACCCATTGTTTCCAACCTCTCCTTCCCTACGAAGTGAGGAAGGGTTAGGGGATGGTCTACGAATTCAACTCAACGAACTTCTTGAATACCTGAAGTGCCTTGCCACTCTCCAACGATTCGCGTGCAGCAGCAACCGAATCCTCCATCGAGAGGTTCATGTTCATTACGCTGATACCACAGGCAGCATTGGCAATGACAACATTCTTCTGAGCCTCTGTCGCTGTACCATCCAGCACAGCATCGAAGATCTTCATCGCATCAGCTGCAGTATTGCCACCAAAGATCTCCTCTTGCTTCACATACTTCAAGCCCAAATCGACAGGAGTGAGAACCTTCTCGAAATTGTTGGTACAGATCTTGAAGCCCGAGGTGAGCGAGATTTCGTCGTAGCCATCGTAAGAGGTAACTACACCATAGTTATCGCCGATCTTCTGGTGGATATTGGTATAGAGACGCAACTGGCTCTGATCGGCAGTACCATGCAGCGAATTCTTAGGGTGACAAGGGTTGACCAAAGGACCCAACAGATTGAAACAAGTAGGAACAGCCAATGCCTTGCGGGTCGGACCCACGAACTTCATGCCATAGGCGAACAAAG
The DNA here is from genome assembly GCA_045600485.1 of Bacteroidales bacterium. Taxonomy (GTDB): domain Bacteria; phylum Bacteroidota; class Bacteroidia; order Bacteroidales; family UBA3663; genus Liminaster. The sequence goes on from JAZRXX010000024.1 coordinate 33,410, forward strand.
GAGCATGGAAGTAGCAGATACCTGCCTCCTCCAACGAACGACGCAACTTACTTTCGTCGTCGGTGAACTTCACGCCATGACCCTCCAGCACATTCGATGCACCCGATACCGAGGTCGCACCACCGTTACCATGCTTCGAAACCTTATAACCTGCTCCAGCTATGACGAAAGCCGAACAGGTCGAGATGTTGAAGGTATTCTTGCCATCGCCACCGGTACCGACAATATCGAGTGTATTATAATCCTCTACATTAATATATTTACCTGTTTCGAGAAGTCCCTGACGGAAGCCAAGCAATTCATCGACGGTTGCACCACGGGTTTGCAGAGCCATCAGCAAAGCTGCAATCTGTTGTACATTGTATTGCTCCTGAACGATGTTGAGCATAATCTGGTGGGTCTCCTCCTGTGAGAGGGTTTCACCAGCGATGAGTTTCAAAAGGTATTGTTTCATTTTTTCAACCAATTATTTATTATTACTTTTCCATCAGGAGTCAATACCGACTCCGGGTGATACTGAATACCACGGATGTCGTATTCCTTGTGACGGAGCGACATGATGTAACCCTCGTCCGATACCGAAGTCACCTCCAGGCAATCCGGGAAGTTCTGCTGATCAACTACCCACGAGTGGTAACGGCCAATCTCAACATCTTTGGCCAACCCCTCAAAGAGATAATCATCCTTAATGATATGACAAGGAGTTGCCACACCATGCACTACTTCTCCAATGTTGGTCAATGTTCCGCCGAAGCTCTCGCCAATGGCTTGATGTCCGAGACAGACACCCAGAATAGGTTTCTTGCCGGCGTATGCCTTAATCACATCAAGCAACAATCCTGCCTCGCATGGAATACCAGGACCTGGCGAGAGGATGATCTTGTCGAACGCCTCCAACTGCTCCATCTGGAACTGATCGTTACGATACACAGTCACTTCGGCACCAAGCTCCTTGACCAGATGCGAAAGGTTGTAGGTAAACGAATCGTAGTTGTCGATGATACAGACCCTCTCCCCTACCCTCCCCCTTAATGGGGAGGGAGTGTTAGTTTGTATTTTATTGTCGTTATTATTCATCATGTATTTTACAAAAATGTATTGTCAACTTCAACTATATTCCCCTCTTGCTAACTTCAACCATACTCCCCTCCCCATTAAGGGGGAGGTGCCCCCTTGTGGGGCGGAGAGGGTCTACAGCTTCTCTGCCATTAAGATTGCCTTACGGAGGGCGCCCAACTTATTGTTCACCTCCTGAAGTTCATATTCTACATCACTCTTGGCAACGATACCGCCACCTGCCTGGAACCACAGTTCGTTGTTGCGTGACACGAACGTGCGGATCGTAATGGCTTGATTGAGGCTCTTGTCGAAGCCGATGAATCCGATGCAGCCACCGTAAGCGCCACGGTTGTGTGGTTCATATTCGCTAATGAGCTGCATGGCTCGAACCTTAGGAGCGCCACTCAGGGTTCCTGCAGGGAAAGTATCGATGAAGGCCTTGATTGGATCTGCCCCTTCGTCCAATTCGCCACTCACACGCGATACCAGATGGATCACATGGCTGTAGAACTGCATATCCTTGTAGAACTCAACATGTACACCATGGCAGTTGCGGCTCAGGTCATTGCGAGCCAGATCCACCAACATCACATGCTCGGCATTCTCCTTCGGATCATTCTTCAGATAGAGGGCATTCTGTCGATCCTGCTCCACATTTCCAGTACGTTTGGTTGTACCGGCAATCGGGTCGATGTAGGCGGTATATCTTGTCTGGGAGGTTCCTTCTCCCCCTAAAGGGGGCAGGGGGGTCTTTTCTATACGGCAATGCGTCTCAGGACTTGAACCGAAGATACGGAAACCACCGAAATCGAAGTAGAACAGATATGGACTTGGGTTGATGCTTCTCAGCGCACGATAGAGTTTGAAGTCATCGCCCTCGAACTTCTGCTTGAAGCGACGTGACAGCACAATCTGGAAGACATCGCCACGCAGGCAATGCTGAATACCCTTGCGGATATTGGCACGATGCTCATCGTCGGTCAAAGTTGACCAATACTCACCTACCGGACGGAAACCGTAAGTACGATAGGCACGGCTGTTGCAGTCACGTTCCAACTGATCCAGATCATCCTGTTCGCCCTCGCTCAGCAGTTCGATGAGCACCATCTCATTGCGGAAGTGGTCGAACACGATCACATCTTTATATAATATATAGAGGAGGTCCGGAGCATCGTTCTTGTCCTGCGTCTCGTCCTTCACGTTGATATTTTCGAAATAACGTACAGCATTGAACGAAGTGTAACCGAACAAGCCGCAATAACTACTATGTTCGCCCGATACCTCGAACGATGCCAAAAAGTCGTTGATTACCTGTGCCGAACCATATTCTTTGGTGATTGGGTGCGATGTCTGTGTTCCATCGGGATATTTGGCAATACCAACACCATGTTCAATCGATATGCTGGCAATAGGATGCAAGCCGATGAATGACTTGGCATTCTCGCCACCATGATAATCGCTCGACTCCATCAGAGCCGACTGAGGGTAGGCATCGCGGACTTTCAAGTACACCGAAACCGGGGTACAGAGATCGCCCAATATGGTCTTGCTTGCTGTTTTATAATTGAATTTCATCTTTGTGTGCTAAATATGTGTCCAAATCCTTGTCGCCACGACCCGAAACGGTCAGTACAACGACAGTGTCCTTGGTGAACTGATCCTTGATCTTTGGCAAGAGAGCCAAAGCGTGCGATGACTCGAGTGCTGGGATAATACCCTCCATACGGGTTAACTCGAAAGCAGCACGCAAAGCCTCATCGTCGTTGGCAGGAAGAACCTGTGCACGACCAGTTTCATATAGGTTGCAATGGATTGGGCCTGTGCCTGGATAATCCAAACCTGCCGAGATGGAATAAGGCTCGATAATCTGGCCATCTTCGGTTTGCATCAACTTGATACGGCTACCGTGCAGGATACCGAGAGTGCCGATCTGCATCGAAGCGGCGGTCTCGCCAGTTTCGACGCCCAAACCACCAGCTTCGCCCAATACGAGCTTGACTCTTTCGTCGTCAATGTAATGGTAGATGGTTCCTGCGGCATTCGAGCCTCCACCCACACAAGCCATCAGGAAGTCAGGATAGTCGCGGCCAATCTTCTCCTTGAGCTGCCACTTGATCTCCTCGCTGATGATGCTCTGCAGTCGGGCCACCATGTCTGGATAAGGGTGTGGGCCTACGGTCGAACCGATAATATAGAAGGTATCGGCTGGATGGCAGCACCAATCGCGAATAGCCTCATTGGTTGCATCCTTGAGTGTCTTGTTGCCACTCTCAACCGGGAAGACCTCGGCGCCCAGCATCTTCATACGTTCTACGTTGACGTGCTGACGCTTCACATCGGTCGCACCCATATAGACACGGCATGGAATATCCATCAGCGCACATACGGTTGCAGTAGCCACGCCATGCTGACCGGCACCAGTTTCGGCCACGATACGCTTCTTGCCCATCTTCTTGGCAATCAGAATCTGTCCAATGGCATTATTGATCTTGTGGGCACCTGTGTGGTTCAAGTCCTCACGTTTCAGGTAGAGTTGGCAACCATACTTCTCGCTCATTCGCTTGGCGAAGTAGAGTGGCGACGGACGACCTACATAATCACGCAACAAGGCACGATACTCATCCTGGAACTCTTTGCTCTCAATGATTGGCAGATAAGCCTTTTTCAGATCCACAACAGTCTTGTAGAGGATTTCTGGGATATAGGCTCCACCGAACTGGCCATAGTAGCCATTTTCATCAACGTTATAAGATTTCATATTATATTTACATTATTTATTTTATACCTTTGTAACCTCTCCTCCCCATTATAAGGTGCCGCAAGCGACGGAGAGGGGCTAAAAAAAAAGGCTCGCAAGACGCTGTGTCTCGCAAGCCCTTTATTCTATTGCTTTAAGTGCATAGGGTTGCAACCCACAACGATTAAGTTATGAGCAACGCCACCACCAATATGCGCTTACTATTGTCATTTTGTTTTGATTTTTAATTTTTCGGGTGCAAAGATATGGATTATTTTCATATCTCCAACAAAAATGCAAAGTTTTTTTCAAATTTCAGGCTTTTTTCTTCATTTTTGACCATTTTAGCATGATTTTACCTCCTCTCTTGCGCAGTTCCCATTGTATTCCTTCCTGCGAAGACAGAGAAACGATAGATTACGCTGATCAATCCATACTGATAAATACTGTTCGTGCGCGAGTCGCTGATGGAGTTGGCACTTACCGAACGGCTGATGGCTGTCTGCTGTCCCAAGATGTCGTAGATCTCACCCTTGATGGTCAAAGCATTGCCCTTGAGGAAAGATTGCGAGATCGAGGCATTCCAGAGCAGTTCGTCGGTATTCATATCCTTCTGCACATAGCCACGACGGCTGTTCATGCGCAGGTCGGTAGCAAACTCCATGTTCCAAGGCATATTGAAACGCATGTCGGTACCATACCAGAAGTTCTGGGCATTGCGGTTCGAGCTCTTATTCACATTATTGCGGGCATACTCCTCATTGAAGTTACCCAACAACTCCACACTCACAAATTCATTACGGTAAGCCACATTCGAACGTACATTGAAGCGCGAAGTTCGGGTAATGGACTTTGTATCGACGGCAGGAGCACCAATGGTATCGATATTGGCAAAGATGCCCACATTCTGGGTGAAGCCACCACCCACATTGCCACCCACTGACCAATGCTTCTCTTTGCCAAGACCGAAATTGGTACCAATGCCACCACCCATGTTCCAGTTGCCATTGATGTTGATTGGCTCGGTGATGGTCACACCATTCTTGCAATAGGTCTGTTTGTTGGCAAAGCTGTTGCGGACAGCACTACCATAGAACCAGGTCCAGAGGCCACGTTGAGTCTCAGGTTTGTAGGCATTGTAGTTTGCGTTCCATGAGTGCTCGAACGATGGCTTCAAGCCCGAATTACCACGTGTGATACGCTCCGGATTGGAATCATCGTAGATGTCGAGCAGATCCGTCATCGAAGGCTGACGCGAGCGGCCATTGTAGCGCATCTGCAGGTTGGTTTGCTTGTTGAAGTTCACCTTCATGTTCATGTAAGGAGCAAAATTCAGAACCTGGCGGCTCACCTCAGGGAACTCCTTACCCATATAGCGATAGTCAAGCTGGGTGTGCTGTGGGAAGGCATTGACGCCAACGGTAGCATTATACTTCTCGCGCACCTGGCGAAGCTGCAAACCGATACGCTGGTTGTAGTTGCGATACTCCGAGAATCGGCTCAGTTCGAGCGAATCGCGCATCATGTAATCAGCCTCACGCATCACACGCAACACCTCCTCCACATCATAGCGGCTGGCCAGCAATTGGTTCGCCAACGACGAATAGGCGTCGGGGGTATAGACAAATGCCTGACGGTCGCTCTTGCTGTAGCCATAGGTGTAGCGATATGTAAAGTTCAGGTACAGACGGTCAGCTATCGGCTCGCTGTACACGAACATGGCGGTCATGTGGTAGTTGTACGATGGAGTGAGGTTGTAGCGGTTGTTCAACACCGGATTGACATTCTCTTCGTTCTTCATATAGGCAGCCGAGAGGTCTTTACTCTCGCTGTGTGAATAATCGCCCTCGACGCGCAAAGTCACATTTCGTCCAGGTTTCTGGAACTTGCGTGTCCATTGCAATTCGCCCGAAGCATTGGTTGTATTGGTGTGCGACTGCGACCTGCGGCGACTCTGCAATACGGCCTCGACCAGAGCATCAATCTCGTCCTGATCCATGTTGGCAACCTCCTCGTTGTACGAACCGCTATTGCTGGTTGACATACGATTGTTCTGGTTATAGCTGAAGTTCGGACGGAACAGGATGGTTGTCATCGTATCCGGACGCCACTCCATCTTGAACTGTGCCTCCAGGCCATTACTGCTGCCGAACGAGTGACTGCGGCTCTTCTTGAACGCGCCCTGATCGGCATTCAGCTCCTGCGTGTTCGATTCGCTCAACAGATCCGAGCCATCGTATTTGTAGGTCACCGAACCACCGGTCTCCATGTTGTTATTCTTCGAGGCGAAGTTCATGCCACCCTCCTTGTGGCTGTTCAAGCCACTGGCACGACGCCAGCCCTGACGGTCAGGCACATTGCGGCCGTTGCCCAGCACCGATACGTTGGCATTATCGTTGAAGTGGTTGACCAGACCTCGGGCATTGTAGCGATGTTCGGTACCGACACCGGCTGTGGCATTACCGAACCAGCCGTTCTTCATGCCTTTTTTGACCGAAAGGTCCAGCACGGTCTCCTCCTCGCCATCGTCCACACCGGTGATTCGAGCCATATCGCTCTTCTTGTCGTAGGCCTTGATCTTGTCGATGATATCTACAGGGATATTCTTCATGGCGATCGACTTGTCGTTCAGGAAGTACTCCTTGCCATCCACCAGAATCTTGGAAACCGACTTGCCGTTGATGGTGATGTTGCCATCGTCATCGACCTCGGCACCTGGCAGCTGCTTGACCAAAGCTTCGAGCGTCGAACCCTGTGGCGTACGGTAGGCGGCGGCATTGAACTGAATGGAGTCGCCCGAGACCTGCACTTTGGCCACGGTGGTGGTCACAATGGCCTCTTCGAGCATCTTGCTGTCGCTGTTCAAGGTCAAATAACCCAAATCGACCTGATGGCTCTTCTTTTCGGCCAGATTGAGGGGAATGGTACGGGTGATGTAGCCCATAAACGAGACTTTAAGCACATACTTGGCTTTGCTCAGATTGCTCAGCGTGAAGGCTCCCATATCGTCGGCCATGGTGCCTGTCTTGAGTGTGCTGTCGGGCAAGGCGAGCACTTGGACATTGGCACCCATAAGTGCCTCGTTGGTTTCTTTGTCAATAACAGAACCTTTGATAGTGTACTTGTTTTGTGCGACTGTCAATGTAGCTATCGCAGCCAAAATGACGGTTAGTAAAATTCGGTAGTTCATTACTCGAGATCAGAAAATTATGCGTTCTTTTTATTTGTCAAAATCTAAGCTTTGACTATGCCAACATCGAAAGGTTTAAACCCAAAATCTTTTTTTTTCGAGGCATTCAAGAAGATTGCAAATGGTGCAGAACCCTTTGCCTCTCGATAAGTTACTGGTTCAAGGGAGGAAAAGCAGTTTGCTCTATCGCATTGTTTGGCATCTGATGTGGGGATTTGATTTTGTTCATTGCTGTAATTGTTTTGTAGGGGTTATAATCGGATTTTGTCGAACAATGAAGTTGCCGTCTGTACGAAAGAACTCAATTTTGGCCCATCTTACGGTCAGATTTCGGACCTGCGCAGTCGTCCTTGTCCATCCATGTGAGTCGCATCGGCCGATGGCTTCTGCTGTTTCGACGGTGCAAAGATATTACATACTTTTTGCGCATTTCGAATTTTTTCCGAAAAAAAATCGACAACAAAGGAAGAATTACATAATTGCCGTTAAACAACAAGAAAAAAAAAGAAATAATCTGCGTAATAAGTGGGAGATATTATATAACCACGGAATACACGGAAATCACAGAAAATCAATGTAATCATATATTCTATGTGAGATAAATTAACAAGAAAACAAAGAAAAATCTGCATCATCTGCGTGAGAGAATTGATTTAACCACGGTGGGAGCTTTATTCGAACGCGAAAGGAACGAAAACACGGAAAAAAAACTACAGGGAATTCAGAGGAATCACAAGAAAAGAACCATTCAGGTCAAAATCTGCTACACTGCTACAGTGCTACAGTTGATTTTAAAGAGGTACCCTACCCTAAAAAATCTCTTTATATATTTAAATATAT
>JAZRXX010000025.1:0-27162 GCA_045600485.1 Bacteroidales bacterium
ACATAATGCGGGTTATCACAAGATGCAACAGCGTTTGGATTGACGCGCTTAAGCAACTCCGATGCTGGCTCATCATTGGCATCTTGTGGTACAAGTTTGCCATGGATAGCAAGGTCAAGAATCTTTGATTTGGCAATTTTAATTGTATGAAGAACTTCAGAACTTTCATTATCAATATTCTCGATAAAAGACATCAATTGTTCATAAGTAGCGATGATACGTTTTTGTTCCTGCAAAGGTGGGATTGGCATTAAAAGAGATAAAAGCAGTTCTCTTTTCAAGCCAGGAATCAAACCATTGGCATCGGCTATTATGTCCTCAATATAATACGACACAACCATTTTGATATACTCAATAGACATCAGTTGAGAAACATCACGTATTGCCTGAATTTGTCTTGCGATATGCATCTCTCCAATGTCATTTAGAGCCATTTTCCCAACTCCTGCACCTTTACAGACTACGAGCAAATCACCCTTAGTTGTTTTTACCGATGGTGTTTGAGTCCATCTGTTAATGACAATCTTTTCATTGTTGATATTGCTCGCTCCAATAATATAAGGAATACCTTTCTGAGCATCATTATATTTCTCAGGAGGAAAATCTTGTCCAGATAGCAATTCAAAATAATCATCCAACCTACACCAACACCATCCATCAGGCACCTCAAACGGAACATTCTCATAATGGGACGTATCGGAAATATATATAAGATGATCGTGCGCGAGAGATAATCGCAGAATCTGTAAAGCCCCAATTGACAAGTATTGATCAGTACTTATGGTGAAAAGTGGGCAAAAATGAAAAAAATGGTTGCTTTTATCACTTTTTGTCATTACTTCCTTCTGCTATTTAGATTTTTTTCTTATCTTTGCAGAAAAGATATACAATGAGATATATAGTGGACATAGACTTCTTGCCGCAGGGACTTACTATTGCAGAAAGGCTCCTGCAAGGGGACTATATTGCTATATGTCCAATTTTCTTCGATCCATATTCAAGCAGCAGGACCCCAGAAGAGCGAGAAGCTGCAATGATAATAGCGGAAGAGAATAAAAAGTTTTATATAAACCTATATAAAATTTCGTCGGAACGGATTCATTCCATTTTGATAGAGAAGTGTGTTATTCCGGAAGGTTTACCTTTGTTTGATAAGATTGTGAAGATGCAAATCTTAGCTTCTCATAATCATATCTATACCCAAAGCAATAAAGAAGAGTCGCATCTTATGGATACTGATAGAATTTTTACTGCCCATTCAGGGCTTGGTTCTAACAGCATCCTACAGATGGTGGCTTAAATTAACCTCTTGTCTGTAGGGCGCATAAATCTTTTTTATATGCTTTTACAGCAATCAATAATTAAATTTCCAAATCTGGAATTAGAAGAATTGTTGTCGAACACTTGTTTCGATATTAGTGATACAGGTTCGTTGCATTCCAGACTCAACTATATCATCTCGTATACAGAGAATGAAGTGCCAATCGTAAAACCGTCCATTGGTCCAGTGCCAAGTTCTTTATGGCCATTTCGTCTTATTAAGGGGCGGCCTTTAGAATCCTTACCACCCAATGTGTGTCCTCATCATTTTGTGAAAGACGTATACATTGAGCCTTTGTGGAGTAATTTTATTCAACAATTACGAGCTCTTTTGCGATTAGGAAGGACGATTTCGCCCGATTTTTCGATACTGCAGAATATGACACAAGATCAGAAATTCTTTAATGATTTCCGAAATAAGTTTCTATCTGCGTTATATCAGTTTTTCGGTATCGATGTTATAGCTGCTCCTGCATGGGGTGATTTGCAACATATAGATCGATATATGGAGGGGTGGCCACATGGGAGCCTAATAGCGATTAATAGCACAGGTGTTTGTACCGATCTTCGTTCAAGGTGCTTATGGCTTGATGGGTATCATGCGATGCTTGACATTCTTCATCCTTCTCACATAATCCGTTATGGCGGTTTTATCGAAGGGGAAAACAAAGAGATAAGTACATATTTTCCAAACTCAAACAAGAAAGGAGTGATTTATGGGATCTAATGGTACTTACTCTTCGTTAATTGGTGGGGTTCCAGAGAACAGCCGTTCTCATATTGATACTGGTATGCGAATTGAAGGGCACAAAGTGCTTCTTCAAAAAGCAAAGTTGGGACAATCGAAAAATATATTGAATTCAAATTCCGAAAGTCCTATATATATTATAGGCCATCGACTGGAAAATGGAGTTGTCCAGGTGCATAGTATCAATATTTTTGATGGTCATAATCTTAGTTTGGAAATCAATCTCAAATATGACTCGAAAGGTAATGCTATCGCCTATAATGGTACCGAAAATGGATGTCATTCTCATCAATGGGAGGTCGGCGAAAATGGATCTTTAAGAAGAAAGAAGGATGCCCCCAAGCATGGCCCTATACCAGAGAAATATATGGGTTTGATCGCAAAGGTAGTTGAGTTTAATAAGAAAGGGAAAGTCTATGGTAACTAAACAACGAGTTATTGTATATCCGGATTTCTATGAACCAGGAGTTCATCTCTATGAGGATATGCTTGGGTTTACTCCCGAAAACAAGGAGGAAGCCAGAAGCGTGAATGATCGGGAGGTATTCAGATATCATATTTGCGAGGTAGGTCTGGAGATGGTGTTTTACTATTTGGAGACGAAGAAATTCTATTCTATTAGTACTATGGCAACTCCTATCAAGATTAAGGAGCTGAAGATGTATCCAGAAAGGTCTCCATATCCCTATTGGCAATGTAATAGGGATCAGGATGAAGATGCCACAGTTCTTGCAACTTTCGAAAATCCTGAGGACATTTGGGATAATCTCTTCATTGAAGGGAACCGGATTTCTGAGGTCCTTCGGAGTTCTTTTATTGTGGCTCTCGTTTAATGGTCGATCTTACCTTGACGTGGGATTGATAGCAATATGTAATACTCCCCAGGTACTTTTGTAGGTACTTGGGGAGTCGTATCTTCTGTCTCGTCGTGTCTTCTTGTGTCTCGCTGTGTTTGTTGTTGTCTTTGCTTGTCTCGTTAAGTCTTGTACTGAATCGCATGTCTCGGATGTCCCGCATAGTAGAAATGGGACAGTTTTGTAAATCCTTGAAATTGAGCGGGGATAGGGAAAAGGATGGAAAGGGCTGGGACAATACCCTATATAAAAGGTGTATAATAGTATATATATTCGATGAGAAAAGTGTCTGTATCGGTACAAAGAAAGAGCTATCATCAAGTGTGAAAAATGTGAAAAAGAAAGGTGGAGCTTGCAATTCGGTATTTCGAGGTAAAATATGGAGAAAAAATCCGCAAAAAATCCGCAATTTCGATGTTGAACAAAGAAAAAGAGCCGTAAATCAACGATTTACAGCTCTATATTGTGCCCCAAGCGGGACTCGAACCCGCACGACCGCAATGGTCAAGGGATTTTAAGTCCCTCGTGTCTACCATTCCACCATCAGGGCAAGAGTGTCTATAATTGACGTCTCTTTTGCTTTGTGCGGCGCAAAGATAAGCATAAATTGTCAATAATGGTACACACTTGACGAAAAAAATGTAAAAAAAGTGATTATTTTTTGATTTTTTCGGCCATTTAGGGACGTGAATGTGCAAAACTAACTATATTTGCAGAAATTTTAAGCCCAAACATATACTCTATGTCTGCAAAAAAAGAGAAACTGATCATCTATCAGGCAATGGTTCGATTGTTCGGCAATAAGAACCTGACTCGTAAACCCGGTGGAAGCATCGAGGAAAACGGGTGCGGAAAGATGAGTGACTTCAATGTGAGTGCCCTCCGCAGTATCAAACAACTGGGATGTAATTGTGTCTGGTACACCGGTCTTTTGCAGCAGGCAACAGGTACGGATTACTCGAAATACGGATTCCCAATATACAATCCGGCCGTCCTGAAGGGTAAAGCCGGCTCTCCTTATGCCATTTCTGATTATTACTCGGTAAGTTGTGACCTGGCAGATGATCCTGCCAATCGTATGTCCGAGTTTGACGACCTTGTGAAACGAACCCACGAGGTCGGTTTGCGTTTTATCATGGACTTTGTGCCGAACCATGTGGCTCGTCAGTATAAGTCGGTAAGCAAGCCAAGAGGTGTGAAGGATTTGGGTGCAGGAGATATCGTTGAGCATCATTTCAATCCACAGAACAATTTCTATTATTGTGGAGAGCCTTTGCATTTGGATAACGTTAACCCTAACGATAACCCTAACGTTAACCCTCACCCTAACTATAAGGAGGAGCCAGCCAAGGTGACGGGCAACGATGTGTTCAACGCATGGCCATCGCGCAATGACTGGTACGAAACCGTGAAGTTGAACTATGGTGTCGATTACTGTGGCGGTGGTCGCTATTGTTTCGATCCGCTTCCAAGCACCTGGAAGAAGATGCTCGACATCCTGATGTTCTGGTGCAAGAGGGGAGTAGATGGCTTCCGTTGCGATATGGTCTTCATGGTACCTGTCGATTTCTGGCATTGGGCTATTCCTCAGGTCAAAAAGCGTTACCCAAAAGTAATCTTCATTGGCGAAATCTACGATCCAACCATCTATAGCAGCTACGTGCATTATGGCGGTTTTGACTACCTGTATGACAAGGTTGGACTTTATGATACCCTTCGTGCCATCGTGGAATGTCGCGAAAGCGCATCGGCCATTACCCGTTGCTGGCAATCGATCGAAGGTCTGCAGCCGAATATGCTGAACTTCCTCGAAAATCACGATGAGCAGCGCATTGCCAGCGATTTCTTTGCCGGTTGTCCGGAGAAGGCTTACCCAGCATTGGCTGTTTCTGCTCTGATGAACAATAGCCCGTTCATGCTCTACTTCGGACAGGAATATGGCGAACGAGGCATGGACGAAGAGGGCTTCAGCGGTCGCGACGGACGCACCTCCATCTTTGACTATTGGGCCGTGGAGAGTGTCGTGAAGAAAGAGAACACGGCTGTTCGTGATCACTATCAGAAGGTCTTGAAGTTGGCTAACGATTCAGTTTTTGCAGAGGGTGGATTCTACGATCTGACTTATTGCAATTATGGTAATCCAGATTTCGATATCCATCGTCAGTTCGCCTTTATGCGCCATTTGGACAAGAAGGTGGTTTTGGTTGTTGCCAACTTCGATCCACTCGATAAGCAGGTTACCGTCAACATTCCGGAGGAGGCTCTCCGTTACGTTGGCTTGCCTGTCAAAGAGAAATTCCTGCATTGCCAGGTAGCGGTATCAGGTTATGATGCAACTATGCTTGTGTTGCAGAAGAAATAAGAGACTACATATTTATTTATTATATGAACAATAATTTCATCATCGTTTCGGGACGCGCAACGCGTTATCTTGCCGAGAAGATTTGTGCCCGTATGGGTTATGCCCTGGGCAACTTGAACATCACCACATTTGCAGATGGTGAGTTCGGAGTATCGTTCGAAGAGACCATTCGTGGTAAACATGTGTTCTTGGTTCAGAGTACCTTCCCTTCGGCCGACAATCTGATGGAGCTCCTCCTCATGATTGATGCTGCCAAGCGTGCTTCTGCTGCTCAGATCATCGCAGTTATTCCTTACTTCGGATGGGCACGACAGGATCGCAAGGACAAACCACGTGTTGCCATCGGTGCCAAACTCGTAGCAGATATGTTGAGCAAGGCTGGTATTGACCGACTGATCACCATGGATCTCCATGCAGATCAGATTCAGGGTTTCTTCGATGTACCTATCGACCATCTCCGTGCTTCGAACATTCTGGCTCCATACATCCAGAGTCATGTCAGCTTGGAGAACCTCGTGATGGCTTCGCCAGATGCTGGTGGTTCGAAGAGAGCTTTCTCTTATGCTAAGTTCTTCAATGTCCCAATGGTGATGTGTGACAAGCATCGCGACAAACCAAATTCAATCGGTGAGATGTTCCTGATTGGTGATGTGAAGGATAAGGATGTTGTCCTTGTTGATGATATGGTCGATACTGCAGGTACTATCACCAAGGCTGCAGAGATCATCATGCAGAATGGTGCTAAGTCGGTTCGTGCCATCGCTTCACACTGTGTGTTGAGTGGCCCTGCCAATGAACGTATCGAGAACTCTGTGCTCAAGGAGATCGTCTTCACCGACTCTATCCCTTATCGTGGCAGCTGCACCAAGGTCAAGACCGTTTCAATCGCCGACCTCTTTGCCGAGACCATTCGTCGCGTGATGAACAATGAGCCAATCTCACCACAATTCTTGATTTAAATTTCAAATCAAGTACTGAGATGAGAAGTTATTAGTTATTGCCGATACGGACGCTAGTAATTGATAATTCAGATGTGAAGTTGATATTTATTACTGTTTCGGATGCAGTTAACTAATAACTAATACCTAATAACTTATTTGAATAAAATATAATATGGCAAGTTTTTTAGAAGACAAGATTGTGATGGACGGTCTTACATTCGATGATGTATTGCTCGTACCACAGTATTCACAGGTGCTCCCACGCGATATCGATCTGCGTACCAAGTTCTCTCGTAATATCACTCTGAACACCCCAATCGTATCGGCTGCGATGGATACCGTAACGGAGAGCAAGATGGCTATTGCTATGGCTCGTGAGGGCGGTATCGGTGTCATCCACAAGAATATGAGCATCGAGGCACAGGCTCATCAGGTCAGCCAGGTGAAGCGTGCTGAGAATGGCATGATCTACCAGCCAGTATGCACCACTCCAAACGCAACTGTCCGCGACGTATTGAACATCATGGCAGAATACCACATCGGTGGTGTACCTGTAGTTGTTGGTTCGGACAAGAAGTTGGTGGGCATCGTGACCAATCGTGACCTTCGTTTCCAGAAGGACATGAACCGTCAGATCAACGAAGTGATGACTTCGGCCAACCTTGTTACTACCCATGTGGGTACTGACCTCGTTACTGCTGCCGACATTCTGCAGGAGAACAAGATCGAGAAACTCCCAGTGGTTGACAACGAGGGCCGTCTCGTTGGTTTGATCACTTACAAGGATATCACCAAGGCAAAGGATAAGCCAAATGCCTGCAAGGACGAAAAGGGTCGTCTGCGTGTAGCTGCTGGCGTAGGTGTGACGGGCGACGTGATGGATCGTGTAGCTGCCCTCGTTGAGGCAGGTGTCGATGCTGTCGTTGTTGATACTGCCCATGGCCATTCGGCAGGTGTTGTCGGTGTATTGGAGAAGATCAAATCTACTTACGATTGCATCGATGTAGTGGTAGGTAATATCGCTACCGGTGCTGCAGCCAAGTATCTTGCTGACGCAGGTGCTGACGCTGTCAAGGTAGGTATCGGCCCTGGTTCTATCTGTACCACCCGTATCGTGGCTGGTATCGGTGTTCCACAGCTTTCGGCTGTCTATGACGTCGCTGCTGCCCTCCGTGGTACCGGTATTCCGTTGATTGCCGATGGTGGTATTCGCTTCTCTGGCGATATCGTCAAGGCCATTGCCGCTGGTGGTTACAGCGTTATGTTGGGTGGCCTTTTGGCAGGTTGCGAGGAGTCACCAGGCGAGACCATCCTCTTCAATGGTCGTAAGTTCAAGGGCTATCGTGGCATGGGTTCTCTCGATGCTATGGCTGCAGGTTCGAAGGATCGTTACTTCCAGGCAGGCGAGGCAGATGTCAAGAAGCTTGTCCCAGAAGGCATCGTAAGCCGCGTTCCTTACAAGGGAACCTTGCTCGAGGTTATCTACCAGATGATCGGTGGCCTTCGTGCAGGTATGGGTTACTGTGGCGCCAAGGATATTCCTACTCTCCACGAGACCTCTAAGTTTACCCGCATCACCAATGCTGGTATTCTTGAGAGCCATCCACATGATGTAACCATCACCAAGGAGGCTCCAAATTATTCGCGAGGAGAGTAAATAGACCTACCCCCGTCCCCTCCCCTGAGAGGGTGGGGGGTAGTCACAATTATTTAATAAAAAAGATGAAATTGAGTAGATTAATAAAGATTGTTTTCTTATTATTAGTTGTATATACTCTCCTCCCTACACGGGAGGGGCCGGGGGAGGGTCTTTGTGCCCAAACTCATTATGTGATGATTGAAACCAACATGGGTAACATGAAGGTGATGCTCTATGACGATACTCCGAACACTACCGCCAACTTCCTGAAGAAGGTGAAGGAGGGCTACTACAATGAGACGCTCTTCGGTCGTGTGATCCAGAGTTTCATGATTCAGGGTGGAGCACCCGATTCACGCAATGCTGGTCCTGGATGGAGTTTGGGTTATGGCGATATCGACGAGGAGATTGATGGCGAGATTCGTGCCAACCATATCCCCAAGAAGGGTGCTTTGGCCGCTCCACATCGACTGAATATGAAGAACTCCGATATGTCGATGTTCTTCATTGTTCAGGGTTATGCCCAGTCGAGAGAATATTGGCTTGGTTGGGAAAAAGCCAACAACAAAGAGAGTCGTGAGGCAGCCAAGAAAAAGGTGATGAATGCCGAATATAAACAGCGTATTCAGGAACTGAAGGACAGCATTGCGACAGCCAAAGCTCTCGTTACGCATGTGTCGGATAGTGTGGGTGCTCTGATTGCTCCCGAAGCAGCCGATCGTCAGCGTCTGAATGCTGTCAAGAAGGCCTACAATGAGGTGAGTCAGCGATACAATGACTATGGCAAGTCGATTCGTGCCGCCATCGATAGTGTATGGCGAGCTACTCCCGGTGGCCGTTTCCTGACTGAAGATGAACTTGAGGCATACAGCACGATTGGTGGTGCCTACCATCTCTACAAGGAATATACGATCTACGGCGAAGTGGTCGAGGGATTGGATGTGATCGACAAGATTGCAGAACTCGATACCAATGCTGCTGACCGTCCGCGCAAGGATGTGCGAATGAACATAAGGGTCATAAAATAATAAAAGAGAGCCTCAATAGCTCTCTTTTTTTGTTTTAGTTTCATGCCTTCGGCGGGTTCCTTGAAACCTGAAACCCTTCCATGAAACCTGAAACCCTTATACCATCGCCTCGGTGCATTTTGCCTGAAATCCCTCGCCGAACCATGAATCACAATCGGGTTGTGGGGTGTCGAAGATGCCGAAACAGGCACTTCCGCTACCCGACATCGAGGCATAGAGAGCTCCATGATCATAGAACTTCTGTTTGACATCGGCAAGCTCCGGATGGAGAGGAAAAACAGAATCCTCGAAGTCGTTTCGAACGCAGCTCTTCCACTGTTCGAGTGGCAGGTTCAGCAGCTCGTTGAGTGGTGTTGCCGGCCATGCAGGATGAACATTGCTATAGGCCTCTTTGGTACTGACTCCGAAAGGTGGTTTGACGATGACGATGTATTTCCCTTTCAGCGACAAGGGGTGTGGCTCCATTTCGTGGCCGATGCCTTCGCAGTACTGGGCGGTTGGGTTTTGAGTTTTTAGTTTTGGGTTTTGAGTTGTTTGTTGTGTGCTTTGAGCGTTGAGGAAATTGCATCGCACAAAGAAGGCACAGTCGGCACCCATGGCGGCAGCTTCGTGTTCGAGGGCTTCGTCGCTGATGTTGAGCTGGAAGAGTTCGCGAAGCAACAGGAGTGTGTAGGCACCATCGCTGCTACCACCTCCTAAACCGGCACCGAAAGGCACACGTTTCTCAAGATGTATGCAACAACCGGGCAGATCGGGGAAGATGCGTTGAAGGCGACGATAAGCCTTGACGCAGAGGTTTTGTTCCGGATCTCCATCGATCACGATGCCCGTTTGCACCATGCGACAATGCCCAGGTTCTCCTTCTGGCAGGATTTCGAGAGCATCGCGCCAATCGATGGGGTAGAAGAGTGTCTGCAGAATGTGGTATCCATCTTCAGGACGTTTCTTGCAGACAAAAAGTCCAAGATTGATCTTGGCATTAGGAAATACTATCATTTTGAGTTTTTGATTTCGTTTTCGTTTGCAAAGGTAAGGACTTTTGCGATGAATAGCAAATTTAGGGCTGACAAAATGACAAAGTGAGGTGATTATTGTGTTTTGGCATAGTTTTTGCTGGATAAAAAGTGTAATTATATGTGTTCTTGCACATGAACAGATTTGCAAATAAATAAAACAAAGATATTATGGAAGAAAACGAAATCAAGAACGAAGAGTTGAAACAGGAAGAGACCGTAACCGAAACCCCAGCAGAGGAGAATGCCGAACAGGCAGAGGAACCTAAGGCAGAGGAGCAGGAACTCGATCCTGTAGAGAAACTCGAGAAAGAGCTCAAGGAGCAGAAGGATCAGTACCTGCGTCTGATGGCTGACTTCGAGAACTATCGCAAGAACCAGCTGAAGAAGGTAAGCGACCTGTTGCAGTATGGTGGTGAGGAGGTGATCAAGAAGCTTCTGCCCGTGATTGATGACTTCGAGCGTGCCGTTGATCACAACGAGAAGACCGACGATGTCGAGGCTTTGCGCGAAGGTTTCAAGCTGATCTATGGCAAGCTGAAGAGCAATTTGGAGAAGGAGGGTGTCTGTGTGATTCCTGCCAATGCTGGCGATGACTTCGACGAAAATGTGCATGAGGCAATCACCATGTTCCCAGCACCAGATCCATCGCTCAAGGGTAAGATTGTGGATTGCGCCACTAAGGGTTACAAATATAAAGACAAGGTGATTCGTATCGCCAAGGTCGTTGTGGGTGAATAAAAGACCCCTAAATACTATTTTATGAAACGAGATTATTATGAGGTGCTTGGCTTGCAAAAAGGAGCCAGTGCCGACGAAATAAAGAAAGCTTACCGCAAGCTGGCCATGAAGTGGCATCCAGACAAGTGGCAGCAATCGTCGGACGCCGAAAAGAAGACCGCTGAGGCGAACTTCAAGGAGGTGGGCGAGGCCTATGCCGTTTTGTCGGACGACAACAAGCGTGCCCGCTACGATCAGTTCGGACATTCTGCTCCCGGAGGCTTCGGTGCCAATAGTGGAGCCGGAGGTTTCGAAGGCTTTGGTGGCGCCGGTTTCGATCCAATGGACATCTTCAACGCCTTCTTCGGAGGAGGAGGCCGTGGAGGCTTCGGTGGCGGCAACGTGCACTTTGACTTCGGTGGCGGTGGAAATCCGTTCGGTGGCTTTGGAGGTTTCGGCCGTCAGAGTACCAAGGGTGCAGATCGTCGCATAACCATCAAGCTGACCTTGCAGGAAATTGCCAGTGGTGTGACCAAGAAGGGCAAGATACAGGGCGAGGAGATCAGCATCCCTATTCCTGCTGGTGTGCGCGAAGGACAGACCTTCAAGCTGTCGGGCAAGGGGTATGCGTCGCAGTATCAGGGTGGTCAGCCAGGTGATCTGCTGGTGAATATCGAAGAAATACCGGACAAGGAGCTGCTCCGAGACGGTGAAGATCTGGTGTACAACCTGTTGGTGCCATTCTACGTAGCCGCTTTGGGTGGCCCTGCTGAGGTGCCGACACTCAATGGACGTGCCCGCTTGAACATCAAGGCAGGTACGCAATCGGGCTCAATGCTCCGACTGAAGGGCAAAGGTTTGCCTCTGCAGGGCGGCATGAGTTGTGGCGACCTGATCGTCAATGTGCTGGTTTATGTGCCTGAGACGTTGAACGACAAGGAGCGCAAGGCGATCGAATCGCTTCGTGACTCCGAGAACCTGCAGCCGACCGAGGAGAAGCGAGAGTCGATCTTCTCGAAAATCAAGTATCTTTTCACAAAACATAACTGATATGTCTTGTCTTCGAGTCCTTCTCTGCATTATCTTTCCCCCTTTGGCCGTTATTGATCAGGGGTGTGGTTCGGTTGTCATCACCACGCTGTTGACTTTGTGCGGTTGGGTGCCCGGAGCAATTGCCGCTTTGGTAATTCTCAACAAGAATAAATAATTAACTATTGAAATAAAATCTATTTGCTATGACAAGAGAGCAACTTTTCGAACAGATCCAAAAGAAGCGCACCTTCCTTTGCGTAGGTTTGGATACCGACATCAAGAAGATTCCTGCACATCTGCAGAACCTCCCAGTGAGTGAGGCCATCTTCACATTCAACAAGGAGATCATCGACGCTACTGCGCCATACTGTATCGCCTACAAACCCAATCTTGCGTTCTATGAGTGCTTCGGTGTCGAGGGTTGGATTGCCTTCGAAAAGACCGTCGAGTATATCCGCAAGCAGTACCCAGAGCAGTTCATCATTGCAGATGCCAAGCGTGGTGATATCGGCAATACTTCGCAGCTTTATGCCCGTTCTTTCTTCGAGCATCTGGATTTGGATGCTGTGACTGTAGCTCCTTACATGGGCGAGGATTCGGTCAAGCCATTCCTGACCTATGAGGGCAAGTGGGTAATCTGCCTGGCTTTGACTTCAAACAAGGGTAGCCATGACTTCCAGTTGACCACTTGCGATGGCACGAACGAGCGCCTGTTCGAAAAGGTGCTTCGTACGGCTCAGACATGGGGCAACGAGGATCAGATGATGTTCGTGGTTGGTGCTACTCAGGGTCAGCTCTTCGAGGATATCCGTAAGGTGGCTCCAGAGTCCTTCCTGCTCGTGCCAGGCATCGGCGCACAGGGTGGCAGCCTTGAGGAGGTTGTCAAATATGGCATGAATGACAAGTGTGGCCTCATCGTCAACTCAAGCCGTGCCATCATCTACGCTGACTCAACTGAGAACTATGCTGTCGTAGCCGGTCAGAAAGCCAAGGAGGTTGCTGACCAAATGGACGCTTGCTTGAAATCCAAGGGATTGTAAACTTTTCTTTTTCGAGCTATAAACGAAAAGGGGTATGTCTATGCGACATACCCTTTCTCTTTGTAAATCCAGAGGATTGTAAGTAACTTTATTTTTTCACAGCTGCATCACCTAAGCCACCCATTTGGTTGGCAGCGCGAACCGCCCATTGATCCTTGCGGGTAGCATTGGAAGGCAGAGTGTAGGTGGCTTTGGTCACGAAGTCAACAATCTTGCCATTGCGGAAGATGACGTAGAGCAGCGCCTCCTTCTGATCCTCCCAGGTCATGACACCCTTCTTGATCTTCAGTTTCTGTACAGCAGGAATCTGTCGGGTGAAGTTGCGTGGCTCCCAGCCATCAGGACCTCCCATCACCTTCTCGATCGTGTACTGAGCAGCCTCCTCAGCAGTGAGTTCGGGGTTGTTGCAGTTCTCGTGGTTACGGAAGGTACGTTTGCGTTGGCTGATATCTACGGGATTGCCCTCCTTGTCGCGGCTATTGAACTCGGCAAAGCGTGCAGGGTAGCCGTTCTTGCCCATCTCATCGTAGCCGATCGGCTTCGGGGTGATTTCCATTCGGGTATTGAGCCAAAGGGCGATAGGAGTGCCTTCGCCCCACGGACGTCCCAATGTGAAGCTGCTGTCGCCATTCTCACCGTCGCTCACAATGGTGCATCGGTCGAAGATGTAGCCATACTTGAACGGCTTGCTTGGCACAGCAATGTAACCGCCCTTGGTACGCAGTGTGACCTGATTGAACCAGACATCGCCCTTGCCGCACACATAGTCGGTGTTGCCACGAATCACGCCACCCTCGAAGTAATAGCGGCATTGCTGGTGCGATACGTAGGTGTCCTGGAATCCCCACAGACAGCAATCCTTCAGGATCGTCTTGTTGCCGTTGTCGTTGAGAGCAATGTCTCTGCCGTGGCGATCGCCCATCGAGGTCCGTATGGTGATGCCTTGCATGTAGGTGTTTTCGACCTTCTTTACGATGTTCAGCACATCGCTCTTGCTGATTCCCTCCAGTGGGCTGGCTGTATTGAAACCGTTGTGCCAGGTTGCGGGAGGAACGGTATTGGTGATCGAGGTGTTTTCGAAACTATCGCCGATGATGCTGGTGTTCGATGCCGAAAGGTAGGTGATAGGTGAGGGGTACATGACGCTGTCTCCACCCAACACCATCTTGGTGGTATCTGCTGGGAAGACGTGTTCGCCGGGCATGACGAAGATCCTGAATCTTGTGTTCTTGTCGGGGCGGTTGTTGGCCGCTCTCAACGCCGTAGCGATGCTACCGTCCACTGGTACTACAAAATCATACAGTTTGCGCTCATTCTGCGCCGTCGCCGTTGCGATGCTCAAGAGCAAGGATAGGTGAGTAATTACAAATTTGGGCTTCATACTATTTTTTTTATTCTCAAAGAAGATTTGAAGAAAAGAAGATTACTTCAAATTAAAAACCTTATTGACCAAATGACCGGATTATTTCTTGGTCGCTTTGATCAGATAGACGATCAGGGCGATATAGCAGGCAAGTGAGAGAAGCTGTCCACCCATTGAGTTCATCCATTCACCACCGGCAATCATCCAGTCAACACCGGCAAAAGTAAGGCCAGCGCTTACCACACCCATCAGGGCACCACCGGCAATGAAACCAGAGGCGAGGAGCGTGCCACGTTCGCCGCGAGCCGCATTCTCCTCCTTGTTCTTCGAACGGGTAGTAACCAGCCACTGAACGCCACCACCCACCAGCAACGGCAGGTTAAGCTGCAATGGAATGAACATACCCAAGGCGAAGGCGAGAGCCGAGATACCGCAGAAGTTAACCACCAGGGCAATCACAGCACCGATGCCGTACAGCATCCATGGAGCGCCCTGTCCCATCATCAGCGGTTCGATCACAGCCGCCATGGCACGCGCTTGGGGAGCTGCCATCTGGTCGGTATTGTCGGGAGTGAAACCGTAAGCTTCGTTCAGGATCATGATTACACCTGCAGCTGTGGCTGCACTCACCAGGATGCCGAGGAACTTGTATCCCTGCTGCTTGGCAGGTGTCGAACCCAACCAGTAGCCGATCTTCAGGTCGGTGATGAACGCACCGGCGCTCGACAGGGCAGTACATACCACACCACCCATCACCAAGGCAGCTACCATGCCGCTGGTACCGTTCAAGCCAACTGCCGCCATGATGAGCGAGGCGAGAATCAAGGTCATGAGCGTCATGCCCGATACCGGGTTACTGCCTACGATGGCGATGGCATTGGCCGCAACAGTGGTGAACAGGAAGGCGATCACGAACACAATCAGCAACGCTACTGCAGTGAAGAGCAGATTGCCACTCATCACATCCATATAGAAGAACAGGGCGGTGATGAGCAACGCGATGACCAAGCCCATCACAATTACCTTCATCGAGAGATCCTTATCTGTTCTTGTGTTATTTTGTTCTTGTGTCGCTTCGTTCTTTTGTTGTTTTCCAAAAGCAGCCTTAATTAATCCGAAACTGCCCATAATGACAGAACGGCTTTTCCATACACCGATGATGCCGGCCATGGCAATACCGCCGATGCCGATGCTCTTGGCATACTGGAAGATCTGCTGTGGCGATGCGGTAACAGCCTTGACCCCTTCGCTGATTTCCAACTCTGGCCAGATGATGGCGATGGCAGGCACCACGATCCACCAGATGAGTATCGAACCAGCACACATGATGGCAGCATACTTCAAACCAACGATATAACCCATACCCAACAGGGCAGCCGAGGTATTGCAACTCAAGAAGAACTTACCCTTGTCGGCAATGGTTTGTCCTAAGCTGCAGAAGGTCGAAGTGAAGTTCTCGCCCCATGTGCCGAAAGTGGCAACCAGGAAGTCGAACAAACCACCGATGACCGAGGCCATGATCAATGGCTTCGCGCTGCTCGCATCGCTTGCGTTGTTTTGTTGTTTTGTTGTTTTGTTGTTTTGTTGCTCGTCAACGTCATTCCCGCCTTCGCCAGAAATGAGCACCTGTGTCGATGCAGTTGCCTCTGGGAAAGGATATTCGCCGTGCTTCTCCTTGACGAAGTAGCGGCGGAAAGGAATCAGGAAGAGGATGCCGATTACACCACCCAGCAGCGAAGCCAGAAAGACCTCGAGGAACGATACCGAGATGTCCGACTCCGGGAACTTGGATTGCAGAATGTAGAGAGCCGGTAGGGTGAAGATGGCTCCTGCCACAATCATGCCCGAACAGGCACCGATGCTCTGGATGATCACATTTTCACCCAATGGATCCTTGCGTTTGGTGGCATTGGCCAAACCTACGGCAATGATGGTGATTGGGATGGCAGCTTCGAAGACCTGTCCGACCTTCAAGCCGAGGTAGGCCGTTGCTGCACTGAAGATGACAGCCATCAGCAGGCCCCATACGATCGACCACGCGGTCACTTCGCGCGGATTGGCTTTGGCTGGCATCAAAGGTTCGTACTCTTCGCCCTCCTTCAGTGGGCGCATAGCGTTCTCAGGTAGTTTTATTTTCATTGTATAAAATTATTTTTTGCGCGAAGATTGTTCCGCTTTTCATTATTCATTAACGCGTGCAAAGATAATATATTTTTTCTGTAAATCCTATTTTTAGGTAATTTTTTTGATTATAATACCCAAAACTTTTTTCTTTGGTCATGGTTTGCGTCTGTAGTTTTGTTCTTGCTTCCATCAATTTCTCCTTGTGACGCACAAAAATAGTCCCAATCCTCCATGTGACATGAAAAATTTTATAAAAAGCATAGCAATTCTTTCATATCTCATTTTTTCTCTGTATATTTGTGCCCAGAATTCGCACCATTGCATTAAGCAATACGCATTAATTTTTTACCACCATGCCGCTAACACCTGAACAAATCGCCAAAATACGCCAGAAGGAAGCAGAGACACCTGATGCTTTGAAGCGCAATCCCCTCAATGATTATAATGAGGGGTGGTTCCATGTCACGCTCAACGTGCGTGACGAAGCACCCGTATTAGGGTATATTGTGGGTAATGCCGAAGCTCCAGATGGTACTCCCGATGCGCCTCGATGCGAGCTGTCCGAGCTTGGCCGGAAGGTGGAAACGGTGATTGCGTCAATCCCTTCATTCCATAAATACACAATTGTTGAAGCGGCAATAGTAATGCCCGATCATTTGCACATGCTTCTGCATTTGCTGCCGGGCGGCAAAGAACATTTAGGCAAAATAATAGGAGGCTTTATGTGTGGTTGTAGTCATGCCTATTGGGATATATTGGGCATAAATTGGCGTGAAGGTCATCCGACGCAAGGAACCGCAAGCGATGCAGATGGGATAAAAAGCGCGACCGCGCAAAGACTGCCTGACCGTGATCGCGACCACACGCGCTCCTTTCGCGGTCCTGCCCTCATGGTGCGTGGCTACAACGATGTGGAGGCGGTCGGAGAAGAGGAGATCGAGATCAAGCGACAATATATGCGCAACAATCCACGAAAGCGATTGATACAGCGCTCAAAGCCTGACTGCTTCCATGTGTTTCGCAACATGAAGAGTGCGAACTGGACATCTGAATGTATTATGAAAGGGCTTTGTGCTGACCGCTTTATCGCAGTTGACCGCAGTAAGCAGGTGGAGGCATGGCAACAAATCACTACCCAAGGCATTCGAAATGTTCGCGGTAAGGAGAGCGCCACTTTACATTTCCAAAGCGATCGCCCTGTTATCGACCTGGTGGGCAATATGGATCTGCTACAACGCCCGCTCTATCCGCTTGTCTGTCATAGAGCCGATTCGCACCTCTTTGAACAACAGAAGGCGGCGGTTTTGAAGGTTGCAAGGGAGCAGGGTGGTGTGATTGTCACTGCCTGTGTAAGCCCCAAGGAACGTGCCATTGTGAAGCTTTTGCAGCAAGAGTTTCTCCCAGTGATCGAAGTAATGGACAATGGTTTTAGCGATCGCTACAAGCCTAACGGCAAGGCTTTCTATGCAGTGGCAGAGCGTCGAAGGCTGGAGGTGTCGCCTTGGGAATACGAATTCCACCATCGCGAATTACAACAAGACATCACCCGTGAGATGTGCATGGTCATGAACGAGCTGGTGCGCATGATTGCGAACAAGGAGGATGATTGGTGGAAGCAATAAAGAATAAAAAGACCTTGCTATTTGCAAAAAGTATGCCGCTTCGGGATTCTCAAAGCGGCATACTTTTTATTTTAGTAACGAATGACTGTTGAATTTCAGACGTCACATCAGTTGCGGAAAGAGAGCTTCTCCTCCTCACCATCGCGATCGACGATGATAGGGCGCGAACGGTCGATGCGACCGGAGAGAAGCGTCTTCGAAAGTTCGTTGAGGACATAGTGCTGGATGGCTCGCTTGACCGGACGGGCACCGAACTCGGGATCGTAGCCGACCTGAGCAAGGAAGCGGCGGGCATCTTCGGTAACCTGAAGCGTGATGTCATTCTGTTGCATGAGCTGGTAGCAATGTGCCAGCTGGATATCGACCACCTGACGGATGTCCTGAGTGGTGAGGGCAGAGAAGTTAACGATCTCGTCGATACGGTTCAGGAACTCCTGGCGCATGAACTGACGGAGCTGCTCCTCCTTGAGGTTGGAGGTCATGATGATGACGGTGTTCTTGAAGTTGACGAGACGGCCCTTACCATCGGTCATGTGTCCCTCGTCGAGCACTTGGAGCAAGGTGTTGAAGACATCGGGGTGTGCCTTCTCCACCTCGTCGAAGAGCACCACGCTGTAAGGCTTGCGTCGTACAGCCTCGGTCAACTGACCGCCCTCCTCGTAACCGACGTATCCTGGAGGCGCACCGAAGAGTCGGGTTACGCTGAACTTCTCCTGATACTCCGACATGTCGATGCGGGTCATCATCTTCTCGTCGTCGAAGAGGAACTCGGCCAGCGCCTTGGCCAACTCGGTCTTGCCGACACCGGTCTGACCCAGGAAGAGAAACGAACCAATAGGGCGTTTCGGGTCGGAGAGGCCTGCACGGTTGCGGCGGATGGCATTGGAGACAGCCTCGATGGCCTGCTGCTGACCGACGACACGTTTGTGCAACTCTTCCTCAAGGTTGATGAGTTTGTCGCGTTCGGAGGTCATCATCTTGGCGACGGGAATACCTGTCCAACGGGCCACGACCTCGGCGATATCTTCGGCCGTAACCTCCTCCTTCAGCAGGCTGTCCTCCTGGCTGGAATGGAGTTGCTGGCTGATCTCGTCATTCTCCTTTTCGAGAGCAGGGAGAGTCTCATACTGGATCTTGGCAACTTTGGCGAAGTCACCCTGTTGCTTGGCTTGTTCAGCATCGAACTTGAGTTGCTCGATCTTGATCTTGTTCTGCTGGATGCGGTTGATGTAGCCCTTTTCCGATTCCCAACGGGTGCGGAGTTTCTGCTCCTGCTCCTTAAGCGAAGAGATGCGGATATTGATATCAGTAATCTTCGCTTCGTCTTTTTCGCGTTTGATGGCCTCTCGCTCGATCTCCAGCTGCATCACCTGACGATGGATCTCGTCGAGTGCCTGCGGTTCGCTGTCATGCTCCATGCGGAGTTTGGCCGAAGCCTCGTCGATAAGGTCGATGGCCTTGTCCGGCAGGAATCGGTCGGAGATGTAGCGGGTAGAGAGACGCACCGCCTGGATGCAGGCTTCGTCCTTGATACGGATCTTGTGATGATTCTCATATCGCTCCTTGAGTCCACGCAGGATAGCGATGGCAGCTGTCTCGTCTGGTTCATCGACCATGACCTTCTGGAAACGGCGTTCGAGGGCCTTGTCCGTCTCGAAGTACTTCTGATACTCGTCGAGGGTGGTAGCACCCACGCAACGCAATTCGCCACGGGCCAAGGCTGGTTTGAGGATATTGGCTGCATCCATGGCCCCCTGACCACCGCCGGCACCTACCAGGGTGTGTATCTCGTCGATGAAGAGGATCACATCGTCGTTAGCGTCAGGGTTATCGTTAGCGTTCTGTACCTCCTTGATGACCGACTTGAGTCGTTCCTCAAACTCGCCTTTGTACATGGCTCCAGCCACGAGGGCACCCATATCGAGGCTATAGATTTGTTTCTGCTTGAGGTTTTCGGGCACATCGCCACGCACGATACGCTGGGCGAGGCCTTCGGCGATGGCAGTCTTGCCAGTACCTGGTTCGCCGATCAGGACCGGATTGTTCTTGGTACGGCGCGAGAGAATCTGCAGCACGCGGCGGATCTCTTCGTCACGTCCGATGACAGGATCCAACTTGCCCTCCTTGGCTTTTTTGTTCAGGTTCTGGGCATATTTGTCAAGAGCCTTTTCGTTTTGTTGGTTGTTGTTCATATGTTTTGAGTTTTAAGTTTATAGTTTTGAGTTGTTTGAATTCTTTTCTCCATTGAATTGAAATCAATAAAAAATCAATTCAACTAAAAAGTTTGAGTTGTTGGCTCGTTACCCGTCACCTTTACTCTCGCAAAGACTTTGCCAAATGTCAAAAATGGACAAAATGGCAAGGTCAACGTCAAAAATGTCCGTATAGTTTGGCGTCTTGCAGAAAAATTGTTATCTTTGCGCGCCAATGAAAAGAGTCTTGAAATGGATCGGGATCACACTTGGTGTGATAATCGTGCTGGTGCTGTCGGTACCAGTGCTGCTTTACGTGCCCATGGTTCAGGACTTTGCCGTGAAGCGCACATTGGCTGTGTTGAACGATAACGACGAAGACTTGCGGTACGACATCGGACAGCTACGGCTCAGATTCCCGTTGGACGTGGAATTGTGGGATGTCTGTCTATCGCGTCCATCGACTGCTGATACGCTTGCCTACGTGCACCATCTGCATACAGCCCTCGACGAATTCCCGTGGCAGGAACAAACGGACTTCGTGGTTCATCAGTTGTTGGTCGAAGAGGTACGTGCTGCCATCGATACCGCTTTGGTGCCAGGGCTTGACCTGAGTGGCACGATAGATACCCTGCGCATTCGCGAGGTGGTGCTGAATCTCTATTCCTGTGCCGTGAGTGTGGAGGGCATCCTGCTGCATAAACCACACTTCGATGTCGCCTATACATCGGCCGATACAGCCGCTACAGAGGAACCCGACACGACACAAAGCGCCCCGTGGAAGGTCACATTGGGGGCGCTCGACATACGCGATACCCACGTGAAATATGATGTCTGGCTGGTCGATTCGCTCAATCTCCACCTGTCGCAATTCAACATGGAGGGATTGGCTCTCTCGGTCGATACCCTGACGGTCGATCTGCCGGAGTCACACATCGGTGTATCGGCAAAGATGGACCTATCGTACTTGAACGACAGTACCTCAGGTTGGGGACGTGCCCACATGGCCGTACAACTGGCTCGTGCCGATGTGCTCAAGATGGCAGGTCGGGGCATACCGGAACTGGCTGCCTATTGGCCCGATTCGACCGATGTGGCAGCAAGATTGTCCGCTTATCTAACACCCGACGAGCTCGAAGTATCGCCCCTCTATCTGCAAGTGCCCGGTTTGGTCGATCTGCAAGGAGAGGTGAAGAGCCTCCATCCGTTCGATAACGACCTCCGTCTGGCTGACCTCCGTCTGCAAACCGTGCTGACTCATGCCAATGTACTGTTGCCACTACTGGCTGATTCGACTGGAGAAGTCGGCTTCCAGTTGCCAGATTCCTTGACCCTCACGTTGGTCGGCAACGAGCGACAGAACCAATACCAAGTCGAGATGTCCTTCGATCAGGATACCCTGTGCCGTCTGCAGGCGCAAGGAGCATACAACCTGAAGAGCGAAACTTATTGGGCCGATGTGCATCTAAAGCATCTGTATGCCTCCGACTTTGTGCCCGATGTACCCGTCGAAGATTTGAACCTCGATTTGTCACTGGAGGGCAAAGCTCTGGATCGCGTTCAGGCACATGCAGAGATTGGTTGTGATCTGCAGCAATGGGGCGAGGTGAGGGAATTGACGATTGACTTCGACAATTCGGCTAACCGCATGACTTTAGGCCTTCAGGGCGGCGATGCCAAGGTAAACGTCGAGGCAGGGTGCGACCTGAACCACCTGATGGCGATTACCGATCGCGTGATGCACGAGTTGGACATGCAGAGCACCAGCAAGATCTTCGACATCAATGCCCTGCAGCGAACCATTCCATCGCTTCGCATAGAAGCCGGTATGCGACAGGAGAATCCACTCATGCCTGTGCTGAGGCAATACGGTGTGGCATTCGATACCTTGAACCTCTGCCTGACGAACACCGACAGTCTTCGTCTGGATGCTACGGTCGATTCGCTTCGGTACGACGATATCCAGGTGGCACACATCGGTGCCCGACTTGTGCCGAAAGGGGGAAACTACGACTACCTGGCCGACGTCTTCTACGAGGATACCATCACTGGCAAGGATTTCGGGTTGGACGTCAAGGCGCGTCTCTTGTCCGATTCCATTTTGGCAGAGGGTAATCTGCGTGCCGATTCGATGGATGTGCTATCGTTCGATGCTGCATTGACCAATCGCATCCATGCCGATTTCTATCTGGCCACTTTGCCGTTGGCTATGGCCAATGGTTTCTTGCCCGATGTCGCGAAACTGGAGGGTTACCTGAACGGACATGCCTGTCTTGATTGCGACTCGATCGACTTCAATGCCCTTGAGGCAGCCATTTGGTTCGACTCGGCATCGGTGTGGTACGAAGGGTGCGACATGACGTTAGGATTACCACATGACAGCATCGTGTATCGCGACGGACAGCTCCTGCTGGATCGTATCTGCTTCCAGACATGCAACGATCATCCCATCTCCATCACGGGCAAGGTCGATCTGCGTCAGGATATGGCCAATCCCGACATCGATCTCATCATTATGGCCGACGATGCCCAAATAGTGAACAACAAACGCCGGAAGACACGCGGACAATTCCTCTATGGCACTCTTCCGGTATCGACCGCCATCTCAGTACTCGGTCGTCCGGATAACCTGAAGGTAACGGGTAAGGTAACCATACCCGAAGGTTGTGATCTGACCTAT
The DNA here is from genome assembly GCA_045600485.1 of Bacteroidales bacterium. Lineage (GTDB taxonomy): Bacteria > Bacteroidota > Bacteroidia > Bacteroidales > UBA3663 > Liminaster. Next base: position 22,679 of record JAZRXX010000025.1, read on the forward strand.
TTCTACGAAGATAATTCCATAGCCACCTCCAGCCAATTGAACGATCTGGTAGAGTTTGTGGAGTTTAACCCTAACGATAACCCTAACGATAACCCTAACGATAACCCTAACGATAACCCTAACGATAACCCTAACGATAACCCCGACGAACAAAATAACAAAATAACAAAAGAACAAAGCAACATAACAAAAGAACAAAACAACGCCTCAGCATCGCAACTGGATGTGAACCTGAAACTCTCGATTCATCCATCGACACAGGTACTTGTCTACCTGCCGACCAGTAGTGATGATCAGGTAATGATACAGGGTGGAGGCGACTTGAAAATGTCGATGGATGGCAATGGCAATCTGCAGTTGAGTGGTGGCTACGACGTGAAGGGCGGCAATATCAATTTCCAGTTGCCGATGTTGCCAGTCACCAAGAAGTTCGCTTTGACCGACGACGGCTGGCTGCGTTGGAGCGGTATCATCGATCAACCGGAACTGAACCTCAAAGCGACCGAAAGGGTCAAGTGCACCATCAATGATGCTACCTCCGGAACCCGAGTGGTGCGTTTTGTCGTCTCGATCCTCATACGTGGTACATTGGAGAACATGGACATCATCTTCGACTGCTCGGCACCTGACGATGCCGCCATACAGAGTGAGTTGGCTTCGTTGACCGAAGAGGACCGTTCGAAGCAGGCATTGATGCTCCTCATCGCCCAAACCTATACTGGACCTTCGGCTTCGACTGGTTCGGCTGGCATTTCGTCGGCCAATGCCGCTCTTAGCAGTTTGCTCAACAAGGAACTGGAGTCGCTCCTGACGGGCAAGTTGCAGCACACGGAAATCAATGTGGATATAGATTCGTACGACGCCAATGGCACAGGTTCGCAGAAGACCGACTACAGCGTTTCGGTCACTCAGAAGTTCTTCGACGACCGCATGCGTGTCACTGTGGGCGGCAAGATGAGTACGGGCGATGAGGTGCAGCAGAACGATGCGTCGATCATCAACGATGTTTCGGTCGAATGGCTCATCAAGAAGGACGCTTCGCAGTATGCCCGCCTGTTCCGCAAAACGAACTACGAATCGGTGCTTGAGGGCGAGGTGGTCGAAACGGGTGTCGGCTATGTGCAGAAACGTGAGGCTTTCAGTTTCTGGCATCTCTTCCTCCGTTCGAACCAGAAGCGACGCGAAGCTCTCGAAGCCAAAATGAAGCAACTTCAGGAGGAAGAATTCCTCAAGAATCGGTAGGTCTTATTCCTCAGAGAAGAGTAGAAGAAAAGAAGATATGTTGTTGAAAAAATAATCAAGAATTAGAGAATTTTCATTGCTTCCTATTAATTCCATTGAAGGAATGAATGTGAATTACAGGATTCTCACTGCCATCTTAATTCATTAATTCACTCATTCTTGATAAAATAATTTAATCTTTTCAATAAGAAAACTTCTATACTTCAATTCTTCTTTGAGAATAAAAACACAGAGAAGAGGAGAAGAAAAGAAGATAATGTCATAAAACACTTCAAATCTTCCTGAGTAAAAAAATAAAAAAAGTGAATTTGAGAATAAGAAATATAGGAGTATTGGTAGGACTGCTGATGGTAGTCGTGTCTTGTTCGACGACCAAACGCCTGCCCGAAGGAGAGGTACTATACACAGGTGTGAAGAGTATCGATGTGCAGGCCGATGACACGCTGGATGCCGAGGTTGAATTGGCCGTAAATGAGCTGCTCGAGGTAGAACCCAACAGTTCGTTGCTGGGAAGTGCCTACCATCGGTGGCCTTTCTCCTTCGGTTTGTGGATCTACAATGGCCTCTACACCGAGAAGGAGAAAGGTTTCCGTCATTGGCTGTGGAATAAACTGAAGAGCGAGCCGACACTGATCAGTCAGGTCAATCCTGTACTGCGATGCGAAGCCTCCGAGGTCGTCATGCACGATGAGGGGTACTTCGATGGCAAAGTATCGTACGAAATCATTCCGCACAAACGCAATCCTCGCAAGGCTAAGGTCGCCTATACAATCAGCTACGGACGTGCCTCGCGTTTATCGTCGATCGAGTATATGCCAACCCTCGATGCACGCTTGGATAGCATCGTAGCGCATACTCGTCAGGAGAGCCATGTCAAAGTGGGAGATAGGTTCAGCGCCGTTGCACTCCAAGCCGAAAAATCGCGCATCGGGACGCTGATGGTCGATAGCGGATATTTCAACTACAGTGCTGCGTTTGTCAGATACATGGCCGATACGACACAGACGCCCCATTCGGTTGCTTTGAAAGTGATTGCCGATCATAAAGCTCCGGTATCGGCGCTTCGTCCTTGCCGTGTGGATAGCGTCTCGATCAAACTGGACTTTGGTGCCGGGTTGAGCTCAACCAGATTCGTTCGCGAAGGACATAAGACGATCGGTTATCGTGGTCCTCTCCAGATGAAACCCAAATATCTCTTCCCATGTTTGGCCATCGAGGAGGGACAACTCTACAATACCCGTATGGGTAGCCGCGTCACTACACGTCTGGCACGCCTTAATACGTTTAAATATAATAATGTGGAGTGGAAAGTGATCAACGATGAACGATCAGCGATGGGCGATACGACATCTTTGCTGCTGTCGTTGTCCTCTACCTACAATATGCCATGGTCGGGCAGCGTTGAGGTGAAAGGTGTCTATAAGGATAATAATCAGGTAGGACCAGGATTGGCCTTCAAGGCACAGCGACGAAACCTGCTGGGCGGTGGCGAACTGCTGACGTTCGGTTTTGATGCCGGCTACGAATGGAATACCGGCAAACATACCATCGGCGAAAACAATGGCCTGCTGAACAGCTATGAATTGGGAGGCAAAGTGTCGTTGGCTATACCGCGTCTGCAGTTGCCTGTGTCGGTCGATGAAGATCTGCCCGTTACAACTACCTATAGTCTTTCGGCCGATGTCATGAGCCGTGCCGGATTCTTCAAGATGTTCAAGGGAACGGCTGAATTGAGCTACCTCTTTTCGACCAATCCAGTCAATACCCATATCCTGACACCATTGCAACTCACCTATACCTCGCTGCTTTCAACCACCTCGAAGTTCGACGGCATCGTCGAATCGAACCGTGTGCTCAAACAGAGTTTCGCCGATCAGTTCATCCCGAGCATCCGCTATTCTTATATCTACGACAACAGCGCCATCGCACGAGGCAATAGTCACCAGTGGATGCAGGTATCGGTGGCAGAAGCCGGCGGAATTCTGGATGCCGTGATGGGCAAGGTCGGTTCCCATCGGACACAAGGAGAACGACAGTTCCTATGGCAACCTTTCTCACAGTTCGTCAAGGCATCGGTCGATTTGCGCAACTACATCGATCTCGGACACCGACACACCTTGGCCATGCGTGCTTTGGGTGGAATCGCCTATGCCTATGGTAACTCCGAGGCAGTTCCATACAGCGAACAGTTCTTCATCGGTGGCGCCAATTCGCTGCGCGGATTCTCGATCCGTAGTGTCGGCCCTGGCCGTTACAAAGCCAATGGTGGAAAGTATGCTTACATGGATCAGACAGGCGACGTGAAACTGGAAGCAAACGTCGAATGGCGTTTCCCACTTTCGGGCGACCTCTATGGCGCACTCTTCGCCGATGCTGGTAATGTCTGGACATTGCGCAACGAAGAGAGCCGTTCGGGAGGACAGGTGACCAGTTCATTCTACCGGGAACTGGCTACTGATTGCGGCTTCGGTTTGCGCTACGATCTGGGTATGCTTGTGCTGCGTTTCGATGTCGGAGTTCCATTGCACGACCCCTGCGAATCGGACAGCAAATACTACAATCCGAGCGGTTCATTTTTTGGAAACTTGGGTTATCATTTAGCGATTGGATACCCGTTCTAAGTTAAAAGTTAAAAGTGAATAGTGAAAAATGATTGCTCGAATCAAATCTTTTTGTTATCTTTGCCACGTCGCGTAAAAAATGACATCTATTATTAGTACAACTTTTTAAATACTAAAAGCAATGATTTATTCAAAAGAAGTAGAAAACATGTGCTGCGTCGCTAAGGGCGCAAATCATGCGAATGCACCTATCCCTGAGGAGGGCAAGTGGATTCACGCTAAGGAAATCAAGGACATCTCTGGTTTCACACACGGTATTGGCTGGTGTGCCCCACAGCAGGGTACTTGCAAGCTTTCATTGAACGTTAAGGAAGGTGTTATCGAGGAGTGCCTCGTTGAGACCGTTGGTTGCTCAGGTATGACTCACTCAGCTGCTATGGCTTCTGAGATCCTCCCAGGCAAGACCATTCTTGAGGCTCTCAACACTGACCTCGTTTGCGATGCTATCAACACCGCTATGCGTGAGCTCTTCCGCCAGATCGTTTACGGTCGTACCCAGTCAGCTTTCTCTGAGGGTGGTCTCGTTGTAGGTGCTGGCCTTGAGGATCTCGGCAAGGGTCTCGTTTCACAGGTTGGTACCATGTACGGCACCAAGCTCAAGGGCTCACGTTACCTCCAGAT
>JAZRXX010000026.1:0-2253 GCA_045600485.1 Bacteroidales bacterium
GGAGTTGAAGCATGCCAGATGACTACTGCGGCGAATCTGCATAGCACTCTGGAACTTTCCTAAAGCAGAACCATTCTGAGGGAAAACGCTTCCACCGTTGATGTAGTCAGAAGTGTTTTCAAAGCCATTGCGTCCCATCGGACCAATAAAGGTCACGTTAGAGAATACGGCAGAGGTGAATGGCTCCGTAAGAGAACCATCGGCATCGTTGTCGCTCTCAAAACCATTTGACTGTGAAGTGTCAGCAATGCGTGGGTCGCGGATGGAGAGGGCAAACTGAACCTTTCCATTGTAACCGTTGTCAGTGTCAAATTCATCATCCCAACCATTGTAGGCAACGAGGTAACGGCAGTTGACATTGCCACCAAACCACTCGAAAGAGTCGTCATTGGTGTAGCTCACTTGCACATGGTCAATCTGTGTACCAGCACCTACACTTCCCAATGTCAAACCGTTGATTTCCTTGTCCTTCTGGAAAGGATAGCCTGCAAACTCTACACGTACGTAAGAGAGTACGCCGCTGTTGTCATTGGCATCGTTGCCACCGTGCTTTGTGCGAGGACCGCCCTCAATCTGCTGACCAAGCACCCCCTTGTTGTTCGTGCCACGTCCGCAGATGACCAGTCCTCCCCAGTCGCCAGGTTTACGGTTGCCCTTTGCTTCAGCAGAGGTGAAGACGATAGGAGCCGACTCCGTGCCCTTGGCGTAGAGTTTGCCACCAGGTTCCACGATGAGCGAGGCGGCAGAAGCCTTCTCACCCTTGATGACAGTACCGGGTTCGATGGTCAACTCCGCACCGTCAGCCACATATATCCATCCCTTCATCAGATATACCCCCTTCTTCAGCGTCTGCTTGCCAGTAAAGATAAACTCCTTATCACCATTGCCGATAATGCTTCCGTTCACGTCATCTTTGCCTTCTGCTGAGAAGGTGAGGCGATTGCATGTCTTGATGCTACCGTCCGTGCCCCATACGTAGGCAGCTTGTGTCTCATTACCATTGTTCACGTCATCGTCTTTGCTGCACGATGCCATGGTCATCGCCAGCGTAGTGACCATCATGGCCACTGAAAGAAAAACTTTCTTCTTCATTGTTTTTATTGTTTTGTTATTACGTCATGCAACCCACCCCTTGTGGAATTGCGCTGCAAAGATACTCTTTTGTTGTTTCTACATTGTTACGATCATGCTACGATTTTGTTTCGTAACCAGATTGTCATAATGCAAGATTTTTTAGAATTTGTAACTTGCGGAAAGTTGTATGGTGCGTCCCGGGTAAAAGGAACGCGTAATTTGTTCTACTTCGCCTTGCTGAGTCCTTTCAAATTGCTTGAACAGAACCTTTTGTGCCAGAATGTCGCGCACGGAAAGGCGAATATCGAAGTGCCCGATGCTCTTGGCTATGTTGAAGTCGAGCTGATGGCGAGGCATCTCATAACTGTCGGGCACACGTACTTCGGTGATACCAGTTCCCACGCTACGTCCTACGCCTATCAGACGTTTGCCAATCACATTGTAGAGTAATGATGCCGTCCATCCATGCGTTCCCTTTCCTTTGTTGGGGATTTGGTTGCTGTTGAAGAAAAGTCCAACGTTGACAAGATATGGCGACTGTCCTTGCATCGGGCGTGATTCCTCCTTGCTGCCATCAGGAAAAATTACATTGCTCTTTATCCATGAGGTATTGAGTGACAGGGAGAGAAAAGGCAGACGCAGGAAGTCAAGCTGCTTGCGGATGTCGAGTTCAATGCCATAGTTGTCGGCTCCTTCAGCGTTGAGATAGGAATATACGAGGTCGGTGCCACCAGCTACGGTGTACGTCCACTCGATGGGATTGCGGAAATGCTTGAAAAAGAGTGAGAGGCTCACCACCTCACCCGCATGAGGATACCATTCCCAACCGAGGTCGAGGTTATCAATGTAAGCCGGCTGGAGATTGTGATTGCCCTGCACGTTGCTGGCAAGGTCGAAGTCGTAATAGACGCTGGACGAGAGTTCGCGAAACTCGGGGCGGTTGGTCGTACGACCGTATGCAACGCGCAACTGCTGCTTGTCGGTAAGGTGGTAGGCAAGGTTGAGTGATGCGAAAAGGTCGTTGTATTCATAGAATGTAGAGAGTGGTGATGGCTCCTGGCGGCGGGTATTGGAAATCAGTTCTGTGCGTACATGTTCAAAACGTACACCACCATACACATCAAACTTTTGAATGGGAAGTTTCGCACTCACGTAACCGCTGCCCTGAGTGCTGCGAGC
>JAZRXX010000027.1:0-38375 GCA_045600485.1 Bacteroidales bacterium
AATGGAATGTCTTGGTCAAAATCCGGCAGTGCCGCTTTGGCTTCTATCTCTGTCGCTAAAAAAAATAATGAACTCTCAAACTGGATTGAAGATGGGATAATTAGGTTTTGCGTGGCTTAAGTTAACCGTACAGGTCGAAAACTTTTGAAGCCTTCTGGCCCACCTTCTATAGTTCCTCCCCGATAGGCGGAAGTCCTTTCATACGATATTTTAGGAAGCTAAAAAGAAATGGAGTGCCTCAAATCCACAATTAATGTCTAACAAAGAAAAGATTATTAATTATTGCTGTCCGGGGAAAGTTTTAATGTGGCTGGAAGCCACTACTGAGCGTAGCGATATTAACCGGGTACATACTCAGAGCGTAGCGAGGAGGATGTGCTCGGATAGTAAGATAAGCCACAGATAACTGCCTGGAGGGCAGTACCTAATTGGATGCAAGGTAGTGCCCTCCAGGCACATTACATTGTGGTAGCTCTATACCGAGGGCGCTGCCCCCGGTTAATAACCACTCGCTTCGCTCGCTGTATTGGCCTCCAGCCAAATTTGGGCTTATCGCATGTATAACTCATATTATCTGTCTGTTATGCTTGTTTACCGGACAGCAATAATTTTTATTGATTTCCATTCATGGAGTAAAAAAGATGGGGCTTGTTTTGCAAAATAGTAAATAATCGCATGGAGAACGACTTGTTTTCTATAACTTTTCAAGCAATACAACTTTCCCCGGACAGCAATAGAATTAAATATGTATTTGTCTGAAAAAGAATCAAATTCATCTTTGAGCATTTTGGCAAACTTATGACGTTTTAGGTATAGAGTTATAATAAAGGCCCAAACCATCATGAATATCACGAAATATAAAGCATAAGACTTCTTTTTCTGTATCAATCCTTGGAGAATTGGAAAAAAGTGCGTATCTTTGCCCCATCATAACCAATCTAATTCTGCAAAACTATGGGTAATAATGAGATGGAATACCGTTACATCAATCCGTTCCAAAGTGAGATGCCTGTTTTTCATAAGTTGGAGAACATCGCCGATATGGCTGTACTTACTCCCGAGGAGCGAGACTTCTATCATATCAGTCTCGATTCCTACCGCACCAATATGGCTTGTATGGAGCATGAACGTAATTTAGGCCGTGCGGAAGGAGTTCTTAATACGGCTCGAAACCTGAAGAATTTAGGTGTCGATACTGCGACCATCATCAAGGCCACAGGATTGAGCGAGGAGGAGATAGAACAGCTGTAACCCTTACTGATTGCTATCATTAAGTGACTGTTTGATGAGGGCGCTCACGGAGTGAGCTACCCAGCCCTCGCCTCAGGGCTTAAGAAAAGAGATCCCCCTACCTTCATCTGTTGTATTTGAAGGTAGGGGGTAATTGATTTCGGTAGGAACTGAGATGTTCAATGCATTAATAGCCGAACACCTCTTCGAGTGTGAGCTTGTTAACCTTGCCGATGGATTCGAAGAACTTCAGGTCAACCTGCTTAGGGTCAGAAACCAGACGGATGTTGTAGTGACCGCCCTTAATCTTCTGCTGCTGGAACTGGAGGATATCCTGCAAGGTCATGTTCTGAGCCTTTTCGAAGACTGTTTTATTTGGATCTTCGGTGAGATTGAAGTCCTTGGCAAGGATGTAGCTCCAGAGGATAGTACCACGCACGATACGTTGGGTACGGAGTCGAGCCAACAATGCATTCTTGGCATTCTGGAAGGCAGTCTCTGACTGTGGAGTATCTTCGATGATCTCGTTGAAGTGAGTGTAAGCCTCTTGAAGTTTGTCGTTTTGGGTTGTGATCTGAGCATACATGCAATAGACATCATTCAAGGTCGAAGGACTCTGGAACTCTGACCAGGCATCGTAGGCAAGGCCTCGGGTTTCGCGCATCTCCTGGAAGACGATGCCGTATATAGAACCACCAAAGTAATCGTTGTAGAGTTCTAATACAGGCGCCAATTCTGCATCAAAGGTAATTCCGGTGTTGTAGAGCTGGCTCATCATGCTGTTGTTGGCTGTGTATGGCAGGAAGTTTACAACAGTCTCGGTGGTTGGCTGGTAGGTGTATTCAGCGTTTGCTGTGGCTGGTGCAAGTGTTTCAGCGGTCTTGTGGTTCTCGTTGAGGATCTTGACAAGATCAGCCGATGCAGAAGGGCCAAAATACATCACACGGTGCTGAATGTTGGTCAGATTATGCAAGCGATCGGTCAGGTCGCTACCTTTCATAGCCTTCAGTTCCTTGTCGGTGGCTGTAATGGCCTTGACATATTCAGGACCATAGTTGCAATAGCTATTGAGTGCACGGAAGATAGAACTCTGCGAGAGTTTGCTGTCTGCACGAGACTTGAGGATCTGATCGACAAAGGTCGCATAGACCTCGTCGTTTGGCTGTGCATCGTTCAAGACCTTGTCCAAGAGACTCACAGCCTCAGCCAGATTTTCGTCCAAGCCACGCAAAGAAACATAGAAGCGACGCTGTCCGCAAGAAATCCCCATGCTGCAACCCAGGGCATAGAATGCCTGCTGAACCTCGGCTGGCGAGAGCTCGGATGTGCCGATATAGTCGGTGTAGTCACTCACATAAGGCAGAATTTTGTCAGCATTGCGACCCATCTCGTAAACAAAATAGAGTTCGAAGGTCTGGTTGGTCTCATTCTTCTTGTAGAGAACCTCCTGACCATGGCTCAACGAGAGCTTCTCGAGGTCGGTGTCGTAGTTGACAAAGACTGGTTCGATAGGAGCAACTACGGTGTTGCTTACCTCCTGAACAAAAGCGCTTACAGCATCGCGATTAGCCTCGACTGGAGTGATGGCTGGCTTGTCGATACGAATGATGTTTGGATCAATGCCCTGACGCTTATAGACACAAGCGAAGTTGTCGTCCTTGAGATACTGGTTGGCAAAGTCCATGATGTCCTGCTTGGTAAGCTTTTCGATGCGGCTGATGTAACCGACGCGGTCTGCCCACTCCTGACCATTGACGAAACAATCAACAAAGTAGTTGGCACGACTGGAGTTTTCCTCCAGAGACTTCTGCATGTTACGCTTGATGTCGGTAATGACGCTTGGAATCAGCTGATCGTCGAAGTCTCCGTTACGCAACTTGGCCATTTCGACCAGGAAGAGGTCACGACACTCTTCGAGGGTCTGTCCTGGATTTGGTACACCCATGACGATGAAGGTGCAATATTCGTTGCGGTCGTAGATAAAGTTTCCTGCCCACTGCATCTTCTGACTCTGGTTGATATCCAGATCGAACAGGCCAGCCTTGCCATTGTTCATCATAGCATCGATGAAGGTGAGCATCTCGCCCTGACGGGTACCGGCACCCTCGAAGCGCCATCCCATCATTACGTTCTCGGTCTCCTGACCAAGTACCTCCTTGTAGATAGGTGAGGTGATAGGCTCTTCGGCTGGCCACTCGTACTTAGGTACGCCAGCTGATGCCTTCCAGTCACCGAAATACTTGGTGATGATGTCCATCATGTTGTCTGGCTCGAAGTCGCCCGACAAACAAATGGCGATGTTGTTAGGAACATACCAAGTGTTGAAGTAGTTACGGATGTTGATGAGCGATGGATTCTTCAGGTGTTCCTGCGTGCCTAATGTGGTCTGTTTGCCATAAGGATGGTTTGGATACAATGAGGCATCGAGCGCTTCATACTCCTTGCGCTGATCGCTGACGAGCGACATGTTCTTCTCTTCGTAAACCGCCTCCAATTCGGTATGGAAGAGTCGGAAGACCGGATCGGTGAAACGCTCACTCTGGATCTTGGCCCAGTTCTCGATCTGGTTGCTTGGAATATCCTCGACATAGCAGGTTACATCGTTGCTGGTGTAGGCATTGGTTCCATCGGCACCGATCATGGCCATCATCTTGTCGTATTCGTTCGGGATGGCATAGGTAGCAGCTACGCCCGAGATGCTGTCAATCTGATGATAGATGGCTTTGCGTTCTGCCTCGTCGGTCTTGGTGCGATACAGTTCATAGAGTGCGGTAATGCTGTCCAGAAGTGGCTTTTCTGCCTCCCAGTTCTGGGTGCCGAAGTGCGATGTTCCCTTGAACATCAGGTGCTCCAAATAGTGAGCCAGACCGGTTGTCTCAGCAGGGTCGTTCTTGCTGCCGGTACGCACAGCGATGTATGTCTGGATGCGTGGCTGTTCTTTGTTGACGGTCATATACACTTTGAGTCCGTTAGGCAAAGTGTAGATCTTTGCATTCAACGGATCGTTTTCGACAGTCTGGTACTGATACTTCGGTTGCGAGCATCCGGCCAAACCTGCTGCCAGCATTACAGATAATGCTGTCCCAAATAGAAATTTTAGTCTCATGTTGTTTTAATAAATGTTTTAATGCTTGTTTTTTGCCAAAGTTTTTATTTTAGTAGATCTTCTCGCGGAGCTGCTGAACGCGCTCGTCGGAGATGTAATCGTCGTATTCGGTACGCTTGTCGATGATGCCCTTAGGGCCGAACTCGATGACACGGTTGCAGACAGTCTGGATGAACTCGTGGTCGTGCGAAGACATCAGGATGACACCCTTGTAGGTCTGCAGGTTGTTGTTGAAAGCCTGGATAGATTCCATGTCCAAGTGGTTGGTTGGGGAGTCGAGGATGAGAGTGTTGGCATTCTTCATCATCATGCGGGCAATCATACAGCGGATCTTCTCACCACCCGAGAGGACAGAGGCTTTCTTGAGTACCTCCTCCTCCTTGAAGAGCATACGGCCGAGGAAGCCCTTGAGAGTAATTTCCGAAGTGTCGGAGGTATATTGTGCAATCCAATCGACCATGTTGAGATCGGTATTGAAGAATTCGCTATTGTCCAAAGGCAGGTAGGCAGTAGTGATGGTCTGTCCCCAATTGTAGGTGCCTTCGTGATCCTTGTCCTCGCCATTGATGATCTGGAAGAAGGCGGTCATAGCACGAGGATCGTGGCTGATGAAGGCCACCTTGTCGCCTGGCTCAATCTGGAAGTTGACATCGTGGAAAAGCGTAGTTCCCTCGATGGTTTTGCCTAAGCCATGGATTTCAAGAACCTTGTTACCTACCTCACGCTCCGGGGTGAAGATGATGCCTGGATAACGACGGGTAGAAGGTTGGATCTCCTCGACGTTGAGTTTTTCGAGCATCTTCTTGCGCGAGGTGGTCTGTTTAGACTTAGCCACATTGGCAGAGAAACGGCGGATGAACTCCTCCAATTCCTTCTTTTTCTCTTCGGCCTTCTTATTCTGCATCTGCTGCTGACGGAGAGCCAACTGTGAAGACTGATACCAGAACGAGTAGTTGCCAGCAAAGAGCGAACACTTCTTGAAGTCAATATCGACGGTGTGTGTACAAACCTGATCGAGGAAGTGACGGTCGTGCGAAACGACAAGTACGGTATGTTCGAAGTTGCCGAGGAAGTTCTCAAGCCACATGACGGTGTCGAGGTCAAGGTCGTTGGTTGGCTCATCGAGCAAGAGGTTATCTGGATTGCCAAAGAGGGCCTTGGCCAACATGACACGCACCTTCTGCTTAGCAGGAATGTCACCCATAAGCATGTAGTGCAGATCCTCCTTGATGCCCAAGCCAGATAGCAACATAGCAGCATCGCTTTCGGCATTCCAGCCATCCATTTCTGCAAATTTCTCCTCCAATTCGGCAGCACGCATACCATCTTCTTCTGTCATTTCTGCCTTTTCGTAGATGGCATTCTTCTCCTCCATGATGGCATAGAGGACATCATTGCCTCGCAATACAGTATCGATAACTGTATATTCATCATATTTGTTGTGATCCTGCTCGAGCACAGAGAGACGCTCGCCCGGAGCCATTTCGAAGGTTCCACGGGTTGGATCCAATTGTCCGCTAAGGACACGCAAGAAGGTAGATTTGCCTGCTCCGTTGGCGCCAATGATGCCGTAACAGTTACCATTGGTGAACTTCAGATTCACATCTTGAAACAGGACGCGTTTACCAAACTGAACGCAAAGATTGTTTACTGTAATCATTTATATAATATATATTGTTGAGTTTTATTCAATAACTAATAACTTATTCAAGTTTCGCAAGCTCAACCTGAAAGTAGTAAAAAGGCTTATAAGAGTAGTAAAAGGGGAGTAAAAGTGACATTTGAACCAGATGTCAAACTCCTTTTTAATACCAGATAAGATAGCCTTTTGTATCAGAATATGTTTCCATCATTTTTTGGAGTGTTCTGAGTGGTAGGTTTCTGCTGCGAGACCTTTTTCAATTCGCAAAGCTGCTCGTAAGAACGATTATAGGCTGGCATGTGTTCGAGCATGCTGACCAACTGCTCGTTGGTCAGATCAGCCTTATCCAGAAGATAATAGTTCTTTCGGATTTGATCCATGCGGTATTCCTCAGCTGTCTCTTCGCCATAGAACTTGCGGATGTTTTCGAGAGCTTCATCGATGTTCTGGGCAACTGCTGGCTTTGGACCTTCGGCAACAGGTTCATCGATTGTTTCTGCTGCGGGCTGAACTGTTGCTGGCTGTTCTGGTTGAGGCGCTGTCTGAGGAGTCTCTATGACAGTCTGAGGTGTTTCGATGACAGGTTGAGATTCCTGGACGGTTGGCTGCTGCACTGGTTCTGGATCTGGTGTAGCAGATGGATCTCCATCGAGGGCTTGCAACTGGCGCAGAAGCTCCTGTCGCTTTCTTTCCTTCTCTTCCTCTTCCTTCTTTCTTCTTTCTTCTTCCTCCTTGCGGCGACGTTCTTCCTCTTCTTTCTTGCGACGTTCTTCCTCCTCCTTCCTACGACGTTCCTCTTCGGCCTTAGCAGCCTCTTCGCGAGCTCTTTTGTAGATGTCTTCTGTGCTTGCTGGACGAACAGTACCCGTCACACCATCCATCTCGAAGCCGGCAGCCAGAAGGATGATACGGACGTCATCGCCGAGGGTGTCATCCTGTAAAGCACCCCAAATGACTTCGATGTTGCTATCGAGACTATCGACAAAGGCATTGAGTTCCTCCATTTCTGACATGGAAAGTGGATTGGACTCCGAGAAGCAGACTTCGAAGAGGAGTCTTTGTGCTCGGGTAATCTCGTTGTCCTGCAGAAGTGGGGATTTGATGGCATTGTCGATAGCTGCGCTCAGTCGGCTTTCGCCCGAAGCCTGACCTGTTGAGATGAGGGCTACGCCACTGTCTTTGAGCGTTTTCTTGACATCGGCAAAGTCAAGGTTGATGTAACCTGTGATGTTGATGATATCGGAGATACTCTTGGCAGCAATGGTCAAGGTATCGTCGGCCTTCTTGAAGGCATTGAAGAAGTTCAGATCAGGATAGATTTCAGTAAGTCGGTTGTTGTTGACCACCAGCAAGGCATCAACGTGTTGGCGGATTTTCTCGACCCATTTGAGTGCCATCATAATCTTCTTCTGTCCCTCGAACTTGAACGGAATAGTTACGATACCGATGGTCAGGATGCCAAGGTCGTGGGCAACACGTGCCACCACTGGCGATGCACCCGTACCAGTACCACCACCCATGCCAGCTGTGATGAACACCATCTTGGTGCCATCGCTGAGGGCTGTTCGGATTGCATCCTCGTACTGCAGAGCATAGGCTTCAGCCATATCTGGATCGGCTCCAGCGCCCAATCCCTCTTCTGAGATCTGGAGTTTGTTTGGAATCGGAGAGTTCTTCAGCGCTGCCTTGTCGGTATTGATAATGAGATAGGTGACATCTTGGATGCCCTCTTCGTACATATTACGGACGGCATTGGAGCCACCACCACCCACACCAACAACTTTGATGATGCTGTGAGTCTGTTCAACTGTCTGTGGAAAGTTGAACGGCAATGTTTCTTCGTCTTTCGGCTGCAAGTCAACGCTGTTCTGATCCTGCATCATATCATTCATCATATCTTCCATAATTCAAATCTGGTGAAAGGATTACTATTCCGATTATTTCAATTCTCATCTATGCCCGAAAAGAGGTCTCCGAAGAAGTCTCGAAAGCCATTCTTTCCTTTCTTGTTGGTGGCGCTTAGGTCAATGGCCGGGGTGGTAGGTTTGGTCACTGGAGGAACAGTTTCCTGTATCTTGACCTCCTGTTGCTGGATCTCGCACGATTCGTTGCAATATATCAGCATCGACATCAATGAAGCCAGATTAGGCTTGCGCTCCGAAGAACCGAATCTGATGTTCGAACAACTGCGGGTACTGATGCGTCTAATCTCTAATCGTTTGCTGAGAATAGCGGTCAGTCCTTTTTGTACAGATGCTCCTCCAGTCAGGATGCAGCCGCCTTCCAATCTTCCTTTGTAACCTGCCATCTCGACTTGATGGGCGATGTTGGCCACAATCTCTTCGAAACGGCTCGAAACGATCACATTCAATTCTTTCAGCGAGATGTTGCAAGGTAGGGCTAACGATCCCTGAATGGTTTCAGTAACGCGCGATGCGTTACTCCATTTGGTTTTGAGTTCTTCTGCTTCGTCGAAACGCATGCCTTGTGTAGCAATATCCTGCGTTACGGTATCTCCACCCAGAGGAAGCACCGTCAGGAGTTTCAGCTGATTGTCCAGATAAATCGAGACAGAGGTGAGTTGTGCTCCAAAATCTATGAGCAGGCAACCCTTCTGCTTCTCTTCGTCAGTCAGGATATCTCCTAACAATAGTGGTGTAGCATAGATGCCGGCCACTCTCATGTGGGCTCGTTCCATGGCCGACAGGATTCCGTTCTTCAGTCGGCTTTCTGCCAGAATCAACTGATGGTGGCCAATGACATGCTGTCCGTCGATGTGTTCGCCGTTGCTGTGCAACCCGATGATGTCGTAGTCTGGTACGGTCAGGTTCATGCTCTGGAGATTCAGTTGCTTTCGTATCTCGCCCGTAATGACCAGATCTTCGCCTGCCAACACGGCTGGCTGATATTCCATTGAATGCATAGACATACCGCAGATTCCAACGTAGGCAGCATCCAACCCTCCGTAACCTTGCGTTTTGACGCGATTCGAGAGTTTCTGCATCAGGCTTTTGATGCGTCCGGCAGTTTCGTCGATGCTGACGACACAGCCATGATGTATGCAACCTGTGCTTGAGGTGCTTTCGATGGCTGCTACTTCGTAGTGCCCATTCTTATCGATCCAAGCTGCGGCGGCACAGATGCGTGACGATCCGAACTGGATGGCAGCGGTTAATGTCTTTGAATTCATATCTAAAGATTTTGTAGGTTATTTCTTTTCTGCTACAACCTGACCTTTGAACTTCAGGTTGATGGTTTTGTATGAGTTCCAGCCCTTTTCGTCCAATACTTCGTCATAGAACGTGTCAAGACGCTTGAACTTGGTTTTGTAATCATCAATCGTACCAAGGAGGATCGTATGGTCACCTTTGACTGGAATCAAATGGATATCATTGTGCGAATCAACGTATATCTGGACGATGTCACGATTCCAACGTTTGTTGTGAATCAGAAAGTCGGCAAGAATATATAGCGGACCAGTAGCCATCTCTTTTTTGATGTGACCGGTGGCCAATGGAACATCGACCGCCTTCTTGCTTGGCTTATAAACCATGATTTGTCCCTCTTCGTCGATGTAGAAGTCGCGTCCCATGTCCTCGCTTTTGACTCGGAGTATAGGCCGGCGCTGATAGATGTCGATGCGTAGCATGCTATCGGGGGTAGGATAGCAGTCGGCATTGGCGATCAGAGAGTTCTTCTCCAATGCCTGTTCGAGCGCAGCGGCATTGTACTGATCCACTTTTTTCCCTGTCGGTTTCAAGGAATCGGCGCTGCTCATGATCTTGATGATATCGCTGCGGGTAATGAACTGGGCATAAGCAGAGTCACATATCACCACACGAAAATCCTTATAGACCATGTCTGGTTCACCGATACGCCACACGAAGCCACACACAGCCAAGTAGGCTATGAGTAACATGGTTCCGATGGTTTTCAGTATGACTTTGAACATGATTATTAACTTTAACCTTAACCCTAACCCTAACGCTAAGCTTGACCTTAACTTTGACGCTAACCTTAACTTAACCCTTAGACCGTATGGTAGTTAGGGTTATCGTTAGGGTTTTCATTGGCGTTACCGAAGAGCATCGCAGGCTGGTTGGACGAGACGTTCGATATCGACACCAGCGCCCATCATTACGAGTACATCCAGATCTCCTTGGGCACGCAGAGCTTTGAGATGGTCGATGAGTTCCTCTTTCTTTACAACACACTTGTCATTCGACTGTATCTTGCTCAACAGCCATTCGCTGGTGACGCCAGGGATAGGTTCCTCGCGAGCCGGATAGATTGGCAATAGGATGGTGCGCTGTGGAATGCTCAAGGCCGAGGCAAAACCATCGACCAGATCTTGGGTGCGAGAATAGAGGTGAGGCTGGAATGCTACGGTGACTTTGCGGCCTTCGAAGAGCTTGGCCACTGAGGCAAGACTGGCACGTACTTCATCTGGATGATGGGCGTAATCGTCCATCACAACGAGATCATCGCGCTTGATATAGAAGTCGAAGCGACGCTTGGCTCCTCCGAAACTCTTGAGACCATCACGCAGTTCCTGCTCCGTACAGCCATTCAGCATACAGATGGTCAGAGCTGCTACCGCATTATCGACATTGATTGGAGCAGGAACGCCTGGCTCGAGATCCTTGATAGTTACGTCCTCCTGCTTGGCTACAAAGTCAAATAGGATGGTTCCGTTGCCGATGCGGATGTTGGTGGCATAATAGTCTGCCTCCTCGGTCGATGAATACTCGGCGTAACGCGCCTTGGGATTCAGTCGGCTACAATCGACTTTGATGCCTTTGTGCTTCAGCAGGAAGCCGTCGGGACGAACCAATGATACAAAATGGGCAAAACTTTCACGATAAGCTTCCTCTGTGCCATAGATGTCCAGATGGTCCGGATCGCAAGCCGTGATGACGGCCATGTAAGGCGAGAGGGTGTGAAACGAACGGTCGAATTCGTCAGCCTCGATTACCGTCAAATCATTGAAGCTGTTGCTTTGTTCATTTGTTGTTTCGTTCTTTTGTTGTTTTGTTCTTTTGTCATCTCCTACTAACATGAGGTTGGAGTCGTAGGGTTTGAGGATACCACCGAGGAAGGCATTGCAATCCACATGACTCTGTTTGAGTATGTGGGCAATCATGCTCGATGTGGTGGTCTTGCCGTGGGTGCCTGATATGCAGAGACCTCGTTTCGATTCGGTGATGAGGCCAAGCAGCTTACTGCGCTTGACGACTTCGAATCCATTCTGCTGGAAATAGCATAGCTCTCCGTGATCTTTTGGAATGGCAGGTGTATAGCAAATCAAAGTTTTGGCAGGGTCCTTGAAGATTGGATCGACAGCATCGATGTTGTCTTCGAAGTGTATGTCGATTCCCTCTTTGATGAGGTTCTCTGTCAAAGGAGAGGGAGTCTTGTCGTAGCCTCCAACTTTGTAACCGTTCTGGTTAAAGTAGCGTTCGAGGGCTGACATGCCGATACCACCGGCTCCGACGAAATATATGTTATTTTTCATTCGAAAAATGTTCTTTTGTTCTTTGTTTTTTTGTTCTTTTGTTAAGCTCTCTTTCGCTGAGTGGGTTAGGGGTTAGGGGCTGTCTCAATCACAATCTTGGCGATTGTTTCTGCAGCTCCAAACTTGCCGAGCTTCTTGGCATTGGTCTCAAATCGGGCGATGCGCTCTGGATCGTTGATCAGTCCGATAGCCTCCTTGACCAATCGGGTAGGAGCTTCGTTGTCGGGGCACAAGATAGCGGCATCGGCATTCGAGAGGACGCGAGCATTGGCTGTCTGATGATCTTCGGCCGCTGTTGGGAGCGGAACAAAGATTGCGGCCTTGCCCAACAAACATACTTCGTTGACACCACCTGCACCCGAACGGGAAATGACAATGTCGGCTGCGCGATAAGCCATAGCCATATCACTCACGAACACAGTCGGGTGGATCAGTTGTTGCGCGTTGCTCTCTGGCTGCGCGTTGTTTTGTTGTTTTGTTGTTTTGTTGTTCTGTTGTTTTGTGAGGGCTTCGACGGCCTTCTCCCACTTGTCGCCATCGGCTTTACCTGTCTGCCAAAGTACCTGGACATCGGCATCAACCAACTCCTTGAGTCCAGCGGCTATGGCATTGTTTACGCTACGTGCGCCTAAACTGCCTCCAGTGATGAACAACGTTTTCTTGTCTGGATCCAGTCCCAATGCCAAACGTGCCTCTTGTGGCGTCGCGGTGCATTCCAATAACTTCTGTCGCACGGGGTTTCCAGTCATGACGATGCGTTCGGCTGGAAAGAATCGTTCCATGCCTGGGTATGCTACACATATCTTTTGAGCATTACGTGCCAGCTTCTGGTTGGTTACACCTGCAAAACCATTCTGCTCTTGTAGTACATAAGGTACGTTCAAGGCATGGGCTGCCTTCAGGGCAGCGGCACTGGCATAACCACCCACACCGACTGCTACATCCGGCTTGAAATCACGAATGATCTTCTTGGCCTGACGAATACTCTTGAAGAGATCAAGCAGGACTTTGATGTTGCCCGGGTGGAAAAGCGGACGGATGAATCCACGTACCGGCAATCCGATGATCTTGTAGCCCTCAGCCGGTACCTTCTCCATCTCCATTCGTCCCAAAGCGCCAATGAAGAGAAACTCTGTGTCTGGCTTCATCTCGCGGATCTCATTGGCTATTGATACTGCGGGAAAGATATGTCCGCCAGTACCACCACCACTGATAAGAACTCTCATATTATATATATGTGTATTGACTTTGATTTTATTCTACGTTCGAAGAGTTATGCTTGTCCGCCTCTTCTCGTTCGATGGCACTACTCAATCCTAACAAGATGCCGAAACAAGCCGAAGTGGCCATTGTTGACATACCGCCCTTGCTGATGAGAGGAAGCGGCTGACCAGTCACAAACATGGCATCGGTGCAGACACCCATGTGTATCAAGGCTTGGATGACAATGATGAGCGGAAGACCGACCATGAGCAGTCGCGTTAGCTGATCTTTGGTTCTTAGCGATAACTTGTAGCATCGGAATAGCAACCCTAAGTATAGCAACATTACGAAGGCGGCACCTAAAATGCCGGTCTCTTCGAAGATGATGGCATACATATAGTCCGAATAGGCCTCTGGCAAATGATCGCGCAACTGACTTTCGCCAAAGAACTTACCAATCATATTGCTATTGGCAATGGCCATGTGGGCACAAAGCACCTGCGTGTTTTCATCGTTCAACGACTGTTCCCACAATGGAGTGCTGTCGCCATGGAAGAGTCGGTATTCCCATGTGTTGGCACGGCTTAGCAGTCCCAGATCGGTATGATGGCTACCTCCTCCAGCTTCAGAACTGGCATTGAGTTGATGCAGGCCAAAAAGACTGCCGACAAACAAGCCTCCGAGACTTCCTAATATCAATATCGTTCGAAACAGATACTTGAACTTTACCTCTCCGAGGAACATGATTCCCAAGGCCGTAAAACCTAAGATGAGTGCCGACGAAAGGTTCTGGATAGCAATTGGTATCGCTGCGAGAGCCAGCATGATGAGCATGAAAATATATCGTCGAAACTCCGTCTTCTTGGGATCTTTAAGGAAGAAGGATAACCTATAGTCTTCGTTTGGCGCAGTAATCGCTACACAAAGACATAAGATGGCGCCTGTCTTGGCTAACTCGACTGGCTGGAAGCCACCGATGGCACGGAATGCGCCGTTGGAACTGACACCCAACACTGGTAAAGCGCACATCAGCGTTACGCCCAAGAGGTAACAGGCAATGCCTAACAACTTTACCCACTTGATGTTGGCTCGTGTCAGATTTTGAAATCCCCAGACGAAAACAAAGAAGCCTATAATCAAGTATTGGACATGACCAGTCAGCGGATTATCGTTCGTAATCTGCCTATAAGCCAATCTGCTTGATGCACTGGCCATCTCGATGATGGATATGAAGATCAGGATACAGTAGATGCCCCAGATCCAGTTGTCGCCGCCCATCAGCGTGCTAATGCCTGATTTCTTTGCCAATCTTGTTTAGTTTTGAGTTTTATGTTTTGCGTTTTAAGTATAAAGTTTTGGGTTGATTGCTCTTTCCTCTAACTACCCAATCTCCCTCTCCGCTCGGAAAGGGCTGGAGTGAGGCTTTTCCCTTTATCCTTTATTGTGCTGCCCACTCTGCTACAATGGCCTTCATCTGGTCACCGCGATCCTCGTAGCTCTTGAAGAGGTCGAACGAAGCACAGCATGGAGAGAGGAGAACTGTATCACCGGGCTTAGCAAAGGCACGACACTTCTCCAAAGCTTCACGCATCGATAGAGCATCGGCGACTGGTTTGCCTTGCTTGTCGAAGAAGTCGTGCAGCTTCTCGTTGTGCAAGCCCATATATACGAGGGCTGTGCAACGTTCACGCACCAATTCTTCGATTTCGGTGTAGTCATTGCCTTTGTCCTTGCCACCCAGAATAAGGACAGTTGGAGTCTTCATCGACATCAAAGCATACCAGCAAGAATTGACGTTGGTAGCCTTCGAGTCGTTGATGTACTGTACTCCATCTATTATTCCACATTTCTCCAGTCGGTGTTCAACACCCTTGAATGACTTCAATGCCTTGCGGATGGCCTCTTTCTTGATACCTGCAATGCCGGCCGAAATAGTAGCCGCCATGGTGTTGTAGAGATTGTGAGGACCAGGCAGAGGCAGATCATCGACATCGATGTCAATCATTTGGTCAACCAGATCAACGACCATCTTGCCATCCTTGATATATGCGCCCGGTGTGAGTGGCTTATCGCCCATCTCTTTGAAACTCTTGCCAGTGAAAGGCATCAGCTTCATGCGCAAAGGCTCGCGTTTTTTGATCTCTTTGGTAACGATGGGATCCTCGTTCCAGAAGATGAAATGATCATTTTCGTCCTGGTTCTGCAGAATACGCAATTTGGCATCAATGTAGTTCTGCATCTCATGATCGTAGCGATCCAAATGATCTGGAGTGATATTCATGATGACCGAAACATTGGCCTTGAACTCGTACATGTTGTCCAACTGGAACGAAGAGAGTTCGATTACATAATAGTCAAACTTCTCGGTTGCCACCTGGAGAGCAAGACTCTTGCCCACGTTGCCAGCCAGACCTACATTGAGACCAGCCTCTTTGAGAATGTGGTAGGTCATCATAGTCGTTGTTGTTTTGCCGTTGCTACCGGTAATGCAAATCATCTTGGCATCTGTATATCGGCCGGCAAACTCAATCTCCGAAATGATAGGAGTGCCTTGCTTCATGAGCTTGATGATGAGTGGAGCTGTCAGTGGAATGCCAGGACTTTTGATGACCTCGTCGGCATTCAGGATTAGTTCCTCTGTGTGGTTATGGCCCTCTTCGTAAGGGATGTCCCATTTCTGGAGCCATTCCTTGTACTTGTCCTTGATGGGCGACATATCCGACAAGAATACATCAAAACCCTTGACTTTGGCAAGCACTGCGGCACCTGCACCGCTTTCGCCACCACCTAATACTGCAATTCTTTTCATAGTAGTTCCCTTTATTTTATCGAATTTTCAAAGTTAATATCGCTAAAGCCGCTGTAATCAGCGTAACAATCCAGAAACGCATGGTAATACGGTTTTCATGCTGGCATCCGCTGATCCATCGGAATGGAATCTTCGAAATGTCGATGCCGGCTTTGATCATGTTATCTGTGATTTGTGGAGTGACACGGAAGGAATCGTGGATAGGGGTGCGCATGAAAATGCGCCACTTCTTGCCACGTTTATTGCCCATCTTGGCAACGTGAGTCTGCAGGATTACCGAAATGCTTTCGGCCAAGAAGACAAAACAGATGATTGGAATCATCAGCTCTTTGTGTATGATGATGGCTGTAACACCAATGACACCGCCAATGGCGAGTGAGCCAGTATCACCCATAAAGATCTGCGCCGGATAGGTATTGAACCAGAGGAATCCGATCAAAGCACCGGCAAAGGCTGATAGGAAGACTACCAGTTCTTGCGATCCTGGAATGAACATGATATCAAAATAGTTGGCAAAAGTGACATGACTGGAGAAATAGGCCAACAGCCCTAATGCAACCATCATGATTGCTGAATTGCCGGCACACATGCCATCCAGACCATCATTCAGATTCGATCCGTTGCTTACAGCCATGACAATGAATGTGGCGACCAACACAAAGAATGCCCAGCCGGCAGCTTCCTGCCAGTCTCCCATGAATGCGAAGAGTCCGGCATAATCGAGGTTGTGCCCTTTGATGAACGGTAGCGTGGTGCTGGTAGTTTTGATAAGTTCTCCACCTTCGCGAACGACTGCGTCAGGACTGAGCCATAGTACCAAACCAATGCTCAAACCCAAGGTGAATTGTCCCAACAGTTTGTAGATGGGGCGCAGTCCATTTTTGTTCTTTTCGCGATAGGCAGCACTTGTGCCACGAAATTCGCTGAGAAATCGCAGCAGGCTTGGCAGTTGATCATACTCTTTGGTTTTGGCTTTCAGAAAATCGTCCAGCCAGCCTAGCAATCCCAACCAGACCGTTGTCACTAACATCATGATCATATAGATGTTGCGGAGTCGTCCGAACAATACGCATGGAATGATGGTGGCGGCTATGATGATGATACCACCCATTGTCGGTACTCCTTTTTTGCCAACATTGAACGGATCGGTTTCGGCATCGCGTTGCACTTCGACTTTGTTGTTCCGTTTCATGTAGTTGATGAACCAGTTGCCGAACAAAGTCGAAATGGTAAGGCTTAGAATCATCGCTGCTATGGCTCGGGTCGAAATGTACCCCCACATACCAGCGCCTGGTAAGTCAAATGCCTCTTTGAGATATCGGAAGATGTAAAATAACATTAGCTATTGTTGTTCTTATGTTGTTTTGTTCTTTTGTTCTTGTGTTGTTTTGTTCTTGCGTTCTTTTTGTTCTTTTGTTTCTGTTTTGCTGTGTGGCTGTGTTCTTTAGCCATTTTGCTGAGTTCTTCGCCAGATGATCAAACAAAGGAACAAAACAACAAAAGAACAAAACAACGGTTACCCAATCGCCTCACGAACTACCTCATGATCATCGAAGTGATGCTTGACATCTTTGATGATCTGGTAGTCCTCATGACCCTTGCCGGCAACGAGGATCACATCCCCCTTTTGAGCCAACATTACTGCCGTACGGATAGCTTCGCGGCGATCACAGATGGTGATGGTCTTATCTTTCAGCTCTTGGCTGTCAAGACCAGCCTCCATGTCTTTGAGGATATCTTCTGGTTCCTCGAAACGAGGATTGTCGCTGGTCAATACCAAGCGGTCGGAACGTAAGGCTGCCTCCTTGGCCATGATCGGACGTTTGCCTTTGTCGCGATTGCCACCACAGCCTACTACCGTAATGATCTTACCTTCATTCTTGGTGTCAAGAATCTCGCGAATAGTGCCGAGTACATTGACCAGAGCATCTGGGGTATGTGCATAGTCGATGATGGCCGAGAAACCTTTGGGCGAACGGATTGACTCAAAACGACCGTTGACCGGAACCAATTCCGACATTTTGACCAGAACTTCTTCATTCTTGGCTCCAAGTTCGAGCGCAGCACCATAGACAGCAACCAGGTTCGATGCATTGAAGCGCCCGACGAAGTGGGTGATGACATTGGTTCCATTCAGTTGGAGTTCCATGCCTTCGAATGCCTCTTCGATCACTTTGGCCTGATAGTCGGCTGCCGTACGTGTGCTGTAGAGCCGTTTGCGTGCTTTGGTGTTCTGCATCATGACCTCTCCGTTCTTGTCATCGAGATTGCTGAGTGCAAAAGCCTCTTTCTTCAGTCCGTCGAAGAAGGACTTTTTGGCCTTCAGGTAGTTTTCGACGGTCTTATGATAGTCCATGTGGTCGCGTGTCAGGTTGGTGAAGATACCACCGTCGAAGTCCAGACCACCGATTCTTTTCTGGTCAGCCGAATGGCTTGATACCTCCATGAAGGCATAAGCACAACCTTCATCGACCATCTGTCGGAGCAGATCGTTCAGGGCCAACGGATCTGGTGTGGTGTGTGTGGCTGGTACAGGACGATCGATGACGTAGTTGCAGACCGTCGAGAGCAGACCACAAGGATAACCCAATTTACTGAACAGTTTGTAAAGCAGGGTGGCGATGGTGGTTTTGCCATTGGTGCCGGTTACGCCGACCAAGGTCAACTGCTCCGATGGATATCCGTTCCATGCCGAAGCCAACAAAGCCAGTGTCAGGTTGCAGTCCTTGACAACAATGAAGGTGGTGTTGTTTTGTTCTTTTGTTGTTTTGTTGCATCCTTCTTCGGATTTGTACCATTCCTCGTCGCACACGATGGCCGAAGCTCCTGCCTCGATGACTTGAGGAATGAATGAATGACCATCGACGTTGGTGCCACGTATGGCCACGAAGAGAGTGCCGGCTTTAACTTTTCGGCTATCTTGTTCGATATTCTCGATTTCAATGTCTGTCTGTTGAGCGCCACCCAACATGTAGGTGATTCGTTCCAGAAGTGTACTTAGTTTCATCGTAGTTCTCTTATTTTAGGTTGATTGTGATTGATCCTGAATTGTTAGTTACCGATACCACGGTGCCTGTGCCACGAATATCGACATAATGGAATCCGGCAGACTCGAGCATAAGCAGGGCATCGCGTGCACCCATTCCCCTCACGTCAGGTAATTTGCCCGGAATGACACTTGCCAGATCTGCTCCACGTTTCATGATGGGTTCGTGGCCGATACTGTCCGGCTGTATGTCTTTCATTGTGCGATGACAATGTAAGGCATAGACTCTTTCGGCAAAATGGCGGAAGACCGGTCCTGCCATGAAACCACCACCTGCGTTCGAGATTCCACTGCCAAAGGAATTGATTACGACAATGCCGCAATACTCTGGCTCGTCGGCAGGGAAGTATCCGACAAACGATACGTTGTGTCCGGCACCAAAGTAGTTTTTTGTAATCGGATTATATCGCTGGGCAGTTCCCGTCTTGCCAGCAATCTTGACCTTGTCGGTCTTGACTGCTTCCAGATACCCTTTCGGATGCCCTTTCGGACGACCGGCAGCTGTGCCGTGGTCAACGACACCCTCCAAGGCGTGACGGACGGCCTTCAAGGTCTCCTTGCTGCATATCTTCTTGTTGATGACGGTGGTCTCCTGTTCGTAGAGTACGCTGCCGTCTTTCTCGACATGATCGACTATGTAGGGGCGAATCAGTTTGCCATTGTTGGCAATGGCGTTGTAGAACTGGAGCATATAGATGCCTGGAATCTGGGTTTCGTAGCCATAGCTGATCTGTGCCAACGAAGCTTTGTGCCAGGCCGAACCTGTTATCTGACGGTGACGTGCTGCTTGTGATCCTGGAAATTCTTTACGCCAATCGAGATGCTTCAAGAAACCGATTCGTTTGATCTCTGCCCGGTCAGAATCGTTCAGGACACGGTCATTCAGGAATCCGATAGCCTCGATAGCATCCAGATAGCGTTGCGGATCCTTTTCGTAGGCTGAAGTGGTAGCCTTGGCAACACCGATGTTGCTGGATTGCACAATCAGCTCGTCCATCGTTGCTCGTCCTACAGCATGGTCATCACGAATTCTCTGGGTGTGATAAACCCATGGTGTCGGATTGTTGTTGTCGTAGTTGCCGGTATCGAAGACATCTTCCGGTTTGACTTTGCCGTCCTCGAGCATGATCATGTAGCTGACGGTTTTGAAGGTTGAGCCCGGATCCACCAGATCTTCGTACAGGTGGTTATAGTCTTCGACGCAATGGTCACCCTCACGGCGCAGGTTCGATATGGCTTTGATTTTGCCAGTCTTGACTTCGACGAATGCTGCCCACCCCTCGGCTGCATGGAGTTGGAGGATTCGTTTGTTCAATTCGTAATCCAGAATCTCCTGCATCTCTACATCGATGGTCGTGTGGACATTGGCCCCATCTATAGGAGCCTCGATGGTGACATTGGTGTACGAACGGCGGATCTTCTGCATATAGCCCAAGCCTGGTTTGCCAGCCAGATAGTCGTCGAATCCTTTTTCGATGCCTCGCAGACCATGTCCGGCTTGCTGCGTGGAATCGGTGCCAGATTTGGCATAGACCGTTCCGATTGTGGCCGAAGCCATACGGTTCTCGCCATAAGGGCGATAACGGTGCGCGCGCTCTTCGGTTCGAATGCCACACTTGTAGCGGATTTTGTTGAAATAGGGTTGCTGGCGCAGGTGTTTGTAGTCCATATAGGGCAAGGCACGCAAAACCAGATAATTGCCTTTTCGCTGCTTGTAGGCTTTGATTATCTCTTCTCCAAAACGGGAGGCACTCTTGGTGTTCTTGGCGGAGTTGCTGTAGGCATTGGCCAATGCTTTGCTGCCTTCTCCATTAGGACCGAAATACTTGTAGATGGTGTCGGTGGGGATATTGATTCTGCCGTTGGCATCAGGTACAGTTGTGCTGCGGAAGTCCAGATAGACGTCAAACTCTGGCAGACTGCCTGCCAGCAATTCTCCTCCATCGGCGAAAATAAAACCACGGATAGGCTGTATGGGTTTGGCATCAAACCTGAGTCGTTCGACTTTGGCACGATAGGCATCGCCGTGAATTATCAACGTACGAAACGACTGTATCCAGATACAGAGCACATAGGCCAGCATCGCTGCACCTATGAGAAAGAATCGTTTGTTGTAATTCAATGAAATTTTCATTCTGTTTATTTTGCCTTTACTCTTCGCCCTTTACCTTTCATCCCTTGTCGCTCTACTCCACCTCAATCGGTGGTTCGTCGGCTGCAATCAGATTGGCGCTTTCCGAGATCTTGCTCTTCACGATCTCAGGCTTGTTCTTGCTGGTGAGTTCGCCCCAAGTGGCAATGCTTGTGTATCGCACATCAGCCAATTCTGTTTTGAGCGTGCCGATTTCGCTGATTAATTCCTCGTGGCTGTAACGCATCTGGATGAAGCTGTACATCAGGAATAGCAACAGAAAGACTTTGCCCAGATGTTTGCGGTAGAATTCGGCAGAGAACGGCGATGAACTGCCATCCAGCGATTTCTTGACCTGCTCGGTCAGATTGTCCAGTTTATTCATTGCTTCTCCAGTTTTGTGGCAACGCGTAACTTGGCACTACGGCTGCGAGGGTTCTGTTCCTGCTCTTCGTCCGATGCGATGATCGGCTTGTTGTTTACTGCTTTCAGTGGCGCCAGTATTCGACCATAGAAGTCTTGCTCAATCTTACCATCGGCATGCCCGGAACGAACTACGTTCTTCACAATGCGGTCTTCGAGCGAGTGGTAGGTCATCACGACCAATCGACCGCCGGGCGCAAGACACTCGACTGCTCCCTGTAGCATCTCTTCCAGAGCCTGCATCTCGTGGTTGACTTCGATGCGTAGTGCCTGGAAGGCTTGAGCCAGTTCTTTCTTTTGGGCTCGAGGATCGATGAAGGGGAGGAGAACTTGCTGCAGGTCTCCAGTGGTGGCAATGGTGCGTTGCTGACGGGTACGAACCAAAGCGCTTGCCATTCGTTTGGCTTGTCGGAGTTCTCCGTAGAGGGTGAAGATGCGTGTCAGATCCTCCTCGCTGTAGTTGGCGATCACTTCGGCAGCTGTCATGCCAGCACGAGTGTTCATTCGCATGTCCAAAGGTGCGTCCAGTCGGAAGGCAAATCCTCGGGAGGCTTCGTCCAGATGGTGGCTCGATACGCCCAAATCAGCCAACAGTCCGTCAATCTGCTTGACCCCATAGTACTTCATCCAGTTCTTCAGGTAGCGGAAGTTGCTTCGAACAAAAGTGAAGTTAGGGTTATGGTTAGCGTTATCGTTAGGGTTATCGTTATGGTTAGCGTTATCGTTAGGGTTGTCGTTCCCGAAGGCGTTCTTCTCTGCGTCTGGATCCTGGTCGAAGCTGTAAAGGTGACCTTTGGGACCCAATTGTTCCAGTATGGCGCGGCTGTGTCCGCCACCACCAAAGGTGACGTCCACATAGATTCCGTCTGGTCGGATCTGCAGACCCTCCAGACACTCTTGAAGCATAACAGGAACGTGATATTCTGACATGAAATGTTCTCTTTTACCGATTTTTCGGCTGTAAAGATAGAACTTTTCTACGAAACGACCAAAAGTTTTGTTGAAAAACTGACGTTTAGGGGGCGATTTTGCCCGATAGGGCAGTATTTTATGGCTTTTGACGCCATTTTAGAACTCCACATAGTGGAGGAGCTTCTCTAATTTGGTACTGTCGTCGATGCCGATTTGCTCTAAATCAGCGACATTATGTACCTTTTCGTGTCTGTCACGCCATTTTACGATGGCTTTTACCTCATTGTATTCTAAATAGGGATGGTGGACTAACTCTTTGAACGATAGATTATTGATTTGTAGTTTCCGTATGAGATTTTCATCTGTCCAAAACCATTCATTGCACCAAGTGTCAAGGTTCTTTTGTGCGCTTTCCCATGTTAATTTCTCTCGTAACTGTTCGGGCGAATAGTAGCCGCCGAGCTTTTCTCTATAAATAAGAATAGCCTTTGCTGTTCCTTCGGCAATGCCTGGCACTCGAACCAGAGTGGCACTATCTACAGTGTTCAGTTCGAGTCTGACTACCTGTCGGAACTTGCCCTGATGGTCCTCTTTCTCTTCTTGGGGGGCGATGGCAATTGGATTTGCCGTAGCTTTGTTGCTGCTCTTTTGTGAGCTTTCAGCAGTGGCGTTTCTGCTTGGCTGACGACGAGGAGTGTTTGTTCTCTTCTTGTCGGAGGCTGGTACTGTGGCTTTCTCGATTGTGATGGAATCTGTCTGTGTTTTGCCTTGGGTGTAGAGTTCAAGGGCATCAAGTCTTGCCTCCATATTCTCTATGTGTGCACGCATACGCGCCTCGCGCCTGTAAACCATTAATAAGAATAGAAAAGCGCAGACTAAGCCGACGATTTTGTACCAGTGATTTGATAAGTTTTTCATTAGTGTGTTTAGTTATGTGTTTGTTCTGGTGCAAAGATATAGTATTCTACCGAAACTGGCAATAAAAGATGAAATTTTTTTGACATTTTTCTCCCTTTTTCTTGGAAGATGTTGAAAATATCATTATCTTTGCACCCGAAAAAATTGCTTACAACACAATTGGGGGCTTTGTCCCCCTTTTTTATGGAGAGATAGAAGCATGGTTATCTCTCCATTTTTTAGGAGAGATGCTCGAGTGGTTGAAGAGGCACGCCTGGAAAGCGTGTAAACCTCCAAAGGGTTTCACGGGTTCGAATCCCGTTCTCTCCGCAGAAGAGGCTTGCAAAGTTTTTGCAGGCCTCTTTTGCGTTTAGTGGGATTCTTGCAAAGTATCTCCTGAGTATGTTGATGATTTTGTCATAATTTATCATTATTTTGCTATGTCCTTCAGCCGAAATCCATGATTTCTCTTGTATATTAGCATTTTATTTGTTCTATTATTTGGTAATCTCGGAAGAAAGCCCTATCTTTGCAACGGAAAATAAGCCGTATAAGTTCTTATTGAACCGCCATGTTGTAATTCTATCAGCGAAGTCCCCGCTTGTGAAGCTTCACTCATTGAGTAAAATGGCGTACGTATTTCTGGGGCAAGAATATAGACACTTTACCTTCTATGGTGAGGTGTCTTTTTCTTTTTACTGGCAATACGGAGTTTCGAATCTATCAATGGCTTATTGGGATCAGGCACAGTGATTCCATATTCAACTTTTTCGTGGGTTTGTTTCTTCACACCCAACGTAAGTTTTGCCAGGCCTAATTCTTCTGAATGATAAGTCAAGATAATCATCTTTTCAAATTGGCGTTGGCTACTATCTCCCTCTTTGGTTAAAGACTCGCCATATTTTGTGGCATCTCTTATTATCCTCTCTAACAGAAGAACAGCCTTGGTGGATTTATAGCTACGAGCAGAATGCTGGCATGCTTCTCTAAGCGATACTTGAAGCACTTTGACTGGTTCTTTTAAGCTATTATTGATGATTAGCTCATCAGGATGTTCATTCCTCCAATTTTGAATAAAATCGTGGATGATGGCTCTTCTTATTTGAATTTCTTCTGGAGAGTTCCCTTTTGGAATCCCATTTTCATCATATTGAATGTCTGGTAGAACAGGTTTATGTTCATCTGAGCCATCCTTCACCATACGAACATGCATGGCATCAGTGAGATCATAATCTAGCTCCCACTTGATGTCTATAAGTTCGTATTCGAATCCTTTTATCTCGGCAGATGGTTTAGTCATATTGTTTGAAAATTAACGCTTACCACCCATGTTTACAAGGATTTCCTTTGCCCATGGCTTTTTATTTTTTAATTCATCCTCGCAATACTTGCAGATAATAACTTCTGTTCCACCAATATAGTATCTATATCCTCGGGTGTGAGCCGAATTACACAAACGGCAGAAACATTGTCCTGAGAAGTACCACCCTTTATTCTTTCGTATATACGTCTTGATGTCATTTTTATTTTGGGGATCGAAATCGTTAGAATGTGATAATACTCGTTTAATCGGGATTCCATGGGTTAAGCAATCCCATATTTCGTTTGCTTTGGAAATGTGTTCCTGAAATTCTGTGGTCTGTTTGATAATAGAATCAAGTCGTTCTGTATCATTCCATACTTTTTCGGTTTCTCCATTTTCAGACATTTGATTGAAGACTTGCATTATGGAATGATATGAGATATATCGTTTTATCATTTCGCGCGTAGGACTCTGTTGACACGCAATATAGAGTTCATATTTCCCTTCTTGGGTAATTACGGCTTTTACATCCACCCCAGTCTTGTTCCTCTCTTTTTCTACATGGATGCTGATGCCATCTTGAACGAAATGATCTTCTGGACGAGTTTGATTGAAGATTAGTTCTTCCCACGTTCCATCGTTCAAATCGACATGAATCGCAGAAGTAAACCTATTTTTATACTTATAAGCATCCTTTGAATTCCAAAAGTCAATAATCCACTTACTAAATCCAGCTTGCTCAAGGGCGAATGGGCGTTCTGCGCATGACAAATTATAGAAGTCCACGAAATGAGCGTCACGCATATTATCCCATCCTTTGTGCCACTCATTGATTTCTTTTGATATAACAGGATATTTAGAGGCCAGGTCTATAGTACGCACATCTATGCGTCCAGAACCATAGCAAATACAAGTTCCCTCATGCTTTATAGCATAGGTCAACAATTGAAGCATCTTAGACTCCTCAATTGTACCTTTCTTAACAGCTAAAAACAACTCCTTTGCATGTGGTGTCTCCATAATTGCATCATTCTTCAAACGGATAGGTTTCGTCGTATATCTCGCTCAAGGTCTTGCCATTGAAAAGCCAATGAGCACCTGGAGCAATATACTTTGTGCTTGACCCCTTCAATGGGGCAGACAAAGAGCTGATGGATGTTATCTCTCCCTCATAGCATACTTTTCTGTTTGTTGCAACCGTAACGGTGATTGAGGTGTCATCCTTCCACATCAATACATCACCAACCTTCATGCCCATTTCAAAGAAATCCAATGGAGGTCTATGAGATTGCGCTTTAATGGATGCCATCTTATCATCATCTGTCAAATCATTCTGGATCTCCTCCTCAACCTCCTGGGTGATGTCTCCCTGATTGAACAATTCGAGGATAGCGATGGCTTGACCTGGCTGAATACGGAAGAACTCACGATTGGCATTTACTCTCTATGGCTCGAAAGCTTTGTGCAGGGCTTTCTCAATCTTGGCGCAGTCGGCTGGGTCAACCTTGCAGGCATAAGCACACTCGAATGGAACTGGTACACCAGTCGTGTACAGTTCTCTCAGTCTCTTGTCGATATCCGAACGCTCAGTCATGCCGATTTTAACGATACCAGGCATTACTGGGTTAGTCAGGACGTATACTATTCCGTGTGTATCCATAATTATTCTTAAGTTGTTCTTGCTGATAATTTTCATTCACTCGAGGAAACTATGCTGCCGATTCCAGGATCAAGTATAGTTTATAACTCCACCATCGGCTGCCATGCGAATTGGAGGATCTTGGATAGCATATTGGTGAATAGGAATAATGGCATTGTGGATATTGTCGATGTACTTGGCCAGTGGCTGCATCTGCTCTTGGAAGATAGGAAGCTGCTGATCAAATGGTGATTCATTGACTACAATCTCCTTGGTGATATCTCCATTTTCACAGACATAGGTGATGATGGTCGATATGAACTCCTCCTGCTCTGCATTCAGCTGAGCGCCCGACAGGAACTCGCTGAATCGATGAATAGCATTCTCATGATCCACACCAATCACAGAACGGATGAACATGGCTACATTAGCACCACAGGTTTTATCTGAGGTCAGCTGGTCATACTCCTGTTTGTTACCCAACTCTTCCCACAAGATACGTTCCAGTTCCTGAACATCTTGGATAGTAAGCTGCTCGATGTTGTAGATCTTATCCAAGACAGGCAGGTCTTTGTGCTCAGCCAAGTAGTCCATGACTCTTTGCTTATAGGAAACCTTCATCTTCACACCGGCACTTTCGCCGTCGTATGATATAGTGTCCTCAATATCGACTATGAACCACTCGCTCTTGGAGCCAATCAGGAACTTCATCAGGTCACGCAGGTCAAGTCGCACCTTCTCCAGCCATTGCAGGTTAGCATTCTCCCATGCTATCGGAGTCAGCACCTCCTTGATGGTACCCATCTTGGCCTGCACCTGTGGCAGAGTAGCCTTCTCCTGCAGTTTCTCGGCTATCAGCTGCACCTTCTTGATACACTTGTCGGCATTCACATCGTCAGCTATCAAGCTCAGCTCGATGCTCAATGCCAGGACATCGAACTTCTTGGCATTCTCCTCGCTGGTGTTCTTGGGCAGAAGGGGTGCAATATCGTTCTTCAGCGTGAGCGTATCGACATCCGAGATACAGGTCCAAGCCTCCTTAGCCTTGAAGTGGCTGACCTGTTCCCACTTCATACGAACAGAGATATGACTATCGGACAACATACAAACCTGCTCTCGCAATAAAGTCTTCAGTTCATCATGCAGTCCCTTACAGAAAGCATCCTCCTGATACTGCTGGTGCTGCAGGTGGAAGGCGATATCCGAACGCAAGCCGAAGAGTCGTTCAGTCAATGAGATCGACTGTGGAGCCTCCTTCCCATCTGGATTCTTCTCAAAATACTCAAAGTTCCTACACCAGTCGAAGATATAGAACACCTCCTTGTCCTTGCCTGGGCCAAAGATATCCTGACTCAGGCGAGTACCACGGTCGATCATCTGCATGAACTTGATCTTGCTCTTCACGATCTTGAAGAATACCAGGTTCAGGATATCCGGCACATCAATACCAGTATCAAGCATATCGACCGAAACAGCAATCTGCGGGTCATTGTCGCGTACCTCCAGTTTGTCAATCAGATCCTGTGCATAGGTCACATAGTTGTCTATCAGTACACAGAATCCCGCCCCATATTCTGGATAGAGGGTGTTGAATCGCTCAACGATCATCTCTGCGTGGCGGTGGTTGTAGGCAAAGATGATGCTCTTGCCGATACGCTCTCCGCTCTGCACCTTCAGGCCTTTCTCCATCAGATCCTGCAGAACACCATCGATGGTATCTTGGTTGAAGATGTAGCTGAAGATCTCGTCATTGGCGATGTCACGGTGGTAATCCTCTTTCGGGTCGAGGGCCTTGCGAGTCTTCTCATACTCATAGACCTCCTCCATCTGCTTCTTTTCCTCTTCAGAGAGGGAGCTATACTTGATACCCTCTTTCAGGATCAAAGAACCACGCTTGAAGCCTCGGTAGTTGACCAGATATCTGTCAGTCACAGCATCCTCCAGTTCGTAGGCATAGTTTGGCGAACCCTGCTCCATCTCAAAGATGTCGTAGGTGCTCTTGTCCACCTCGTCACGAGGAGTTGCTGTCAGACCGAGCATCAATGAATCGAAGTAGTGGAAGATAGCTCCATACTTACCGAAGATACTACGGTGAGCCTCATCGATGATGATCAGATCGAAGCGACCTACAGAGAAGGGCTTATCTTCGGTGTCGATGCAGTTGATCATCGTCTGGTAGGTCGAGAAGATAATACGGGCATTCAGGTCTCGTTCCGTTCCGCTATCGCTCAATACACAGGTGGTGGCATTAGGCATCAGCTTCACAAAGTTCTTGTGAGCCTGCGATACCAACGAGGTACGATCTGCCAGGAAGAGCACATTCTTCACCCATCCATTGCGCATCAATACATCTACGAACGATATGGAGACACGGGTCTTGCCTGTACCTGTAGCCATGACCAGAAGGCCCTTGCGATGCTTCGTGTTATAGTGCTCGCATACCGCCTTGATGGCCATCTTCTGGTAGTAGCGGTCTGTGATGTTGTCCTTGACCGTAAAGTCCGTGATGTCATGACGGCCTCGCTGCTGGATCATCAGTTCCAGATCCTTGTCGGTATGGAATCCATACAGTTTGCGAGGAGGATAGCCCAATCCGTCTATGATGTTGGTTACAAATCCGTTGGTGTAGTAGATGACCGGACGCACCCCATACTGCTTCTCCAGACAGTCTGCATAGAGTTCAGCCTGATGCTTGCCCTTGATGGGTGATACAGATGCCTTCTTAGCCTCTACTACAGCCAATGGCTTACCGTTGCTGCCAAACAGCACATAATCTGCATAACCCACACTCTGACTATTGGGCATTCCCTGAACCTCGACCTCTATGCAAGCCTTACCGGGTTGTATGGTACCCTCTTTGTCCAATACCTGCCAACCTGCCTCTTTGAGCATGAGGTCAATGAACAGCTTACGTGTCTCTGCCTCGCTGATTGGGGTAGGCAATACCTCGACAGGAGCCGTTGATGCTACTACAGCTGGAGCTGGAGTGGTCACAAGGATATCTGTCGGCTTAACCTCAACCACAGGCAGAACGACAGCCGGCTTCTGAGGAGCATTCGGGATCAGTTTTTCGTCGAATGGCTTTACCTCCGATACCACTCTCAGTTTGAGCAGGATAGCTCCGACCACATTGTAGATGTTCAGCAGGGCGAAGAATGACTCCTTCCTGCTGACGTTGCCAGTATGAGCACCATTGTTGCCTACCTTACGCACATAGTGGACAGCCATCATCACGCGGTCATCGCCTATGAACTCGCGGAAGGTCTCTCCATCCACCAGTTCAAAGAGCGAGGTCCTTTCGCCCACCTCCTTATGCTTCATGAAGTACAAGGCCTTGACTATGTACTCCAATGCTCTTCGGGCGTTGACTGCCGAGTATTCTGGATCCACATACTGATACTCCTCCGCTGCCGAGCAGTAGCGGTAGAGGTCATTCAGACCCAATGACTGTATGTAGTCGAAGTTTCGCATGATTGTTTTGTTTTTTTATCCAAAGTATTTGTCCATCGTGTAGTCAAAGAGCTTCTGCGTCTCTGCTAAACTACTGCTAATGGCTGCCTTCTGCTTCTCGATGGCCTCTATCTTGGCAGCAAAGGATTGCTGGAGAGAGAGAGGAGGAACAATGAGAGGAATAGACTTAATAATACTCAAATTTAATATCCCCATGGTTTGACCATGAGAATTATTGTTTAAATATTCTTTTAAGCTATCAGACGTAAAGAAATACTTAAAATAAGTCGTATTTACGATATCTTTATCAAAAGAAATTTTTACAAGACGAGGATTTATTATTCCTTCTTGAAAATACTTCGGAATAATCAAAAGTTTCCCAAAAGTACCAACCAGAGAGATTAAGACATCGTCGAACTTTATTGAGAAACTTTTTAGTTCGTTGTATTTTATTTCATCTATATAATAACTTCCATAATTGACATCATTCGAAATAACTTGCTCTTGACCGTATATTTTATATCCAGAGGGAACATAATATTCCTTTTTCAAAGCCGAACCAAAGGGCCCTGCTTTTAGCGCATATTTATTTTTCTCAACACAGTTTTCTAACTTCTTCACCTCCCATCCCTTTTCATTCTCTACAGGATCACCGAACATATCATAGAATATGCTCTGGGCGAGGGTATCCAATTCGTTGAGCTGTGCCTTCTGCTTGTCTATGATAGAGGTCAAGAGGTCAAGTTCGGACACAATCCGCTGCTGCTCTGAGAGAGGGGGAACAGGAATAGAAAGGTTTCGAAATGCCGACATGTCAAGATTTCTCTGTGCTGCACCTTTACTCATAGCGTATATTTTGTCGTTGTTCGCCATAAGTGCTTTGTCGACAAATCCTTGAGACAATCCCTCCATTTTAGTACTAACAGACAATCCGCTATCATTGAGGAAAAACTTTCCCTTAACGAATCTCGTACATTTAGGGGACATGGCAAATCGAGCCACTATAAAGCAATCTTCCCTATTGTAGCTGTCTACCATAAATGTAGCTCCACCTCCTCCATATACATAGTATGTGGAACCCTTATCTTTTTTCTGGACAACTCGTGTACCATAATTGATCTCGCAAACCTCCCCCAGTTTCTTATATTCCCATCCTTCTCTCATAGTTTCTCCAATTTATTGTTTTTCAACCAGTCCAACAAAGTTTCTTTGGAAGGAAGATTCAACATATAGGTAGATACAAATACATTTTCATCAATTCCAGGAGAAGCATACTCCACCATCTCCTTGCCAGCTCCAGAACAGAGCAAAATACCGATAGGTGGATTATCTCCTGAGTTCATGAAATTCTTTTTGTAATAGTTGACATACATATTCAGTTGGGCTAAATCTGCATAACTAAGCTCTCCCATCTTTAATTCAACTATCACACCGCAATGTAGTGCTCGATTGTAGAAAAGCAAATCGTAGAAAAAGTATTTGTCATCAATGAGAATACGCTTTTGCCGGGCTTCGAAGCAGAATCCATTACCCATTTCCAAAAGGAACTCTTGCAAATGGTCTATCAAGGCACTTTCCAGGTCGCTCTCTTCTACAACATCTTTTCCTTTCAATCCCAAAAACTCGAAAGTGTAAGGAGACCGGATAATGTCTGTGATATTGGTTTGCTCAGCATCCTTGTTAGCTAACATTATTACAGCATCTTTGTTTTGGCTGATGCCTGTACGCAGATAGAGTTGGCTGTCAATCTGTCGTTTTAGTTCGCGTTTACTCCATACGCCTTTGATAGCCTCTATTTCATAAAATGCTTTTTCCAGAGGATCGGCTACATTCGATGGATGAGTTTACCAGCCCAGAATAACAAGTAAAAACTAGGAGCAATAAGATATAAAACGCTGATTTACAATACATATTAGAAATTGACCTATTCTGGCAGCAGATTTGGTAATTCCAAAGAATCTGAATAACTTTGCAACGTATTTCTACCGCGAGGAAATTACGCTGCTATTTTTTTGTCATTTTGTAAACAGTGTTGACATTGGGTTACAAAGGGATACAAAGAGAGACAAACCGGAGCAACAGAAACTGAGAATTTTGTCAATAGTAAGACAATACGAATAGTTTACAACGGTTGACGAAGGGCGACAAAGGTGGACTTGCGATGGAAATACAAGGAAACAGAGTATTAACATCAAAACCACAGACGAATGAAAAAGACAAGAAAGTGCGCCTATTGTGGAAAGGAGTTCACTACGAACAGAGGCATCCAGAAGTACTGCTCGGAGGAGTGCCAGGCCAAAGCCAAGGCAGCCAAGAAGAAACGTCAACAGGAGTTTCTGACCGCCATCGAACCTGTCATGGATCTGAAGAGTCAGGAGTATCTGACCTTTGCCAATGCTGCAGTGCTGATGGGCTGTTCGCGCCAGTACATCTATAAGCTGGTCAATGCCGGTCGGTTGCCTGCCTCAAGACTGAGTGCCCGGATGTCCCTTGTGCGCAAAGCAGACATCGAAAGCCTACTGGTCAGAAGTCCCTATCATCGGGTCCTGCCAACTGAACTGGCGAAAGCAAACAAGGGAGGGGAAAAGAAGTCGAGTGCCCCACCCAGCTACAAGCAGAAATATGACCCTCAGACACCTGCAAACACTAATCCAGCAAACGTCCCAGCAGGGGAAGCACCCACCTACATTACTGCCGAAGAGGCAATGGAACGTTAC
The DNA here is from genome assembly GCA_045600485.1 of Bacteroidales bacterium. Taxonomy (GTDB): domain Bacteria; phylum Bacteroidota; class Bacteroidia; order Bacteroidales; family UBA3663; genus Liminaster. Next base: position 32,024 of record JAZRXX010000027.1, read on the forward strand.
AAGTTACAGAGGTCATGGCTATATGCCACAGCCAAGCGTCTGGGTGTCCCCATGTGCCGCATCGGAGGGCGCAACTACTACAGCCAACAGTTCCTTGACGAACACTTCGGCCTGAACAAGGAGAAAGAACAAATACAGGACTGGATTACAGCCGAAGAGGTTAGCCAACTCTATGGACTTGCACCACAAAACCTTCACTCTGCCGTCTATAGACACCATATCCCCACCAAGCGGGAATATGGCGTGACCTACTATGCCAAGTCCAGTTTCGAGGCTCTCAAGCGACCTGACATCATCAACGATGACCGATACTGCACGACACAGGATGCCGCCAGGAAGTTCGGACTGACCAGCACGATGATCAGCGTAATCGTCAAGACCAAGCAGCTTACCAAGGTCAGGGTCGGAGTCCGGAACATGCTGCTGAAGTCCGAAATTGATGCCGTCATGTCCGAACGCATGGCCCAATACGGTTCCTACCGAATCTTCTGATTTTGCCATTTTCTACCCGTTATTCCGGTTCAAAACCGGTTATAGTGCCGTGATTCCGGAATTATTGCCAGTGACGCGGAATAACAGGCATAACAGAAGAGGCATTCCATATCTTTGCCGCACAGAGAAACACTCTGTCTTGAATACTAACCCCGCAAACATCATACCGATATGAGCAATATCTGTAAGAATGTGATACTCCGCAAGCGCCTGATCAAGAATGGCACCCAGTACTCGTACTATCTTGACTACTACCCGGGGTATCGAGACCCGCAGACCATGAAGGTCCAGCGGCATGAGTCGCTTGGCATCTACATCTTCGCCAAGCCGTCCAACCAGCGAGAGCGCGACTTCAACGAGCGTATGACCGAGAAGGCCAAAGCACTCAGATGCCGTCGCTACGAGTCCATTGTCAATGAGCGCTATGACTTCTTTGACAAGGAGAAGATGAAGGGAGACTTCCTGGAGTACTTCCGCTCTACCAGCACCAAGCACAGCGGCTACTGGCGCGACGTGTACCTGCACTTTGAGAAATTCGTCAATGGCAAGTGCCGTTTTGACGAGATAACCGTTGACCTCTGCAACCGCTTCCGTGAGTATCTGCTGAATGCCAAGCAGCTGCTCCACAAGGACCAGCCCCTGCACATCAACACCGTGTCACGCTACTGGTCAACCTTCCGGGCCGTACTGCACACAGCCTACCGTGACCACAAGATCCTTGAGAACCCTAACGGCTATCTGGAGCGCATCGAAGGCATCCCGACCGAAAAGGAATACCTGTCGCAGGAGGAGCTTATCCGATTGGCCGAAACCCCTTGTCCGTTGGAAGTTCTTAAGACAGCCTTCCTTTTTGCCTGCCTGACAGGACTCCGTAAGAGTGACCTCAAGCCACTCAAATGGGAGAACATACAGCCCTATGGCTCCGGTGGCCTTTATATCACCGTCCGCATGCAGAAGACCCAGGAGATTGTACACAATCCCATCAGCAGGGAAGCGCTGGACCTCATCGATTATTATGAGGGCGACCACGACCCTAAGGATCTGGTATTCCCCGGATTGGCCACAAAGAATACCGATGACCCGCTCAAGAAATGGCTCAAGGCAGCCGGTATCACCAAGCACATCACCTTCCACTGTTCACGTCATACGTTTGCCACACTCCAAGTAGAGGCAGGTACCAGTGTCTATGTCGTGCAGCATTTCCTCGGCCACAAGAGCGTAGAGACCACCCAGATCTATGCCCGCATGAGCGATGAGCAGAAGCGTGAATCCGTGGATCGCATCACCCTCAAGGACAAGACCAGGATGCATGTAGTCTGACGCATCAGAACATGGAATGTCACACCTTCACGTTCGATTGTGTGACATAGCCATGTTCGATTTCATAATTATTGCTAAAAATCCAGTTCGTGCGGAGAAATATCTTGTTTTTCTGCACGAATTGTTGTATCTTTGCCCTTCGGTTTCCCGCAATACCGGCGGATATTCCGTCAACCAGAAAATATCAACCCTATATGAAAATCCGTTTCGACCTGCAGTTCATCAAAGACAACAGCTTCTATGTCATGCTGACCAGTATCTTCTCACTGTTCTTCTCCATGCTCTTTTCCTATCAGATCTACCAAGACTTCGGGCAGTTGCTCCCATTCCTGCTGCTTGCGCTGGTAGGATGTTTCCTCTTCGTAGAATCCCTGCTGATCGTTGCCCTCCAGTTGTGGTCCGGCTTGGTCGAAGTCTGGTGCCATGATAAGAAGGTGACACCAACGGCAACGCGGAAGGAGGTGGCCCTATCTAATTCCTTCCCTATAATTCAACCGGCACCTGTCCAGATGAGCACCGAGAACTATCAGGACAGCAACCGCCACCATGACCAGGTGCTTGCCAACGAGAAGACAGAACTGGTCAATACCCTGCTCGCATACGTACAGCACACAATGCCTCCGTTTGTCTCGGAGGAGTACATGTCCATGCTTTGCGAAGACATACGCAGATGGAGCTATGACACAGCCTATCGGTCATCAGAACCTATACGGCTGAAAAAAGATCTTACGACCAATGACCTCCGTCACTTCATCTGGAATATCGGAGAGCGTCTGGGACAGAAGAACGGCTATGATGGAGACTGCAGGGCACGCTTTGTATCTTCAATGTTCCCGGAAGAGTTTAATGGTATGGACTTGTCCAGCATCAAGAATATGCGAAACAGTCCCCATTCCGGAGCCATACACATCGACGAACCCTTGCCCGGACGCTACGACTTTAAATACCAGCGTGAAGAGCAGGGGACATCCGTCTGATTTCCGCCTACATCCAATTTCTCATAAGCCATACACGATTCTCTATGGAGCGTCATGTATGGCTCTTTTTTTGCCTGTTACAGATGGATTACTGCCGGGTATTCCGATGCTGAGCGGTTATAGTGCTGTGATTCCGGAATTATTGCCGATGATGCGGAATAACAGGCATAACGGAAGGACAATTGCTCATTTTTGCAGCGACTGAACAAACCAACAGTCACTCGATAAATGGAAAAAGAAACAGTAACTTTCAATGACATGCCCAGCGTTGTAACCGAAATCCGAGATGACGTAAAGGGCATCAAGGAGCAGCTCCAGATCCTATTGAAGAAAATGGAGTCATCGCACACGGATTCACCCGAGCGCGTATCTATGAGTGTAGAGGACTTGGCAAAGTATCTGTGTATGCCTGCCAAAACAGTTTACGACAAGTTGAAGAAGGGAGACATCCCAGCCTACAAGCCAGGGAAGCATTGGGTAGCCTACAAAGACGAAGTCGATGACTGGCTCGAAACCACCAGAAAGAACCCCGCCGTAGAGAGCGATGAGGAGATAGTCGAGAGACTGACCAATCTGCGCAATACCCATACCAGCAAGGAAGAGACAACCGTGGAGTCCAATCCACAACCGCAACCTGCCGTGCCTTTTTTCGATGGCAAGAAAGTGCCACCTACCTTGAAGGAGATACAGGCCTACATCGTAGCCAATCATCTGACCACAGAAGCTGACAAGTTCTATGCCTATTACTGCGAGCGCAACTGGATGACCAGCGGAAATGCTCCCGTACAAAACTGGATCTCCCTGCTCAATGCCTGGGATAAGCGCAAATAGTCGAATCGGAGGAGCTTGCTCCCATGAACGGACGGCTTGGGGCAGGACCGGTTTATCCGGGTTCCTAGCCCACTAAGAACCCCTGAAGGAGTTCTGCGGGCTCTCCGAGGGATGACGGAGTAAACTCCTCTGCTCTTATAAACACAGTAAACTGTAGAAGAACCATGGCAGAAGCCACTAGTTTCAATGTTGCACCCGCCAAGTCGGGAGCCGTACGCCATAACAGGCGAGAGACGACCTATGATTATATTTTCAAGGATCGTACACACCTCAACCAATACTGGGCGATTCCCGGTCTTGAGTCGGTAGCCAGCGAGCGGGCTAAGGTCGCCGCAATCTACAAGCAGAACTTCGGACAGAAGATGCAGGACAAGGCCCATCCCATACAGGAAGGTGTACTAGTCATCAACGAGGACACAACGATGGCGCAGGTGCAGGCCTTTGCCTCCGAGATGCAGCGACGCTTTGGTGTCATGCCTCTTCAGATTGCCATCCACAAGGACGAAGGTTACGAGGAGAAAGAATTTGATGAGAACCGTCCTGAGAAGGAACGCAAGTATAACCTGCATGCCCATATCCTGTTCCGGTGGTGCGATGAGAAGGGGCGCACCTTCAAGTGGAATCGATCTGACGGTCGGGAGTTCCAGGACATTGCCGCCAGATGCCTGAAGATGAACCGTGGCAAGGAGTCCAAGAAGAAGCACCTGTCACCGCAGGAGTATAAGCTGCAGATGGACGTCGAGCGTCTGAAGCGGCAGAAGGCATTGGAGGAGCTAAGCGTGGAAGAACTGCAATCCAAGAAGAAGGAGATGCAGAAGAGTCTCAAGGCCCAGACCACACAGCTGACCAACATAGAGCAGGACCTGTCAGAGAAAAGGCACGAACTTGCCATCCTTGATGCAAAGATCAATGAGGACAAGGAGGAGAATCAAGCCCTGCTTGAACAGAGAGCCGAACTGCTGGATGACATCGAGAAGCAGGAGAAGGAGCGTGTCCGTAAGGCGACTATGGTACAGGAAAAGAATCTTGAATACGACGATCTAAAACAGATCCTGTCTGTCAAGTCCGGCTATACGCCTCTTGAGAAGATCAATGTCCCGATACCGAAGATTGACACTCCTCCCATGTTCAACAAGGACAAATGGGCAGAGGAGCAGAACAACATGATACGACAGACGTTCAGGGAGGGCTATCAAAAGATAATCAATCAGCTGAGCGAAGATGCCCAGAAGCATGTGAACCGTGCCCAGGCACAGGCCGCCATGCGCATTGATGAGCATATCAAGTCCCATCGGGAGGAGGATATGAAGCTGCGTACCACCATCCTTCGGCAGAACTATCAGCTCCAAGCCGAACGCCAGCCCGACAAGACGCTGCTCACCGAGGTCAACCTGTGGGAGATTGGGGAAGGACATCATCGCATGTCGGGACGCTATTGCACGATTCCTTTCACACTTTCCCTTACTTCCGAGATGGAGCGTGCTCTGGATTATGGGCTTTCGGACATCGAGATTGCGGCAGCCTTCCTTCCCGAGATTTTTGCCACCTGCTACGATGTGGATCCTGACCTGGCAGAACAGCCGGAGGTGCGTGACTCCATTGTGACAGCTTTCCTCAAGCTGGTCGATAGTGCTACCACACCAACTGAATCCATGGGAGGCGGAGGCAACTCCCAGGGCGGCTGGCGAGACAAGAATAAGGACGAGGACCTGCGCAAGAAGATCTTTGATGTTGCCTGCTCAAGAATCTCACGAAGAGGAGGATTTAGAAGATAAAGTAAATCCGGACAACTACATGATGGTAGCGGTCCGGATTAAATCATATTTGCTCTGTCATCTATCGCCAGAGGGGCTCAGACTCCCAACCAGTAGGAAAACCCATAGCGTGTAAATCTATCGTTGGATATCTTGAAAGAAGTGATTTAAGCCTATTGACAAAACCACAATGAGGGTCTATCGTTTGTTCCATGTAGGCGATGTAGCATAATTGCGCATACAATTTGTGCTGCTTAATACGAGATGCATTATTAATCCAAAACAACGGTAATCTAGTTGGTAGTATCGGCTTTGTTGTAAATCGTCTGTTCCATACACGTGCATGGTGAGCACAACAGTTCCTCAATACAGTCAAACATCGATTCCAACTCTCCAAATAAGTATATTGAGGTAGTCCAAAGTCTCTTGCTACCTGTTTCTTTGCAGGTGTTGTTTTAAGATTTTCATAAATCTTCGAGAGTGTTCCCAGAGATACTACCTCCATTGTTTTCCAGGCGGGTGGCATCGAAGGTGAATCATAGTCAGAATAATACTCACTGATGAATTCCTCCCTACTTCTACTTAGTTCAGACTGCAGTTTGCCCAAATTTGCACTGAACATTTCTGCATCATCGAAAACCGATGTATTCATAAACCAGTGAGTACCTTGTTCTAAAGAAACATAGTGAATCACCCTTGTCCTTATTGCTATCTCAATATCCTGAATAGCACTATATATCAACTGCTTTAACTCGTTGTCAAATGAGTAAAGTAACAGAACCGAGTCTAACCGTGTATCTGAGGCGAGCACCTTGGGTGATACCTCAAAGTACTTTAGATAAGTAATCAGTCAAAATTAGTTTATAATATTTTTTGATCTTTAAATACTAAACTCATAACGATTTCGTTATTATCATAAAACGATACTGTTATGGGTAAGATTACAAAAATAGAGTTAAGCGAAAGCGAGCGTATCAA
>JAZRXX010000028.1:0-39920 GCA_045600485.1 Bacteroidales bacterium
AGGCAAATGGATCCGTCCTATGGATTATGTCTCCAATGACACCTTGTTCTATAGTGCGAATCGAGCACTCGCTGCGGTCGGCCTAAGCCTCTTCGTCAATTATTCAAAATGTGTATAGTTAATTTTGAACAACTACTTAACTAATAACTAATAACTGATAACTAATAACTGATAACTAATAACTAATAACTGATAACTAATAACTAATAACTGATAACTAATAACTGATAACTAATAACTAATAACTGATAACTAATAACTAATAACTGATAACTAATAACTAATAACTGATAACTAATAACTAATTAGGGGTATGTCATAGGCTTGACATGCCCTTTTTATTTCCTTTTTACATCCCTTAATTGAGCTTGCAGAAGTTGAATAACCGATTTTTAGGGCCAAGATTTGGAGAATTCAAAAAAAATCTTTATCTTTGCAGCGTCCAAATGAAGTAGGAATTACTAAAAGTCAGTACCGCTGATTGAATGCTTGAATAATAAAGGTTTTGATGGAAAGTCCAAAGAAGGTATGGTTGAATGAGGTCTCGTTTATGCGCCCCATTCTATTGGTGCTACTTGTCGCCTATCATGCGTTTGCACCCTATTGCGGAACGTGGGTTAAACCTGCTACGATAACAGATTTCGAACCTTACTTTTGGGTGGCAAGTCTTTCGCGGGCATTTCGGCTCGAGGCTTTTGTTTTCATTTCTGGATACATATTCACGTTCCAGCTGATTACTAAGAATAAGTTCTCGACGTTTTGGGAATTGACCAAGTCAAAACTTCAACGACTTGTCTGGCCTTGTTTCGTGTTCGGTATTCTTTATATACTGATCATTCTTCGGTTAGATATGAGTTGGGACACCATCTATACGCTGATCTCGGGCCCCGGGCATTTGTGGTATTTGATTTGCCTGTTCTGGCTGTTCTTGGTGCAATATGCTGTCATGGCATTCCTTCGACGCCAAGACGAAAATAAAGTCGGGCGTTACTACAAGATCTTCTTTGCCGTGACGCTTCTGTTGCCGATATTGTCGGCCTTTCCGCTCTCGATGCGTTGGGACAAGGCAATGTACTACATGACCTTCTTCTATGGTGGAGGTCTGTTCTATATCTTTCGCGATGAGATAGCACGTCTCGTTACGGTTCGAAGAACACTCTGGATGTGGGTTGCTTTTGCCATTCTGGTGTGGATCGTGTTTTCGCTCATGATTCCCAAACCCGAGATTCTGAAGCTGCCTACGGTCATGGAGCAGGCAAAACTCTTTATGTACAATGCCTACCTGAAACTGGTTGTGGCATGGGTTGGAATAGCCGCATTCTACGCTTCGGCAGTACTCTATTGCCGCAAACACAAGGTTGGTGATACGATGATCAAAATCGGCACATGTGGCTATGGCGTTTATGTCTTCCACCAGTTCTTCCTGAAGTATGCCTATAATCTGACGGATTATCCGATTTGGACAGGAACTTATTGGATGCCTTGGATTGCCTTTGTCGTGACGGTAATTCTATCGACCGTATTGACGCTGCTTTGCCGATCTACCCCATTGGGGAAGAAGTACCTGTAATAGCTCTTGCCTATTGGTTTAGCAGGAAGTCCTTCATCTGCTGCTTGTACCATTCGGATCGGGAATGATCGGCGTTGCTCATGCAGAATGTGTGGGTTTGCGGTACCGGAACCGTTCCTTTCTGGAAAACCAGCACAAAGCGCTTTGGTGCCTTGTCGGGCAACGATTTGATCTGGTAGGAATCTTTGAGCGCAAACCCGGCGAACTGGCATTCGGCAGAGAAACTCTCCAGTACTTCGGGAGGAATACAAACCGAGAATGTTCCTCCATCGGCCAACACTTGGTATGCGCCTCGAGCCAACACGTCGAATGGCAGGCTTGACGAATGTCGGGCTCGACTGCGACCCAGCTCCGGACACTCAAGGCTTCGGTCAAAATAGGGAGGATTGCAGATTACACTATCGAACGGTTGGGCATCGGTTGGCCTTTGTGCCAGATAGTCCTGAAAAGAAAGGTGATGGAGTGTGATGCGGTTGGCAAATACCGACTCCGCAAAGTTCTTGCTGGCATCTATCACTGCATTGTCATCGATTTCGACTGCCGTGATCTGGGCATCAGGATAGCGTTGCGCCATCATCAGCGATAAAACTCCCGTTCCGGTACCTATATCCAGAATGCGGGAGCCTCCTTGACCAAGAGTTCCGAGCAGGTCGCTATCGGTACCAACCTTCATAGCTGCATGCTCTTGCGTAATTGCAAATTGCTGAAATCTGAATATATTCATCTTTTTTTACTTTATTAATACGATGGAAAAAATAACCAAGATCAAAGTCCTGTCCCAAGGCTTGCTGACTATGCTGCTGATGGGATGTTGCATATTGACGGCCAAAGCCACCGAACCGGAACTGCTGGCTTTTCCGACGGCTGAGGGTTATGGCAAATACACCCAAGGAGGCCGTGGCGGTAAGGTACTTGAGGTAACCAACCTGAACGATGCAGGACCGGGCAGTCTTCGTGATGCCGTTGATGTGCAAGGTGCTCGTACCATCATCTTCAAGGTTTCGGGTACCATCGAGCTCAAGAGTGCTCTCCGCATCCGCAATCCCTACATAACCATAGCCGGGCAATCGGCTCCAGGCGATGGCATTTGCCTGAAGGGTTATCCGTTGATGATTGATGCTGACCAGGTCATTGTCCGCTATATCCGAGTTCGATTGGGCGACGAGACTCACACCGAATCCGATGCCATCAGTTGCCGTTACCACAATCATATTATCGTGGATCATGTCTCAACCTCATGGAGTGTTGATGAGACCATGTCGATTTATCATTGTGAGGATGTGACCGTGCAATGGAGCATGTTGACCGAGAGTCTTTTCGCTTCGGGTCACATGAAGGGACCTCATGGCTTTGGCGGCATCTGGGGAGGCAATCATTGTACCTATCACCACAATCTCATCGCACATCACTCGAGCCGTAATCCCCGCTTCTGTGGCGGTGCTTGTCTTACCGATTATCGCAATAATGTGATCTACAACTGGGGTTATAACAGTTGCTATGGTGGCGGTGGTGTTGAGGCCAAGCGAGCCGAGGAGTTTTCGTTTACGACAATCAACATGATTGCCAATTACTACAAACCTGGTCCTGCTACCGAACCCGGACAAGTGCATGAACGTATTGCCAATCCGTCGTGGGGTGGAGGCAAGTTTGGCCGATGGTATATTGCCGACAATGTGATGGAAGGTTCTCCTGAAGTGACTGCCGACAACTGGAAGGGTGTACATCCCGGCAATGGCGCCATTGTCGATTCCATACGTCTGAATGAACCTTGGGACGCTATGCCAATACAGCAGCAGACGGCATCGGAAGCCTATCGTTCAGTATTGCAGCAGGTTGGCGCTTCGTTGCATCGTGATGCTGTCGATCTTCGTGTCGTCAAGGATGTGGAGAGTGGAACAGCAACATTCGAGGGTAAGTCCTACAAGACCAAACGCAAGGTGGCTGATATGTCGGTCAAGACCGGTATCATCGATTCGCAAACGGATGTGGGTGGATGGCCAGAACTGCGTTCTTCCAAGCCAGACAAAGATACCGATCACGATGGAATGCCTGATAAATGGGAGAAGGCTCATGGTCTCGATCCCAAAGATCCTACGGATGGTAACCGTCTCGATCCTGTTGGATATACGATGCTTGAAGTCTATTTGAACTCGATCTCAGATTGAGATGCTGTCTATGCGGAGACGTTGAACGCCTGCTGGCACCTGAACTTCGACCATATCACCCACTTTCTTGCCCAGAAGCGCTTCGGCTACAGGTGACTTGATGGAGATCTTACCCTCCTTCAGGTCTGCCTCGTGTGGATTGACGATGGTGTAGGTTACCGTAAAGTTGCGGTCAAGGTTGGTGATCTCTACCTTGCGGAAGAGGCCGACAGTATCGTTGGCGAGCTTCGAAGTGTCCAGTATCTGGGCATTGCGCAAGACGTTCGACTTGAAGCGGATCTTACTCATCAGTCGGCGCAGAGCGCGCTTGGCTGCATGGTATTCGAAGTTCTCGCTCAGGTCGCCTTTGGCACGCGCCTCTTCGAGTTCGTCTTTGGCTGCGGGTAGTTCGACTTTGACCAGCTGATCAATTTCTGCAGCCAGATTGTTATAGCATTCTTTCGATAGATATTCCATTGTTTTTAGGGGCAGGGAAGAGGTTGCTTCTCCCTTATTTCTGTTATAAAACGTTGCAAAGATACTGAATTTTTTTAAAGTTTGTGAAAACTGACCTCGAAAATTATCTTTTGGGGCATAATTTGTGCCAGATTCATTTTTTCTACCTATCTTTGCGCCCACAATATTTGAAAACTACTTGAATTATTAACCATTAAAATTTATCAACTATGGCAAACAAGTACTCTGGTACACAAACCGAAAAGAATTTGGAGGCCGCTTTTGCTGGTGAGTCTCAAGCACGTAACAAATATACCTATTTCGCATCGCGCGCCAAGAAGGACGGGTATGAGCAGATTGCCGCTATCTTCCAGGCAACTGCCGACAACGAGAAGGAACACGCAAAGTTGTGGTTCAAGGAGTTGCACGATGGCATGCCTTCGACCGTCGAGAACCTAAAGGCTGCTGCCGATGGCGAGAACTACGAATGGACAGATATGTACGAGGGCTTAGCCAAGACAGCCGAGGGTGAGGGCTTCGCTGAGTTGGCCGAGAAGTTCCGTCTGGTGGCTGCTATCGAGAAGCGTCACGAGGAGCGCTACCGTGCTCTGCTCAAGAATATCGAAACGGCACAGGTATTTGCCAAGTCGGAGGTTAAGGTTTGGGAATGCCGCAACTGTGGTCACATTGTTGTTGGTACCAACGCTCCTGAGATTTGTCCAACTTGCGCTCACCCACAGGCTTACTTCGAGGTTCACTTGGATAACTTCTGATCTGTTGCACGAAACATCGAAAGCAATAAATCCGACGGTCTTGACGATCGCCGGATTTTTTCTTTCCTGTATTGTCCTTTCCTTATGCCTCGGGGCATCGGACGACATCGACCAGATGGCTGCCTGCTCCCAGTAGGTCGGGCCGTTCCGAAATGCACTTCTGGTATTCGATGAAGTGGGCAAACGTCTCGTCGCTCATTTGGTTGAGTCGTGTACGCATATAGTCGGAGGCTCCATCGGGCGAAAAGATGGTCACACGCTCCAATCCCGCTTTTTCGTTCAGTCGGTCGATGTCTTCGAGGCGTACATAATCATACAGTTCATCCGGTTGTACCTGAACGTGGAACTGCCTATCGACCACACCTCTGGACAGAAAGTCTCCGATCCGCTCTTCGTCGAAACAATAACTCAAGATGCTGTATTCGTTCATTAGATAGGCCACAAAGATGATGCCTCCGGGCTTGGTTACACGTTTGGCTTCGTTCAATGCTTTGAGTTTCTCTTCGTCGCCAATCAGGTGGTAGAGAGGGCCAAGCAGTAGTGTCACATCGGCCGAGGCTGTTGGGATGGACGCCAGGTTACGAGCATCTCCCTGAATGACATCGGCTGTGGGTTCACGTTTCAAGAAGACGTCGATGTTGCGTTTGACGAGCTCGATAGCCTTGACCCGATAGCCTTCAGCCATCAGGGCAGAGGTGTAACGTCCAGTACCTGCTCCAATGTCATACAGAAAATGACCGGGTTGCAGGAATCGATGCAGATGGTGCATGGTGGTTTCGAATTCAACGATACCATGCCTGCGCAACAATCGCAGGTCTTCGGGGTGCTTGTTGTAGTGCCGCTCTATGTTCGATAATGCCATACGTGACAATTCTTTTGTTTCGCTGTTTGAAATTACGGAATATGCCACAAAGATACATAAAAGTATGGCATCCGGCTTCAGTTTGATGGGCTTATTCGACTTGAATCTCCGGTTTTGACTATGTTTGCAATCTGCAGTCTTCAAATCGCTGGTATGTGCGCTGCATTTGTTGTTTTTCGAAAATAAGTTCCCGTTTTGCTTGCTCGGCACGGAGAAAGATTACATATTTGCATACCGAAAAACAATTTTAGTACCTAACAGTTATGATTAAGAACATAGCACACATTGCCTTGAATCCATTGGACATGGACAAGACTGTCGCCTTTTTTGATAACGTCTTCGGCTGGAAGAAAGTCTTCGAACTGCATAAGGAGAATGGTGATCCGTGGATCGTCTATCTGAAGATCTGCAAAGGACATTTTCTCGAACTCTTCTACGATGGTCAGAATGACCGTGACTATGCCTTCGACTTCCGGAAGACCGGCTACAACCACCTGTGTGTCACTGTGGGTAACTTACGCCAGACTTTGCAGCAAATTTATGCGAAAGGTTATATCGAGTCGCCCGAACCGGAACTCGAACCGAGCGGTTGCTTGAACCTTTGGCTCTACGATCCCGATGGCAATGGCATCGAACTGCAGGAATATACTCCAGCATCCATACAGATGCAGAGCAACGTGTCTGACTACGATTTTGGCCGCGACGGATATGTCGGCATCGGTCATGCCTGCTTTGTGTGCAAGGATATTGAGGCTTCGCTCGATTTCTATTGCAACAAGTTAGGCATGAAGCTGGTGGGTATTCAGAACAACGATGAGGGAGAACCCTGGTTGCATTATGTGCGCATGACAGATGGTGTCTATCTGGAACTGATCCCGAATGGCGAGGGCGAGAATCCCAACACGGGCTGGAACTCGCGAGGCTTCCAGCACCTGTGTCTCGAAACGGACGACTTATTGGCCGATGTCGAACATCTGCGTTCCATCGGCGTGCAGATTGATCAGGAACCTAAGACTTCGTCCGACAAGAACTGGCAAGCCTGGATCCATGATCCCGATGGCAACAAGGTGGAACTCATGATGATCGATCCCGATTCGCCACAGGCCAAGGCGTGAACCCTTTTGAATAAACACGATTGCCTATATGTGTTTTTGCCTTTTGCCTTGTCCTTTTTTGGGTCTTTATAGAAGACCGCCCTTGATCTTAATAGAAGCCTCGACTCAGTCTCCTATTCTTAAAGTGATAATATGGCATTTGGAAAATCGCATATTTCTAAATATTACTACTTTGCCGACAGAATAACAGTAAACACAACAAATACACTAAAAACATGAAAATGCCATTTTTGCCATTTTTGACTCTTGATCAGATTTATGTTTCTCCTATTGTCCGACAGGAAGATGGGAGCTATAAGTGTCTTTCCTATCAAGAAATGAGGTCTGTACCGATTCCAGAGACAGGGAGTAAGCTAATGGACGCCGTTGCCCAAGCATTGGCGATTATGCCTTTTCGCAATGTAGCGGAGTTGGCTGACTATATGGACTTGGAGGTCAGAAAACTTTCGGGAGCTATCGATATCTGCTATACACTTTCAGCCAACAATCTCATTGTGGCCTACAGGATGCGTCTGGTGCAGGATTTGATTCATTATACTCAATTATCGCGTGAGGAGGTTGCTTCGCGAAGTGGGTTTGCAAGTGTTTCGACACTCGAACACTTCCTCAAAGCGCAGCTGAAAACTACTTTCTGGCAGTTGCGTGACCAATATCAGGATAAGATTGTTCGAAAACACATCGTTTATAAGTAACCGAAACGCTGGATGCGACAATTACGTAACGTATTTGTCACATCTATGGGATTTATGTGATAATCATGTGACGTAATTGTCGTATCTATAGGATTTATGTGATAATCATGTAACATAATTGTCGCATCTATGGGATTTATGCGATAATCATGTGACGTAGTTGTCGCATCTATAGGATTTATGTGATAAATATGTGACGTAATTGTCGTATCTATAGGATTTATGTGATAACCATGTGACGTGATTGTCGCTTCTATAAACTTTATTGACAAGTCACCTCAAGGTCATCGTAGAAGATGGTTTCGCCACTGGAGATTCGAGGCACATCCAGACGGAGAAGTTTGACCTCTTGGGTATCGAACGTAATCTTCTGCCAGATGGGGTTGTTGACAATGTTCGAGAACTCACCCTTGGCAAGTTGTGTCCAGTTGTTGCCGCCATCGGTTGAACTCCAAAGAATGTATTCGAGTGGCATGCCATCGCGATTTGTCTGGTCGGGCAAGAAGTTGAAGCGGTTAATGCGCTGTGCTTCGTTGAGTTCGATGAACATCGACTTGACGCCATTGACGGCAAAGCCTGGGAAGAAGATGTAGTAGGCTGAAGATTTCTTCTCGCCCGCATCGGCAATGTCGGGAGTGATGTCAGGAGCCAGGAATGCACCCATGCGACCGATGACCGCAGGGGCAAGGCTTTCGGTCACGGTCATGCGAAGTGCTGTTGCTGTAATGGTCGGGAAACAGATGATGCGCTTGCGACCGATGGTTTCAAGGCCATCTTCCCAGTCTGCCAGATCATCTTTGAGCGATTGCCACACCCCATCGACCAAAGCCTCCAGACGGAAACGCTTCACGCGTTGGCCGAGGCTGATGTCCTCGGAGGCAAGAAAACGGTTGAGGGTGGTGGGTGCTTTGAACGTAAGGGTGAAAACAGAATCTGCTTCGTTGACTGGCTTTAGGCCTTCGGCAAGATCGTGGTCAAACACCTCGTGCACCATCTTGTTGAAGGCGACACCACGAGCGCTATCGATGGGCGAAATCAGTCCGTTGGGCATGATCGGGAAGTTGAGCAGGAGGGTAGAGTTGCGACCGACGGACTTATAGTAGGTATCCATGAGCTTGGAGAGTGACTTGACATGTCCGTCTTCGGATGTATGATAGAACCACCCCGGACGGATAGAGGTGTTGGTTTCGCCCGGACACCAAACATCGCCATCCTCCATGCCCCAATGCAGATCTCCCCACTCCGGATCTTTGGTGCTGCTCATCTTGCTCCAGTTGCGATGTCCGATGTTGCCGGCTTCGGTGCCTACCCAGCGCAGGTCTCCACGGCGATCGGCTCCATCGTTCCAGATGATGCAATGAGGTTGCAGTTCTCGGATCATATCGTAGGTTTCGCCCCACTGGTAGTAGGTGAGACGATCAATCTGACGCGTTTCGTTGGCGCCACCATACCAGCCGTTGCCTCCATTGGCACCATCGAACCAAACTTCGAAGACATCGCCATAGTTGGAGAGTAACTCACGCAGCTGATTGCGGAAATAGGTAACATACTCGGGTTGACCGTAGGCTGGGTGATTACGGTCCCAAGGCGAGAGATAGACAGCAAACTTCAGCCCCTCTTCGCGACAGGCTTCGGCCAATTCAGCCACCACATCACCCTTACCATCCTTCCATGGCGAAGACTTGACCGAATAGTCTGTATAGGCAGAGGGCCACATACAGAAGCCGCAATGGTGCTTGGCAGTGAAGATAATTCCTTTCATGCCTGCAGCCTTGCAGGTCTTGACCCATTGGCGAGTGTCGAGGCTCGAAGGGTTGAAGAGCGCAGGATCCTCGTCGCCGAATCCCCATTCCTGGTCGGTATAGGTATTGAGCGAATAGTGCAGGAAGGCGTACATCTCCATGTCCTGCAGCGCTAATTGGTCTTCGGACGGAAGTGGTCCGAAGGGTTCGATCTGAGGCTTATTGGTGCATGCTGACAAAAGGGCAGCCGCAAGTAATGAGGATATCAGTTTGCATTTCATGAGGTATTTTATTTTTTTATTTTCAATACAAATCCATATTCTTGTTTCTGATTGCCAGAAATGGTGTATTCGGGCAACGTGCGGCTGCCCCAGGTATTGATGCCACCCACGCCATGCACATTCAGGTCGATGTTCAGGTGCAGAAGACCATCGCGCACGATATCCTGTGGATGACGGTGTCCTTTGTCCAACTCCTCGTCAGCATAGTCATGTGCGTTAAAACACAATGGCTGGAGGCCCTCGATGACGAGTTGGTGACGTTTGCCCTGGAGTTCGATGAAACGAGTGTCGCAACGGTAGCCATTGTCCTGTGGACGGATGTACTCGGTTTGGAACAGCTTGATGTGTGAGATGTTGTAGCCAATGTATTGCGAAAGTTTGCGATCAGGATAGTTCTCAACTGGACCTCGGCCGTACCACCGGATGAGGTCATCACGGCTCTGCATCGCCATGCGCATACCAAATTTCGGTATGAGAGGAATGTCGTTGTCCGTAGGTTTATATTGGGCACGAACCATCACTTCGCCTTCGTTGTTGACGCGGTAGGTGATGCGATAATCGGCGCCTACAGTCAGCTGGAAGTCGAAGGTAAGCGTTATTATGCCTTTGGCCTTGGTGATTTGGCTGGAGGTTAGTTTGCGTTGTGCAGCACAGTTCTGCCATACGCCAAGGCGTTCGCGGAAACCAGCCTTCCATTGGTTATCGTTCTCGGGCTTCCAGAAGTAAGGTTCGAGCGGTAGGCTGAGCATCTCTTCGCCATCGGCCACAAGCTGCAGGAGTGCGCCTGTCTGAGGGTCGAAGATTACGGCCCCCTGTTTGGTCACGATGCTGATCTGTTGTGGCGTTTGGATCACCTTCGGAGTGCCCCTTGACGGGACGATGCCTTGCGGATAGGCAGCTGCTTCGACGATGAACTGTTCGTGAGCCACGACGGTACCCTTTTTGCCCCAGGGTTTGTCATCGCGGAGCAATGCCTCAACCCTCACTACACTATCCAGATTGTGGTGTCTGTAGCGACTCTCTCGATAGTCGAAGTCATCGACCTTGACAAACGGATCCATGCTCTGGCGCTTGACCTGTCCGTCCGCGTAGCTGAAGTGTATCGGCTGATATACATACTGAACCTCGTAGAAATGAGGATTGGGTACGCGATCAGGGCCTACCAAGCCATTGATGAGGAAGTTATCGTCGTTCGGACGGTCGCCAAAGTCGCCACCGTATGCCCAGAACTCATCGTCATGCTTTGTGAGTTCTGCGGTATAAGGCCGACCTAACAACACGTTTCGTGACCCATCGTCATTCTTTATTTCCCCTCCAGAGGTAGATGTGGGGAAGGCAATACCTTGATCTACCCAATCCCAGATAGCGGCGCCGCAGATGCTGGAATCGGCGTAGATTACATCCCAATACTTCTTGAGATGGCCCATTGAATTGCCCATAGCGTGAGCATATTCGCGAGTAATCATCGGCATACGAGTTTCGCCTCGTCCCATGTCACGCAGAGCATCGGGCGAAGGATACCCCACGTCGTGCAGGGCAGAATACTGAGGATCGCAATCGTAGAATGGCAGGCGGGTAGGATCGAGACGTTCGATGGTGTCCTTCATTGCCTGAATGTTCGGACCTACGCCACCCTCATTGCCCAATGACCAAAGGATGATGGAGGGATGGTTCTTGTCGCGTTCAACGAGCGAGACGGCACGATCCAGATGGGCATCGAGCCAGTCGGGTTGATGTCCCATATACTCGTTGGCATAGTCGTAGCCATGGCTCTCCTGATTGGCTTCGTCCATCACAAAGAGGCCGTAGCGGTCGCACAACTCGTAGAGATAAGGATCGTCGGGGTAATGGCTGGTGCGCAGGAAGTTGATGTTGCAGAGTTTCATCAGCGTAATGTCCTTCTCGTAGGTGGCACGATCCACATATCTGCCCAAGCGAGGATGATGGTCATGACGGTTCACGCCACGCAGTTTAACATTCTTGCCATTCAACTTAAGCACATCGCCCTCGACATGAATCTCCTTAAAGCCAGTGTGGTAGTCGAAATGTTCTTGTGCTGCATCGATGCTAATGGGATAGAGGTAAGGATCATGTGCTGACCAAAGATGTATGTTTTCCAAATCCTTCTCCAACCTGACGATGACAGTATCGCCGGTATCCAATGTCTTGATATTTTCTTGCAAAGTGAACCCTGCAATCTTGACGCTTACAGGAACGTCTTTCGCTGCCTTGTTGCCTGTGTTGCAAACCTTCACCTCTGCAATAAATCGTGCCCACCAGAAATCCTCTCCCCCTTGGGTGGACTTGAGGTGGACTTGAGGTGTAATCTTGTAGTCTGCAATATGCACCAAGGGCCTTACCCACAATTGCACCGGACGGAAGATGCCCGATAGACGCCACATGTCCTGGTCTTCGAGGTACGAACCGTCGCTCCAACGATACACTTCGACCGCCAATCGGTTCTTGCCCTCGTGCAGATATGAGGTGACATCGAACTCTGCTGGCGACATGGAGTTCTGGCTATAACCAACCTTCTGGCCGTTGATCCAGACATACATAGCCGACTTGACACCACCGAAGTGCAGAATCAGATTCTTGTCCTGTAGCATCTCGCGACTGATGTCGATGGAGGTAACATATTGTCCTACGGGATTCCGGTGGTCGTAGGCATACCAGTCGTGTGGAGGTTCGCTCGTTACCGATGGTTCATTGCGCTGGAAGGGGTATGGGATGTTCGTATAGATAGGGCGGCCATAGCCCTGCATCTGCCAATTGCCCGGTACTGCTATCTTATCCCAACCTGTTACGTCGTAATCCAACTGCCAGAAATCCATCACACGCGAATCTGGATCCTTCGACCAACGGAAAGACCATTGACCATCGAGCGAAACAACCTCCTTGCATTCTGCCTCACGCGAAGGCAGTTGTAACGTGGCATGATAGGGCAATTTGTTGATGCCAACCACGTGGGGATTCTCCCAGTCACGTTGTTGTGCCTGAGAACTGCTGACGTTCAATAATGTAATTACAGACGCCAGTGTTGAGATAAGATAACGAGTCTGAGTCATATCGGTTAACGAATTAATCGTTTTTTGCCTTGTTCGATGACAAGGTCATGGCCATAGTATTGCAAAGGTCTTCCCATCAGGTTAAAGGCCTGTCCTGGAAAAGAGGGTTGATCGGCGTTTACCTGCTCGATGGCAGATAGTTTTGGCCATTTGGCTGCTTTGGCACCTTCGAGGATTCCCTCCATGGCAACCGAGCTGAAGACGGTGCGGTTGTTGCGGTTAATGACGGTCATAATACCGTTCTTGCCGCCTTGTGCAGCGACGTTGATGTCCCACACAAATGGAATCATGCCACAGTTTGGACCATATTCGTTAATGAGCTTGTGGAACAGCTTGATCGACGCATCATGCTTCTTTTGTGCTGCCACATTGCCCAGATCACGCCAGTTGGCGCCATATTCTCCTAAGATGACGGGATAACCCTTCGAGGCAAAGTGATTGAACATCATCTGACATTGATCCTTCAGGTACGACTCTTCGCCCCAAGTGCTGTTGTTTGCCTTGTAGGTGCCCGAAGCAACATGGTTTTCGGCGCCCCAGAAGTAGAAGGGCTGGTTATTCTCCCAGATGCCAGTAAACTGCGGGGGTGAGTAATAATGAACCTCGACCATAAGGCGATCGGAAATGACGTCGGTTGGCATCTTGAGATATTGGCAGGCGTGATCGATGCTCGTGGATGGAGCCTGGACAACAAGTGTGCGACTTGCGTTGTTGCCACCAGTGGCACGTACGGCATCCACAAAGTTCTGTTCGTACTTCAAGAGGGCATTGATGCGTGCCTGCTTTGGATTATTGTTCTCGTTGCAATCAGGTTCATTGAAGCCAGCAAAGAGCAGGTGTTCGTCGTAATCACGGAATTCTTCGGCAATCTGCGTCCACATCGTCTTGAGCTGACGAGCCGTTTCTTCGTTGTAGGCAGCCAGATTGTTCTCCAACCAGCCGCCATCCCAATGGTCGTTGAGTACGACATAGAGACCATCGTTGATGCAGTAATCAACAATCTCGTGTACTCGTGCCATCCATTTGGCATTGATGTTTACTGAGGTCGAATTATCGACGTGTCCCATCATCCATGCACAAGGGATGCGTACAGAACGGAATCCTTGTTGCTTGACAAAGTCGATGATTGCCTGTGTGGTCTTTGTGCCTTGCCAATAGGTCTCGTAATTAAGGTGTCCGTCGGCATCGGAAGTGAAGCAAGCTGTGTTGCCATCGCCTGCTTCGAGAGTATTGCCGAGGTTCCAGCCTGGATACATCTGTGGGGCAATGTCGATTGCTGAGGGCAACTGAGCAAAGGCGGTAGTTGCCAGACAAAAAGATAATACAAGTGTAGAAAATCGTTTCATAGGCATGATTGATTATCTATATAAAACTTATACCTGGAACTGACAATGATGAAAGCCCAGGTATAAGCATCTTATTTAAAACACATTATTTACAACTTGTTTGGAGTAATGATACGATCGACAGAGACAGTAACCGATTCAGTCGATACCAAATCCTGCCAGAGACCGTAGAGTTCGATGGTCCAAACGACTGCACCAGAGCAGTTGCCGTTGAGCCATGCAAAGACGGTGTAGGTGCCATCTTTGGTAACCTCAGCCGAGCCGAAAGGAGCACCACCCCAGTAGTTTGGATCCCAGCTGGCAGCAGCATAACTCAGTTCTGACTTGTAGCTGCCAGCAGCGCCCTCTTTGAGGTTGCCATCGATGCCTGCGATGGTGAACTGAACAGCGCACAAACCACTGAATTTAAGCTTGTCGTTGTAAACCTGAGGAGAAACAGAACCACCATTGCCGTACTCGTTGTAGATCTCGATACGACCATCTACACCGTTGCCGTCTTTGTTCTGGAAGCTGACTGGTGCTGCTTCGACTACCTGATCGACATTAGCGTCAGGAACTACGCTGATAATCTCGGCAGTAACCTTGTCTGGATCCACGATGTTGGCCATAAGGTCGGCAATATCGACGCAGAATACCACAGCACCATTGGCTGTACTGCCAAACTCTGCCCATACGGTATAAGTGCCATCGCCATTGACTAATGCTTCGTACTGATGCATCTGTAGATCGCTCCAATAGCTTACGCCCCATGTTGGATCTGAATACTCAAGACCAGCTACAAAACTTTCTGGTGCACCCTCTTTGAGGTTGTCGGTAATGCCGCCCAACTTGAAGGTAACTGCCATGTTCTTGTTGCAAACGAGCTTCGTTACATCAACGACAGGATTGGCCTTCGATTCACCATACTCATTGTAGAGTTCGAGACGGAGACGACCATTGCTCTCGATGTCACCGAAGACGAGATTGCTGGTATTGACCTTGATGCCAGACTTGGCGACATCTGCTTCGAGTTTGATAATCTTGGCTGTAATGCCGTCAGTACCGCCACAAGCTGTTCCGAGACCAAGCACATCGATAGCGAAGATGCCAAGACCAGAGCCAGCACCATCGATCATCATGGTATAGACGCCGTCGCCATTCACGATGCAAGAGGCATTGCCATTGTCGTTATAAGACCAGTTCTGGGTTGTCCAAGTGCCATCGGAAAATACCATGTAGGCCTGGAAGTCGCCCTCGGCTGTAATACCTGAGAGCTGGAAGGTAACAGCAAGGTTCTGGTGGAACACTACGTCATCGCGGTTGATAGGCGATTCGTCGCCACAGGCGCCAGAACCGTCCCACTCGTTGTAGATGTCGATACGGAAATTACCATTTCCTTCAATATCGCCATACTTCAAACGAGCATTGCTGACATAGATACCCTCCATGGCACGAACGGTACGTACTGGCAAAGCCAAGTTGAGACGGGTGTCACCCATGCTGACAGTACCATCTGCATTCAGACAAAGGCTCTTGGCATAGAGTTCGTTGCTTGGACTCATCTGCTTTGACCAATAGAAACCGGCAGCATCAAGTGACTCGATTGCCTCACCATCTCGGTAACCGGCAAGTGGCAGGAAGATAGACTCTTTGTTGGCGGCAGTGAAACGAATACCTTTCACACCGTTAACCTCTGCAACTTCCTGAGTGGTGTTGGCAATAAGCTCCTTGAACTGTGCTACTGTTGGCATCTTGCTCTTGATCTCGCTGTAACCATCCAGATCGAGCATAGCAGTCATATCATCATCGCCTTCAAGATCCCAAGGGGTATAGTAGTCAGCACTTGAACTGCGCTCAAAGAATGTCTGATCGCCAAAACCGCCACGAGCACCCAGCTCCTCTTCGCTTTCGGCACCGATGTTGGTCTTTGCCCAAAGAACAGAGAGGCCAAGGTCAACATACTCGATTTCCTGGCTCTCGGTAGTAAAGCTGCTCACGTTGCCGACGAGCGCATTCTTGTCAACCTGGCTAACTGCTGCATAGTAATAGGTTGTGGCAGGAAGCAAACCGGAAAGGGTTGCAGAGAATGTGCCAATTGCTTCGGCGACACTGACATAGTAACCCGTCTCAACCTCATCGGCTGAGAGTGCATAGCGGAAACCTACAGTCGAAGCATCAAGTACATCGTCTGCACCATTGACCTGACCGTTGAGGGTAACCTTGTTGGCCGAAACACCAGTGGCATCGGCTGTTGCTACAGCTGCGTTGGTTGCAACCAATGACTTGACTTCGCCGAGCTTCAGGACTTTGCCTTGCAAGAGAACAAAAGTGGCATAATAGTAGGTATTGCCCTGTGTAAGGCCTGTGATGTTGGCGGTAATCTTACCGTCGGCATCGACGGTACCCACAACTCGGGTGCCACTTGACTGTAAGTCTTCGGTGGCGCCATAGATAGCACCTACCTGATAACGTGCTGGAGAGACTTTCGACAAATCACTTACTGTGCCCTGAACTACAGCCGAAATGGCCGTAACGGTAGCACCATCGGTAGTGATTTGGGAAATCAACTCGTTGCTGCTGATGGAGTACTCCGCTTCATCGTCGCACGATGTGAAGGTAGTCGTGGCAGCAGTTGTGACTGCCACGATACCAATAGTATAGAATAATGATTGTAATTTCATTTCCTTAATACAGATTACAAATTACTGAATTCGATTTTCGTCTTTATGGTACCAATACAGGTTCGCCACAGTCATAGACGATGCGCATGGTTACTTCGAAACTGTTTTCGAACTTGAAGTAATCGGTATTGGCTGCCGATTCTTCGTTCCATGGGTTGAGCAAGTAGCGACGACCATCGACTGGAGCATCACCTACCTGACGGCTGATAGCCTCGTCGGTAAGAGTTTCGGTTGCACCCAAAATCTCTTCGCCGTCACGCTTGATGCTGGTGATAATCATGTCGGCATTTGGATACTTCTTGAGCAACTTGTGAACGTCGATGTAATAGAGATAAGGATCCTGTGTGTTCGAAGTTCCGTTGTTGGTAATGGTGAAGGTGTAAGTGCCCTCGCCAGTTACGAACACAGGATCGTATTCGATGAATGCCCAACCGGTATCGCTGAAACCAAGAGTTACCTTGAAGCGTTCAACCTCGTTGCCGGCAACTACCTTCTTGAGGTTGTAAGCCAAATACTCGTAGAAGTTGCCCTGAGCATCGTACTGACGTGCAGCAAGAACAAGTTCAGAGATATCGCCAGTGTAGTCGTCAATCTCGTACGACAAAATCTGGAGTTGCTTGTCGGCTGCACCAAACATAACATCTTCGTTGTTGGTTGACAATCCGAAGGTAGGCAATGCTTCAGCGAATACGTAGTTACCCTTGTCGTTGAGTTCGAATGGATATTCCACTGCGTTACCATCGAGGTCAGTAATAACCAACTTCTTCTCCTTGTTGTTGAATTCAAACTTATAGTCAGCAACATCGGCAGCCTCAAAGCTACGAGCTATCTCGCTCTTGCCATCAACGCTGTACCATGTGAATGGAGCATCCTCATTGAACTTGAAGGTGGTTATGTTCTGATTCTTTGGCATGATGTAGTCTTTCCAATCCTCAGGAAGTTCAATTTCGGTTACGATTGGAGCAACGTAGTTCTCCTTGTACTCTTTCGAGATGTAGTTCATCGAGAATGGAGTCATGTCTGCTGTACCACTATCGAAGAGAATCTGCAGAGCGTTCTCGCTCAGATAGATAATCTTGTAGGTGCCGGTAGGGCAGTAGCTGGCAATATCGCCGTCTGCACCGCAGCTCAGAGGCAAAACACCGGTAAATGAAATGGTGTGTGCCTTGGTGTCCATGTTGAATGAACCTTTCGAGCCATTAACATCTACATTGGCACCATCGATGAGGTCGAATGTCATCTCGCCATAGTCGGCAATGGTGGTAATCCAGCTATTGCCGGGGAACTCTGCGGTCCAATACCATTCTGACGCATAAGTTGGGTCGATGGCATTGGCAGGATCCCAAACATCGGCATCCACATAGTTCGAACCATCGGCGCTGTGGAATGAATCCCACGACTGGCCAGGAGTGAAGAACCACTTCAAACCAGAGAACTTGAGTGGAGTACCATCTACTGGATCCATGTCGAGCACCCAGGTTTTGCTCTTGCCTACACCACCAGTGAGGATGGTCCAGGTATCGTCGGAGATGAGGTCGGTATTCATCTTTTCGATGGTGAAGTAAGCTGGTTCACTTACCGAAAGTCCGCCATTGGTCATGGCTGTCATGCGTACATAGTATTCACCGGGGAAGGCAATACCTACTTGGTAATTTTTGCCTACAAAGTTGCCAGATACGCTGAAGTCGGCTCCTTCGGCTGGCTTTGGACCATATTCCCAATAGATGGTCTTGTCGTTGCCCAAAAGGCTGCTGAAGGTCACGGAGTTGGTGTTCTGATCAATGTCCACGGTGAAGCCATTGCCTTCGTTCATCTGCTGAGTTGTCAAATTGATGTCAGCAAGACTGTATTCTTCTGGTGAACATGCAGTCAGCATCATGCCGCTGGCAAGCGCTGAGAACATTATATATTTAAGTTTCATTGTCGATTTTCAATTATTAATTGCCAAATCAAATATCTATATTCTTACCAACCAGCGTTCTGCTTGAGCACATTGTTGGAAAGTGTGATCTGGTTCTGAGGAATCTGCGAGAGACCCTTCTTGTCGATGATGTTCTGGGCAGAAATAACTACCTTGTCATCATTGCCACCAGACTTAACGTTGATGCCTTCTGTTGCAATCTGATTTGCAGCATAGTCAATACCCTGACGGAGGAGATCCCAGTAGTTGATTGCCTCGAAAGCAAATTCATACTTGCGCTCCTTGAGGATGTTTGCCTTGGTTGCACTTACAGAATTGAGACCTGCGCGGTCGCGAACTTGGTCAAGATATTTCTGTGCATTGGAACTGCCCAACTCCGCAGCCATCAACAATACGTCAGCATAACGTACGATGACCCAATCCTGATGATTCTGTGTCTGGAAGTCTCCTGAACCATCGATCTTGGCAGCTGTAGTACCATCGGCAAAGCAGAGTGGAGAATACTTCTTGATGCAGTAACCGGTATATTCGCGCTGATCCTTGTAGCTTGCGTCGTAGCTTGCAGAGCCAGTGATGCCTTCGTTGGCGAGGTCGATAACCGATGCAGCCTTACGCTTGTCGTTAGCCTCGTAGGAGTTGACAAACTGTGGGTTTACGGTCAAAGCACCCCAACCCTTACCATAAGGAGCTACAGCCATTGAACGCATACCGAGCATTACCTGCCAACGGTT
Source organism: Bacteroidales bacterium (assembly GCA_045600485.1). Classification (GTDB taxonomy): domain Bacteria; phylum Bacteroidota; class Bacteroidia; order Bacteroidales; family UBA3663; genus Liminaster. The sequence continues at coordinate 19,362 of JAZRXX010000028.1, forward strand.
TGAGTCGTTGTTGCCGTTGTAATCCTGAGTATTGGTAAACTTCTGGGCAAGAATGGTCTCACAGTTGCCATCGCCAGCGTATGTGCCGAGCAGTGTAGCAGCGTCGCCAATCTCAGCAATACCTGCTGAGGCAGCTGGCCAGAGGTTACGATACTCATTGACCAAGGCATATTCGCCACTGCTGATAACATCTTCGCAGTAGGCAAGTGCCTTTTCGGCAGTCACACCATCAATCTGCTTGCCATAGTAACCCGTGTAATAGAGGTATGCACGAGCATAGAGGGCTTCGGCAGCAAATTTGGTGAAACGACCATCGTTGCTCTCTGCCTGGCTCTTTGGATAAGCGTCGGCAGGGATGTTGTCGATAGCATACTGAAGATCTTCGAAGATCAGTTTGTAAACATCGGCAGGATCTGCCTGAGGAACGTTGTCCTGTGTAGCAACTGTGAGGAGTGGTATATTACCGAACCAACGTACGAGGTCAAGATACATCACTGCGCGAAGTCCATGGCATTCGCCCATGTAGGTTGCATGAACCTTCTCGTCGGTCCAATTGATCTGCTCTTCGTACTTGATGAGCTCGTTGCAACGATAGATGCCAGCGTAGTAAACAGCCCAATCTGCCTCATAGAGGTTGAGATCAGACGACGACTGGCTAAGGTCGAAACGGTCAACAGCCTGATAGCCTCGTCCGTCGGTATTGCCAGTAGCACCGAAGCACTCTGCACCCATTACCTCCGAAGCAACATAGAAGCCAAAACCAGGACTTGAAGATACCTGACGCCAGCCGTCATAGCAGCCGATAAGGGCGCGATTGGCATCATTTTGAGTCTTGTAGAAGTTGTCAGTGTTTGACTCGGTCATTGACTGAACATCGAGGAAGCTCTCGCTGCAACCCGTCAATGCCAATCCGGCCAATCCCAGAGCTACAATATTATATAGTTTCATATTTTTGATCTTGAATTATTTGTTTGCGCTTAGAACTTAATGTTACAACCAACCATCACGGTACGTGGACGTGGATAGTAACCTACGTCAATACCCGAAGCCCAGTCGCTACCGCCACCGTATGAACCGATTTCTGGATCCATACCATTGTACTTGGTGAAGGTAAACAGATTCTGGCCCTGTACATAAACACGACACTGAGTGCAGTACTTCTTCTTCCAGAGCTGCGACAGGTCGTAACCAAGAGTTACGGTGCTGATACGCAGATAATCTGCATCGTGAACATAGAGGTCAGAGAACTGCCAGTTGATGTTTGTCGTGGTGACGCGTGGAATGCGGTTAGAGGTACCCTCGCCTGTCCAGCGGTTCAGGATCTCGGTGGTGTAGTTAGCTTGTGCATTGGCGTGATTGCGATAGGTCTGAACTACCTGCATGCCGGCGGCACCTGCTGCCTGCAATGCAAAGTCGATACCCTTCCAGTCGAAACCGATGTTGAAACCGTAAGTGAACTTTGGCATACCGTTACCGAGATCTACTTTGTCATGATCGTCGATAGCACCATCGTGGTTAATATCAACATATTTCACGTCGCCTGGCTGAACATCGCTCTGGAGTACACCGTTGCCGTTGCTGATCCAGCTGTTGATTTCGTCCTGATTCTGGAAGATACCAGCGGTCTTGTAACCCCAGAAGTAACCAATTGCGTGGCCATTCTGTGCACGATAGAACTCAGGTGAGTTGTCGTAGAGCATATTGGTACTGCCATGGATGATGCCATCTTCGGTTGGAATATCACCTACTTCATTCTTGTTATAGGCACCATTGATACCAACTGTGTAATGGAAGTCTTTGCCGATGCGATCGTTCCAGTTGAAAGCAAACTCGAAACCGGTATTGGCAACATCACCACCATTGATGTATGGTGCGCCTGTACCTACAGTAGCCAAAATAGGAGCTGCTACGAGCCAATCCTTTGAGGTCTTCTTGTACCAATCGAGAACTACCGACAGGCGGTTGTCCAACAAGCGGGCATCAATACCGAAGTTGAGCTGCTCGGAGGTCTCCCATGTTACATCTGGATTAGCGACGCGGCTTGGATAGGCACCCCAATTGTTCGAAAGTTCAGAATCGGATGTGGCATCATCGTAGCCAGAGGTGCCGAACAGGTAGTGTGTGTTCGAGTTCTTGACAGGTGCCAAATACTGGTAGTTGGCAATGTTCTGGTTACCAACCTGACCCCAGCTGGCACGGAGTTTCATGAAGTCGAGCCAAGATTCAACATTCTCCTTGATCCAACTTTCTTCGGTCAATGTCCAACCTGCAGATACTGATGGGAACCAACCGAAGCGGTTACCTTTGGCAAAGCGTGAAGAACCATCGCATCGGAGTGTTGCATTGATCATATACTTCTCTTGGTAGTTCCAACCCAAACGGCCGAAGTAGCTGACAGAGCGGCTCTTGTCGTGTGGACTGCCCGAAGCACTGAGACCATCGGCCGAAGTGGATGCAGTACCATTCGATACGTATGCATGACTCCAGTCATCGAAGCCCTCCTTGAGCGATGCGTTGCCACCACCTACAGATGTGCCTTGATAGCGATATGCCTCCATACCGATCAATGCGTTGAAGGCATGGTCGTTGATCTTCCAGTCATACTGAGCGGTATTTGTCCAGGTCATGCCCAGGCTATTGCTCATGCTTTGGCTTACCGAAGTACGGGTGTCGTTGTAATCGTATGGCGAGAAGTGATAGAGTGGCGTGAAGCTACGGTATTCACCGGTGCCATAAACGGTACCAAAGACGGTGCGAAGTTTCAAATTCTTCAGAGGAGTCAGATCTGCATACAAATTGGCGTTGAGCGATGTACCCAGATTCTGGTTGTTGGTCTTGGTCATCATGGCACCATAAGGGTTGCTATCGTACATGTACCAATCGCTGTTGTCGGTAGCATTATATGGTGTGTCGTAAGTATTCTCACCATAAACTGGAGAGAGTGGCGAAACACCGAATGCACCGCGCAATGAGTTGTTGTATTGGTTTCCGACACCGATGCCAGTTTTGTCGGTATAGACGAACGATACCTGTTCTCCGACCTTCAAGAGGTCCTTGATAACTTTGTGTTCTGAATTGACGCGGAAGTTGTAGCGCTCGTAGTTCGATACATCTTTGCCACCCACAATACCTTCCTGACTTGTGTATGCCAGCGAGATTGCATAGTTCGATGTTGCGTTGCCACCAGTAATGCCAAGGCTGTAGTTTTGGGTCATGGCATTGTCCTTGAACATCTGGCCAACCCAATCGGTGTCGATCAAATTGCCATTGGCGTCGCGGATGCTGTTGAACGAAGACCAATTGTAAGGCAGGCTGCCTGAGTTGATCTGCTGTTCGTCCATAATGGTCATATATTCGCGTGCATTGAGCATCTGTGCCTTGCGAGCCACATTTTGCCAGCCCCAATAGCCATCGAAACTGATGGTGGTCTTACCCTCACGACCAGACTTGGTTGTAATCAATACAACACCATTGGCAGCCGAAGCACCATAGATAGCAGCCGAAGCAGCATCCTTCAGTACGTCGATGCTCTCGATATCAGCGGGGTTGAGGGTGGAAATGTCGCCACCTACACCATCGATCAAGAACAGTGGACCACCAGAGCCGATAGTACCAAGACCACGAATCTTGACGTTCATGCCTTCGCCAGGCTGTCCGGAATTGCTTACGATGCTCATACCCGGAGTTTGTCCCTGCATGGCTTGCAATGGGTTGTTGGTGTTGAGCTTCTGGATGTCATCGCCCTTGACCTGAATGGTTGCACCGGTGAGCAGTTTTTTCTTCTGCACGCCATAGCCCACTACGACTACCTCTTCGAGCGACTCCTGATCCTCGCGAAGAGTTACATTGAGCTTTGGGCCAGTTACTTTGGCTTCGGTACGTTCGAAGCCGATGAAACTAAAGACCAACGTTGCGCCACGTTCTGTCTTGATTTGATACTCTCCATTCACGTCGGTGATGGTTCCCGAGTTGGTGCCTTTTACCTGTACGGTTACACCCGTCATGGGCTCTCCGTCCATCGAAGAGACAACCACACCTGACACGTTGATTGCTTGTGTTTGGGCCTGCGCCATGCTCATTGGGCATAGCAGTAGTAATGCCAGCATCACAAGGCAAAGATCAAAGATTTTCTTTTGCATGGTGTTTTACTGTTAATTTTATGTGTTAGTGTTTCTGGTTTAGTTTTAATACGTGTTTCCAGTGTATGTGTTTTCACATATTTGGGGCACAAAGGTAGTGTGTTCTTGTTGTTGCGTACGTACATTTTGAGTAAAACAACACCCCTAAATGTTTCAATTCCACATTTAGGGGTGTTGTTTTACTCAAAATATACTGTCAGTCGCTATGTGTACGTGCGTATTCTGTAGGCGTTATACCATATTCTTGCTTAAAGTTTTCGGTAAATGTCTTTTGTGTGTTATATCCGACGCTATAGGCAATTTCGCTTACTTGCATTACATGGCGACGGAGCATTTGACTGGCATGGCTCATTCTGATGGCGCGAATAAATTCGATGGGAGACTTGCCGGTTAATGCCATCATTTTCTTGTAGAGGTTGCTTCTGCTCATACACAATTCGCTGCTTAATTGATCGACTCCGAAGTCTGCTTCAGCCAGATGTTTTTCGACCAGTTCAATGGCTCGCTGCATCAAGTCGGCATCCAGCTTGTTGTGGGTGATGGCTTCTATTGGCGTTTCGTGGCGTTGTTCGTCGAACTGGCGGTGACTTCTGTTTGCCCATTCGATGAATTTGTCGATACGCAGACGCAGCTTGTCGATGCTGAACGGTTTGGTCAGGTAATCGTCGGCACCTTGCTTCAACCCTTCTATTTCTGATTGTTCGGCAGTTTTGGCAGTGAGCATCAGCACTGGTATGTGACTCCATTCCATTGTGCTCTTGATCCGGTTACAGAGTTCTAATCCATTCATGCGAGGCATCATCACATCAGTAACAATCAGATGTACGGTTTCGCGTTGCAGGATGTCCAATGCCTCGATGCCGTCGGCTGCTGTGATGATGTTATAAATATCGCCCAAACTATCGCGCACAAATTGACGGAGGTCGCTGTTGTCATCTACGATCAGAATGCAGAATCTTTCGTTATCCTGACCTTCTGCGATTGTATCGGACGAACTTGGGATTGTGTTATGCGATTCTGATGCAGTGTTTTCAACCAAATTAACAGGCAATTCGATGCAGAAACGAGCTCCTTGCGGTTTGTTGTCCTCTACCCAAAGCTTTCCGCCATGCATCGAGACGTATTGGCTGGCAATATGGAGTCCTACGCCGTTGCCGGGCTTTGGATCTTCGGTTTCGGATTGGTAGAATCGTTCGAAGATTCGTTGCTTTTCGCTGTCGATGATGCCTGGCCCTTGGTCAGATACCTCGATTCTGCATACACCATCCGATTGCTTTATGGTCAACTTTACGATACTGTGATTGGGGCTGTATTTGAAAGCATTGCTCAACAGGTTATAGACAATGCGTCGCATTTTGTCTTCGTCGAAACAGAGGTTGATTGGTTGACTCTCGCACAGAAGTTCGAATCGGATGTCTCGATCTTGTCCTAAGTGGTGAAATGCATCACATTGTTGCTGCACAAAGGTGCATAGATCCTGTAATTGACTCAAGCGCAGTTTCTCGGCACCCACATCGAGTTTACGGAAGTCGAGTAGAGCCGATATCTGGGTGAGGAGTTGTTGGGCATTTCGGTTCACAATTTCCATTTGTCGTTGAGCTTTGTCCGACAAGGGTTCGTTGCGTAACTGTTCGAGAGGTGATAGTATCAGCGTCAGCGGTGTACGAAGATCATGGCTGACGTTGGTGAAGAACTGCAGTTTGGCTTCGGTGAGCTGTGCCTGATGTTCCTTCTCCAATTCGCGCTTCATGTGTTCTTCTTTGTTCTTCTGCTTGCGCCGCATGAGCAGTATGAACGAACCCAAAGCTACGATGCTGAGCAATAGGTAGGTTGCCAGCATCCACGGGGAGCGCCAAGTCGGTGGATCGACATGTATGTTCAATGTCTCGATATTACTCCATTCTCCATTTTGCAACGATGCTCTGACCTGCAGATGGTTGTCTCCGCTGGGTAATGACAGTAGCGACACGCGATTCTCGGTGGTTACTGTCCAGGAGTCTTGTACTTCCTTGACGCGGTAACTGTATCGAACATGGCCTGCATCCAGAGGATTGCCAGTATAGAAGCTTACGGTCAATGGTTGGTCGTTGGCACCCAATCGGAGGTTTCTCGCCAAGGTGTAGTTTTTGCCGGCAGTTGCCAACGAGGTAATCTGGGGCGTCGGTGTGGAGGTAGTCGTGTTCAGAAGTTCTCGTATGTCGTAGGTTACATAACCTTCGGTTGTTCCATACAGCAACTTGCCATCCAACGAAATTGAGGCGGCATTCAGATTGTAGCCAAAAGTTTCGAAGCTTGAACGGTCGGAGAAGTTACGGATGCTGAAGGTGTATCTTCCGTCTTTGCTGCGCGAACATTTTACGAGGGCGATGCCATCCATCATGCTCACCCAGGTGTTGCCAGAGGAATCTTTCTGTATGGTTTGTATCTGGTTGTTGTTCAACCCGTCGCTGCGGCCTATGTCATAGAGTGTATCTGCTGCTGCATCCCAGATTGTCAATCCCTGACGGTGTCCCAACCATAGCAGCGAGTCGCGTGTGTCTGTCATCATGCAGAGAATCTGTGCTTCCGACATGGGCAGATTTCCATCGCGTGCACCAGTTATCAGTTCTCCATCTTCGGCTTCGATGTCCTGACACCATATTCCATAATAAGTACCCAACAGTATTCTGTCGAAGCGAGTATCATAAATTAGCGATACACCCGTCACATCTGGTATCTGCTGATTTCCTAAAGTGCGGAAAGTTCTTGTGGTGGGGTTGTAGCAATATGAGTTGCTAAAGTTCGAACATACCCATAACTTGCCCAATCTATCAACGCAGATTCGTTGCACGAAGTTGTGGGGTAACTGGCCATTTTCGGCGCACAGATGTGTGACATTCTGATTTTGATCGATGTGGTAAATGCCTTGGTCGTACGAACCCACCCACAAACACCTGTTTCGTGTGTCGTACTTTATATCGGTTATGGTCAGATAGGGCAGAATCTGCTTGAGCTTGCTCCGGTTCTGGCTTTCGTGCCAAAGTCCGTTGCCATCTGTGCCAATCCACAAGCTTCCGTCGTCGCAGGTTTGCATCACAGTCACGTCGCCACAGTCTGAAGCATTACGTTGTGTCTGCTGTTTGGGCAATATGTAATCAATACCTGCCTTGTAGTATCCTAACCACAAGGTACCATGACTGTCGGCCAAAATATTGTTGAGAGTGTTTTCGTTGACATGGGTACTGTTCTGACGTTGCACCCATTCGCAAACCTTGGTGTGTGGATTGTATCTGAACAGTCCTCGATGGTTCGTGCCAATCCATAGCATACCATCGGGCGACTGGCAGATATTGCGGATATCGTTTTGTCGTCTGTTTATTTCTTGTTTTATATCCGCTTGGTCATTTTGCGGCAATGTGATTTTTTCCCATCCAGATTGTCCCGGGGCGTGGTGGATGATTCCTTCGCTGAAGAGCGAGAAAATCCAGATGCCACCTTGTTCGTCCACATAGCATTTGGTTTGTAGTGTCGATATCTCTTCGTCGCCAAAGGCGGGCAAGATGAGTGCCGGCAACTCCTCGCTAGCCCAATCTGCGTAGGTCAGGTTCAAGGTCCAAAGACGCTTTCCTGCCAACAGATACAAACAATCGGCCGAGGTTTGTACGTCGCACAAATGGTGCTTGATGTTCTGTTGTGCAGGCAGAGGTGTGCTTAGTGTATTCTCGCGCGCGTAATTATAATAATGAAGAGAATCGTCGGTCAGTACACAAAGGTTGCCTTCGCGATTTACGTACAACTTGTAGGTCGATTTTTTGACCTGAATGCCCAAGGTCTGTAATGCTGCTTCTGGAGTTTGCCATCGGCGGTTGCTGTCGTATAGTTGATAGCCGGCATAGGTTTCGACCCAAAGATTGTGTCTGGCATCTTCCTGAAGCGATATTACCGTAAGTTTGCCGTTATGGAGTGTTGCCATTCGCTGCTCATCGACTTTCTTCATCTCGTAACCGTCGTAACAGCAGAGTCCGTTTTGCGTGCCGATCCACAGGTATCCGTGGTGGTCTTCTTTCATGCACATGATCGAACCACAAGATACCAGTTCTGGGCTATTGAGCTTCGTGAATGTCATCTCGACTGCATTCGCAATGGTCGCTTGGATCAGTAATGCCAGTGTGAGTGTCTCCTTGTTTCGCATAATGGATGTTATCAGTTAATTCTCCACTTATCGACTTTGTGTGTGTCGCCTTTCATCATCTCTTGCTGTGTCCAATCGGACGATACAAGAGTAAATATCAAGCGCAAAGATAAGCATTTCTTTTAAAACAGCCAAACTTTACGGCCGATATTGTTGTGTTAACGAAAAAATACAGGCAAAGAGGCGAATATCTCATTTTTTATCTTTATCTTTGCCTCGTAATCATGACTATTCTGTTCAATGCAGATTCTTTATTATTTTCACCGATAAACACAAAGGAAAACTATGGAGACAATCACACTCAATAATGGCTATTGCATACCCCAGATAGGTGTTGGTACATGGACACTCAAGGGCGATGTGGCAACGAACAATGTCCGTATGGCACTCGAAGCCGGATTCCGGCACATTGATACTGCCCAAGGCTACGACAATGAGGCGGAAGTAGGGCAAGGTATTCTGGATAGTGGTGTGGCACGAGAAGATATATTCCTCACAACGAAGGTCGCTACCAACATCATGCGAGAAGATGAGGCAGAGATTGCCCGTTCCATCGATATGAGTCTTGCCAAACTGAAGACTCCCTATCTTGATCTTCTTCTCGTACATTGGCCGGTCAAGGATAGAGTCAAGGCTACCTGGCAGGTTATGGAGGAGTATGTGCGTCGTGGGAAAGTCCGTTCCTTAGGTGTCAGCAACTTTAATCTCCACCATTTGGAGGATCTTTTGTCTTATGCGACGATTCGTCCGGTCATTAATCAGATTGAGGTGCATCCCCTTATGACTCAGGAAGAGAATATCGCAATCAATCGCGACTTGGGCATTCAAGTGCAGGCTTGGGGACCTTTTGGTCAAGGAGATATCGATGTGGTCGGAACCCCATTGCTTCAGTCGTTGGCAAAGAAATACGGTAAGACGGCATCACAGATTGTTCTGCGATGGATTATTCAGCGTGGATTGATTACCATTCCTCGTGCCAAACCCAACCATTTTGCTGAGAATCTGGAAATACTGCAGTTCTCACTTTCAGACGAAGATATGATAGCCATCAGTGGATTGAATCAGAATCTCCGTTCGAATAACCTCAATGATCCGGAAACCTTCCCTTGGTAAGTAGGCATTCAGAGTGTTTTTTCTGGAACTATTCTTATTTTGCTGCTGGAACTGTTGCCCTCTTGATTTACCTGTATCTGGACGGGGATGCGTTCTTGCCGCTCCTTTATGTGGCTGATGATGCCAACGTGAAGACCTGCTTTGGTGTGAACACACAACATTTGGAAAAAGTACTTATCTTTGTGCCATAATTCATTTACCTTGTTTATGAAAAAGATATTATCCATATTGGCTACTTTCCTGATGACGTCTGCATTGAACGCTGTACCGGTAGGCAAGTCTTGTCCTTTATGTCACACCATTTTGACCTGGACAGGATCTACAGATGCGTCAGCAGGCAAATTGTGCTATGAGATGAAGTGCCATTTAGGTCATGTCCAATGGATGGACAATAGCGGCAATTCTTCGTCATCGTCTTCGTCTTCGAGTTCCAGTTCCAAGTCATCGCCGATTTACCAGGGACTCTCTACCTGTTTGACTGCCAGCGCTACGGACGATGTGCGTTGCAAGGTGTGTAATAGTCCGATGATCTGGAAGGGAACCACACAGATCGAATATGGACGACTGTGGTATCAGAAGGAGTGCCCCGTTGGGCATGAATCGATGGAGAAGAAATCCGAACAGTTGCATTCGCCCGATGGTTCGTCCTGTATCTATCAAGGGCTCTCTGCCTGTTGGACAAAAAGAGCCACTGAGGAGGTTCATTGCAAGGTGTGCAATGTTTCCATGATCTGGAAGGGTACTACCCAAACAGAGTTTGGTCATCTGTGGTACCTGAAGGAGTGCCCCGTTGGGCATGAGTCGTTGGAGAAGAAGGATTTCTCACCAGATATTTTTAGTGCCGCCTCCAAATGTTGGACGAAGACCGCTTCGGCCAAAGTGCGTTGCAAGGTGTGCAATAGTCCGATGATCTGGAAAGGCACTACCCAGGCTGAGTTCGGGCATTTGTGGTATCTGTTGGAGTGTTCCGTTGGTCATAGCAATTGATCGATAAAAGGTAAAAATAAACATTGTCGCGTGGTGAATTGGATAGATGATAATGGCAATTCTGATTGTAAAGAAGATTCAATTGTCTTTAAGTTTGTTAGTGTCGGTCGGATTGATTACTTTACGTGTCTTTTTGTAAGTTTTAAAAGTCATTATTCTTAAAAAAACAAAGATTCACCAGTTTGTAGATTAAATTTTCTATATCTAATCAATATATTCTATATCTTTGCATCGAACAATAAAATAATACCTTATACTAAAGACTTATTATGAAAAGATTTATTTCTCTTCCTCTTTTGATTTTGGCTTTGTGCCTTTCCTAAATCCATAACTTTAAGTTTAATATATTAAAAAACGATTATTATGAAGTATTTGATTTTATTGATGATTATAGTCATATCATTCCCATATAAGGTTTTTGCGTATGACTTCGAAAAAAGTTTTCATTTTTTAGATGATTCTTATACTCTATATTTCAACATTACAAGTGAGAATGATTCAAAAAATAATACATGTGAAATAACTTATTTTGACTCAGAAATTGTTGATGGAGTAGTTAAATACAATCAGAAGAATGAACATTATAAATACCATCCTTTTTTTTGTATCCCAGATTATGTCGATTATGAAGGGAAACGATATTTTATAACAGGAATTGGAGATCATGCATTTCAGGATTCAAAAGTTACCTATTTTTTCTTAGAACGATCACAACACGTCTTGCGCATCGGCGAAGAATGTTTTAAAAATTGTGCGATGCTTGAAGTGGTTTCTATCTATTGTGTGACTCTAACCGATATTGGAGCACGTTGTTTCGAAAACTGCACTTCGCTTGATTCGATTTACTTTCTTGGATTTACACTGGAACCCATTCGAATAGGAGAACATGCTTTTCATAATTGCTCTGCTTTAGATATGTTTGCTGTGGAAGATTACAAGCCGACAGATTTTAAGGTTGAAGAAAACTCATTCGACATCAAAGATGGTCAGATTGATTGTACTCTAATAATCAGTATGTCTGAATATGTCCCCTTGTACAAGATAGCAGCTCCTTGGTGCTACTTTGCTGATTTTAAAATAGAAAGTTTTATCGTGCCTACAGACATTCCTTCCTCTCCGCTTGATGATAGTAATACTAAAATAAAGAGTTTCAACCTTAATGGGCAAACCAGCATACCTGGTAGCCAAGGATTGCATATAATGAATGGTCAAAAAGCCATAATCAAATAACCCTAAGGGTTAAGAAAAAAAATGACGGACAAGATTTGCGGGTCAGATGAAGAAGAGCGATACACCAATCACGCTGATGATAGCGCCTAACACTTCCAGACGAGTGATCTTTTGATTGAAGAGGATACGCGATGGCAACAGAATGAAGATAGGCGTCATTGCCATGATGGTTTGTGCGATACCGGCATTGGTATAAAGTGTGGCCATGAGCGATAAGCTGACTCCTATAAATGGACCAAACAACGCTGCACCAAGAGCGCAGCTCATACCTTTGCCATCGGTGACGCCTCTTTTGAGCCGTTTGCCTCCATTGTGAGAGAGGAAGAATAGCGCAAAGCTGAAGCCTGCCATTCCTATGATGGCGCGAATCATGGTGGAGGCAAAAGGCATCATATAGCCCAAATCAACGCCTGCGCATTGGAGCGAATACTCATAATGTTCCATACCGACTTTGCTCAGCACCAGACCGATTCCTTGTCCCAAGCCCGCGCCGATACCCATCAGTACACCCTTGATTGGGAGTTTTAGTTGCAGTTTGTGTCCTTCGCTGCCTTTGCTCAAGACAGACATGCCAATACCAACCATGGTGACAATCATACCCAATATGGCCATTCCTGACATCTTTTCGCCCAACAGTAACCATGCAGTAATGGCTGCGGCAGGCGATGAAAGAGTCATGAAGAGTTGACCGAATCGCGATCCCATCAGTACATACCCTTGGAAGAGGCAGAAATCACCCAATACATATCCCACAAAGCCAGAAAGTCCAAGCCAGAGCCAAGTTTCGCCATCTGCAAGCAGTGGGTATGGCACTCCAATCGTTACCCATAGAGTTCCCATCAGGAACAGAAGTGACAACCCCATTCGGATGACGTTGAGCACCAAAGATCCCATGCGGTGTGAAGCGACATCGGCGAACAGGGCAGTTGCTGTCCATGAAATGGCCACTCCGAGCGATATGAATTCTCCAATCAACATGAGTAATTCTATTTTATATTAATCATCTTATGAGTTTGTAATGAGAGATGCCACTGTGGATGTTGCAGAACGTAGTCGATGGTCTTTTGCAATATCTCCTGATTACGAACGGGATCGCCCGTGTCGCAAGGCTGTAGGCTATACACTTTGGGTTTGATCTTCATGTGCTCGAAGATGGATACATCCTGCCCTTGATAGACAACCTTCAGTTCATCGATGCGCTGGATGTTTAGAGAGTTAGGTCCACTTTTGGGAGAACAGGTTACCCAATGTATTGGACCTTCAGGAAGCAGATGTGTGCCGTTCGTTTCAATGTTGACACAGCGATGGCCATATTCAAATGCGTTGAGAAGTTCGGTGGTAATTTGCAGCGTAGGTTCGCCACCTGTCAATATGACCAGATTGGTGGGGTACCGAAGTACTTCCGACATAATTTCATCAACGGTCATTTCCGTATAGGACTCGAACTCTGTGTCGCAGAAACTGCAACGAAGGTTACACCCGGCAAAGCGTACAAACACTGCCGGGTGACCTGTATATTTACCTTCTCCTTGAATGCTATAAAAGATTTCGTTGACTTTCAACTTATCCATTATTCATCGATTTCGTAGGTAGCTACGTTGCCGGTGCTTTCCTGCACGTCGGCCTTGTAGCAATTGGGTACTCGTTCCACAACCCAACGTGCCATGTTTTCTGCGGTTGGATTGAAGTCTAATTTTTCGTTCAGGTTCTGATGATCCAGATAGCCATGGATGAGTGCCTTGACCTCTGTAAAGTCAACGACCATGCCGTCGTCGTTTAAATCTTTTGCCTTGCAATATACAACAACGATCCAGTTGTGGCCATGCAGATTTTCACACTTGCTTTGGTGGGAGAGACGCAGGAAGTGGCTTCCTGAAATCTCCATCGTTTTCTTTATGTAATACATTGTTTAATTAGCTTTCTTTTCTTTTTTGTCCGAACGGGCCTCTACAACATTGGTGGCGTAGTCACCTAACTTCTCACATTCGTTGACGATGTCCATATAGTAGATGCCGGTCTGGTAAGTGTAAAGACCATTGTCGATATCCTCCAAGTTGCGAGTTTTGAGTCGATCGCGGAATGCGTTTAATTCATTCTCTTTATTGAATGCTGCCATGATATCCTTTTCTGCATTGGTTTGGAGGACTTGATACATACAAGTCAATGACTCGTCGGCGAGATCCATAATCTGCTCGATGTGGCGATACTGATCCTCGGTAAAGTCATTCTTGGGCTGGTTCTGACGCTTGTGATTGAGCGAAACGGCAATCTTGTAGCAGCTGTCACCAATACTTTCGATCTCGCTGACCTCACGCAACATGGCACGAATCTTCAACTTGGTTTCGGAACTGAGTCGGCCGTCCGATACATTGTTCAGATAGTTGGCAATCTCGACCTCCATGTTATCGCTGATTCCCTCGTATTTCTCGATACGGGCAAAGAGCTTGGTGAAATCCTTGATGCCTTCGGTGTGTAGCAGTTCCTTTACCAAACCAAACATACGCTGTGTACGATCGGCGTAATGGTTCAACTCCTTGCGAGCCTCCATGATCGAGAGCTCGGCAGTCGATAGGATACCACCTGAGATGAAGCGCAGACGGAACTCATCGTCCTCGTCGCCCTTGTTGTCGGCAAAGGCACGTTTCACAAGTTTCTCGATTGGCTTGATGCACCAGATGAGAATAAGAACGTTGCATACATTGAATGCTGTGTGGAAGGTTGGAAGTACAACGTTCAGCTTAGCCGCATTGGCTTGTGCATATTCTTTGTCGATGGCAGCCAACTGGGCATCGTAGTCATTCAGATCGCAAACGAAGTTGACAAAGATCTTGAAGATGCAGAGAATCCAAAGTACACCAAACACGTTGAACACCAGGTGAGCCAAAGCAGCCGAACGAGCCTGTTTGTTGCCTGTCATTGCCGCAATGTTCGAGGTGACGGTTGTACCGATATTTTCACCCATGACGAGTGCAATACCTTGATAGATTGGCAGAGCGCCGCTTGAGCAGAGAATCATCGTAATGGCCATCACAGCAGCCGAACTCTGTACGCACATGGTCAGGATACCACCCAAGAGTAGGAAGAGCAGGGTAGAGCCAAAGCCCCATTGGCCTGTTGCCTCGAAGAAATCGAGAACAGCCTGATTGTGTCCGAGGTCCATGTCGGCTGCATTGCTACGAAGGGAAGCAAGTGCAAGAAAAAGGAAACAAAGACCGAATACAAATTCACCGGCACTCTTCTTCGCGCTCGATTTTGAGTAAATCAGAATAATGCCCAGAATGAAGGCTGGAAAAGCGACATCACCCATGTTGAAGTTCATGCCGGCAGTCATGATCCATGCGGTCATGGTTGTACCGATGTTGGCGCCCATGATGACCGAAATGGCCTGTGCTAAAGTCAGCAAACCTGCATTGACAAAACTTACCGTCATGACGGTGGTAGCGGTAGAACTCTGGACGGCAGCCGTAACGAATGCACCGGTCAACAGTCCTGTGAATCGGTTGGTGGTCATAGCACCAAGCACATGACGCAACTGTGGACCAGCCATCTTCTGCAGACCTTCGGACATGACTTTCATGCCGTACATCAGCAAGGCGAGGGAGCCGACTAACTTCAAAAACATGTAGAATGACATGGGTGTGTGGGATTTAGGGATTTATGATTTCATTGCTCGCTTTGTATCATTACCTTCGAAGTAATTGATGTAGGCGAGGTTTACGAGTCGATTGCCGCCTGGCGTTGGATAATCACCGGTGAAGTACCAGTCTCCCTTGTGGTTAGGACAAGCTTCGTGCAGACCTTCGATGGTCTGGTAGATGATTTCGACCGGAACCTTTACGCAGTCTGGTGTGAGCATTTCGCTGATTTTCTGACTGATCTGATCTGCCGTGAATGGTGCATAGATCTCCTTGACATAGTTCTTGACCTTTTCTTTGGGCAGATTCTCCTGCGCTTTGCATTTCTTATAGACCTCTTCAAGTTTGCTCTCCATGCCATTCTCCTTCAAGAGTTCGACTGCAGCACGGAAGGCAATAAATTCGCCCATGCGGCTCATGTCGATTCCGTAGCAATCTGGGTAGCGGACTTGTGGCGCAGAGCTTACGATGACAATCTTCTTCGGATGCAACGTATTCAGAATCTTGATGACTGACTGCTTGAGTGTGGTACCTCGTACGATGGAGTCGTCGATGGCTACCAGATTATCAACATAGTTCTCGATGCAACCATAGGTGACATCGTAAACGTGCGATGCCAGATCGTTGCGTGAAGCACCTTCGGCAATGAAGGTTCGGAGTTTGATATCCTTATTGGCAATCTTTTCGTTACGGATGTGCAGCGAGAGGATTTCCTGCAACTTGTCGTCGGTCATGTTTTCGCCTAAGGCCTGGATCATACGGGCCTTCTGCTTGTTGAGCTGTTCATTGAGACCTTCCATCAGTCCCATGAAGGCAACTTCGGCTGTGTTCGGAATGAACGAGAAGACGGAATGCTTCAGGTCATTGTCACATGCCTGGCAGACCTTTTCGGCTAACATATAGCCAAGGCGTTTGCGTTCGCGATAGATAGCGGCATCGTTGCCACGGCTGAAATAGATGCGCTCGAACGAGCACTTTTTGATGGTCTGTGGGTGATTGATCTGCGACAATCTGATTTCGCCCGCCTGACTGATGACGATAGCCTGTCCTGGTTCCAGTTCGTGAACACACTTGCGGGCCACGCCGAAAGCTGTCTGAATGACCGGACGTTCGCTGGCCACAACAACAATCTCCTCATCTTTATAATAAAAGGCTGGACGGATGCCCCATGGATCACGAACAGCGAAACTTTCGCCCGAGCCTGTCATGCCGCAGATGCAATAGCCACCGTCCCAAGAAGGAGAGGAGGTCTTGAGAATGTTTTCGATAATCACATGCTTCTCAATTTCTGCGGTTACTTCTCGTCCGCTTCGGTTTCCGTCATTGTATTGATTGTAAAGACGCTCGATTTCGCGATCCAGACGGAAGCCTAATTGCTCAAGAATCATGTAGGTGTCAGAGTAGCGACGTGGATGTTGTCCACTTTCCATCACCTCCTCGAAGATCTCATCTACGTTGGTAAGGTTGAAATTGCCACACACGCATAAACTCTTGTCGCGGAAGTTGTTGCGACGGATGAAGGGATGGACAAAGTCCAGTCCTGAACGTCCAGTAGTGCTGTAACGCAGGTGACCCATATAGATTTCGCCGGCGTATGGAATATGCATCTTTGCAAATTCTGCATCGTGCATCTGCTCTGGGGTGAATTCCTCAAACTTGTGGTTGGCTGTCGAGAAGATTTCGCTGATGGCGCTGCTGCCTTGTGCTCGTTCTCGGAAGAAGAACTCGGCACCAGGATGAGCCTCCATTTTCAGGGCCGCAAATCCCGCACCTTCTTGTCCTCGGTTGTGCTGTTTCTCCATCAGCAGATAGAGTTTGTTTAAACCATACATCCAAGTACCATACTTCTCCTGATAGTATTCAAGAGGCTTCAGCAATCGGATTAGCGCAATGCCACATTCGTGTTTGATGGGTTCCATATAGTTAGAATTGTTACAATTTGTTCTCTTATCTTGGGGCCTTATACTTGTACAGATAGATTGCTATGCCCAAGAAGACGATGTTCGGTAACCAAACGGCTAATATAACCGACATGTCTCCACTGACGGCAAACGAGGAGGAAATGGTCTGGAACAGAATGTAGAGGAAGGCCAATACAAGTCCGATTCCAAGGTTGATGCCCATGCCACCACGTATTTTTTTCGACGAAAGACAAACGGCAATCAGGGTTAAGATAAATGACGTTGCAATGGCAGCAAATCTTTTGTGATATTCGATCTCAAAATCCTGTATGTTGCCTGTGCCACGGCTGCGTTGCTTATCGATGTAGGCACCCAATTCCGGAGTGGTCATCTTTTCGTAATCGTTCTTCTGGAAGATGATGTCTTCGGGGGCAATAGCCACAATGGTGTCCATTTTCTGGCCCGATTGCAAAGTCTCTCCATCGGGATTGATGTCGCGTATGTTCCAGCGTGTTAATTCCCAATGATAGTCACCGAGATAGGCGGCTCGATCAGCCGTCAGTCTTGAGACGAGTTTCTTGTCATCGTACTTTTCGAGTGCAAAACGGCTGCCTGTGTTGGTTCTGGTCTCGAAGCGATACATGAAAAAGACCACGCCAGGCTCAACCATGAACTGATTGTTGAGCGATGACTTGATTTGTTTGTCTTTGTAGTAGGTGTTCAGAAATTCTATTCGGTCAATGCTGGTTACCGGAATCACAAAACTGTTGAGCAGAAACGTCAAAGTTGCCAGCAATGCCGCTGAAATAAGATATGGTCTCAGGAGCCGTATGAAACTGACTCCTGAGGCCAACATAGCTATGATTTCGCTGTCGCCCGCAATCTTCGAAGTGAAGAAGATGCAGGCCACAAAAACGAAAAGTGGGCTGAATAGATTGGCAAAATAAGGAATATAGTTCAGATAGTATTTGCAGATCTCCCATGCCGGAGCCTCATTGGCACTGAACTTCTCCATTTTCGAGTTGTAGTCCAGTACGATGGCTATGGCAAGAATCAGGGCAATCGTAAAAAAATAGGTGCCCAGAAATTTCTTGATCAAATACAGATCTAACTTTTTCAATTCAGATGTTTTTTTATGGTTCTAAGCTTTCAACTCAAAACTCAAAACTTAAAACTCAAAACTATTACTCATCTTCATCCTCGATGCCGGCAGCACGATGGATGCGTTTGCGCTCCAATTCGTCGAGGACGATCTTGCGCATACGGAGATTGTGAGGAGTTACTTCAACATACTCATCGGCCTTGATGTACTCCAATGCCTCTTCAAGCGAGAATACCTTGGGTGGAATGAGCGAAGCCTTGTCATCCGATGACTTCGAACGCATGTTGGTCAACTGCTTGGCCTTGGTGACGTTAACCGTAAGGTCTTTGTCTTTGGCATGTTCGCCGACGACCTGTCCGCCATAAACCTCATCCTGTGGGAAGATAAAGAACTTGCCACGGTCCTGAAGCTTGTCGAGTGCATAAGCAAAGGCTGTGCCACCACACATAGAGATGATAGAACCGTTGCTTCGACGTACGATATCGCCCTTCCATGGCTCGTAGGCCAGGAATTGGTGTGCCATAATGGCTTCGCCGGCAGATGCAGTCAATACGTTGGTACGCAAACCGATGATGCCTCGTGAAGGAATCTTGAACTCAAGGTGGATGCGGTCGCCCTGGCTGTCCATGCTGACCATTTCGCCCTTGCGGCGTGTTACCATATCAATCATCTTGCTCGAGTATTCCTCAGGGCAGTTGATGGTCATCTGCTCGATTGGTTCGCACTTTTGTCCGTCAATTTCCTTGATGATAACCTGTGGCTGACCTACCTGCAACTCATAGCCTTCGCGACGCATGGTCTCGACCAGAATGGAGAGGTGCAGTACACCACGGCCGAATACCAACCATTTGCCATCGCTGGTTTCGTCCTTTACAACACGCAGGGCAACGTCCTTTTCAAGCTCTTTCATCAAGCGGTCTTGAATCTGGCGGCTGGTTACGAACTTGCCATCTTTGCCGAAGAAAGGAGAGTCGTTGATGCAGAAGAGCATGGACATGGTTGGCTCATCGACGGTAATGCGAGGCATGGCTTCTGCTGCCTCTACATCGCTGATGGTATCACCGATTTCGAAGCCTTCGATACCGGTCATGGCGCAAATGTCTCCTGAACAAACTTCGTCAACCTTCTTTTTGCCCATGCCCTCGAAAGTATAGAGCTCCTTGACGCGCACTTTCTTGTTGACAAGACCTGCGTCGGTGTGGTGCATCAGCAACACATCCTGACCTGCCTTGATTGAACCGCGATGTACTCGACCAACGGCAATACGGCCGACAAAACTTGAGTATTCCAACGAGGTGATCAGCATCTGCGATGGACCTTCTATGATTTCTGGTGCTGGGATGTTTTCGAGGATTGCATCCAACAATGCAAAGACGTTGTCGGTTGGCTGCTTCCAATCGGTTGACATCCATCCCTGCTTGGCTGAACCGAAGATGGTGACAAAGTCCAACTGTTCTTCGGTTGCTCCGAGGTTGAACATCAGATCGAATACCTTTTCTTGTGCCAAATCAGGTGTACAGTTTGGCTTATCGACTTTATTGACGACTACGATTGGTTTCAAGCCAATCTGGATAGCCTTTTGCAGTACGAAACGAGTCTGTGGCATTGGACCTTCGAAGGCATCTACCAGCAGAATACAGCCATCAGCCATGTTGAGTACTCGTTCTACCTCTCCACCGAAGTCAGAGTGGCCTGGAGTATCGATGATGTTGATTTTAGTGCCTTTATAGTTGATGGAAACGTTTTTGCTGAGGATTGTAATTCCACGTTCGCGCTCGAGTTCGTTGTTGTCGAGCATAAGATCGGTGGTAGCCTGGTTCTCACGGAAGAGGTTACCTGCATAAAGCATCTTGTCAACCAAGGTTGTCTTGCCGTGGTCAACGTGTGCGATGATTGCGATGTTTCGTACGTTTTGTTGCATAATAAAATCTATATTTTCTACCTTAAATAAATAATTCCGCGCAAATATACTTATTTATTGAATATGTTGGCACTTTTTGTGCGTATATTTTACTTATTTGCATGCAATCTTATTTTATTTGCTATCTTTATGCCACAATTATTTTGTTACTTCACTTACTTTTGATGCTCTATTTGTCGTTGTGTTGCTTCTATTACTTGATTTTATAACGCGGTGTTGCATTGCGTTGGAATTTTTGTCTTCGTTTTCCAACGCAGTGTTACATTGCGTTGGAATTTTAAGTTGCGTTTTCCAACGCGGTGCTACATTGCGTTGGAATTTTAAGTTGCGTTTTCCAACGCGGTGTTACATTGCGTTGGA
>JAZRXX010000029.1:0-48441 GCA_045600485.1 Bacteroidales bacterium
TTGGGTGAAAAACTATGAAAAACACTCAGGGGGTGCCTTAGCGGCAGGGGGCAGACAGCCCCCGAGAGCGCAATTCTACCGTTTTATTGCTTCTTTTCACTTGGTTTGCGGCTGCAAACATAGTAACTTTTGAGTTGAAATCCAGTCATTCGATTCGAGCTCAAAAACTTTTGAGCTTGTTCCTTCTGTATAGTCGGCATAGAGACGCTCGGTATCACACTCCTGCAGGATTACCATGGAAATGTCTCCGGGTCATTGAGGACATTGGAACGAAGGTTCTGGTTCATTCCATGGATGGCCGCCATATCCTCGTCCGACAGTGAAAACTTCATCACTTCCAGATTCTCTTGAATTATCCATTCGCCGAGATGCTTTTACTTTTGATTGTGGCAGCATAGGCACTATTGCACAAACCAAGAACAGCAGAGACAACGAAGAGAGTCTCGATTCCCAACAAGTTCCAGACCCATCCTCCCAGCAAAGCAATAAAGATGGTGATAAGGTGATTGACAGAAATGCCAGTCGAGATGGTAGCTCGCATCTCCTCCTGATTATCGGAGATATCCTGCACATAGACATTCGAGGCCATTGAGGCCAACGAAATGACCGAATCGAGTACATAGTTGATGCAACAGACCACAAAAGCGACCTCCATAGAGAACAGATGGTGGGCAAAACCATAGAAGAAACAGACAACGACCAGCAAGAGTGTGTCGGCAATCATCACGGTTTTGTAGCCAATGCGATCGATCAGTTTTCCGACCCAAGGCGAAAGAACGAAGCAAGCAATGGCTGACACAGCAAACAGCAGACTGATGATGCCTGCATCGGCCTTATAGAACAGAATCAGCACATAGGGACCAAAAGTAAAGAACACCTGCTTGCGAGCTCCGTAGAACATCTCAAGCATGTAATACTTGGTAAACTTCTTGCGGAAATAGAATCGGTTGGTGGACTTTGGTTTGCTGTTGCCCTTCAGTTGGAACGAAACGAACATGGCAATCACCATAAAGAGGGCTGCCACAAGGAAGACCGGTTGGAACAGGTTGGCCGATGCCACCCATGCAAACGCACCAATCACAGCTGCAAATCCAATCAAGTTGCCAATCTGCATCATCGAATTCTGATAACCGAGAGCAACGCCTCCATGACCCGTTTTCGAGTATTCGAGCGTAAGGGTATTGCGCATGCCTATCTGTATGTGCTCGCCAGTGGAATAGATGAAAATGGCCAGAATGACCAAAGCCTTGACGGGATTGATCAAAGACTGCATGACCATGCCTGCAGCCATGAAGACCATGGACACCTTGTACATCTTCTCGGCCGACGAACGATAAAAGAGGGCAAGAATAAGAACAAGCAGCAATCCCGGCACCTCACGGAAAAACTCCATGACGCCACGATCCAATTCGTTCATGTGCGCCATCTCTGCCACATAGTTATCCAGAATGCCTTTGTGCAAGCCACCACCAATGGAACATAGCAGTAGCGACAAGAACAAGGCTTTGTATCGTGTACCCTCCTTGAAAATCAAGTCTAGTTTCATAATTTCCAGTTATAAGAGTTTTATTACATGTTGCGACCATTAAGATCGTAGCGCCGATCTCCACGACGGAGTTCAACCTGCTGATTCTGCAGAACCTTGGTTGAACGGACATCTGCAGGAGATGCGAGTCCGTCGAGAGAGGTGGTCTCGACAATGTGCAAAGTCATCTGCGCTGTAGCCCCAGTATCATGAGTAGTGGCGGTAATCACAACATTGCCCAAGGCACGAAGTTCAACAATACCGTCGCGGACAACGGCAATAGTTGTATCGCTGGAACTCCAAGACAGACGGAAGTCAGTCACTCCCGACGGAAGCATTTTGACTCGTGCCACTACGGTGTCTTGATTAATGGCTACGGTTCGCTCTGACGACATCTCAATGCCCGTACTCAATACAGGCTGTAACTGATGGTCGCGACGATAGAGATAGGGTAAAGCCAACGAGGTGCTGGTATAATTCCAGAAACGTTCATAACTGCTGGCTGGGGCATTGTATCGGATTGTGCCATACTTGCCGTTGGTGGATGAAATCTCGGCACCATCGTACCCAATCTTGATGTCCCAGGTCTGCACCCCTTCATCCCACGCAAGACTCTGTGCTTTGGTTGCCCCTAACTGCTCACCATATTGGTTGGTAAGGGTATAGTGTGTACCTGTTTCGTCACGATCCAGACGGAAACGCATCACAGCCTCCTCGGTAAGGGCACTCATCGAATTGACGGCTACAGCATCCAGATAGTGACTGGTCTCCATGCCATCATAATCGCCGGCTGCACTGCCACTACGATACAGGACAACCACATCGCCAACGGAAAGTGTAGATTTCTTGTCCAGCTTCTCATAGACCCAGCCCATAGGTGACTCGGTTTCGGCAACAGTCGCATAGTTTAGGGTCATGGCCTTCAGATAGACAGAACCCTCGGAGGTACCACCATAGAGGCGAATGCAGAGCGAATCACTGTTGACGGTCAAACCAGACTCAGAGAATGGAATCTCGATAGTGACATAGGTGGACAGATCTTTGCTCACCCATCGGCCATACCAGTCGATAAAATCCTTGGGACGCTGGTTGTAGAGTTCCTTGCTACCATCGGTGACCGATAGGCCGAAACTGCCCTGCTTGTTGTTGGAACACAGGGCAAAACTAAGGGAGCGAATTACACTACCCTCGAAGCCATACAGATAGAATTTAGCTTCACGATTGCGAGGAATCTGGTTATAGCGATTACCGGTTGTTGCGCCATAGTCGTTGGTAAAATAGACGGAAGCGCCCTCCGGCTGTTCGCCAAAGGAACCGATGACGAAGTCTTGAATGTCGTTGTTGTAGCTCTCAATGCAATAGGTTACCTCTGCCTCATGATACTGGGCAGAACCAAGCATAGTGGATGCGAGTAACAAGAAGGTCAATAGACACTGTTTCATAATGTATGCATAAGAAAAACAAACACCACCCGTCACAAAGGTGCGAGTGGCGTTGTATGGAACGTAAGGGAAATGTTATTCGTGAGTCTGGTTGGACTTGCCTCCACGACGACGGCCACCACGATGGGTACGCTTGCGAGGTGATGGCGACGAGAGAAGTTCCATGTCTTCAGGCGAGAAGGCAGGAAGTTCTGCCGTTGTCTCTACAGATTGTTCTGTAGTTACCGCAGTATTCTGTTCGATTGGAACTTCGGCAACTGGAGCTTCGGCAACTGGAGCGACAGGAGTCTCTTGTGGTTCGGCCACAACCGGAGCCTCAACCTGTGGTTCAGCAACTGGCGCAGGAGCTATAACTTCGGGTTCGGGAGCCACCTCTGCAGCTGGCATCTGCTCGGCCTGCTGACGGCGTTGTTCTGCACGTTGCTGTTCCTTCTGCTGTTGCTGACGACGCTGTTCGGCCTTCTGCTGCTCAGACTTCAACTGCTGGCGCTGCTGCTCCATAGCCTGGCGTTCAGCCTTCATCTGTTGGCGCTGTTGCTCCATAGCCTGACGCTCGGACTTCAATTGCTGACGTTCCTGCTCCAGCTTCTGTTGCTCCTGCTTGCGCTGTTCCTTCTGCTGCTCAAGCTTCTGGCGGTCTTCGCGATCGCTTCGACGTTCGTGCTTATCGCCCGGACGGAACGCGTTTTCGTCCAACTGCATCTGTGGGAATGCTTCACGAGGCGCCTGTGGCTTCAGATCCTGCATCCATGAGGCGCCTGCTGCTGACTGCAGGAAATGATACTGACGGGTGAAGTTGTCGAGTTGCTTAAGATCGTCCATGGTAATAGCCATCGGACGAAGTGGAGCATACTGCTTGTCCCAAGTCTGATCATCGATATTGTTGATGCGCTGCAAATCGTCGCACATACCGAGCGAACGGATAGCAACCGAAGCATCATTGGTCATCAGGAGCACCTTGCGGCCCGATGCAAACAATTCAACAACACGACGAATGATGGCAGGATCGGCAAAGCTAGCATGATGCGACTCACTGGTCACACCTTCGATACGAAGACGATTCTCGCGCTGCTGACAAAGAATCAAACGCTTTGCCAAACGTGCTGACACGTTGCGACACAAGGCTGGATCTTCCCAATCGGCCTCTTGGTAGTTGGTAGGTTCCTGCTGACAAGCAAATCGATCAATCTCCTCGTAGGTTTCGGCCATGATCATGAATCGACCGCCCTTCTTCTTCATCATCTTCGAGATGAACTCCAGTTGACGCTCAAACATCAATCGGGCATTGACTCTTGGATCACTATGGCTCGAAGTGTGACCAACCAGCAACTCCAACCAGATGTTGGTGTCGCTGAGCACGATGTCGTAATCAAGTACTTGTGCAAGAATTGCCTCGAAAAGGAGGTGTCGCTCCTGAACCTCTTCCAACGAAATCTGCTGTATCTGCTGATCATTCAGCAATGGAATGCGAGCATTCCACAGATCTACGATATCTCGCACCACCAGGTTACGTGGCATTGGAGGGATCACATTGTTCTTTACTCTTTTCTCAGTCTCGCGATCGGTTTTGGGGGCCACTACCGGGGCTGCCTCTGCTTTGGGCGCCTCCGGGGCAACGACTGGAGTCTGCTCCTGGGCCACATCCTCAACCGTAACTTCAGTCTGTGGGGCTTCTTCCTGTACCTTCTTACGGGAACGAGGTGCACGCTTGGCAACCTTCTTTTCCTCGGCTACAGGGGCCTCCAACTGACTTGCGGGTGTGGATTTTTTCATATCAATATTTAAAATAGCGGCGCAAAGATAGTGATTTTTCGCACCAAATGCAAATTTTCACCTCTATATTTCCCGAATTCTATCATTTTTTAGTACCTTTGCACAGAATTAACCTATCAACACATTAACATAACAACATATAAACGCAGCCCTGCTGCCTATTATCATGCTCCGATTACTGCAATCCATTAGCCTCTTTATGGGCCGATACACTTCGGCGGTTGTCATTCTGGCCGCCATTATTGCCGCATTTCTGCCTGAAGCATTTGCCTGGGTTAAGGATTTGGGGTTAGCCAACATCATACTCGGCGCCATTATGCTCACCATGGGTTGTACATTGTCCACCCAAGACTTCAAGATTCTACTGCAACGTCCGCTCGATATCCTGCTCGGCACATTGGCACAGTTTACCGTGATGCCGTTTGTGGCTTATGCATTGGCCAAGATTTTCGGTCTTTCGCCCGAACTTTCGATCGGCATCATTCTGGTTGGCTGTTGCCCGGGTGGTGTTTCGAGCAATATCATGTCATTCCTTTGCAAAGGAGACGTAGCCTTTTCAGTCGGGATGACTACCACGAGCACCTTGCTGGCACCTGTTATCACTCCGCTGATGGTCTATTGGCTGGCAGGTGCCGAAATTGACGTCGATGCCTGGGGCATGTTCCAAAACATATTGGTGGTAACTCTGCTCCCTGTGGCAGTTGGTTGTCTGTTCAATTACCTCTTCGGACACCGACAGAACTTCAAGGATATCCAGTCCTGCATGCCTGGCATTTCGGTGCTTTGTCTTGCCTTCATCGTTGGCAATGCGGTTCGTGCGGTATTGCCAAGTCTGGAACTGGCTGGCAATGGATTTTCGCTTCTGGGCCTCACGCTTGCAGTCGTCTTCTGCCACAATACCTTGGGCTATCTGTTGGGTTATCTGATTGGCACTGCATTCCATTTCACAACCGCCAAGCGTCGCACTATCAGCATCGAGGTCGGTATGCAGAATGCTGGATTGGCGACCAATCTGGCACCTCAGTTTTTCGATCCGATTGCAGTATTGCCTTGCGCCATCTCGTGCGCTTACCACAGTATTTCTGGCACCATACTTGCCAATCTATTTGCGTGGAATGATTCTAAAAGGTAAAGGAAAAGGGAGAAAATGAGTAAAGAAATGATCGGTAGATTCGCCCCCTCGCCTTCGGGCCGTATGCACATGGGCAATGTGTACAGTGCCCTGCTTTCCTGGCTCTCTGCCAAGAGTCAGGGTGGACAGTGGTTGCTTCGCATCGAAGATCTCGATCCGCAACGTTGCAAACGCGAATATGCAATTCAGTTGGAGGATGACCTCCGTTGGTTAGGACTCGAGTGGGATGCAGGTGGCATCGAAGAGGCAACCTTCGTGCAAAGTCAACGCGGAGCAATCTACGAAGAGTATCTTGCCCGATTGCAAGATCTGCAACTGACCTACCCCTGCTACTGCAGCCGAGCCGATATACTGGCAACTCAAGCCCCTCACGAAAGCGATGGCCGAGTGGTCTATCAAGGCACTTGCCGCCCCGATGGAACTGCCGAAAAGGCTTCGTTCATTGCCCACAAAGCACAATCATGCCAACATGCACCAGCTACTCGACTGTGCATTCCCGATCGAGACATTTGTTTCACCGATATCCACTACGGATTTCAGTCTTTCAATCTCGCCAAAGAATGTGGCGATTTTATTCTGCGTCGCGCCGATGGGGCATGGGCCTATCAGCTGGCCGTTGTAGTCGATGACGCTCTGATGGGTGTAACGGAGGTTGTACGAGGCAGGGATCTCCTGCAATCTGTTCCCCAACAGTTGTATCTGTACGAACTGCTTGGGTTCAAAGCTCCGACGTTTGCACACCTGCCACTACTCTGCAACACGCAGGGGCAACGACTCTGCAAACGAGACCATTCCCTTCACATGGGTGTTCTTCGCGAACAATACTCTGCACCTAAGCTTCTGGGCATCATTGCCAACCATGCTGCACTCATTGACCGACCAGAACCGCTTTCTGCCACCGAGCTGATTCCACACTTTGACTGGAACAAGATTCCGACACAAGACATCATTATTTGATACAACAACCCCGGACCTGCAAGCAGATCCGGGGTTTGTTGTATTGTAGAAAAGGACAATTACCAGTTGATGCCCTTACCAGCCTTGAGTGTATTCTTCATCAAGCTGCAGATGGTCATAGGACCAACACCACCAGGAACAGGTGTAATGTACGAGCACTTAGGTGCAACCTCGTCGAACTTGACATCGCCCTTCAGTTTGAAACCGCTCTTCTTGGTAGCATCAGGCACACGGGTTGTACCGACATCGATGACGGTAGCACCCTCCTTGACCATATCGGCAGTAACAAACTCCGGTGAACCGATCGCTGCAATCAGAATATCGGCCGAAGCACAGATCTCCTTCAAGTTTTCGCTTGCACTATGACATACGGTAACAGTGGCATTGCCAGGATAAGCCTTCTGCATCATGAGCGAAGCAACTGGCTTGCCGACGATATTACTGCGACCAAGCACAACGCAATGTTTGCCTTTGGTCTCGACATGATAACGCTCGAGCAGATCCATGATACCCATAGGTGTAGCGCTCACGAAGCAAGGAAGACCGATAGAAAGACGGCCTACATTGACCGGATGGAAGCCATCTACGTCTTTCTTGTAGTCGATTGCTTCGATCACCTTCTGGCTGTCGATATGTTTTGGCAATGGCAACTGAACGATGAAACCATCTACCTCGGGATTCTTGTTCAACTTATCGACCTCTGCGAGCAAAAACTCCTCGGTGATATCGGCTTCGAAACGAAGCAATGTTGAGGTAAATCCACACTCTTCGCAAGCCTTGACCTTGGCTGCAACATAAGTCTCACTGCCACCGTCGTGGCCTACAAGAATAGCAGCCAGATGAGGTGCTCTCTTGCCAGATGCAAGCATCTGCTTTACTTCTTCGGCAATCTCCTGCTTGATGGCAGCAGCTGTTGCCTTTCCGTCGATTAATTGCATATACTTATTATTTATAATGTTGGCATATAAACCACCTCGATTCCAGCTCTCTTCAAGAGATCGATGCCATCCGTAATGCGATATTCCTCGGCATAGACAACTCGCTTGATGCCTGCCTGAATAATCAGTTTGGCACATTCTATGCATGGAGAGGCAGTAACATAAAGCGTCGAACCATCGCTGCTGTTGAACGACTTGGCAACCTTCGTAATCGCATTGGCCTCGGCATGGAGCACATAAGTCTTCGAAGTATTCTCCGGTGTTTCGCATTCATTTTCGAAGCCGGTAGGAGTACCATTGTAACCATCGGAGATGATCATGTTGTTCTTGACCAGCAAGGCGCCAACCTGACGACGCTTGCAATAGCTGTTCTCTGCCCAGATACGCGCCATACGTAGATAACGCGAATCGAATTGTTGCTGCTTTGGCATAACTGACGAACTATAAATTATTGATTGCTCTCTGCTGTCTGAGGGAACGCTTTCCCTTCGCGGAGAATTTCAAGTCCCTTGAGATAGGTCTTATCCTTGCTGTTAAACATGCGATAGAAATGGTTGTCGAAACCTGCCTGACGCATGATGTAGGCCATAATGAGACATTCAATTTCGTTACCGCTGCGAGCCAGTGCAGATGGTGTACTCTTCACCTTCGAATCGGCAAACTCGACGAAATTAGAGAGAAGATTCTGGCGCTTCAAGTAGGCAACCATCTCGTCGTAGTCCTTATACTGAGCCAACTCTGCACGATGCGAATCGCTGTATTTGAAAGCAAACGAATAGAGCACTCCAGAATTGATGCATCTATTATAATAAGGAGTAATGTAGCTGGTATCGGTCGGCACAAAGATATCAGGCATGATGCCACCACCGGCATAGACAGCTCGGCCACCTACCGTTTCGTATCGGAGCGAATCGGCCAAATGAATACTATCCTGCGTATAGAACTCGCCATGGTTGTAGCGATTGACAACATCCATCAGGTACTTTTCGCGTTCGCCCATCTCATAAGGCTTCTGGATACAACGGCCAGATGGGGTATAATAACGGGCAATGGTCAGACGAAGCGCCGACTTATCGTTCAGGGTGAACTGCTGCTGCACGAGACCCTTGCCGAAAGAGCGATGGCCGACGATTGTGGCACGATCATTATCCTGTAAAGCACCAGCAAGAATCTCGGATGCAGATGCAGACCATTCATCGATCAAAACGACGATTGGCAAAGCCTGGAAGTTGCCACGACCATCAGCATAGACATCGGCACGAGGCTGCATACGGCCTTCGGTATAGACAATCAGCGAGCCACGTCCAAGGAACTCATTGACCATGGCTATACAAACCTCAAGATAGCCACCACCATTACCACGCAAATCGATGAGGAAGCCCTCTGCCCCCTGACTACGCAAAGAGACGAGCGCGGTGAAGAATTCCTGATAAGTATTACGTCCGAAATTATCGATGCGGATATAGCCCGTATTGTCAATCTTATAGGTAGCCACAACACTATTGACTGGAATGTCACCACGGGTTATTTCGTACTTCAACTCTTCGTCGGACGAATTTCGGCGAATGCCCAAAGTGACCTTGCTGTCCTTCGGTCCACGAAGTGTCTTGAGGACCTTGTCGTTGTTGATACCCTTGCCACAAAAGACAGAATCATCGACAGAAACGATACGATCGCCAGCCATAATACCGGCCTTCTCCGACGGTCCACCTGCAATAACCTGAATCACCATGATGGTATCCTGCTGGATATTGAACTGGATACCAACCCCCGAGAAGGAGCCGTCGAGTTGCTCATTGACCTCGTCGAGTTCGGATGCGGGAATATAGTTGCTATGAGGATCCAATTCCTCGACAATCGTCGGAATGGCATCTTCGACAAGATTCTTGAGGTCGAGTGTATCGACATAGCGATCACGAAGCAAATCGAACAGATAGACCAATTTGGCCGAAGCCTCGGATGAAGAGATGCCACCGGAAGTCTCTTCGAAAGATTCGGATGCAGGCGTGTATGGAGCCATGTTCTGATAGCTTGTGGCGCGACGTTCGCCAATCAGCATACCCAAACAAATGCAGATTGCAAAACAAATGGAGATTGCTAAAGGATATAGATATTTATTCATAGGTAGATGCTATTAGTTCGATGATTATTGACCTTTCAGGAAAATCAACGCACCAGTAATGCTATCAAACAGAGCTGACGCTGGAGCTTTCTTATTGGTGAACATCGCAGATGAGAGAAACTCAACATGACCGAACTGGCCCATCTCATATTCCTCCTGCTTCAATGTCTTGCCCTTGAACGACAATGCGACTCGTGCCTTGCCAGGAACGGTATATGCAATACCTGTAGCTACAGGTTTTGGTTTTCCTTTGGCATCAAGAAGGACGGGAACCGAACGCTTGTCGTCGGTAATGTTGACTGTCAGCTTAACTGCCTCGCCCGAAAGATCGTCGGCATCGACGAATCCATAGTGTCGCGAGAAACGGAACAAGACTATGTTGCCCTCTCCCACCGGACGGAAATCATATTCACGATGTGTTCTTGTGGTTGTTGTAACACCCGTAAAGAGCTCCATATATGCATCTTCTTGCGCCTTGAGATTATCGAGCACCAACTGGAATGAGGCACCATCGGCAGGCAGATTATCAACATCGCCAGTCAAGAGGTTCAATCGGCTCTCACGGATACGGAAGATTTGACGAGAGGCGATCTCTGCCTGTTTGGCTTTCGAACCTGCCTTCAGCAACTCTTCATTCATCACATTGGCGGCATGCAGTTCAAGCGAAGCTGGTGCTTCCGGCTCCTCTTCGATACTATGGAGGCCATTCTTCATCGGAGCAGATGTACCTTGCGGATAATCAGCACTCTCAATTCCATAGAGGCAACCATCCAGAAGGAGAACGGTTGGGAGTGGCAGCTTCTCGTTGAAGGTAATATGATAAGAGCGTGCTGTATCTGTCACAGCCTCACGATTCATAGTTACATTCTCCAATGCCCAAGAGACAGCATCCTCCATCGGAACATCGGTCAAACCAAGATACTTCTCGGCATATTGGGCAAAAATACCGGCCTTGACGGTCGTACATACAGCCTCGGCTTCCACATGGATGCTGACAGCTGGTAGATTGTAGGTTATACCATGGTTCTGGTTATCGCCCACACGGACTCTGGTAACCTCCTGGCCCTTGAGCGAGAGGAATCCAAATGCGATCGCTAGAATGGCTATATATCGGTTCATAATATCTGCTTTTGTATTTTATCCTTGCTTGGCAAAGCTGTCGGTGAAGAGCGTACGATTCAGGATCGATTTGCCCAGAGTTATCTCGTCGGCATATTCAATCTCATCGCCAACAGCAACGCCACGTGCCAGGGTGGTAATCTTCAAATCCGAAAATTCTGCTAACTCGCGGAAAATATAGAAATTCGTTGTATCTCCCTCCATGGTGGTCGATAAAGCCAATATCACCTCCTGAACAGGAACGCCGGAACTGCGGGATTCGCGGACTCTTTCGACCAACGAATCAATCTGTAACTGCTGCGGTCCAATGCCGTCCATCGGCGAAATCAAACCACCCAGCACATGATAGAGACCTCGAAACTGGCGAGTTGCCTCAACCACCATCACCTCTTTCACATTCTCAACGACACAGACAATCGAGGGATCTCGCTGTGGATTGCTACAGATAGAACATATCTCGCTGTCGCTGATATTGTGGCACACCTTGCAATAATGTACCTCGTTACGCAAACGAATCAGACTTTCACCCAACTGCAATGCTCTGGCCGGCTCTTGGCGCAACAGATGCAGGACAAGCCGTAGGGCTGTCTTTCGTCCTATGCCTGGCAGTTTCGAAAACTCATCGACTGCATTGGTTAATAGTTGACTCGGATATTCCATGAGAAAGGAAAAGGAAAAGGGAGAAAGGAAAAAGGAAAAATTAAAAATGCTTGCGAGCTCGATCCAGTTCACGTTTCGATTCCTGATCCTTGATACTCTCTCGTTTGTCAAACTGCTTCTTACCCTTGCACAGAGCAATGTCCATCTTGGCAAAACCACGATCATTGAAGAACAGACGAAGAGGAACTATCGTCAAGCCAGGTTCCTTGCTGTCGTTAGCCAATCCACGCAACTCCTTGCGCGAAAGCAACAGTTTGCGATCTCGATGAGAATTGTGATTATTGTAAGTACCATAGAAGTACTCGGCAATATAAGCATTCTTCACCCAAAGTTCCCCTTTGTCGAAGATGCAGAATGTATCGGTCAAACCAGCCTTGCCTGCACGCAACGACTTGACCTCGGTACCCGTCAGAACCAATCCGGCCGTAAAGGTATCAAGAATCTCATAGTCGAACGTCGCACGCTTGTTACGAATGTTGACCGTGTTAGTATTATTCTTTTTTGTTTTGTTATTGTTGCTCATTTTTCAAAAAAAGCGAGAATCCGATGAATAATATCGGGAGAGAAATAGATAGCCAAAGCCGATAATGTTGAAAAAAGGCCTCGGGCCTTATCCATCTTCATGAAATTATCGACGCCCTCCAGCATTATATAAAGAAAATAGAGTTTAAGTACAGATAAAAAGGTAAAACTTGGCAATAGCGCACAGAACATATCACACAACATCAAGATGCTGGTATTGTAGATAATGAAAACCTCCAATAGGTTCTTTTCCAACTTTGTTCCAACCATTTTGCCATAGATCCAACTAATGAGGACGTAGGCCAACGATGGACCAGTAGCATAACGGAGTGCGAAATCGACCATGCCCTTCATTGCATATTCAATGCTGAAAGGTGCGTCGAATGGCAACTTGGAAGGAAGCATGATACCATTGCCGAACAGAATGAAAATCAACAGAGCGCCAACACCTAAAATAGGCCAGTAATAATAGCGGAGCGTGTACTCCACATCATGCCCCTTTTCATTTGGATCGGATAAACGCATCCAAGCCTCCTTAGGGGTACTAAGGAGACTTTTGATGTTCATTATGATAAAACGTAATTCTTCCACTGTTGCTGATTCAAATTAGTCCAACTTGTGAACGATAAGGCCAGAACGGAGTTTTGGTTCGAACCAGGTTGTCTTAGGAGGCATGATATTGCCACTATCGGCAATAGCCATCAACTGATCCATCGAAACAGGATAGAGTGCCAAAGCAACCTTCATTTCTCCGCTATCCACGCGACGCTTCAACTCGCCAAGGCCACGCAAGCCACCTACGAAATCGATACGCTTGTCACGACGAAGATCCTTGATGCCCAATACCTGATCAAGAATAAGGTTTGAAGATACAGAGACGTCGAGCACTCCAATAGGATCGTTATCGTCGTAGGTTCCAGCCTTAGCTGTAAGACTATACCATACACCCGAGAGGTAGAGGCTGAAATTGTGGAGCTTGTTTGGACGGTACTCCTCTGCACCCATCTTCTGAACCTCGAAGTTCTTTTCGAGTGCAGCGAGGAACTGCTCGTCGGTCAAGCCATTCAAATCCTTGACGACACGGTTGTAATCCATAATCTTGAGCTGTGAAGCAGGGAAGCAGACAGCCAAGAAGAAGTTGTACTCCTCGTCGCCTGTGTGATTTGGATTCTGCTGAGCCTTCTCCTGACCGACACGAGCGGCAGCTGCAGTACGATGGTGACCATCGGCAATATAAAGGTATGGAATAGCAGCAAATGCCTCGGTAATCTTTGCTACAAGATCCTCTTCGTCGATGACCCAAACTTCATGACCGAAACCTTCGGCACTGGTAAATTTCACATACGAAGGCTTGGATGCTGTACGCTCAATGACCTGAGCCAAAACCTCGTTGTCTGGAAATGCAAAGAAGACTGGCTCCATGTTTGCATTCAGGCAACGGACATGCTTCATACGGTCCTCTTCTTTGTCGGCACGTGTCAACTCATGCTTCTTGATGACACCATTCAAATAATCATCAACATTTGCACCAACTACCAAACCGAACTGGGTACGATCACCCATTGTCTGGCTGTAGAGATAGTAGCAAGCCTTGCCATCCTGCTTCAGCCAACCCTCTTTCTGGAACTTGGCGAATTGCTCGACTGCAACGTCATATACTTTTGGATCATGCTCATCAGCAATAGGTTCGAAATTGATTTCTGGTTTGATGATATGATAGAGAGACTTCTCATTGCCTTTACACTCATCGAAAGCCTCCTGTGAAGAAAGCACATCGTATGGACGTGAAGAAACTACGGGTGCGAGTTCTGCACTTGGACGCAGACCGCGAAATGGACGAACTTTAGCCATAATATGTTGTTTTGTTCTTTTGTTGTATTGTACTTTTGTTGTTGTGTTCTTTTGTTGTAATGGAACACTACTTCAAGTATTTTTTTATCATCATGTTGATCTTGCGAAGCGAAAGTGGATTGCTCATCAAGTAACGGGCACCATCCTGTCGGATTCGATGATGTAACGGACGTGTGGCATATTGAGCCGTAACGAGGATTGGAGTATCTGGATGAAGCTGGTGCATCTTGGCAATCGCCTCATCAATCTGTAGTGTACCGGGCAAGTTATAGTCAACAAACACAATGTCTGGATTACTCTGCTCGTAAATCCGCCATACGGCATCGGTATCACCAGCCAACTGAACATGGAACAGATGCTGATTCTGGAACAACTCGGAGGTTGACGTCGAACCAATAAGAACCGAAGCGCGCAAAGTGGTAAGTTGATGGTCATCGTTGACTGCCAGTTCCGAATACTCCTCTTCTGGCGACAACTCTTCATCTTCCATTTCTTCGACATTACCTGCCGTTGCCATCATCTTGCGGGCATCAACCGGAAGAGTTACCAGATAATGAAGACGACGATCTTCGGATTGACGCACCTCAACCTCGCCATACAGACGTTTGGCCAACAGACGACACAAACTCAGGCTCATACCATCTTCGGTCAATACCATCTCGAGATTTTCGAAACGGGCTTCGCTCTCGGTACAAGAGACACTAAACTGAATCTGGTCCTGTTCGAGCAGCTGATAGTTGAGCGTGATGTAACCTTTGTGGGTGTTACGAATCTGGCAATTCACTACATTTTCGAGCAGAAGGTCCAACAACTTTACGTTTACATCGATAGCAATGTTGTCGTAAAGATTCGAGAAATAAACCTTGATGCCATTCGATATACGAAGCGAATATACCTGCTGCAACTCTGCCAGATGCTCCCACAAGGCAACATGCTGAATGCTATGATCGATGGCAGGATCGGGTGTTCCTGCAATTTGTCGGGCTCGATCAATGAGTTCAAGCAAATGCGCACCCTGCTCCTTGATGAGGTTAATCTGCATCAGCCTTTCCTCACGGGTTCCAGACATTTCGCCAGTTATGATACTGTCAGCATGGCTGGCCATCGTGGACAAAAAGGTACTGAACTCCTGCATCACACCCAGACAATACTCGGTATGCTGGCGCTGGTTCTGCAAATGACGCTCCTTGTTCGAAATCAATTTTGCCTGAACCTTGACTCGATGATCGATGTTGATA
The DNA here is from genome assembly GCA_045600485.1 of Bacteroidales bacterium. Classification (GTDB taxonomy): domain Bacteria; phylum Bacteroidota; class Bacteroidia; order Bacteroidales; family UBA3663; genus Liminaster. The sequence continues at coordinate 15,280 of JAZRXX010000029.1, forward strand.
GCAACACCACGCAGATAAGTCGGCTTGCCGTTCTCGCTTCGACGCACGATTTTGCCACGAAAACCGAACCACTCATATTGACCGGAACTTTTACCACCAGGGGTCAATTCATCGGCTACATTGATACGGAGATCGACTTCGAACATCTTGTCGCTCTTATATATCGGCGAACTCTGACGCACAAAAATCTTCTCGATATCATCCGGATGAACACGCTCCAACATGGTCGATAACTTTATGTTATTGTCGAAGCTACTAACCCACAGGCTATTCAACGAAGGTATCCCGAAGCGCACAATGTGCTCCGGGATATACCATTCCCAAACATAGGTTTGGCACTCGTTCAGGAAGGGATCAAACTCGTTGTTTGCCTTCTGTTTCATTTATTTAGTTGACGCGGAAACGATCAACGCCATCCTTCAGGAAGCCACAAGACTGCTTGGCTGCAGCAATACCAGCATTGCTATTAGCCTCTGCAGTTTGAGCACCACTCTTCTTTGGAGTGAAGAATACGCGGGTTCCGAACTTAGCTACAAATTCATCGGCAGCAGCAGGCTTAACATCGGCGATGTACTTGAAGTCTTCGCGCTCCTCCATCAACTTGATAACGCCAGCCTCGTCGATAACTTCCTTGCGAGCAGTATTGATCAGGCAACCACCCTTAGGCATGGTCTTGAGCAAATCGTAATTGATTGAGTTGATAGTCTCCTTGGTTGCTGGACAGTGGAGAGAAACATACTGGCAAGTGCTGTAGAGCTCAGGAATAGAGGCAACTGCAGTAACACCAGCCATGCTCTCAATCTGCTCCTTGGTCAGGAATGGATCGTAGGCATAAACCTTCATGCCGAAGCCGAGAGCAACACGAGCTACGTTACGAGCCACATTACCGAAAGCATGAAGACCGAGAGTCTTGCCCATCAACTCGGTACCTGCAGCACCACTGAACTGGTTGCGGCACTGGAACAGAAGCATACCGAATACGAGCTCTGCTACAGCGTTAGCATTCTGACCAGGGGTATTCATGGCTACTACATTGTGTGCTGTAGCAGCAGCGAGGTCGATGTTATCGTAACCGGCACCGGCACGAACTACAATTTTGAGATTCTTTGCAGCGTCCAATACCTCAGCATCCACAATATCTGAACGGATGATGATGCCATCGACTGTAGCTACAGCCTCAAGGAGTTGCTTCTTCTCTGTATATTTCTCGAGCTTCACTACCTCAATACCTGCAGCGGTAATGATCTCTTCCATAGCCTTTACAGCAGCTGCTGCAAAAGGCTTCTCTGTTGCGATTAAAACTTTCATTTTATTTTGTTATTTTGTTTATTTGTTCTTTTGTTCTTTTGTTACCCTATCATACCGAAGACCAACAAAACAACAAAAGAACAATATAACGAAAGAACGCCGTAGGCCTTAGGCGTGAGCCTTTTCGAATTCCTGCATGCAGTCGATGAGAGCCTGTACGTCCTCAACCTCGCAAGCATTGTAGATAGAGGCACGGAAACCACCTACTGAACGGTGACCCTTGATACCGATCATGCCCTTGCTCTTAGCGAACTCCATGAACTCAGCCTCAAGCTCCTTCTTGCCCTCAGCCATAACGAAGCAGACGTTCATGTTCGAACGGTCAGCCTTGTCAGCTACAGTACCTACGAACATTGAGTTGCGGTCGATCTCAGCATAAAGCATTTCTGCCTTCTTCTGGTTGATCTTCTGGATAGCCTCAACACCACCGATACCCTTGAGCCACTTGAGAGTCTCATTCATCACGAGGATTGGGAATACTGGAGGAGTATTGAACATTGACTCGCCATCAACATGGGTACGATAGTCGAGCATGGTTGGAATATAGCGGCTAACCTTGCCGAGAGCAGACTTCTTGACGATAACAACAGTAACACCTGCAGGACCAGCATTCTTCTGTGCACCAGCATAGATCATCTCATACTTGCTGATATCGACTGGACGAGAAAGGATGTCTGATGACATATCGCAGATTACAGGTACACCGTACTCCTTGTCCTCCTTGATCTCAGTACCGTAGATGGTATTGTTAGAGGTGATGTGGAAGTAATCAGCATCCTGTGGAACCTCGAAGTTCTTTGGAATATAGTTGTAAACCTTATCCTCCGAAGAAGCAACAATCACAGTCTCACCGAAAGCCTTAGCCTCCTTAGCAGCCTTCTTAGCCCAAACACCGGTCTGGAGGTAAGCTGCCTTCTTCTCGAGGAAGTTGTAAGGAACCATCAAGAATTCGAGCGAAGCACCACCACCGAGGAAGAGTACCTCATAGTCCTCTGGGATGTTGAGCAACTCCTTCCAAAGCTGACGGGTTTCCTCCATGGTTGCCTCCCATTCCTTGGTACGGTGAGAGATACAGAGAACACTGACGCCAGTGCCTTTGAAGTCCTTGATTGCCTCGATTGCATTATCGAGAGCTACCTGTGGCAGGATGCAAGGTCCTGCATTGAATACATGCTTCTTCATTTTTGTTTTATTATATGTAAAAATGTTTTTAAGGATTAAGCGGTGCAAATATAGCAAAATATTTCGCAATATTGACATTGTACTGACAATAAATTCATAAAAACGTGAATTTTTTCGTCAAATATTCAGTTTTTCGTCAATGCACTATACAAAACGCCCTTTTTACTATAGTTGAAAGTATTTAGTTTTCAACTTTCAACTCAAAACTACAAACTTAAAACTCAAAACTTAAAACTATTTGAATCGGTCCCCCCACAAGGAATTCAGCTGCTGTTTGAGTTTCTCCTCTGCAGGATTGGCTTGAGGATGATAGAAAAGGCTTTGCTGCATACCTCCCTCCTGCACCAGAGCATCGGGTATATATTGCTGATAGGCAAAGTGTCCTGGATAGTCGTGCGCATATTTATAGCCAACGCCATACCCCTCCTTAGCCATCAGTTTGGTTGGTGCATTACGCAGATGGAGTGGAACAGGAAGATTACCTGTCTGGCGAACCTTTTCGAGCGCGCTGTTGATGGCATTATACGAGGCATTACTCTTAGGCGAAGAGGCCAGATAGACACAAGCTTCGGCCAATGGGATTCTTCCCTCTGGCCAACCGATCTTGTTGACGGCATCGAAAGCGGCATTGGCCAACAACAAGGCATTGGGATTTGCCAGGCCAATATCTTCGGAGGCAGAAATAACCAAGCGACGAGCGATAAAGACAGGATCCTCTCCTCCCTCAATCATTCGGGCCATATAATAGATGGCAGCATCAGGATCGGAACCACGAATCGACTTGATCATGGCCGACACCAAATCATAGTGCATCTCGCCATCCTTATCGTAAGCCATCGGATTCTCCTGCAGTTTGTTGACGACCAGTTCGTCGGTGATGACGATTTGCGGCTTTGTTGTTTTGTTGTTTTGTTCCTTTGTTCTATTGTTATCCTCGTCCTCGTCTTCTTCGTAGTCATCGTCATCCTCGTCATCGTCCTCATACTCCGGCTCGTCGGCATATTCTCCACATAGCAAATCTACTATATTGAGGAACTTTCGGCAATCTCCTCCTGCGAAACGGAGCAAGGACTGAGTCTCCTGGACCTCGACGTCCTTCTGCGAGATCACCTCATCCTCCTTCAGCACCTTGTCCAGGAGCTGGAGCAGATCATTATCGTCGATGGGCTTGAGGGTATAGACCTGGCAACGGCTCAACAACGGACGGATCACCTCGAACGACGGGTTCTCTGTTGTTGCACCAATCAAAGTCACAACACCCGTTTCCACCGCCTCGAGCAATGAATCCTGCTGCGACTTCGAGAAACGATGGATTTCGTCAATAAACAATATTGGGCTATGATCTGGATGGAAGAAACGATCCTTCTTGGCACGTTCGATAACCTCGCGCACCTCCTTGACGCCACTACTTACCGCACTCAGAGTATAAAAGGGAAGATCGAGTGTCTGGGCAATGATCTTGGCCAAAGTGGTTTTACCGACGCCGGGAGGCCCCCAAAGGATAAAAGAGGCGATACGCCCAGATTCGATCATTCGACGCAACACCTTGCCTGGGCCAACAAGATGCTGTTGTCCGACATAACCATCGAGCGTCTTTGGACGCATTCGTTCTGCTAATGGTGCCACTGTTTTTCTTATTGTTAATTGTTATTTGTTATAATCAGATTGAATCCAAGGCCATCGTAGTGACTGCCATCCCATCCGGCAGAGAGGCCAATACGCAATTCCTTCGACAGATGCCACCCATACGAAAACTCATAATGCATGGAATACTCTGCAACCGAAAGGGCATGCAACTGCAAGTATTGTGCAAAGAAACTATTGTAGCGACGCAGGTATTCACCATGCACCTCTGCCCAATGCTTCGAAGTCGAAAGTTCATAATTGGTCAGCAACGAAAACCAGGTCAAACTACTCTCCATGCGGTTCTGCCAACAGAAGTGAGAGGCATCGAAATGGCGCATATCGGGCAATTGCACATAGTTTCGAACCGGAAACCAGCCCGCCGAAGCGAAATACTCGAACTGATGCTTATCACGGCTTTCGCCAATCCGTTGTCGAACATTGAAATCCAGACTCAAATAATGCAACTCAGACGAACCACACACATCTCTTTCAATCCAAAAGCCTTCATACATCTGTGCTACACACTTCTCCTTTCCCCAGCCGGCTTTGGCATCCAATCGGAAAGTCGGAGCCTGAGTCCGCCATTGGGAGTGCATATCGTCGTAGATATAGAGTTTACTTCCTGGCTTAAGCACCACCGACAGATCGGAACGCCAGAGTCCAGGATTGCGCACATCTGTAAGTCCCACCTTGTAGCCTCTCATGACAGGATCGTTACTCTCGCCCTTCATCCTGAAGACATTTCTCTTCCGATGGTTACTCGTTTCTTCTCGTCCTTCGTGCCACACAGCCCCTTCGAGCATGACATCATCATGAAGAAGCATCGATGATCTCAGTCCCCAACGATCTGCCACATACAGTTTGTAGCTATTCCAGCCAAACAGACTTGATGCCAATTGCTTCTGCCCACTGTTCATCAAAGGATCAGGATCGAAGTCTTCTGTCTGGTTTGAGAAGAACACTTCAATCGAACTCTGCCATTCTGGAGGAAGAATATACCTGGCTTTCAAATCCCACATCAGTTCCTTGCGCGCTCCTGGCCATTTGATTATAGCACCGAGCTCCAGACGACTGTAATCATCAAAGAAACGTCCCACCGCAAGATCCGGTCCGTAGGTAAAACCATTCACATAATCCATTCCGATCAGGCCACCCCCTGGTTCCACGCGCAAATAATGGTCACCCGTACGCTTACCGTCAGAAGATTTGGTTCGTATCGTTCCTCCATGCACAAAGAGATGCCACCATCCCTTTGTTTCATATTTCTTGATAACACGAGAGTTTTGAGTTGCAGAATTATTAGCGAAAGAAGTCTGCCCAAGCATCGCCTGAGGCAACAGCAAGAGCAGACTTAATAAATATATTAATGTATATAATCTCATTTACCTGGATAGACACAGCAGAATTCATTCTCCAGTCGTTCTACATAACGCTTGGCCTCCCACTTAGCCATAGGCAGATCATGCAGCAGATAGTTACCGCAATCCGAGGCCTTGGTGCCTGGCACTTCTCCGTCGAAGTCACGGGTAAAACGGAATGCCTCCAACATCATCTCGCGCACGGTATCACACGATGGCTCACCCTTCACGATCAGGTAATTACCGGTTTGGCAACCCATAGGACCCCAATAGATGATGCTATCCTTCCACTTCTCGCTATTGCGCAGGTAGGTTGCCACCAGATGCTCTATTGTGTGGAGTGCTGCCTGCTGCACAGCTGGTTCATGATTAGGTGCAGTCATGCGGATATCGAAGGTGGTCACTTTCTCGTTGCCCAATGTATCCTGTCTAGACACGTAGATACCTGGTTTCAAATTTAAATGATCAATAGTAAACGAAACAATCTTCTCCATACTATATAAAAAGTGTAGAACCCCAAAAGGAACCTCACCTAAGTATTATCTCAATGAGTTTTATATTATTCTCAAGAAGATTTGAAGAATTGAAGTTGTTTGCTAACAATGAATCTTCTTGTCTTCTCCTCTTCTTTGAGTTTTATTTTCTTCCGATTACGTCTCAGCGAAATCAATGAGCTGCCTCAAACTCGTCGAGGAATCTCTGGTCATTCTCCGAGAAGAGACGGAGGTCCTTCACGCGGTACTTGAGGTTGGCGATACGCTCAACACCCATACCGAAGGCATAGCCGGTATATTCCTTGCTATCGATGCCCGAAGCTTCGAGCACAGCAGGATCAACCATACCGCAACCCAAGATCTCCAACCAGCCAGCACCCTTACACATCGGACAGCCAGCGCCCTTGCAAAGAGTACAGCTCACATCCATCTCGGCCGATGGCTCGGTAAATGGGAAGTAGGAAGGACGAAGACGGATCTGGGTGTCAGCACCGAACATCTCCTTGGCGAACTGGAGCAACACCTGCTTCAAGTCAGCAAAGCTCACATTCTTGTCGATATAGAGACCCTCAACCTGATGGAAGAAGCAATGTGCACGAGCAGAGATAGCCTCGTTGCGATACACACGGCCCGGACAAACCACACGAATAGGTGGCTTCTGCTCGCCCATCACACGAACCTGCACGCTGGAGGTATGGCTTCGCAACACAACGATTGGATTCTGCTGGATGAAGAAAGTATCCTGCATATCGCGAGCAGGATGATCTTCGGCAAAGTTCAAGGCACCATACACATGCCAGTCATCCTCTACCTCTGGACCTTCTGCAATCGAGAACCCAAGACGAGCAAAAATATCGACAATTTCCTGACGAACCAAGCTCAATGGATGACGAGTACCCAACTGCTCTGGATACTCCGGACGAGTCAAGTCAATACCCTCGTCTATATGATCTTCGCTCTGGAACTGATCCTTCAGTCCGTTGATCTTATCGGTAGCAGCCTGCTTCAAGGCATTCAGTCGCTGACCAAGCTCACGCTTTTGTTCTGCGGCCACATTACGGAAGTCGTTCATCAGGTTACTGATTTCACCCTTCTTGCTCAGATACTTGATACGCAGAGCCTCAATTTCCTCTGCATTCTTGGCAGTCAGGCCTTCGATTTCGGCCATCAACTGATTAATTTTCTCGATCATATTTTCAATTTCGATGATTTGCTATATTTTTTTGCGTGGCAAAGATAAGAAAAACGAACTAAAAAAACAAACTTTAAGAAAAAATAATTATTTTTGCCGTCGATTATTCCTTCTGGAAGGGCTTTTTTACAACATCAACTTATTAAATACACACTTCACGATGATGGATTACGTGGGCAACTTCTTTTTGATTGGCCTCAGTGGCGGACCCGACAGCGTGGTTCTCCTGCACAAATTCTGCCACCTCGTGAACAATCAAAATCTTCTGGCAACCCATTGCAATTTTCATCTTCGTGGCGAAGAATCGATGCGTGACCAACACTTCTGCGAAGAGCTTTGCAGAAGCCTTAATGTTCCGCTCATCGTACACGATTTCGACACCCGGGCTTACATGGCCGAACATCATGTCTCGCTCGAGTTAGCTGCTCGCGAACTGCGTTACCAATGGTGGGAGGAACTGGCTTTGGACAAAGAATCGGAAACTGGCTTGCGCGTCCGTATTGCTGTTGGACACCATCGCGACGATAGCATCGAAACCCTACTGATGAACCTGATGCGAGGCACAGGCATCAAAGGACTTACGGGTATTCCTCGCGAAAATGGACGTATCATCCGTCCTCTTTGCGACCTCACCCGTTCCGACATCCTACATTATCTCGAAGAACATCACCTCACGTATGTGACCGACAGTACAAACCTCGAGAACGATGCCACACGCAACCAGATTCGCAATCTGCTGCTCCCTCTCATGGAACAAATCAATCCGAACACTCGCGAAGGCATTGCCATGACCATGCAGCATCTACAGCAGACAGCCGCTTTGGCCGATGCCCAGCTCGACACACTCTTTGCCGCCACGCAACACTATGCCGCTGCGGGTGTGGAATGGGATGAGTTCCTTGTGCCCGAATCCATTACCGACGAGGCCATGATCTCTACCCTCTTCTACCATTGGAGCGCCCGATACCCCAATGCCATCCGTCTGCGTCGATTGTTCTACACTTCGGTCGAAGCCTCCCGCATTGCCCCTACCTGCGACCTGAAAATAGAGGTCCCTGTGACTCCGGAATCCTCCTCGACTTTATCTGACGCTTCTACTTTATCCAATACCTTCGATCGGGACACTTTGCAGTTCCCGCTCTCGGTTCGTCATTGGCAACAGGGTGACCGCATCCAACCACTTGGCATGACTGGCACTCGCCTTGTCTCCGATCTCTTTACCGACGCCCATTATTCGCCTCTACGCAAAGCAACCACCTGGATTGTCACCGATGCCTCTGGTCGCCTCCTCTGGGTGGTCGGTCTCCGCATGGCCGATTGGTGCAAGGTCTCCGCTCATACGCAACGCACTCTCCAGATCTCCCTCTGACATACATTATTATACTCCACCATTCTGAGGTCATTCATGAAATCATTCATTTTATTAATTAATGCTATCAAATTCGTACAAAATCGCAAAAAAGCACATTAAAAAATTAATTTTCATTATTTTTTTTGTTTGAATCAGAAATTCTTTATACCTTTGCAGCACGAGAACCCGCCAAGCCTCTCTACGATGCTCAAATGTGCGGGTCGTTTTTTTTATACATACCTTTCTTTATGGAAGCAACAATACCATTTGGCAAACATTATTCAGATCCTCATGATTTGGTAAAACTTTTGAAGTCAAGAGGGCTATCTATTGAAAACGATATTCAAGCGCAACATTATTTGGAGCACATTGGCTATTACCGCCTATCGGCATACATGTACCCTCTGCTGAAATTACCCAAAGAACAGCACATCTATAAACCTGGAGCTTCATTTGGTAGGGTAATGATGCTATATCGTTTTGACAAGAAACTTCGTCTGCTGCTATTCAACGAGATTGAGAAGGTTGAAGTTGCCATTCGAAGTGCAATTGTAAATTTAGGCACATCAATGATTGGTGATCCATTTTGGATGACAGATGGAAAAAACTTTGCGGACTCAAGTCGATTTGCCAAAACAATGTCGCTCATTGACAACGAGATCAAACATTCTCGCGAAGACTTCATTATTCATTTCAAAGTAACGTATTCCAATCCATACCCACCTGCATGGATTCTCTCTGAGATATTACCATTCGGTGTTATTACTAATATCTACGGCAACATCAAGAACAAGAAGATAAAAAAACGGATTTCTCAGGCTTTCGGATTGCAAATTGACCCTTTTGAGTCTTGGCTTACAATTATTACTGGTCAGCGAAACTCGTGTTGTCACCATTCTCGCGTTTGGAACAGACAATATTCAATCCGGGCAACTCTTCCCAACCAAATGACACGTCCTTGGATAACCCTACCGACTGATACACAAAGAATCTACTTCACAATGTGTATTATTAAATATTTCCTTGACATCATATCTCCTGGCAACGACATGCTTGCAAAACTCCGCTGGTTATTCGTTGGTTTTCCCGAAATAGATCTTGCTGCGATGGGATTCCCTAAAGGCTGGGAAATGGAACCAATATGGAAGTGATCATCTAAGCACAAAGATCCCGAAGCTTATTGCTTAAGAACCCTCTACCACGAAAGGGTTCAAGTGAGGAGTTACGACCTATATTATCAATTTGGCTGTTTCATAAAGTACTATCTATGGAATCTATATTAGTAAATGACATATTCGAACTATTCCCATTTGTCGATGAAGAAACAAATGAAATAATGTATCAAGTACTTGATGCCGACAAGGCAATTGAGGAGTTTGGAGTTCTTAGTAAAACATTGGTAGATACGTATTATAACGTGGAAACTAATCAATACGATGAAGATGGATTGGAGAAAGAAATATATAAAATAATGAAATAATGGCAAAATCACTTTTAATCAAAGATACAATTTATATTTGAAGGGAGCAAATAATCTGCGACAAATTTAAACTTGAACTTTAAATTTGTCGGTATGCCTCCTCCCACCGGTGGACGACGAACTGATATTGTTTGCATAATCGGTCGCGAACGGTATCAGGACAGTTGCTATCGGCAAAGGCATGTTTGAAGCAGACATGCATGCGAAGTTGCGAACCGATGTTCTTCTCAATACCAGCACGATCACTGACCACAGCAGGGCCGAAATGACGGATCACAGCATTGAGGAAGCCTTGCAGATTCTTCCGCAACAGCTTCTTATCCTCAGTATATTTCACTCTGTTTACTCTGCGAGCCATTCAAACAAACGTCACTTTTACTTCCCTTTTACTACACTTAAAAGCCCTTTTACTACTTTTCAAGTGAGCTTGCGAAACTTGAATTTATTATTTTTGCAGTTTCACAGTTATCTGTTTCTTCGACAACTGAGCGATCTGCTGACGGAATTTTACCCAATCTGCATATTGTTCAGCAGGATAACGGCCAGAATGAATATCCAATCGGGTCACGATATGCAAGGTATTATCGGACATAGAAACCGATACACCGAACGAACCGAAAGTACTCTCAACCGCCTGTGAAGCAGGAAGAGACTCAACTTCCATGTTCGAAGATAGATGAATATGGATGGTATCAATCACCACACATCCGCCATCCTCCAAATCAACGACATGCGGTTGTGCCTTGGCAGACTCAAGATTGGCGAACACATGCGGTGTGAGAGGGATGAAGAGGCGTGTACCACTTGCGCGTCCCCAACCTATACTGGTGGCACAAAAGGTCATCTTGTTCTCATGTCCATGGCGCTCGAAGACAAGCGAATCTACAATAGGATGAGGAAGATACATTGACTCTGTGACGGCCTTCTTCTGCTCATCGGTTCGCATATCGAAAAGAGGAATCATCGAAACGAAAGCCTCACCCAAACCTCGTTTGACCAGACGAAGATCTGCATTACCCAACGAATCGATCCTGATATCATAGTGATTGATTTCAAGATTCTCGCTATCGTTGCGTTCGGGAATACGCGACAAAACGCCACCCTGAGGAGTAATGAGCACCACATCATGCCCACGATGCGCCGGTGGACAAAGGTCAAACGGATATTTCGGATTGGTACACTCCACCCAAAGCGTATCGCCCGGCAAGGGAACCTGCGCTATTACATGATTCAGCTGCTGCATGTTCGGCATTTCGGCAAAGAGACGCTTGCGACCAATCAGCGTATAGACAGCAGGAATATCGAGGGCATGGAGCATCGAACAGAAATAGTTGGTCAAGGCCTTACAGTCACCTACTCCAGTTTTATAGACCTCCTCGGCCGAACGCGACTGATAGCCGCCAAGACCATAGATGACATTGACATAGCGGGTGGTTTCGCCCATGAATTGACGCACAACCCCGACTTTGCTCTTGACTGATGTGCAGGTATCGGTCATGGCTTGTAGTTTCTGGAGCAAGGGGGCAGGCAAACGATCTCGTCCGGCATTCAAAGTATTGCACCATTGACCGTAGGTCTGCCAGCTGGTCATATCACAATGGCTGCCCTGATAATCGAACGATTCGGGAGCGAAGTAGATTTGCGGCACCTGTTCGCTGAGTGGAAGGCCGTCTTTGTAATGCTTGAATGGTGCGACATGCGAGAGCGTGAACTCGGTAACCTGCTTGTCTTTGAGCTCATAGCGAGTGACCTGAGGATCGAAGTTAACAGCCTTGAAACGCAACGTGTTCTTAGGTCCTGTAATGATACGATAGGAGGCTGTATCGAGTGCTACGTCGAAGGCTGGAATTGGATGGAATCCCGGATAATAGATGTTACTCGAGAAACTCTCTTCCCATTGGTAAGTGATTGTCATCGGATAGGAGGTGGTGCGAGGATTGAAGTAGTAATGATGAGTGTCTTCGGTCATCGCTTCACTGTATTCCGTATAACCCAAATCGCTCTTCTTCACCTTGGTTACCTTACCTTTGCTGTCAGTAATGGTTCCCTCGAACTTGCGCAATTCGTTCAATTTATTCGACCCCTCAGTAACCCAGACAGCAAGACTTTCACCTCGCTTATCCTTAATCTCGATAGTTACCTTACGACGCAAGATGCCAGAATGATCGCCAGTACATTCATATTCCGTAAAATCTTCGCGGACAGTCGCTATTTGTGCAAAAAGCAAGGTGGACATCATCCACCCTGCTCCTATCGTGAAGGTTCGTTTCATTGTACTTTCTTCAAGACGATTTTACCATTGGCAGTCTGCTCGATCATATTATAGATCTCGCGCAACGCATCATACTCCGTAGCGGCATACATCAACGTCGAACGGTTTATGTTCAAATTCGCAACAACAGAATTGTTAGCATTCGAAAATAAGATACGAGCAACAAATTTGCCATCAGGCATCTTCATATTGAGCTTGGTGGGCAGTTCCTCGACCACATAGCCTTCAGGCAACTGGACATTGATCTGATACTTCAGGATCTGGTTGTGGCTATATTCGACAGGTAGTTCTCGCGTTTCGGCCTTGAATGGAGATTCGAGATCAAGTCCCAGGAAAGGATTGAGATAGATGCGATCACCATCGGCGTCCATCTGCTTCTGAAAATCGAAGGATTCTGATGCAGACTCATTCGTCGTTTGAACATTATTGACAGTATAGTCGCTGATCTCAACATCCCAGTCCGCAGCTTTCTTCTGGAGGAATTCCTCCTCATCGGTAGCTTTCTTGTATTGCTGACGGAATGAAACAGCATCGAGTGCGCGATGTATAATCATAGCCTTGCCGGTCAGGAGACCATCGGAGGCAACCGTGGCCTGGAGAGTCATGTTGACAGAGCCCTTGCAGACGTCACGAAGGTCTTTGGTGTAAAATCTTTTAGCCTCCGGATTAAGAAGAAACGCTTTCGGTACCAGGAACTGGCTTGGAATAACACCCACAGGATAATCCTTGCTGCTGGCATCTACATAAACAAAAGCGCTATCTTCGGGATTATAGACAGCCAATGTCATCGCCTTGAGGTACTTTCGGCTGGCACGTATTGGCAATCGACCCGTGTTGCGATTGTTCATCACGACCGGATAGGCCGAGATACCTGCATCGTTGAGCATGTTCATGAGTGCAAAATTCAACGTCGCGCTGGTACCCAACTTCTCCTTGTTCAAATTGCGTGTGTTGCGAGCATAGAGGGTGTAGTTCTCATCCCACGAATACCGGCTCCAAAGCATTTGTCGAAGTGAGTCAATCTTTTCGTTCAATGAGAAACTCTCCGGCCAGGTCAAAGCCTTGATTTCGGCTTCGAACGGATTGTTGCGCTTACACAGACGACCGAAGTAATCAGAAGCCATCAGATTACCGATTTCATGTTCCCAATCCTGGTTGAAGTTCTTATAGACAAAGCCAGGAATGGTGTAGTTTGTGATATCCTTATGGACCTTAGTGCAATAATCAGACGAACAGAAGATAAAATCCTCGTCGGCCAATCTCGACAGATTGTAACCTTCGTAGGTTTCGACGATGGAATTGGTGTTCAAAGTCTGGCCTTGAACAAAAACTGTAAAAGGCTCCTCCTCTTTTTTATATTGAATGTGCTGATTGCCGGTCAAGTCTGTACTGAAAGTAAACCAATCCGGCACCTTCACTTCGTAGCGGGTGTAGTAAATCGGGATATCCTCTTGAGCAAACCATGGGTCGATAGACGAAATGGCGTCGCTGGCTATGCTATACTCAATCTCGAGTACCGAACCCACCTTTACGTTGGGCATCGAGAACTTTACGAGTTTGTAATACTGATCGAGACGCTGTTCGCTCTTCAGATCGCCGTTGAGTTTTGTCTTGACGACATTGCCATTTTCGAGGTTGTAGGTTATAGCTTTGAGGCCAGACAATGCATCTCTGCCCGAGCCATCCTCTTCGTCATAGACCATGATTTCGACATCACCAAACTTCTTGCCATCTTCCTTGAGAATTTTGATACGTTTCTTGAACGAATTACTCAAGATAAAGCCATTGGCACGGTACTCAAATCCGGTGTAGCGACTATTGTATAACACAACAGCCTCAGCTTCTGGATCTGATTCGTAGATTGTCATCGATAATTCTTCGGGCAATGGTTTGCCCATCTTGTGGTTTACACTCAACGCGTTGGCGCTAAAAGATATGCCGGCCGCCCAAATCAAAGCCAACACCCCTAAATAATTTTTCATTCAAATTAATGTTTAATAAATATGTTCGAGTTTCGCAAGTAATAACTTGCTTACTCTCTGTAGTTAAAAGGAGTAAAGGGTAGTAAAAAAGTAGTAAAAGGGACGATACAAATGATTGTCGCGTCTTTTTAGGGATAAAAACGTTTTGATATCTGGTTCAAATGTCATTTTTACTCCCCTTTTACTCCCCTTAAAAGCCTTTTTACTACTTTCAAGTTGAGCTTGCGAAACTTGAGTAAATATGTTTTTTGCGGTGCAAAGATACTCATTATATATACACAATCCAAATTATTTAAGTAAAAAGTGAAGAATGAAAAAATAGCGACTAATTGCACACGCGCAAGACCTGACTCAAGGCCTCTCTCCAGTCAGTACGGACAGGTGCACAGAAAGTGTGGATACCGAACGACTCAGCTACAGCACAATTCTTTGGGTTATCGTCGATGAAGAGCGTTTCATCGGGATCATAACCAGAATCGCGGAGGATTGCCTCGAAGATGCGAGGATCAGGTTTGACCAGATGCAGTTCGCACGAGAGCCAGAGATGTTCAAAAAGCTCAGAAGGGATGTAACCGGCTTCAATGAAATAACGCTGGCAGTATCCCCAATGCACAGGATTGGTATTCGACAAGGCATCGACATGGTAGCCTCTCTGTTTGAGTTCGTACACAAAGTCGAGACGGTAAGCTGGCACTCCATCGGCCATGCTGCAAAAGGCACCTACTATCTGCTGGTTGGTAGGCACAGGCATCGACGGATCGACCTGACTTCGTATGGCATCGCACATCTGCTGGATCGTGAGGTTACCCTCCTCGACCTCGCCAAGGACACCTCCCTGATGAGCCAGGGTAAGCATCTCCTTGATCTGTGGAAAACCAATGGCAGTAAACTGCTCCATGCAACGATCGGGACGCAAGTCTAACAATACGCCTCCGAAGTCAAAAATAATATTCTTAATCATAAAAAAACTACCCCCTGCCCTTCCTGGAGGGAGCATATACCACTGGGGGAATTTATTTAATTCTCAAAGAAGATCTGAAGAATTGAAGATTTTTTACTTTCTTTTCTTCTTATCTTCTCCTCTTCTTTGAGAATTGATTTCTTTAATTATCTTTTTTCTTTTTTTTTTGACCCACTGCTTCAAACTGCTCCCTCCCTCAGAGGGAGGGCAGGGGGAGTGTCTATTCCATCTCCAGCAATCGTTCCGCATTTTCGGCCACAATGAGGTGGTCGATGCAATCCTGAATGTCGCCATTCATGAAGGCAGCCAGATTGTAGATGGTATAGTTGATACGATGGTCGGTGATACGGCCCTGTGGGAAGTTATAGGTACGGATCTTGGCCGAACGGTCGCCCGTGCTGACCAACGTCTTGCGACGGTTGGCGATATCATCGACATACTTCTGATGCTCCTTATCATAGATATAGGAACGCAAGCGGGAGAGAGCACGCTCTTTGTTCTTCGGCTGGTCGCGGGTTTCGGTACACTCTATGAGGATCTCATCGACCACACCTGTGTTGGGATTCTTCCACATATAGCGCAGACGGACACCCGACTCCACCTTGTTCACATTCTGTCCACCAGCACCTGAGCTTCGGAAGGTATCCCACTTGATCTCTCCCTCGTTGATGTGTACCTCAAACTCATCGGCCTCAGGCAATACTGCCACCGTAGCAGCCGAGGTGTGAACACGCCCCTGAGTTTCGGTAACAGGCACACGCTGTACTCGATGCACACCCGACTCATACTTAAGGGTGCCATACACGCTATCGCCTGTCACCATACAGATAATCTCCTTGAATCCACCCACAGCACCCTCGCTGGCACTCTGGATGGCAATCTGCCAACCCTTCGACTCGCAATATCGCTGATACATCTTAAAAAGATCGCCAGCAAAGAGGGCAGCTTCGTCGCCACCAGTACCTCCACGGATCTCAAGCACGGCATTGCGGGCATCCTCGGGATCCTTAGGGATAAGCAGCAGCTTAATCTTCTCCTCCATTTCTGGCAGTCGTGTTTCGCAATCGGCCAACTGTTCTCGGGCCATCTCCTTCATCTCGGGATCATCCTCATTCTGCAGTAGTTTTGCCTCCTCGATGCCATCGAGCAAGGCGATATATTCCTTGCGTGCAGCCAAGAGGTCTTCGAGTTCCTTGTATTCACGAGTAAGCTTGACAAATCGCTGCTGATCGGCTATGACTGCAGGATCGGTTACCAAAGTCGAAACCTCCTCAAAGCGGCTTACCAAGCCCTCCAATTTCTCAAGTATGGTTGAATTTGCCATCGTTTTTCTATAATTTAGGGTGCAAAGATACTATTTTTTTTATTAAATACGAAATCTTTCGACGAAAATCATTATATTTGCGCCCGAAATGTCACTTATAATTATAACCTTTGTATGATGCATTGCCTTTCAACATTACACAAACTCGGGATGATTGCCCTGTCAATCGCTTGTTTCGATAATGCCTATGCCCAAACCCAACTGATCGATGTGCCCTCATTGGGCGGGAAACTCCAAAAGACCTGGCAACAGCCGGTCGGACAGCATACGATTGACTCAGTTTCGACCTTCTATGACTTCGGACAAGCGGCTTTTGGCCAAATAGAACTCAACCTGCAGGGGCTCAATCCCTCCGACACGCTCTTTGTCCATCTGGGCGAATGCGTGAAAGACGGCCGTGTGGATCGCAACCCTGGTGGTTCACGCCGTTATCTTCGACTACGTATCATACCACAAGCAGGTCAGGACAAACTCGTGCCTACTATTCCTGCGGACCGTCGCAACACCCGTCGTCCTGCCATATTGATGCCGAAGGAGGTTGGTGAGGTCTATCCGTTCCGCTACTGCGAAATAGAACGTAAGGCTGGAGTCATCGACCTCAAGCCACAACGCATCATGGTTACCTGCCCCTTCAACGACGATGCCAGCTACTTCCATTGCGACAACGATACGCTCAACCAGGTGTGGGATCTTTGCAAACACTCGATCAAAGCAACCACCTATACGGGCTATTACGTGGATGGTGACCGCGAACGCATTTCGTACGAGGCAGATGCTCTGATCAACCAGCTATGCCATTATGCCGTCGATGCTCAATACGATGTGGCTCAACGCACCTTCGAGCATCTTCTGAAAGAGCCAACCTGGCCAACAGAATGGATTCTGCAGATGAACATGGTGGCTTGGTACGATTATCTGTTCACGGGTAATACGGAGTTGATCAAGAAGCACTACGACGAGCTCAAGGCCCACACGCTGATGGCTTTGCGTAACGATAGCATCGGACTCATCACAACAGCCAAGGGGCAAAGCAAGGAGTTTCTCCAAACCATTGCCCGTAAAGACAAGATCAGCGACATTGTAGATTGGCCACACTCTGGCATGTTGGGATTGGCACAAGGACAAGGTGGCGAAGACGACGGTTATGTATATACCGAATTCAACACCGTAGTGAATGCCTACCACTACATGGCGGTCAAGATGCTGGGTGAGATGGCTCAGGCCATCGGCAAGATGGAGGATGCCAAATACTACAACAACTATAGCAAGCAGTTCAAGGAGACCTTCAACCAGCATTTCTACAATGCCAAACGAGGTGTGTATGTCGATGGCATCGGAACCGAACATGCCTCACTCCATGCCAATATGTTTGCTATGGCCTTTGGTCTTGTACCCAACGAGGATGCCCGCAAGTATGTTGGAGCATACATCAAGACTCGTGGCATGAGGTGTAGTGTGTATGGTTCGCAGTTCCTGCTCGATGCTCTCTATGAAGCTGGAGAGGCCGACTATGCCCTGCAGCTCCTAACATCGGACAGCGATCGTAGTTGGATGAATATGCTCCGCGAGGGTTCGACCATCACCATGGAGGCATGGGGCAACAAGTACAAACCCAATCAGGATTGGAATCATGCCTGGGGTGCTGCTCCTGCCAACATCATCCCGATGCGACTGATGGGAATCCGTCCGATCAAACCAGGGTGCAAGGTCGTAGAGATTCATCCTCAAACATCAAACATCCGTAACGCAGAGTGTCGTTTCCCTACCCCAATGGGCAGCATCGAGGTTACCATCAAAGAGGGCAAACTCAGTTATTCGGCACCCAAGGGAATCAAAGTAAAGGTCAAAAAGTAACTATAGAAACTATAGAATCTATAGCGGCTATAGCAACTATAGAATCTATAGAAACTATAAACTCTACAACAACAATGAAAATTGGAGATAAAGTACGATTCCTCGATACCACCGGAGGAGGAACCATAACAAGCATAACAGGCAACCATTGTATGGTAGAAGATGAGGACGGCTTCGAACAGCCTTGCCTCGTGAGCCAATGTGTGGTCGTGACCGATGAGGAGGACGATCGTGCCCGTGGCCACGCAGCAGTACACCAAGCACCTCCCTCACAAGCTGCCATCGAACGGGTGCGCCTTGTGAACGAAAGCCAGGACCTGAAAGCAGAGAATGGCAAACTCAAAGAACGAATCCACGAACTCGAAGAGGAGAACCAACGACTCAAGCTGGCTCTGCTCAAAGCCCAGTTTCCAGAAAACAAAGACAAGAAAGCCATCGCGCAGAACAACGGTCAGCTCCCATTGGAACTGTTGGTCAACTCCCGTCCATACGAGGTGCTTCGTGGCGATGTGATCGAAGTGGATCTGCACATCGACGCTCTGGTCGAAACAACCGCAGGCATGGACAATGCAGCGATGCTTAAGCACCAACTCGATATCTATCGTCAGACGATGCAGAACTACCGTCACCGACTGGGACAGAAAATCGTCTTCATCCACGGCAAAGGCGAGGGTGTGCTCCGCAAGGCCATCATCGATGATCTGCGCCTCCACTATCCTACTTGCCTATGGCAAGATGCTTCATTCCAGCAGTATGGTTTTGGCGCGACACAGGTTACAATGCGTAAATAATAATATTATTTCAGCGCAAACACGAAAAAAGTAGTAGTTTTTTTGGACGATAATGCAAAATCCATTATATTTGCACCAAAATTTCCAACGTTACTAAATACAAAACACATTGTTTGCTAGATGAGAACTATAAAACAACTTTGCATATTGATACTGACCGCGATGCTGTCAGTCGGTGCTTTTGCTCAAGAACAAGGGCATTTCTTGCCCATTAACAAAAACGCAAGCCCTGAAGCCAAAGCTTTGCTCGCCCAACTTTACCAGACCGTCGATAGCGGAAAGATCATCTCTGGACTTCACCACAACGAATTGTTCGGTCCTCGCTACAAGAGAGACCTTGACCGCATAGAAGAGGCATCGAAAGTAGAACCTCTCATCTGGGGCGGAGACTTGGCGTGGGACGCTGGTACGGTCATCGAGATGGCAACCGAAAAATATCAGGAGGGACATATCATCACACTCATGTGGCATGCTTCCCGCCCTTTCGATACCGGCATTGTAGATTTCAAAAACCAGACACAAGGCAAGTTCACGACCGAACAATGGGAGGAGCTGGTAACCGAAGGCACCAAGATGAACAAGATGTGGCTGAATCAAGTGGACAGTATTGCCAAGTTTCTGAATGTTCTTCAGGTCCGCAATATCCCAGTCTTGTGGCGACCTTTGCACGAAATGAATGGCGAATGGTTCTGGTGGGGCAACCGTCCCGGTCCTGAAGGCTATCAGAAACTGTGGAAGATGCTCTATGATCGCATGACGAACTATCATCACCTCAATAACCTGATCTGGGTTTGGAACGCCAATGCTATTCGCGAAGGGCAAGAGGGAATTGTAATGTGGTATGGAGACTACTACCCCGGACGAGATTATGTCGATGTGCTGGCTACCGATGTCTATCACAACGACTGGCGCAAGTGCCACCACAATGATCTGGTCAAACTGGCAGATGGCAAGTTGGTTGCTCTCGGTGAGGTGGGCGAACTCTTCACTCCTAAGTTTCTGGAGTTGATGCCTAAGTTCGCATGGTTCATGATCTGGACTTCGTTTACCGATGACAAGTACAACTCGCTCGACAAAATCAAGAATGTCTTCACATTGCCCAAAGTAGTCTCAATTCCTAAGACCTACTACGACTTCGGCGAAGTGTACGAATAGCCCCCCTAAACAGACCCCCTAAATCCCCCTGCTTAGGGGGACTTCTCCCCGGAGGTCATAAGTCACCACATGCTTAGGGGAAAACCGAGTTATAAACAACCCCTCTATAATCTCCTTGGCCAACTAGGGAAGTCCCCCAAGCAGGAGGATTTAGAGGGTCTAAATATTATTTTATGGTAAAGCACATTATCCTATGGAAGCTTCGTGAGGATTTGACCGAAGCAGAGAAAGAGAACGTAAAACGTGGTATCAAAGAGGGATTGGAAGGTTTGAAGGGTCAAGTACCCGGATTGCTCGAGATCCAAGTAAACATTGATGGTCGTCTCGACTCTTCGAATTGTGATGTCATGCTCGATAGTACCCTCGAAAGCGCAGAGGCATTGAAAGGGTATGCTTGTCATCCGGCACACGTCGCAGTGGCCGATGGTAAGGTTCGTCCATATACCTGCCAACGGACTTGCCTCGATTTCGAGTGCTAAGCCACACAAAAATCAGAAAATCATGAGGAGACTATGCCGAAGCACAGTCTCCTCCTTTTTTATTTATATGTACAAGGGAGCGATTAAAAAAATCACTTCCGCTCGAACACCACCTTGTTGGTTGTTTTGGAGTTTGCACCGACAAAGAGTTCGAAACTTCCAGGCTCGACAGTCTCCTTGAGGTCCGAACCATAGAAGGAGAGCAGATCGTCGGTGATAGTAAACTCGACCTTACGAGTTTCGCCAGCCTTGAGATGAATACGTTCGAAGCCCTTAAGTTCTCGATCCGGACGACTGACAGAGGCAAACACATCATGAATGTAAAGCTGAACCACTTCGTCACCATCGCGCGATCCGGTATTGGTTACTTCGACCGAAGCGGTAATAGAACCACCTTGAACGAAACTATCGGACGAAAGAGAGATTGGACCATAACTGAAGGTTGTGTACGACAAGCCAAAGCCGAACGGATAGAGAGCACCATTGCGCACATCCTGATAGTTGCTATTGAAGATTACGTAGTCAGGATTCTCGTCCGACACATGGCGTCCCGTATGAAGTTGATTATAGTAGAGTGGCAACTGACCCGTAGATTTTGGCATTGAAACGGTCAGACGGCCCGAAGGTTCGTTGTCGCCAAACAACACATCGGCCAAAGCATCGGCACACTCACTGCCAAACCATACATTCATGATGGCTGGCAGGTTTTCTGCCTCCCAAGCCAGAACAGTAGCTCGACCTGCGAAATTGAGCAGAACGATCGGCTTGTGCAAAGCAACCAAAGCCTCAAGCAATCGACGCTGTGGAGCAGGCAATGTAAGATCGGAACGCGACGATCCCTCGCCACTCATCCAGGCACATTCACCCATGGCACACACAATCACATCCGACTGACGGGCAATGCCCAATGCCTCCTGAAGTGCCTTGGCATCATCCACACGAGCCACCATCTGGTTACCGTGACCTTCGGCCACCGCTCTCTGTACCTGCTCGTTGTCCAACAGGTTGCAACCTTGAGCACAAAGCAGACGTGCCTTGCCCTCGACAGCCTTGGTCAAGCCTTCGCGCAAAGTCTGATACTTCTGCGGAGCCTGAGCCACCGACCATGTACCCGAAATGTCGGTACGGGTATCGATCAGAGGACCTACCAGAGCGATAGTTCCCTTCTTGGCCAATGGGAGCAGATTGTTGTCGTTCTTAAGTAGCACGAAACTCTCGGCTGTGAGCTTTCGTGCATAATCACGATGGGCTTGGCAGTAGGTGACACTATCGGTACGAGTGCCGTCCAGATATTTATATGGATTGCTAAAGAGACCAAGTTTATACTTTGCTTCGAGCACTCGACGACATGCCTGATCAATCTCAGCCTGGGTCACCTTGCCTTCGGCCAACGACTGCTCGAGCGTACCGATAAAAGCTTTGGATACCATATCCATATCTGTGCCGGCTTTGAGGGCGCGAATGGCGTTGTCGGCCTTCTCGCCCATGCCATGACTCTGCATCTCGTCAATCGAGGCATAGTCGGTTACAACCATACCATCAAATCCCCATTCTCCACGCAAGAGGTCAGTCAAGAGCCAACGATTGGCAGTGGCTGGCACATAATCGACAACATTGAACGAAGACATTACCGTGCCGACACCTGCCTTGACAGCGGCACGATAAGGAGGAAGGTATTGATTATACATACGCACTCGACTCATATCAGCAGTATTGTAATCACGACCACTCTCGGCGGCTCCATAGAGGGCAAAATGCTTGACACAAGCCAGCATGCTGGTTTCGGAGGTCAAGTCATCGGTTTGGTAACCGCGGACCATCGCCTCAGCAACACGCGAACCCAACCAGGGATCTTCGCCGGCACCCTCAGCCTGTCGTCCCCAACGCGGATCAATACAGATATCGACCATCGGGCTGAAAGTCCACGCTATGCCGTTGGCTGTAGCTTCGATCGATGCGATTCGGGCTGATTGTTCGATTGCAGGCAAGTCCCACGTACACGACAATCCCAACGGAATCGGGAACTCGGTTTCATAGCCATGAATCACATCCATGCCAACCAGCAAAGGAATACCCAGACGGCTCTTTTCGACAGCCAGTTCCTGCAAAGCACGAATCTGAGCAACGCCACTCACGTTAAACACCGAGCCAACCTCTCCATTGATGATCTGTTGTCCGACGCGAGTATCTTGGGGAGCGCCTGTCTGGATTTCGCCAGCAGGCAACTGGTTCAGCTGACCGAGTTTCTCCTGAAGCGTCATACGCGACATCAGTTCATCGACAAAAATATCCATCGGCTCCTTGGGCTGAGAACACGAAGCCATGAAGGCGACGGAAAATGCAAGAAAATGAAATGCTTTCATAAGTATCAGTTAATATTGTTTTTTGGAATAAATTATCTTCGTCTGATGAGAAAGAAGGTCGAAGCACCAATCACCTGGAAAGCGGCAGCCAGCCAGAAGACCGACACATAGCCAAACCATCCGGCCAGATAGCCTCCCAAAAGCACACCCAGACCGGCACCGGCATCCCAAGCTGTGAGCTGTGTGCTGTTGGCAACTCCTCGACGACGGTCACCTGCAATGTTCACAAACATCATCTGCATAGCCGGGAACATGTGTCCGTTGCCGAAACCGACAATGGCAGCTGTCAAATAATAGGCTGCAGGATGGTGAACAAACGCAAAAAGCAGATAACCTACAGCCGAAATGCAGATACCCTCTGCACAATTCTGCCAGATCTTGCCCTTGCGAAGCTGTCGGCCTCCGGTAAGACGTGAAATAATCAATCCACAGCTCAGTACCGTAAAGAACAAACCACTATCGCCCGAAGATGCCGGATTTTGCACCCCATAAATGGCCAGATAGGTCGATACAATACTATATGCTGCACCATAGCACGCCTGATCCAGCGCCAACGACCAGGCTTCTGTAAGAAACAGACGCTGAAGTCCCCATCGCACCCCCCTTGTATGGAGTAACGATTTAGCAACCCCTTCCCCATCTCCATTTCGTGAAGGTTGGACAGGGCCAAGCTTGATGGTCGCATCGATCACAAAACCCAGAAACGCCACGAACATCGAGATTCCGAACAACAGATCAAAGTTGTGATACTGATGGAAGAGCCACATGCCGATGGTTGGTGCAATGGCTGTTGCCACATTGTTCGACAATCCGTAATAACCGATGCCCTCGGCCCTGCGACTATTGGGCAATACATCAATTGCAACGGTACTGTTGGCTACACTGGTAGCACCAAAAGGGCCTCCGTGCAATGTTCTTACAATAGCAAAGAGCAGCAATGAACCAGCCAGGATATAGCCCGCAAAAAAGGCAAAGAGCAGAAACCACGCAATGACCAGGATACGCTTTCGAGGCATGGTATCGACCAGATAACCGCTACCTGCACGCGAAATCATTGCAATCCAAGTCCATCCACTCAAGGCAACACCAATCATGTGGGACGTGGCCTCAAACCTTTCGCTCAAGTAGATAGGCAACAACGGCACTACCAACATGAACGAAAAGAAGAGCATGAAGTTTGCACTCCATGCCTTCAGATATTCGGGGTTCCACAAGGCCCTCTCCCCGTCCCTCTCCCTTAATGGGAAGGGTGAGAAAGAGTCACTACTGGAGGACGCTATTTCTTTCACTACTTTCTTATAATATTCCCCTCCCCATTTATGGGGGAGGGTTAGGGAGTGGGTCTTTACTTGTTTGCCTTAACCCACTTGAGTGCGTTCACGAAAATCTCAATCCAAGGAGTAACCTCGTCGTTCTTGTGATCCTGTGGATAGTAACCACACTGCCATGGGAACATACAACGCTCTGGGTGTGGCATCATGGCGAGATGACGGCCATCGGCAGAGCAGATACCAGCCAAGCCTTCTGGTGAACCGTTAGGGTTAGCAGGATAAGCAACATAACCATACTTGGCTACGACGTTGTAGTCCTCGATGGTCTTGCCTGCTGGCAAACCGAACTTACCCTCGCCGTGAGCAGCCCAAACACCGATACGAGCACCACCAAGAGAACCGAGCAGAACGCTGTTGTTCTTTGGTACACGCAGGCTTACGAAGTTACTCTCGAACTTGTGGCTATCGTTGTGCAGCATGTGTACACGACCTGGGTTCTGGGCAGCAGCCAGAATGTCTGGATTCTTGGCATCGAGGTTAGAACCAACGAGACCGAGCTCAATCATCAGCTGACAACCGTTGCAGATACCCAAAGAAAGGGTGTCAGGACGTGCGTAGAAGTCCTGAAGAGCCTTACGAGCCTTCTCGTTGTAGAGGAAGCCGGCAGCCCAACCCTTGGCAGAACCCAATACATCGGAGTTAGAGAAACCTCCACAGAATACGATCAAATTGACATCCTTCAGATCCTCACGACCAGAGATGAGGTCGGTGATGTGAACATCCTTTACGTCGAAGCCAGCCAGATACATGGCATAAGCCATCTCACGCTCAGAGTTGACACCCTTCTCACGGATAACGGCAGCCTTGATACCAGACTTGCCCTTGCGGTCAGGAGTGATACCATACTGAGCCATCTTGCCAGTGAAGCCGTTAGGGAACTGGTAGTAGATTGGCTGCTTCTTATAGTTAGCGAAACGCTCGTCGGCCTTCTCTACACCACTCTGCTTGCGATCCAGGAGGTGTGAAGACTCATACCAAACGTCGCGCAGAGCATCGATATCGAAGTCCTGGGTAAACTCACCCTTGCGAACATTTACAGTACGCTCCTCGCATGGATAACCGATCTTGGCGACAGCCACACCAGCCTTCTCCATCAGTTTCTCGAATGCCTTGGTGTCCTTGACCTGAAGGATGACACCAGGATTCTCGGCAAAGAGGATCTTGACGATATCCTCCTCTGCCAAATCGGTAAGGTTAATACGGAGACCACCCTCGGTATTGGCAAAGCACATCTCGAGGAGTGTGGTCAACATACCACCAGCCGAGATATCGTGACCAGCCAGAATCAAGTCGGACTTGATAGCCTCCTGAACAGCGTCGAACGCATCGGCGAAATACTCTGGATTAACAACGGTAGGAACGCTGTCACCTACCTTGTTCATGGTCTGTGCCAAAGCGGAACCACCAAGACGATGCTCACAGAACGAGAAGTCAACATAGTAGATCGAGGTGCTCTTGTCCAACTGAACGACAGGAGATACGACCTTGCGGACATCAGTTACCTCGCCACCACCAGAGATGATGACACAGCCTGGGCTGATCACCTTCTCGCTGGTACCGTCAGCCTTGTTGTACTGCTGGGTCATTGAGAGGGAATCCTTGCCGGTTGGGATATTGATGTTCAAATCGATGGCAAAATCAGAGGCTGCCTGAACTGCAGCATATAGACGGGCATCCTCACCAGCGTTGCGGCAAGGCCACATCCAGTTAGCAGAGAGCGAAACACCCTGAATGCCACCCTTGAGTGGAGCAAACACGATATTGGTCAATGCCTCGGCAATAGCCATAACAGAACCTGCAGGAGCGTCAGCCAAAGCAACAGCTGGAGCATGACCGATAGAGGTTGCGATACCAGCCTTGCCACGATAGTCCATGGTGAGGACACCACAGTCAGACAATGGCAACTGGAGCACACCCTGACATTGCTGACGGGCGATACGTCCGGTTACGGAACGATCGACCTTGTTGGTCAACCAATCCTTACAAGCAACGCTCTCCAGACGGAGTACATTATTAATATATGTATTCAGTTCCGAACTGTTGGCAACAACTGGCTGATACTTATGCTCGACGGTATTGTCACGCATGTAGGTCTTTGGCGCATGACCGAACATATCTGCCAACGAGAGGTCGATTGGCTTCACGCCATCAGCCTGTTCGAAGGCAAAACGCATATCGTTGGTAGCCTCACCGATCACATAGAAAGGAGCACGTTCACGCTCAGCAATCTTGCGGCAGTAGTCGATGGCCTCGTCCTTGATCAGGAAGCCCATACGCTCCTGGCTCTCGTTACCGGCAATCTCCTTGGCGCTCAAGGTTGGATCGCCCACTGGGAGTTTGTCCATCCAAATCTTACCACCGGTAGCATCGATCAACTCCGAAAGACAGTTGATGTGGCCACCAGCGCCGTGATCGTGAATAGAAACGATTGGGTTGTTGTCGCTTTCGCCCAAGGCTCGTACCACGTTGTAGGCACGTTTCTGCATCTCTGGATTGGCACGCTGTACAGCGTTCAATTCAATACCCGAAGCATACTTACCGGTGTTGACCGAAGACACAGCACCACCACCCATACCGATGCGGTAGTTATCACCACCGAGGAGGACAACCTTCTCGCCTGGCTCTGGCTCACCCTTCAAGGCATCGCGCAACTTGCCGTAGCCTACACCACCAGCGAGCATGATAACCTTATCGAAGCCATACTTGAGAGCCTCCTTTTCCTGTTCGTCGCTCTGGAACTCATAGGTCAGCAAAGAACCACAAACGAGTGGCTGACCGAACTTATTACCGAAATCCGAAGCACCGTTCGAAGCCTTGATCAGCACCTGCTCTGGTGTCTGATAGAGCCATGGACGTGCAGCCATGCCATTCTCCCAAGTCTTCTTCTCGTCGTTGCGAGGATAAGAGGTGATATAAACAGCAGTACCGGCAATAGGCATAGAGGCCTTACCGCCACCCATACGATCACGGATCTCACCACCGGTACCAGTAGCAGCACCATTGAAAGGCTCGACGGTAGTTGGGAAGTTGTGGGTTTCTGCCTTGAGCGAGATGACCGACTCATATTCCTTGACCTCATATTCTGATGCTGTGGTAGGATCCGATGGAGCGAACTGCTCGCAGACAGGACCACGATTGAAGGCAACATTATCTTTATAGGCCGAAACGAGTTCGCCTGGGTGCTCCTTCGATGTAAGCTTAATCAAGTTGAAGAGGCTGCTTGGCTTTTCCTCTCCATCGATGATGAAGGTACCGCCGAAGATCTTGTGACGGCAATGCTCTGAATTCACCTGGCTGAAGCCGAACACCTCACTATCGGTCAATGGACGGCCCACACGGGCACTCACCTCGTTCAGGTATTTGATCTCTTCAGGCGAAAGGGCAAGGCCCTCCTTCTTGTTGTACTCCTCGAGATTCTCGATATAGACGATTGGATCCGGCTGCTTGTCGATAGTGAAGCAATCCTGGCCAACGCCATCATAGAGGCGCTGGAGCATGGGATCGAAAGAGGCATTCTCGTCCTTGACAGGGAAATACTCCTCAATACGCAAAATACCCTTGAGTCCCATGTTCTGGGTAATCTCAACGGCATTTGTACTCCAAGGTGTAATCATTTCGCGACGTGGGCCTACAAACCAACCCTTGAGGGTGGTCTCCTGAAGAAGAGAGGCATCACTGAAGAGCCAGCACAGACGGCTGGTCTCATCGGCATCGAGCTGATGATCGATAGCTACGGCAAGTACCGTATTCGAAGGCTGCTTGAAGAAAAAAACCATTTTGAATGATGAGATTTGAATAATATTGGATGATATATTTTTATCCTACAAATTGGGCTAAATGGCAAATTTGTGGGCCAAACGGGCCAATTCCCCTATTAACGGGTGCAAAAATACTAAAAAAAAGACAAACAAAAACACAAATTAAGAAAATTATCATTATCTTTGCCGAAAAATTAACGAAATCTTAAAATCCGTCAACTACAAACAACAATGGAAGACCTCTTCGCCACCACCACCCTTACCCTCTTGTGGGGCTTGGTGTTCGGATTGCTGATCTCCGCCCCGATGGGACCGACCGGCATTCTGGTGATACAGCGAACCCTGAACAAGGGCTGGCTTCCTGGATTGTTTACAGGATTTGGCGCTGTGTTGAGCGATTTGTTCTATGCCATTCTCTCGACCTTTGCCGTCAGCTTGATCGTTAATTGGATCGAGAGTTCCCAGATTTACCTGCTTTTTGCTGCCGGCATCCTGATTGCCATTTATGGTGCTTATTTGTGGCAAAGCAATCCTGCTTCGGCCCTCAACAGCAAAGATGCTTCGGCCAACACCAAGTTGCCGCTCGACGTACGCACTATGCAGAAGATTCCGGGTTGGAGCTTGCTCAAGTATTTCTTCTCGGGCTTTGGCCTTACGGTCAGCAATCCAGCCATTGTTTTCTTCTTTCTGATGCTTTTTTCGCGCGTAGGCTTCATCTTCGAGGCCGCCGAGGAGGTCTGGTTTGGGTTTTATCTCATCTTCTTCGCCAGTATTGCAGGTGGTGCTGTGTGCTGGTGGTTGCTGATTACCTGGCTCATCAACAAGGTACGCAATCATTTCAAGGTCCGTACACTCAAGATCATCAACCGTTCGATTGCCGTCATCATGTTCGTCATCGCATTGTGGGGCATCGGCAACGGAATCTTTCAGCTATTGAATTGAAACCTATATTCAAATAAAACAATCTCCCCCCAATAGGGAAATCTGGTGCAAATCCAGAGCTGTCCCGCAGCTGTAAATGGCGCAAGCCACAAGTCAGAATGCCTGTTGGAGGAATATCAATAAAGTACAATTATCCGCGAGCGACGGAACGTGCTTATGCTTATCACTTCACTTTGTTGTGTGCTGCTTTCGGGCAACGTCACAGCCGACACATTAGACGCACATCTCCTACCCGATGCATCGATCGATGCGTCGAGCCAGTCTTTGCGTACCTTTGTGACGTCCACATCGCCAGTACAGAGCATATCGGACCGACAGATGCAGGCATTAGGCATACAACAGGTGGCCGATGCCTTGAAACTGATGAATGGCGTTTCGATCAAAGACTACGGAGGTCTGGGCGGCATGAAGTGTGTTTCGGTCCGAAACCTGGGAGCACAGCATACGGGTGTAATGTACGATGGTGTACCTGTCAGCAACTGCCAGGCCGGACAAATCGACATCGCCCGATTCCACAGCCAGCAAATGCAGGAGGTTCGCTTGGGAATCGGAATGCTACAGGATTTGAAAGCTCCGGCATCGATGGAGGGGTACAGCGGAGTTTTGTCTCTACGTTCTTCGCTTCTTTCCGACCAACCTGCAATCGGTATCTTTGCTAACTATAGCAATTGGAATACGCTCCAGTTGGGTGCCAATGCATCGAATGCACATGGTTTCGGCTCAAGTCTGAACTATCGTCACACCGATGGAGACCGACACAACAGCCGCATGGACGATGGTGCCGTCGAATTCAATTATCACCATACCGGCTCCTCCACCCAACTTACGTCGAAGGCCTATGGCTACTATACAGACCGACAACTTCCAGGCAGCGTCATATTATATAATAATGTTGCCAACGAAACCATGCAGGAGGGTAATCTGCTTGCCCAAGTGCACCTTGAACACGAACTGTTGAACCCTTCAAACATTTACAAACATTCAAAAACATCGGACTCCCAAAGTCCACTTTCCCTTTTTGCAACGGTCAAGTACAATCATGCCTTGACCTTCTACAACGATGGCAAGGCTCTCCCCAACGATCCGCCCAAACTTCAACATCAATACAACTATTGGCAAAACGAATACTACGGCTCGATCGGGGTGATTGGCTGTCCGTTGCAGAATCTGCACGTTTCGCTCGTCTATGATGTCCAGCAGAACCACCTGCACAGCAATCTGACTACGGCTCATAGCGTCGATCGCATCGCCCAGCAGGAGGTACTTCGTGCTCAGTACCTCCTGTCTTGGCTGTCGGTTCAGGGCTCTTTGCTTGCCACTCAGTTTGAAGAGAGAGACAAGCATCACAACTGGGCCCCCTCGTTATCGGCCAGCCTCCTTGCCCTCAATCACTATCGTTTGCAGATCCGGGTACGAGGCATGGCCCGCAAAGCCT
Organism: Bacteroidales bacterium; assembly: GCA_045600485.1. Taxonomy (GTDB): domain Bacteria; phylum Bacteroidota; class Bacteroidia; order Bacteroidales; family UBA3663; genus Liminaster. The sequence goes on from JAZRXX010000029.1 coordinate 45,918, forward strand.
ACCGTCTCTCCTCCTTCAATGAGGAGTATTACTATCCTTTCGGCCAACACGATCTGCGACCAGAACGTGCCGACGAAGTGAATGTTGGCACAAGTATTGTTGCATCACGAGCCGGATTCTGGATTTCGGGTACACTCGACTATTATTGCAATCGGGTCAAGGACAAGATCATCGCCTTCCCGACCACCTTTGCCTGGAAGATGTCCAACCTCGGCAAAGCAACCAGTCAGGGACTTGAAGCATCGGTCAACGTACAGCAAAGCTTTGACCGATGGAGATGCGAACTGACTGCAAACTACCAACTGCAACAAACGCGCAACCTCGACAATCCCAACAATTGGCAGACGTATCGGAAGTCACTCCCCTACATGCCTCGCAACTGTGGCAATGGCTCCGTATCGCTACATCTGCCATGGTGTACTTTGGGCTACACAATCGAGTGCGTCGGACAGCGTTATTCCTCGACTATGAACCGACAGGAATATCGTCTGGAACCCTTCCAATGCCACAATCTCACCATCGGACGGCAATGGCAACAACTCAGACTTCAGGCCAGCGTACTGAACCTGACCGATGCCCATTACAGCATCATTCAGTTCTATCCGATGCCAACAAGACAATTCCAACTATCAATCCATTACAATTTCAAATAAACAAAACAAACTATGATGAAGAAATTCTATCTGGCAAGCCTCTGTGCTTGCGCACTCTTCGCTGCTTGCGAGGAGGATGACAACAACTCTGTCAAGATCTACAACGGTGACTACACACCCAAATCAGAGGCGCTGATCCTCTGCGAAGGTAGCATGAACAAGAACAACTCTTGTATCTCGTTGCTCAAAGAGGGCAACATCACCGAGCACATCTACAAGAACATCAACGAAAAGCCATTGGGTGATACCGGTCAGGACATCCTATACAGCAAGGGGGCTTACTATGTTTCGGTATCTTCGTCAAACTACATTGTCAAGCTGAACAGCAAGACCTACAAAGAGGAAGCTCGTTACACCTGTACCCAAGAAGACAATAATCCTCGTTATCTGGCTGAGTTGGGCGATTTTCTTTATGTTTCGACCTATGCCGGCAAGGTGATGAAGTTGAACAAGAGCGACATGACCAAAGTGGCTGAAGTAATGGTCGAAAGCTATCCGGAGCAGATTGCCATCAGCGGTGACTACCTCCTCTGCTGCAATTCCGGTTATTCAATGGGCAACACAGTCAGCGCCATCCAACTGAGCACTTTCGAACTTGTCAAGAACATCGAGGTTCCAACCAATCCTACCCGCATCGTGGCTGGCAAGAATGGTATCTTTTACTTCCTGACTACCGCCTATACAGCCGACTATTCATCGGCCATCGGTACAATCTCGAGCATCAATGTGAAGGATGACTTCAAGGTCGATTCCGTTGCCGAAGCAACACACATGGCTGTCTATGGCAACGATCTCTACCTTTGCAACTGCGTACCGAACTACAACACCTATATCTATCAGACTTCATTCCAGAAGTACAACATGGACGAGAAGAAGATGCACACTGAGCCATTCTTCGCCAACGACTCTATTGGCCAGATTCTGAGTTCTGCACCGGTCTATCTCTTCGAGGTCAATCCAAAGAATGGCGAGATCTTTGTCGGAACTTCGGACTATATGACCAACTCTCCTATCTATGTTACCGACAAAACTGGTCAGTCTTGGTGCCTGATTGAAGATGCCGGTGGCGTCAATGCCAGTCGTATAGCATTCTAACATCGAGATTATCAAGAAACCGAAAAGGCTCCGATCTGGAGCCTTTTCCTGTTTTACCTAAGCTCTTTGTTTAATAACTCACACGAAGACACAAAGAAGACGAAGGCCTGCGACATATTGCCTTTGTGAACTTAATATAAGAGGAGAAGATTTGTGGTTAGCAACCTAATATCTCTCGCAGAGTTTAAGTGAGTGAAAAGAAGTGATTTTTTAAATTTCCCTTACACTTTTTTACACTCTGCGAGCCATGGAAATTCGTCGAGATTAAATAATAGCTCACACGAAGACACAAAGAAGACGAAGGCCTACGGCATATTGCCTTTGTGAACTTGATACCCTTTGTGATAAATTGAGACCTCACAAAGAAGACTAAAGGGGAAAGACTTTTAGTCTTCGTGCCTTCGTGTGAGTTTATATACAAGTCATTGAGACTTTGCTTCCCGAGGCCGATGGAGTAGCCTCCGAATGATTCGTTTTGCGTCCCGAGGCCGATGGAGTAGAAACGCCACAATGAGTTTGTATGTTACTCAACGAAGATTTGTTATCATTTCAAGAGTTAATTAGTTCCGTTTCGTGGCGCAAAGGTACGCACATTTCCTGACGCGATTTACCAATTTTTACGTTTCGTTACGGATAAAAAGTAATGATGGCTCGGAAATCACTTAACCTGTACGGTTAACCTTTCGCCCTGAAAGGGCAATCGCAAAGCGCTATCAGCCCAGGGTAAAGCAAAGCGACACCCTGGGTTTCATAGATATGAATAACAAACGCCCTGA
>JAZRXX010000030.1:0-28148 GCA_045600485.1 Bacteroidales bacterium
TTATATATTTAAATATATAAAAATTTCTTTTTACTAAAAGGGGTATTCTAAAACGAACTGTAGCACTGTAGCAGTGTAGCACAATCTTATCATATGGATTCCTTGTAGGCTCATTAAACAAAGTTATTTGTCGAGCAACACCTTCATATCCTTGAGTTCTTCTTCGGGATCGTTTTGTGCCGATTGTTCAAGACTCTGGTAGGCATCGATGGCAGCACGTGCGTGATCCTTGGCCAATTTCAGGTCTCCCTTGCGGTCGTAGATGCGAGCGAATTGCTTCTCGATGGAGAATCGATAGTCATAAACAGGTTGGCGAACCAGCTTCTCCAATTGTTCGAGGTAGGACTTGCACTGCAAGATGTAGTCAAGAGCCTGATCGAGGTGGTTCTGTCCCATGTGCGACACACAAAGATTACCAGTGGCCAAGAGCATGCCATCTACTCCTCGTTCCGGGTTCTGTTCGTATGCCGGCTTGACCATGTCGTAATACTCCTGAGCAAAACCTTGCATCTGCACAAAATCTTCAGCACCCTCGCAAGCAGAAGATGCAATGGTGAGGGAGGAAGAGTAAATTTCGAAAAGTTCAGGATGCGAGGTCAACTGCGGACGGATATAATCCAGACATGCCTTGATTTCGTTCAATGCAACGGCATATTGCTCACGACCGAGCAGACAGAGCGCCTTGATTTCCCAAATATGCGTCTTGTACTCAATGATTTCGGCATTCAGAGAATCTTCGGCTTCTATCTGATTCACAATCTTTTCGGCCTCTGCTACATAGGGTTCTGCCTTTTCGTACTGGAGGTAGATGGAATAACTCTGCGCAATTTGCAGGGTAAGTCGCATCATGTAGCTACGGATAGCGTATGAAGCATGACCCGATTCTATCTGCTGGCGACCAATCACAATACCTTTGTCACCCCAGGCTCGCGCCTCTTCCATCATGTAAAGGGTACCATAAAGGGCTACCATGGCGTGGCAGCATTTCATCTGTTCGATGGCTTCGGCCGATGGCTGACGCAACAGCATATTGGCATAGTAAGGTGCCTCGTCCAAGCGTTTCTGCATGCCCAAGAAATACACCAGCTGGAAGATTAGCTGTGTGTTGGTCGTATCGGCTTCCACCAAATCCTTTCGGAGTTTATAGCTTTTCTCGTAATTCTGATGACCACCGGCCAGTTCGTAGGCTTCGGCTTGTGTCAGCACAGCCTGTATGAGTTGCTGCTCGTTGCGACGTTTCTGCTCGGCTATCTGGTTGAGCTGTCGGGAAGCCTCTTCTGCACGTTTGCGTTCGGCATTCTCATCCTTGAACAGGGCAAGATAGTCGGCGGCCTCGAAGGCTGCAATAGCCTCGTCAATATGGCCATCTTGAATCAACTGGACAATCTTGCGCTGATCGTCAGACAGCGATTCGAGGTCGATACGGGCAAAGCGTTCAACATAATTGTCCAGATTGTCAAGCTGCTCATTGTATTCCCCTTCGAGCTGCGCAAGTTGCTTCTCATACTGCTCTTGGGCAATCTTTTTCTCTTTTAACAACTGAGCCAAATGCTCCTGGTCCTTTTTATACTGTCGCTCGTAGCTCTGCGATGCCGTCTGCATATAGTTTTCGCACAAGGCACGAAACATACTGCTTTTGCACATCACGAGACGGAAAACGTCGGTGGTCGATACATTCCATTGCTCGACTGCCTCTCTGTTGAAGATTTCGTAACCGTTTTTATCGGCACGACGCAGCGACACTCTGTCTCCGGCATGTAACGTGCGGAATTGAAGTTCAAGACTGCCATCCTCACGGCTCATGGCCGTTGGGGCATTCTGTACCGCCAACGACACATCCGGCAATGGTTTCTTGACCTCGCTTCCCATATACTCTACTACTTGTACCTTCTGTACAGATTGTGCGAAAGCCTCATTTCCATGTAAAAGTGCAATCAGACCTGCTATAATCGTTAAACTACTTGATAGTCTCATAATGTATTCCAAACTGCTTGTTTAGTGGATTAAATTATTGATTTAGGTTGCGCAAAGATATAAAATTATCAAGTTAAAAGCGTGTTTTTGTCCGAAAATGGCTTAAAAAAAGGACAAATGGTCCTATTTTTTGGATTTTTCGCTAATAGAATGAGCAAAAAAATGCCCACCTTGCCAGTTGGCAGGATGGGCAAATTACAGTTCTAACCCGCATCATGCAGAGTTATAAATAAAACTAACAAAAGAGACTCGAGTTACTTGTACTGTTTTTGGAGGTCGGAAAGGTACTCAATGTAGCCATCGTAGTCAAATCCGGGGAAATTGTCCGTACGGTCTTCGATGATGGTATTACCACGGAGAGTGACACGCGAAAGCCACCATTCCTTATCAGGCAAATTCGACTCTCGTATAGCTTTAAGTTTGGATTCATATTCCTGCTTAGCATTAGCCTCCTTAACATTGGTAATGGTTACGATATAGCTGACATAGATTCCGTTGTTGTAGGTAACCACATGTTTCTCTTCACGCTTCGATCCATTATGCTTTATGGTCAGAACAATGAAATTATCGCTAACAACAAGACTGGTGGTGTATTTGTTGCTTTCGGAATACTCCTCCTCTTTGAGTGGATTGGAGTGCTTGTACTCCTCGCATGCCGACTGAGCAAAGAGCATATACTCCTCGTAGCTTGCGCCTGCCCAACCGCTGGTCACATCTACTGTAATAACGTTGCCACGGAGCGACGACTCGGACTTGATCTCCTTGTCCAACGAGCCAAAGATCTTCGAGGCCCGCTCCTCCGTATCGAGAGTATAGGTCTGTATGCAACGGGTAAGAATCTGATTGGCATCGAAGGTCGCATCATGCTGCATCGTGAGGAAATCCTGATACTTGACACAAAGGGTAATCGAGCGGTCGGTACTGCTGAGCGAAGTGGTGACATCGCCACTCGTGATGGCATCGTCGATCATCTTCACCAATTCCTTCATAGCCGGAGAAATGGAATTCTCTGATTCTTCGACACAAGATACTGCAAAAACGCTGAACGAGAGGGCTGCCAAAAGCATGCCCAGATACTTGATTGTTTTCATTTGGTTACATTTGGGTTATAAAAATGGTCTAAAAATAGTAATTTTTCGGGGACAAAAATAGATTTTTTCTTTGGAAGTTGCAAGTTTTACGAAAAAAATCTGCTGAAAGTCACATTTTTTTGTAACTTTGCGCCACAAAATCACAACGGCAAAACATGAAATATATCATAAAAATCTTATTTCCTCTATTTTTTCTACTGCTGCTTTCGGCCTGTCATGTCCGTCAGCCAGAGGAGCCCCTGCAACAGACCGATGCCTCGACGCGCTACGCCTCGTTGCTCCAGATGGAGGATCTGGACAATGGCATGACCTTGTGCCGAATCCAGAACCCCTGGCAACCCGAACGGGTAGCGATGCAGTACCTGCTCATTCCGGGCGACACACTGAGCGACAAAGAATTGGACGAAATAGAACATCACTATGGCAAGATACAAACCCTTCATACCCCATTGCGACAACAGACCATTACAGCCTCCTGCTATGCTGCACTTTACGCCGAGCTGAATGCCTTGGAGTATATTGGAGTATTGTGCGATGCCGACTATATACTGAACCCACAAGTCCTGAAGTTGCTCGAAGAGGGCAAGATCGTTGAAGCAGGAGGTTCGATGGCCCCTAATCCCGAAATTATCCTCTCGGCAGGCAGCGAAGCTATCTGGGTTACCCCCTACGATGCCGGATCACAAGCCATGATTTCGGCCATATTGCCACAGATTCCGATCATCTACTGCGCCGACTATCAAGAGACCTCTCCCCTGGGTCGCGCCGAATGGATGCGCTTCTATGGCCGTCTGGTCAATAAGGGCCACGAAGCAGACCAACTATTCAATAAGATAGAAACCCTCTACAACAAATTAGCGTCCCAAAGCACCAAACCGACTCTTCCCATTATGGGGGAGATGTCCGAAGGACAGAGAGGGTCTGTTCTCCCCGAACTCCCCTATGGAGCCACATGGTATGTGCCCGGTGGACGCAGTTCGTCCAGCTATATTTATCAAGACGCTGGCTTCCTCTACCCTTGGGCCGAAGATACCCATGGCGGATCGCTGGCACTTTCGACAGAAGCCGTTTTTGCCAAAGCCAGCAATGCCGATGTGTGGATCATCAAGTACTTTGATCCCGACACATGTTGGACACTACCGAACCTGCTTGGACAGAACCCGTTGTTCGGGCAATTCAAGGCGGCACAGACTGGTCATGTCTATGGTTGTAATACCGCCCGTTCGGATTATTTCGAAGTGGCACCTTTTCATCCGGACCTGATTCTCGGCGAGATGCAGCATCTACTGCGCTCTGAGCTGGATTCGCTCCGGTATTTCAAGCAACTACAGTAACAACACCCGAAAAATATCTTAACTCAAGTTTCGCAAGCTCAACTTAAAAGTAGTAAAAAGGCTTTTAAGAGGAGTATAAGTTTTTTCTGTCAAACTCTTAAACAATTAACCAATCTATGAAAGTAAAGAACTTCCTGCTTGCATCGCTGATGTTGATTAGCACAAGCGCCATGGCACAACAAGTCATCAACCTGCCCAAGCCAGACATGAACGCCAAGTCAATGTCGGTGGTCGAAGCACTACAGACACGTCACTCGGTACGTGAATATGCCGCTACACCACTCACACAGCAAGAACTCAGCAACCTCTGCTGGGCTGCCTGTGGCATGAGCCGAGACAAAGATCACCGTACCGCACCTACAGCCCGCAACATGCGAGAGATCCGTCTATTTGTCTTCCAGAAAGAGGGTGTATTTGAGTATGATGCCGTAGCCAATACTTTGACACAGAAAGCACAGGGCGACCAACGAGCCCTGATAGCAGGCAAACAGGGCAGCTTCAAACAAGACTTCGTCATGGACGCTCCAGTTTCGCTGCTCATGGTTATTGACTTCGACCTGTTCGGCTCCAACAACCAGCAAGCCATCATGATGGGTTGCGTAGATGCCGGTAACGTCAGCGAGAACATCAACCTCTATTGTCAGGCAGTCGGTTTGGTTACTGTACCACGTGCGACCCACGACACCGATGCCATCCGCAAGCTTCTTGGATTCTCCGACAACCAGTTGCCAATCATGAACAACCCAGTGGGCAAACCCAAGAAATAAAGCGCTATCGGCGCAGCCAACATGAAATACTGCATCATCTTAACGGTCATTATTCCGGCTGCTTTGACTTGTCTGTTTTCGGGATCAGTATCGATTCCGGCCGACGAGGTGTGCTCTATCCTGTTGGGGAAAGAGGCCACTCAAAGCAGTTGGACATACATCGTATGGGAGATGCGATTCCCTGCCATGCTCACCGCCCTATTCACAGGTGCCGGATTGGGTGTGGCAGGGTTATTGCTGCAAAGTTACTTCCGAAATCCATTGGCCGGGCCTTCTATATTAGGCATTACAAGCGGTGCAAACCTGGCCGTTGCCATAGTAATCCTTTTGACAGGCTTGCAAGCAGGATTGGAACTGGTGGGGGCTTCGTTTGTGGGCGCCTTTAGTGTCTTGCTCTTGCTGCTGGGTGTCAGTCGTATGGTACGGCAGACGGTAACCTTGCTCATTGTCGGCATTCTCTTAAGCTACCTCACGAGCGCCATCCTGACGTTGCTGAATTATCAGGCTTCGGCCGATGGTGTGCAGGCTCTGCTCCTTTGGGGTATGGGCACCTTCCAACAAGTCGGTATGAACTATCTGCCACTTTACACCCTACTCATTACGTTCGGATTACTGGGCTCCCTATGGTTGATTCGTCCGATGAATGGTTGGATGATGGGCGAACTCTATGCCCGAAACCTCGGTATCTCCATCAGTCAGGTCCGATGGGGGGTATTACTCGTGACGGGCTTGCTTTGCGCCACGACAACGGCCTGGTGCGGGCCGATCGCCTTCGTTGGATTGAGCATTCCCCATGTGGCCCGGTTGCTGTTCAAAACCGACAATCATCGCACCCTCCTACCCGCCTCGATGCTCCTTGGTGCTTTGTGTTGTCTGCTGTGCCTGTGGTTGAGTTCCATGCCTGCTCAAGGACGATCAATCCCCATCAATGCACTCACTCCACTGTTCGGCATACCGGTCATTCTCTATATATTATTAAAAAGAAAAGGCTAAGTTTTTCACTTTTTTGCGAAAATCTTTGCCTTTCTCATTTTAAATACGTATATTTGCGCGCTTTTTAACGTTCACGTTCTCGGTTAACAAAAGAACAAAACAACAAAAGAACAAAACAACATCATATATGGAATACAATTTCAAGGAAATCGAACAAACCTGGCAACAGCGTTGGAGAGAGCAGAAGACCTACAAGGTTGAAATCGATCCAAGCCGTCCGAAGTTCTATGTGCTCGACATGTTCCCTTACCCATCGGGAGCAGGTCTTCACGTTGGTCACCCACTTGGCTACATCGCCAGCGACATCTTCTCTCGCTACAAGCGTCTCTGTGGCTTCAATGTACTGCACCCAATGGGCTACGATGCCTACGGCCTCCCTGCTGAGCAGTATGCCATCCAAACCGGTCAGCATCCAGCCATCACCACCGAGAAGAACATTGCCCGCTATCGTGAGCAATTGGACCGTATCGGCTTCTGCTTCGACTGGAACCGTGAAGTCCGCACCTGCGAACCTGGCTACTACAAGTGGACCCAGTGGGCTTTCGCTCAGATGTTCAATTCCTGCTATTGTAACAAGTGCCAGTGCGCCAAGCCAATCAGCGAACTCGTAAAGCGCTTTGAGCAGAAGGGCACCGAGGGTTTAGACATGGCTTGCACCAAGGAGCTCAGCTTTACCGCTGCCGAATGGAATGCCATGAGCGAGGTCGAGAAGCAACAGACCTTGATGAACTACCGCATCGCCTACTTGGGTGAAACCATGGTCAACTGGTGTCCGGAATTGGGTACCGTTTTGGCCAACGACGAGGTTGTAAACGGCGTTTCAGAGCGTGGCGGTTTCCCTGTCGAACAGAAAGTAATGCGCCAATGGTGCTTGCGTGTTTCGGCTTATGCACAGCGTCTGTTGGATGGATTGGATACCATCGACTGGAGTGATTCCATCAAGGAGACCCAGAAGAACTGGATCGGTCGCAGCGAGGGTACTGAGGCACAGTTCAAGGTGGTCAAGAACGACAATCCTGCCACTCAGGATGGTTTGGAATTTACCATCTTCACGACTCGTGCCGATACCATGTTTGGTGTAACCTTCATGGTACTCGCCCCAGAGAGCAAGTATGTGCAGCAGGTTGTTACCTCGGACAAGAAGGCTGAGGTCGAGGCTTACCTCGAGGCTTGCAAGCGCAAGACCGAGCGTGACCGTCAGGCAGGTCACGAGATTACCGGCGTCTTCACTGGAGCATACGCCATCAACCCAATCACAGGCGAGAACATCCCTATCTGGGTTTCTGAATATGTATTGGCCGGCTATGGCACCGGTGCCATCATGGCTGTTCCTGCTCACGACTCTCGTGACTGGGCTTTCGCCAAGCACTTCAACCTGCCTATCATTCCGCTCATCGAGGGTGACTACGACCTCAACGAGGGGTCGTTTGATGCCAAGGAGGGCGTGATGAAGAATTCTGCCAATGCAGAGATCAACCTCAATGGCTTGCAGGTCAAGGAGAGCATCGCTGCCATGAAGAAGTTTGTGACCGAAAAGAAAATCGGTCGCGTAAAGGTCAACTATCGTCTGCGTGACGCGATCTTCTCTCGTCAGCGCTATTGGGGTGAGCCATTCCCTGTTTATTACAAGGAGGGCATGCCTTACACCTTGCCGACCGAGTGTCTGCCATTGGAGTTGCCTGAGGTTTCGGACTTCAAACCAAACAAGAACGGCGAACCACCATTGGGCAATGCCGATCTCTGGGCTTGGGACGAGGCAAACCAGAAGGTTGTCAGCAAGTCACTCATCGACAATAAGACCATCTTCCCACTGGAACTCTGCACCATGCCAGGCTTTGCTGGTTCTTCGGCCTACTATACCCGCTACACCGACCCACACAACAACGAGGCACTCGTGAGCGAAGAGGCTAACCAGTACTGGGATAACGTAGATCTCTACCTGGGTGGTTCGGAGCATGCTACCGGTCACTTGATCTACTCTCGTTTCTGGAACAAGTTCCTCAAGGACATCAACGTCGTGAAGAGCGAGGAGCCATTCAAGAAGCTCATCAATCAGGGTATGATCCAGGGCTCAAGCCGATTTGCCATGCGCGTGAGTGGCACTAACAAGTTCGTGAGTGCCGACATCGCTGCTGAATATGGCCAGTGTGATCCAATCCATGTGGATGTGAACTTCGTGAACAACCTCGACATGGATGTTGAGGCCTTCAAGGCTTGGCGTCCAGAGTACAACGACGCTGAAGTGATTTGCAACAAGGATGGCAAGTTCCTGACCACCGCGGCTGTCGAGAAAATGTCCAAGTCCAAGTACAATGTTGTCAATCCAGACGATATCTGCGAGAAGTATGGTGCCGATACCCTCCGCATCTACGAGATGTTCCTCGGTCCTATCGAGCAGTCAAAGCCTTGGGATACTGCAGGCATCGACGGTGCATTCCGTTTCCTGAAGAAGTTCTGGAACCTGTACAATGTTAACGCTAACCCTAACGTTAACCCTAACGATAACCCTAACGTTAACGATAAGCCAGCCGCCAAGGTGACCAACGATGAGCCATCGGCAGACAATCTCAAGTCGCTCCACAAACTCATCAAGAAGGTGACTGGCGATATCGAGCAGTTCTCGTACAATACCGCCATCTCTGCCTTCATGGTGGCTGTCAACGAACTGACCCAGCAGAAGTGCACCAGTAAAGCCGTTCTTGAGCAGCTGGTTGTATTGATCGCTCCATTTGCGCCACACATCGCAGAGGAACTCTGGATGCAGTTGGGTAACACCACATCGGTTTGTGATGCTCAGTGGCCTAAGTTCGACGAGAAGCACCTCGTGGAGAGCACCGTGAAGTATCCGGTTCAGATTGGTGGCAAGATGCGCTTCACCATCGACCTCCCTGCAGATGCCGATGCCGAAGCAGTCAAGGCAGCAGTCCTCGCCACCGACGACGCTCAACGCTGGATTGATGGCAAGGAGATTGTCAAGTTCATCTTCGTACCAAAGAAGATTGTCAACATTGTGACCAAGGGTTAACAATCGTTTGAGTGAGACAATTCGACTGTTCGGTTAAAATTGTTTGCACATTTAGAATTAAAGATGTATCTTTGCGCCATGAAACCGCAAAGATACATTTTTTTTGGGCTGTCATGCCTGACATTACTAACAGGATGCGATTTGTTTGAAAGCCATCCCTACGAGGGGAAGATTATGGGAGAAACCCATCTGACCCAGAAGAATCTGAAGAAGATTGAAAAGATGAACCTGAACAGAGAGTTCAAGTTCGCCTTTATTAGTGACACTCAACGTGCCTACGATGACACCGACGACGTTGTAGCCAACATCAACCAGCGAGAAGACATAGATTTTGTCATCCACGGAGGAGACCTCACTGACTTTGGCCTGACCAAGGAATTTGAGTGGATGAGAGATTGTCTGCTCGCCCTCGACAAGCCCTGGATCAGCATCATCGGCAATCATGACTATCTCGGACATGGCGAATATATCTACACCGAAATGTTCGGTCAGTTGAACTACGCTTTTACTGTAAACCATGCCCGCTTCGTGATGATCAATACCGTTGCGCTCGAACTCGACTACACCACCCCCATTCCCGATTTCAACTTTCTGGAGAGCGAGATCCACTATCTGGAACGAGTTAACGAAGTCAGTCCCGACAGCATCACCCAAACGATCTTCGTGATGCACTCCCGCCCCTTCGACGAGCAGTTCAACAACAATGTGAATCTACCTTTTGACCGTTATCTGCAGATGTTTCCCAAGCCCTTCTGCCTGAACGGTCACAATCATCACACCCAGAGCTTCGACTTCTTCGACGACGGCATCCTCTACTATGGCATCTGCAATATCGCCAAGCGCCAGTATTATGTAATCACAATCAAAGAGAACGACTATGAAATTGAAACTGTTGATTTTTAATCTGTTCCTCGTTGGTTGTACTACCCTTTGTGCTGAACCGACGGCCCACGAAGTGCGCGTAGCCAATGTGAAGCAACGCTGGATGAAACTGACGCCAAGCATCGGCACACTACAGTATGCCGGCGATGTTGGCTTGATATCAATTGGCTTCGGCTGGGATTACGGACGCAAGGATCGTTGGGAAACCATCTTACAAACGGGATTCCTGCCCAAATATCATTCGGACAAAAGCGACGTAACCTTCACTTTGCGCGAAAACTTCTACCCCTGGAGCTTCGGTCTTGGCTCCAGACGATGGGCAGATCCCAATGGCATCGGAACGTCGGGCGAAAGACTCAGCTGGAATCGTCGAGCCTTTGCTTCGATCGAACCTTTGTATTGTTCATTCTTCGTCAACACAATCTTCGACAATGAATTCTGGGTACACGAGCCAGACAAATACAACAACGGGAACTATTACCGTTTCTCGTCGAAAGTCCGATTCCATTTCGGTATCGGCACCCGTCTGTCGCTCAACATTCCGCAGGCCCAGCGAACCCATTTCGACAAACTTTCCGTCTATGGACTTTTGTCCACCTACGACCTGGCTGTCATCTCTGCTATCCCCAACGAAAAGATAACTTTGAGTGACATTCTATGCTTAGGCATAGGGCTCCAATACAAATTCTTTTGACAATTTTTGGCCATTGTAAAAAAATTCACTAATTTTGCGCGCAACAATTAAAAATATATGGCCAATATAATTGAATTAATCAATAAACGCACACGAACCCAGTATATCAAGGATTACTTCTTTATTCTTTTGGGTATCTGTCTTTATGCTGTCGGCTTTACTGCCTTTGTATTGCCCGAGCAATTGGTACAGGGCGGAGTGACGGGTATCTCATCGCTGCTTTTCTATGCATTCAAGATTTCGCCAGCTATCACCATCTGGGTCATCAACGGAGCCCTTCTGCTGATTTCGTTCAAGGCATTGAGCCGTCAATTCGTCATCCGAACCATTGTCGGTGTGACAATACTCTCATCTGCAATCGGTATTCTTCAATCTGTTTTCGAGGCATTTCCACTCATTACTCCGGGCGAAGACCGATTCATGCATGTGCTGATTGGCGCGCTGATGGGTGGCGCTGGATTGGGTATCGTGTTTGCCCACAACGGTTCGACCGGAGGAACGGATATCATCGTGGCTCTTGTCAACAAATACAGCCGCATGAGCATGGGACGCGTTATGCAGTTCCTGGACATCACGATCATCTGTTCGAGCTACATCCTATTCCAATCGGCCGAACTGATTGTGTATGGTGTCGCCTTTACGGTAACAGCCAGCATCATGCTCGACTATGTGGTGAACGGTAACCGACAGACGGTCCAGTTCCTGATTATCTCGAAACGCTATGAAATGATAGCCGATGCCATCAACCAGCAGATGAACCGTGGTGTAACCATACTCGACGGTCAGGGCTGGTACAGCAAACAACCCGTCAAGGTTGTCATGGTCCTCTGTCGCAAGTACGAGAGTCAGTACGTCTTCAACCTCATCAAAGCCATCGATCCGAATGCCATGGTCAGCCAGTCATTCTGTCATGGTGTCTTCGGCGAAGGTTTTGACCAAATTAAATAATCATGAAAATAGGGTTCGACGCCAAAAGATATTTCCATAACCATACCGGGCTAGGCAACTATAGCCGAACCATCGTCGGTGGAGTTCAAAAGGACTTTCCCGAGATTGATTGCGTGCTCTACGACGAAAAAAGCATGACACGCACCTTCAGCCTCGGACGGAAAGCCAAAGCCGACGGATGCAACCTCTTCCACGGCTTGTCGAACGAACTGCCTATGGACATTGTGCGTGCAGGCATTCCATCGATCGTTACCCTGCACGATGTTGCGTGGCGTACTTTCCCGAAGATGTATCATTGGGCCGACCGACAGATCTACGATTTCAAATATGGACGAGCCTGCAAAAACGCAACCATGGTGTTGGCCATATCGGAATCGACAAAACGCGACTGTATGCGCTTCTACGGCATTCCAGAGGAGCGTATTGAAGTCCTTTACCAACCCGTCGGACAAAACTTCTACACGCCACTCTCGGACAAGGAAATTGACGAAGAATTAAGCAAGATCCAAACATTGCCCCAAGAGTTCATCCTGAACGTAGGCAGCATCAATGCTCGCAAGAACCTGCTGGGACTGGTACAGGCATTGGAAAAGATTCCTGCAGGACAAAGACCCCCACTTGTGGTGGTTGGCAACGGACACGAATATCGACGCGAAGTAGAAAGATACATCGCCCAGCACAAAATGGAGAGAGATGTCATCATCTTGGGCAATGTGAACGACAGCAAGACACTTCAGGCACTCTACAGCCGTTGCTTGGCAATGGCTTATCCATCATTCTACGAAGGGTTTGGGTTGCCAGTGGTCGAAGCAGCCCTTCAGCGCACTCCAGTACTGACCAGTACGGTATCTTCTCTGCCCGAAGCCGCCGGCGAGGGGGCGATATTGGCAGATCCGGCATCGGTCGATTCTATTCACCAAGGCCTCTCGAAACTGCTGGATGACCGAACCTTTGCCCTTGAATTAGGACAAAAGGCATATAATTACGCTAAGACAAACTTTGACATTGATGCTCAAACTCGCAAAGTTGTCGATCTATACAAAAAGGTGATAGGATAAGAAAAATGAACATTCTCGCTTGCAACGAACAGATGCGCTCCTTCATGGAACAGCTACCACAGAACTTTGCCGAGGGCAAAGGCGAAATCCTCTATGACAAACGCAATCAGGTGAGAAAGTTCACAAGCAACGGCGAGGGCCTTCCTGAGTCCATTATCGTCAAGCGTTTCAAACGCCCCAACCCTACGCAATGTCTGAGCTACAGCACCTTCTGGCGAAACAAAGCAGAGAAAGCCTATCTGTACGCCGAACGCTTGCTGCACATGGGCATCGACACACCTCGTCCATTAGGAGCGCTAACCCAACGCAACTGTTTGGGATTCGTCAGACAGTATTACTTTGCCAGCACCGAAAACCAGGATGACTCGTGCTGGAGGATTCTGGATCCGAACTTTGCCGATACCGATGAGCTGATCAAGGCATTGGCTTATTATCTGGTTTCGCTGCATGAGAAGGGATTCCTGCATGGTGACACTAACCTATCCAATTTTCTTTGGCACAAAGAGGCAGATGGCTCCTTCCATTTCGCTGTGATCGATGTAAACCGGTCGAAGTTCCTGAACCGTCCGGCCACACGCAAGGAGGCACTGAGCAATCTCTTCCGTCTGACCCACTCGCAAAAGATGCTCGAAAGGATTGTACGCCAATATGCGTTGGCACGCAATTGGGACGAATCACAAGCGGTCGATGAAGTTCGTGAGGCATTGCACCGCTTCGAACGCAAAAAGATCTTCCTGTCGCATTTCAAGAAGAACAAATTCAAGATTGAACAAACAGAATGAGAATAGTCTATATATCCCGTAACTACCAACAGCCCAATGCTGCAGGCAGCAAGGCAAAGTCGGACATCGAAACCACATTGCAACGCCTCGGAGCTGTGAACATTGGACTCAAGCGCACTACAAGCAAGAGCACACTGACGCACTTTTTCCGCAATCTGGGAGGAGTGATCAAGGCTTCTATGCTTGTACGCAAAGGGGATGTTCTGGTGCTCCAATACCCACTAAAGAAGTATTTCTCCTTCTGCTGCAACATCGCCCATAGCCGAGGTGCCAAGGTAATCACTGTCATTCACGATCTGAACTCCTTCCGCAGCAAGCGACTCACACCCGAGCAGGAACGTGCCCGTCTGGATCACAGCGACGTGATCATTGCCCACAACGAGAAGATGCAAACGCTGCTCGAAGGCTATGGCCTGCAGCACCCGATTGTGCAATTGGGCATCTTCGACTACCTCTCGCCCGAAGGAATCCATCAGGACCGTCCTTCGGCTCAACTCACCCCAGTAACAACTCAAAACTCAAAACTCAAAACTCAAAACTCATACCTGAGTTTCTTCTTTCTGGGCAATATGAACCCTGCCAGCAACTGTTTTGTCTATGATTTGGCCAAACTGCTCACCAAGAACCCGATGCACCTGTATGGAAACCATCTCGATGAAACGCGATTCAAGGAGGTGACTTCGGGCAAGGAACAACTTATACAGTTCCATGGCTATGCCAACGATTTCGGCTTGATGGCACATAACGAAGGCGACTTCGGCTTGTCGTGGTACGGCGAGTCGATGGAATTCGGCAAGGGAAAAATTGGCGAATACATGGCCATCAACAACCCACACAAGATCTCTCTTTATCTGCGCTGTCTTTGTCCAGTTATTCTCTGGAAGAATGCAGGCTTGGCCTCCTTCATCGAACGCGAAGGCTGTGGGTTGCTCATTGATCGCGTTGATACCCTCGAGGAAACCCTCAGCCAAGTTACACCTGAACAATACGCCACAATGATGCAGAATGTACGCCGTGTGGCATCGAACATTGCTTCTGGGTACTACTTCGAAAATGCGCTCAAATCTGCGCTCTCACTCCTATGAATCTGAATTATTTGTTTAATAGCGGAAAGAATCCCAAGTGGCTCTACTTCATGAAGAGCTACCTTCGACTGTCTGTGCCCAATGGGTTCTGGCAACTGATACGTAAGCGCCGCATATTGGAGGCCAAGAAACGTGCCGACTGGCCTTACATGCAGCAACGAATCGATTACTACTGCCGCCTGAATGCCGAAGCAACGCTACCAGCCAATGCTACGACCATCAGTCAGGCTTGCAGACAGGGCAAGAAGGTTTACAGACTCGATGCAAGTCGCTATACCCGTTGGTTCAAGCAACACTTGAAGATGCTGTATATACCAGGCGATGTAACAGAGGTACCGGAATTTCCTGCTTTTGTCAAGTCACGTCCAATTGCAACGGATGGCATCAGCAACCGAAATGCAGTATTGCTGAAGTTGAATGCCGTGCGTCATTTTATCTTCGTGCATGACTCTATACCATTTGCCAAGAAAAAGAATGTAGCAGTGTTCCGTGGCAAGGTCAAAGGCAAGCCTATGCGTCAGCGCTTCTTCCAAGAGATGTTCGGCAAACCTTTCTGTGATCTGGGCGACACCTCAAGCCACACCTCCGATCCGAAGGAATGGCAGAGAGGCAAGATGACCATCGGAGAACATCTGAAATACAAGTTTGTCCTCGCTCTGGAGGGCAACGACGTGGCTTCGAACCTGAAATGGGTAATGTCGAGCAATTCGATTGCCGTAACCCCACACATGAAATATGAGACTTGGTTTATGGAGGGGAAACTGATTCCGGATTATCACTACATCGAAATCAAGGATGACTTCAGCGATCTTGAAGAAAAGATCCAATACTATTCCACCCACATCGAGGAAGCTCAAGCCATCATCGACCATGCCCATGAATTTGTCCGCCAATTCCGCAACCACCACCGAGAGGAACTTCTCGGACAAATGGTATGCGAAAAGTATTTTGAAATGACTGGACAGGAAAAGGACTGACAGCCAACGAAGAATGATTATTATAGGATGAAGAAAGTAATCACATACGGAACATACGATCTGCTGCATCAGGGACACATCAACCTGCTGCGTCGTGCCAAGGCATTGGGCGACTACCTCATCGTAGGTGTCACCAACGACAACTTTGACCGTGACAGAGGCAAACTGAATGTCAGAAACAATGTACTGGAGCGTGTTGAGGCCGTCAAAGCCACAGGTCTTGCTGACCAGATTATCATCGAAGACTACATGGGCCAAAAGATTGACGACATACAGAAATATGATGTCGATATCTTTGCTATCGGCTCCGACTGGGAAGGCAAGTTCGACTATCTGAACGAATTCTGCCAAGTCGTCTATCTGCCTCGTACCGAAGGAATCTCATCGACAATGCTTCGAGACAACAGCCAACAGATTGTACGAGTAGGAATAGTGGGATGTGGCCGTGTTGCCCATAGATTTCCTTCTGAATGTAGTGTCGTGAGTGGAGTCTCTGTTAAAGCTTGTTTCGACAACGATCCAAAGACTGCTGAAGCCTTTGGAAAGAGTTTCGACAACATGAAGGTCTGCCCTACCATCGATGCGCTCTACGAACAATGCGATGCTATTTATATAGCCACACCACACCTCGCGCACTATGACTGCATCAAGCATGCATTGCTGGCTCAGAAACATGTACTTTGCGAAACTCCTATGGTACTGAATGGGCAACAGGCCAAAGAACTTTACCACCTGGCAGAGGCTCAGGGTTGCATCCTGATGGAGGCCAACAAGACGGCCCATTGCCCTGCTTTCAACCATCTGATCGTGCTGATCAAGAGTGGTTTGATTGGCGATGTTGTTGATATCGAAGCCTCACTATCGCAACTATTGGACCGCAACGGACGAGAATTTGATGTCCAACAAGCAGGAGGAGCTCTCTATGAACAAGGTTCCTATCCGCTACTTCCAATTCTAAAGTTAATGGGTATCAAGTATGACAAGATCCGTTTTTGTTCAAAAATGGACAATGGGGTGGATATCTTTACCCGAGGCTTCATACAATATCCCAATGGCACATGTGCCTTCAAGGTCGGATTGGGAGTCAAGACCGAAGGAAACCTCGTCATTTCCGGCACCAAAGGTTATGCATTCGTTCCTGCCCCTTGGTGGAAAACCGATTATTTTGAGCTTCGATATGAAGACCAGAACGACAACAAGAAGTATTTCTACAAGTGGGATGGATTCGGCCTACGTTACGAAATACAGGAGTTTGTAAGTTGTGTAATCAACCGTCGTTTCTCGTCGGCCCGTCTGCGTCGCCGCGAAAGTATTGCCATGGCTGAAATCATGCAGGCCTTTGCCGAACGCCGTGGCACATTCGAATATTAAGGAACAGGAGTCACAATCAATAATTCATCTATATTATGAAAGAGATGACATTAAAAGACATCCAGCAGGTCTCGTTCGAGATCTTCAAGGATTTTCACCAGTTTTGTGTTGATAACGACATAAAGTATTCCTTGGCCTATGGAACGCTGCTGGGAGCAGTCCGTCACAAAGGCTTCATTCCCTGGGACGATGATATCGATGTCATGATGCCACGTCCGGAGTTCGAAAAATTCTTCAAACTCTACCCAGGCAAAGGCAAATACAAGGCAAGCTATCCAGGCCGTGATAACTGGTTGGCTTTGGGGCGCATCTACGATGACGAGAAGACCTTGGCAGAAACGATGGTTCCATGGCAAAAAGGTGAAGGTGGAATCTGGATTGACATCTTCCCCATCGACAACGTGCCCGACGATCCCATTCAATATGAGCAAGTGATTTCGGAAGGCATTTATCTCATGCACAAGCATATTCAAAAACGCAAACTCCGGGCACCATTCCACAAACTTCGCCTCAAGAAGAAATGGCAATGGCTGATGAACAAGTTGCCATTTGCCACCCAGTTGGAGCCTATTCTGCAACGTCATATTGAACTCATTGCTGAGCAAAAATATGGAGCGACAAAACGTTGCTCCCAATTGGCTCGTCCTTGGAATGCACGCAAAGAAACCTGGCCTATCGAGGTAATGCAGGAGTTTATAGAAGTTGACTTCGAGGACACGAAAGCCATGATCTCGAAAGATTATGACACCATCCTGAAAGGTTGCTACGGCAATTACATGCAGCTACCACCCAAAGAGAAGCAGGTACCACAACAGGTATCGTACATTAAATTCTATTGGAAAAATCGTTAAGACTAGAGCACAGAAATTATGAAGCAGATGACATTAGAAGAGATTCAACAGGTATCTCTTGATATCCTTAAGGAATTTCATGCGTTCTGCGTTTCAAACAACATTCGATATTCGCTTGCCTACGGTACCTTGATCGGTGCGATCAGACACAAGGGATTCATTCCATGGGACGATGATGTGGACGTCATGATGGGACGTAAGGATTTCGAACGGTTCTTCGAACTTTACCCAAGCTCCGGGCGATTCAAGGCGGTACGACCAGAACAGACCTATATGAATATCGGACGTCTGTACGACGGACAAAAGACCTTGGTAGATACTGAAGTTCCGTGGAAGAAAGGAGAAACAGGTGTTTGGATTGATATCTTTCCGATTGACTGCGTCAGCGACAATGAGGAGGATTTTCTGAAATTTCATTCCCAATGTGCAAAACTCCACCGTCGTCAGGTGCGTAAGCGCAAACTGAAATATCCATTTCTCAAGCTACGCAACAAGAGAAAAATCAAATATTTCTTCAATCTTTTTTCGTTCCGCAACTCCCTGTCACGCATTCTAAAAAAACACAGAACTCTGTTGGCAACCCATCCGTATGGAACAACAAATCATTGCTGCCAATTGGCCATTCCGGACAATGGAACCAAAGATTATATTCCATTGCAGATGATGAACGAGTACATCGAAGTGGACTTTGCGGGCGAAAAGATGATGTCCATCAAAGATTACGACACCTATCTCCGCAACATCTACGGAAATTACATGGAGCTGCCTCCTGCTAAGAAACAGGTTCCACAACAAGACAATTACATCAAGTTCTATTGGAAAGAGCAATAACAAGAACTTGCGAAACTATATTATTAGAAACTTACAGATTCATTATGATAAACTTTACCGTAGGACCCGTACAATCCAATGATACCGTCCGTGCTATCGGTGCAGAACATGTGCCCTACTTTCGCACGGCAGAGTTTTCGGCTACAATGCTCGAAAACGAGAGTCTGATCAAGAAATTCTGCCATGCACCAGAAGGGGCAAGAGTTGTCTTTATGACCTGTTCCGGTTCGGGTGGCATGGAAACCGCAATCATGAACTGCCTGACACCAAAAGACAAAGCGATTATCATCAACGGAGGCAGTTTCGGCGAACGATTCGTTGAACTGCTGACACTGCACGATATTCCATTTTCCGAAATCAAACTCGAAGCCGGCAAAGCCTTAAAAGCAGAACACCTGGCTCCATTCGAGAATCAAGGGTTCACTTGCTTTCTGGTCAACAAGCACGAAACATCCACTGGCGTACATTACGACATGAACGTGATCAGTGACTTCTGCAAACGCAACAACCTGTTCCTGATTGTAGATTGCATCAGCACCTTCCTGGCCGACCCGTTCGACATGGAAGCATTGGGCGCAGACGTCATGATTACCGGTTCGCAAAAGGCATTGGCCTGCCCTCCAGGCATTGCTGTCATGTGCTTATCTTCTCGTGCGTTGAAACGTAGCGAAGAGATCAAATGCAAATGCCAATATCTGGACCTGCAACTGGCACTCAAGAACATGGAACGCGGACAGACACCATGGACGCCAGCTGTTGGCATTCTATTGCAGATCAACGCCCGACTCAAGGAAATTGAGGCACAGGGTGGTGTCGATGCAGAAATCAAAAGAACAGCCCATTTGGCAGAGTATTTCCGTAACAAACTGAAAGAGTACAACCTACCGTTCGAAATTGTATCTGAAGCATTGTCGAACGCTGTCACACCATTGCATCCGACAACAGCTTCGGCCTTCGACATCTTCCTCAAGATCAAGGACGAGTATGGCATGTGGATCTGTCCCAATGGAGGCAGCATGAAGGATACAATCTTCCGTGTCGGCCACATTGGTTACTTGTCAGAGGCGGACTATGACAAACTGATTGAAGCGTTCCTCGACATGAGGGACAAAGGAATCATTTGATGGATTAAACAAAACGAGAGGGGTGATTATCACTCCTCTCGTTTTTCTTTTATTTCTTCAGTTCCAGATAGCTGACTTCTGTATTATATTTCATAGCACCGTGTTCCGTCGGCGCCTGACAAGGGGTCATATAATCTGCGCCATAAAACGTCTCCAGGAACTTATGGGAATCCTGTAGGATTGGAATTTCAGTAAATTCGAACGGCGCCATCTGTGGCTCCCCGAAATACTGGATTGGAGTCAATGGATAATTGTGCTTGAAACTGATTTCGCAGATATACCCCATCGGGTTAACAGGAACGCTACGCAGAACTTTCTCGTACTCCTCGTATTGCTTCTTGTCACTCAAGCACGAGACATGATTGCGACAGAACTGATAAAGTGGTTCTGGGAGGAGATCCAAGAACTTGCAAGTCCAACGGAATTTCTGACGGGCAGCTCCCTCCTTCTTATAATAGCGATTGATGGCACGAGGAGAAAGCGGGATATTGTCACATGGGAAAATATCGATGCAGATACCCTGATTGTACCCCTTCGTACAACCCTTCTCTTTGCCAGACCAACATGCCGTTTCGGAATTTCGAAGCTGGGTGATACGGTGTCCATAATGACAGTCCGTATAGACATTCTGCAAGAAATAGGGATGTTCAAATTCTCCAGCCAACTGCATCAACTTATCATAGTCTTCGCGCAACATCATCATGTCGATATCATCATCCCAAGGGATATAACCCTGATGACGGATGGCACCCAAAAGGGTTCCTCCATCGGCATAGATTTTCAAACCATGCTTTTTGCAAACACGCAATAGTTCCTGCATCAAATCAAGCTGCACAGCCCAAACTCGCTTCATCTCGGCCGTTACAACAAAACCGTTTCTTGTCTCCTCTTTGAGGAATTCTTCCGGAACTGGGTATTTCAGTTTCATATATTATTATCTTCTTTTATGGGTGCAAAAGTAGATTATTTATTTTACATTCACAAATAAAAGTCGCGTTTTTTAAGAAAATCGAAGTTCAAAGAACCGATTTCGGACCAATTGTTTTGATTTATGCTTTAAATTATGTATCTTTGCGCGCGAAATCATAACTAATATGCATAAGATTCTCTACTATATCATGTTCGGACTTTGGTGGTGCTTCTCGGCTCTACCTATGGTCTTCCATTACTTGGGTGCGAACATTCTATATTTCATCTTACGCTATGTGGTCCGTTATCGTCGCGAAACAGTCAAGGAGAATCTGCGTCTTGCCTTTCCTGAACTGAGTCAACATCGTCGCAACAAAATTGAACGCAGATTCTATCTCTTCTTCTGTGACTATATAGTCGAAGCCATCAAGTTCTTTTCGATCTCAAAAACAGAATTGCGCTACCGTATGGAATTCCGTGGATTGGATCGACTGCATCAATCGCTGAAAGAGGGCAAATCCTGCGCTTGCTGGCTGGGACACTACTGCAACTGGGAATGGATCTCATCCCTCCCACTTTGGGTAGATCCGGAGGTAGGCAAATGTCTGCAACTCTATCATCCACTCAAGAACAAGGCGATGGACCGACTGATGGGCTATGTGCGTGAACGTACCGGTTCGACGAACATCAAAATGAAGGAGTCAATCCGTCACATCGTCAAATATCAGAAGGAGGGTGTTCCTGTCGTCGTCGGTTTCATTGCCGATCAGGCTCCGAAATGGAACAACATCAACTATTGGCTCCCATTCTTTGGCATGGACACTCCAGTGTTGGATGGTGCTGAACGCATTGCCCGCAAGATGAACATGGACTGCTATTTCATTCACGTCCGTCGCAAGCGCCGTGGACGATATGTGGCAGAGTTCCAACTGATGACAGATGCAGTCAAGGAGGTTCCAGAACATTGGATAACCGAAGAATACTGCCGCCGACTGGAAGCAAACATCAAGGAGCAACCAAGCTATTGGCTTTGGACGCACGACCGATGGAAGCGTACTCGTTTAGGCTATATTGACCATCTGCGCCAGAAAGGGAAAGAGTCGGAACTGCAGACCGTAAAGTTCTTTGACCACGACCATCCCGAAGGAATCACACTGGCAGAGTGGGAAAAACAAAACAAGAATTGATCGAATCATCGGAAACAACAAAACAACAAAAGAACGCGCAAGCAACTATGAAGAATATCCGCAACTTCTGCATCATCGCACACATTGACCATGGCAAATCCACCTTGGCTGACCGTCTGTTGGAATGTACCAAGACAGTGGCAGAGCGAGACATGCAAGCTCAGATACTCGACAATATGGATCTGGAACGCGAACGTGGCATCACCATCAAGAGCCACGCTATCCAGATGGACTACAACTATACCCCACGCCAACTCAACGAGGAGGAACAGGTTATGCACGTTGGCCAACAACAGGAGGCTGGCAAGTATATCCTGAATCTAATCGATACTCCAGGTCACGTTGACTTCTCGTACGAGGTAAGCCGCTCCATCGCAGCCTGCGAGGGTGCATTATTGATTGTGGATGGAACACAGGGCATTCAGGCCCAGACCATCTCGAACCTCTACATGGCCATCGACCATAACCTCGAGATCATACCTATCATCAACAAGTGCGACTTGGACAGTGCTATGCCCGAACTTGTAGAAGACGAAATCATCGACCTGCTGGGTTGCAAGCGCGAAGAGATACTCCGTGCTTCGGGCAAGACTGGACTCGGTGTTCCAGAAATTCTGGAGGCCATCGTCGAACGCGTACCTGCTCCATCGGGCGATCCTGAGGCACCACTCCAAGCATTGATTTTCGACTCCGTCTTTAACTCATACAAGGGCGTCATCGGTTACTTCAAGATCGTGAACGGTTCGATGAAGAAAGGTGACAAGGTCAAGTTCGTCAATACCGGCAGCGAATATGATGCCGACGAGGTAGGTATCCTCCGTATGGACATGGAGCCTCGTGCAGAGGTCAAGTGTGGCGATGTAGGCTATATCTGCTCTGGCATCAAGACATCGACCGAAGTCAAGGTAGGTGATACGATTACCCATCAGGCTCGTCCTTGCGACAAAGCGATTGCTGGTTTCGAGGAGGTCAAGCCTATGGTCTTCGCCGGTGTCTATCCTATCGACCCGGAGGATTACGAGGATCTGCGTGCCTCGCTTGAGAAACTCCAGCTCAACGATGCCTCGCTCAGCTTTGTCCCAGAATCGTCATTGGCTCTCGGTTTCGGTTTCCGTTGTGGCTTCCTCGGCTTGCTCCACATGGAGATTGTCCAGGAGCGTCTTGGTCGCGAGTTCAACATGGATGTCATCACCACTGTACCGAACGTATCGTACAAAATCTTCGACAAGCATGGCGAGGAGAAGGAGATCCACAATCCTTCGGGCATGCCCGACATCATGACTATCGAACATATCGAGGAACCATTCATCCGTGCCACTATCATCACCCAGACCGAATACATTGGCGGCATCATGAAGCTTTGCCTTGACAAGCGAGGCATCCTCGTCGAACAGAAATACATCTCGGGCAACCGCGTCGAGATTTACTTCGACCTGCCATTGGGTGAAATTGTCATCGACTTCTACGACAAACTGAAGTCTATCTCCAAGGGCTATGCTTCGTTCGACTACTATATCCACGACTTCCGTCCATCGAAGTTGATCAAACTCGATATCCTATTGAACGGTGAGCAGGTCGATGCCCTCTCTACCCTCACCCACGTTGACAATGCCGAGCGTTTCGGCCGTCGTATGTGCGAGAAACTCAAGGAGCTCATTCCTCGCCAGCAGTTCGATGTGGCTGTTCAGGCTGCCATCGGTGCCAAGATCATTGCTCGCGAGACCATCAAGCAGGTGCGCAAGGATGTGACCGCCAAGTGCTATGGTGGTGACGTCAGCCGTAAGCGCAAACTTCTCGAGGCACAGAAGCGTGGCAAGAAGCGCATGAAGCAGATTGGCAAAGTCGAGGTTCCACAAACTGCATTCCTTGCAGTTTTGAAGCTCGACTAAAATAGCCCACCCCGACCCTCCCATAGGGAGGGAGATTGGGAGTTGCAAAATGTGGGTCAAAATGTTGAACAAAAGAACACAACAACAAAGGAACAAAAGAACAAAACAACAAAAGAACAAAACAACAAAGGAACAAAACAACAAAAGAACAAAACAACATAACAACACAACAACTATGGAACACATTATTCCTTCGTGGATGTTGATTCCGTTTGTTGCCATGCTTCTCTGCATCGCAATACTTCCTTTAACAAAGTTAGAGGAATGGTGGGAACACAATCTACACAAGCTCTATGTATCGCTCATTCTGGGCATACCTGTAGCAATTTGGCTCATCGTCAATGGCATGGGCCACGAGTTGGAGCATCAGATGATCTACGACTATGTGCCGTTCATTCTCTTGCTCATGGCCTTGTTCGTAACCACCGGCGGTATCCGCATCAAAGGTGACCTTCAGGCCAAACCAATCACCAACACCATCATCTTGGCAATCGGTTGGTTGTTGGCATCATTCATGGGCACTACCGGTGCTGCTATGCTCCTGATCCGTCTGTTGATCCAGACCATCAGCGAACGCAAGTACAAGGTACACACCATCATGTTCTTTATTGCCATCGTAGCTAACTGTGGTGGTCTGCTTACCCCTCTGGGTGATCCTCCGTTGTTCCTCCTGTTCCAAAAGGGTGCTGACTTCACTTGGTTCTTCAGCCTCACTCCACAATGGGCAGTAACTGGTGCTCTGCTACTTGCCATCTATTATGTTATGGATACCCATTTCTACAAGATGGAGCCTAAAGAGAATATCGAAGCAGACAATACACAGACTCAGGCAATCTCATTCGGTGGCTTGATCAACATCTTCTGGTTGCTCTGCGTCATCGCCTCGACCATGTTCATCAATGGCAAGTACATTGAGTGCATGAACGATCATCATGCTCCATTCTATATCAAACTCCTCCGCGAGTGGGTATTCATTGCCATCATCATCTTGAGCATGGTGACCACCAAGAAGCAGACTCGTTTGGACAACAATTTCTCGTGGACACCAATTCTTGAGGTAGCATGCGTCTTTGTCGGCATCTTCGCTACCATGACTCCAGCTTTGATGTTCCTGGGCAACATGAAGGAGCAAATTCAGGAGGTTTTAGCTCAGCCTTGGCAGTATCTCTATTGCACCGGTATTCTCTCGGCCTTCCTCGACAATGCACCGACGGCTATGGTCTTTAACTCAATGGCTCCCGAGAACGCCAGCATTCCGGGTCTTGCAAGCGAAGCCTTCCTCGGTGCCATCTCTGTAGGTGCAGTATTCTTCGGTGCGTTGACCTACATTGGCAATGGTCCAAACTTCATGGTCAAGTCTATCGCTGAGCAGAGCGGCATCAAGATGCCATCGTTCTTTGGCTATATGATCAAGTATTCGTTGATCATCTTCCTGCCAGTTTATGTCATTGTTCAGTTGATATTCTTCTAAAGAAAACCACCTATTGTTAAAAGTTTTTAGACTTTTTGGCAAACATATTGATAAAATTGGGCATTTCGTTACATAACGAAGTGCCCAATTCTTATTTTTTGTTAATTTTTTAAGAATACTCAAGGGAAACAACCGGATTAAATCCAAAATAAGAATAAAAACGGACCACAAAAGCGAACCGGTGTTGCTCATATTATAATATATATGTATATTTGCAACGTCAAACCACAAAGGTTAGGCTAAATAATAACACTTACCGCAATGCTTGAACGCTTCCTTAAACAAACAAAGTTCTCCAGCTACGAGGACTTTATGAAGAACTACCAAGTCATCATCCCCGAGCACTTCAACTTCGGCTACGACGTTGTAGATGTCTATGCAGAAACCGAGCCTACCAAAGAGGCTATTCTCTGGACCAACGACCAAGGGGAGGTAAAGCATCTGAATTATGCGGACTACAAGCGCTATTCGGACAAGGTGGCCAGCTATTTCCTGACTTTGGGCATCCAGCGAGGCGATTGTGTCATGCTTATCCTCAAACGTCGCATCGAGTGGTGGATCACCATGGTTGCCCTCCATAAGATCGGTGCAGTAGCCATTCCTGCCACCCACCTGTTGACCGACAAGGATATCATCTATCGTTGCCACGAAGCAGAGATCAAAGCGATTGTAGCAGTAGGCGACGATCAGATTCTGCGCAACATTACAGCTGCTCGTGCGTTCTGTCCATCGCTACAGCATTGCATCTCTATTGGTCCAGTCGTTCTGCAGGGCTGGGACAACTACTGGCAAGGTGCCATGATGGCGCCAGAGTTTGTCAGCCAGAAGGGACAGAACGAAACAACCGACAATTTCCTGATGTACTTCACCTCTGGCACATCGGGCGAGCCTAAAATGGTAATGCACGACTACACCTATCCTCTTGCCCATATCCTCACTGGCAAATACTGGCACAATGTGCACGAAGGCAGCCTTCACTTGACCGTAGCCGACACAGGTTGGGGCAAAGCCGTATGGGGTAAGTTCTACGGACAGATGATTGCTGGAGCTACGGTATTCGTCTATGACTTCGAGGGCCGTTTCATTCCAGAGAATATGCTTCAGGTAATGGCCGACTTCAAAGTCACATCCTTCTGTGCTCCTCCTACCGTTTATCGTTTCATGATTCGTGAGGATCTCTCCAAATACGATCTCTCTGCTCTCGAATACTGCACCACTGCAGGCGAAGCATTGAACCCGAACGTCTTTCTGGAGTGGAAAGAGAAGACCGGCATCATGATCTATGAGTCCTTCGGACAAACCGAAACCACCCTCGTTGTAGGAACCTATCCTTGGGTTGATCCACATCCGGGTGCTATGGGTGTTCGCAATCCTCAGTTCGATATTGATGTAGTCGATACCGATGGAAACAGCGTAGCTCCAGGCGTCAACGGACAGTTAGTTATCCGCACTGGCAATGGCAAGCCCCTTGGTCTCTTCAAGGAGTATTACAGAAATCCAGAGTTGACCGAAAAAGCGCATCATGACGGAGTTTATTATACTGGCGATGTGGTCAACTACGACGAACAGGGTTACTTCTGGTTTGTGAGCCGAGCAGACGATGTCATCAAGTCTTCGGGCTACCGCATCGGTCCTTTCGAGGTTGAATCTGCCCTGATGAGCCACCCTGCCGTAGTGGAATGTGCCATCACTGGTGTACCGGATGAGATTCGTGGCCAGGTAGTCAAGGCAACCATCGTGTTGGGTGCAGAATGGAAGTCTAAGGCTGGCGAAGAGTTGATCAAGGAGTTGCAGGATCACGTCAAGCGCGAAACTGCCCCATACAAATATCCTCGTGTCATTGAGTTCGTCGACGAACTGCCAAAAACCATCTCCGGTAAGATCCGTCGTGTCGAAATCCGCGAGAACGACAGCAAGAAATAACGTAACCGATATATTGTTAAAAGAGGCTGAGTCAATTGACCCAGCCTCTTTTGTTGTTCGCTTGTGCCAGCGTAGAATAGGATTTCTCCATCATTCTAAATCATTCTTCATTGGCACTGGCAGACTAAATATGTGGATTAACAAGAAAACAGAGAAATTAGAGAAACATTTCTTTCTTGTTAGTAGGTTTCTTTTCATTCCTCTAAATTCCCTGTAGAAACCATCGAACGATTCGAACATTCGGGATATGTCTTAGATTAACAAGAAAGCAAAGAAAACAAAGAAAAACGCCCTGAAAGGGCAATCAGCACATAGCCCAGGGCAAGCGAAGCGACACCCTGGGTATTAAGAATGCCGAACCGACGCCCTGTAAGGGCAAAAGCATGAATATCGCTTGTACGCACAAGAATAGAGCCTTGTCCTTCAGTAAGGCTTTTGCCCCTTCAGGGCGTTTGATGTCCATATTACTATGAAACCCAGGGTGTCGCTTTGCTTTACCCTGGGCTGATAGCGCTTTGCGATTGCCCTTTCAGGGCGAAAGGTTAACCGTACAGGTCGAAATTTTTTGAGCTCAAATCGAGCGATTAGATTCCTACTCAAAAGTTTTTGAGCTCGAATCGAACGATTAGATTCCTACTCAAAAAGTTTTGAACTCGAATCGAACGATTAGATTCCTACTCAAAAGTTTTTGAACTCAAATCGAATGATTAGATTCCTACTCAAAAGTTTTTGACCTCGAATCGAACGATTAGATTTCAACTCAAAACTTTTTGAGCTCGAATCGAATGATTAGATTCCTACTCAAAAGTTTTTGAGCTCGAATCGAACGATTCGATTTCAACTCAAAAGTTTTTGAACTCGAATCGAATGATTGGATTCCTACTCAAAAGACCAAGGGGGGAAAGACTTTATAACTTCGTGCCTTCGTGTGAGTTTAAATACAAGTCATTGAGACTTTGCTTCCCGAGGGCGATGGAGTAGC
>JAZRXX010000031.1:0-2420 GCA_045600485.1 Bacteroidales bacterium
AAATCCGGCAGTGCCGCTTTGGCTTCTATCTCTGTCGCTAAAAAAAATAATGAACTCTCAAACTGGATTGAAGATGGGATAATTAGGTTTTGCGTGGCTTAAGTTAACCGTACAGGTCGAAAACTTTTGAGTTGAAATCTAATCGCTCGATTCGAGTTCAAGAAGATTTTAAGAGGGTGTGTTGTTGAGAGAAATTTATTTTCTCGCCTTCTCCCTCTCCCTCTATATCTATATCTTTAAACACAAGGTACCAGCGTGTGCCCCGGCGTGTGCCCGCCCGTGTGTAAAGTTTATTCTACTCGATCTTTGATAATCTCCAGGAATCGGTTAAATGAATCGAGGTCAGAATACCAGGCATTATCACGAATTACAGCTCCAGACTTCGTCAATACCTCATAATGTGGGATGCCGTTTATTTGGAAAAGTTCGCGGAGCTTGTTGTAATCCGATGCGGGCAGACGATAAACATGTTCCCCCTTGAGGTGCTTTTCAACATAGTCGTCATAACTGGCCTGAGGAGATTCCGATTCGCTCGTCAGGAACAGGAATACCACCTCGCGGTTATCGCGCATGGCATCACGCACCACTTTGGTTCTTTCTATACCAGCACGGCATGGGCCGCAGGTAGTAGCCCAAAAATCCAGAAAAACATATTTGTTCAGGAAGGAGTCTGTTATGTTGCGCAAGATAGCCGTCCCCTCATTGTCGGGCAAGGTATAGGTATAATCCTTATTGTCCAGATAATGCTGGTAAATTCGATCTATGTGCGTTGAGAATACTTCTTCTCCAATCATCTCTTTCATGCGGCTGACAGACCTTCGGCCTTTCTCTTCTCTCTGAGCAATGACTTTGGCCTTTGTCTCTTCTGATGTACCTGATCGGAAATTGATGCGGGATAGGTCTCGTTTGCAGAGTGTATTCAGCATGTGAATCTTGGCCAACATCGACATACCTTTCTGCCCAAATATCTTACTGTCTATATCTGCCAGCAAGCTATCCCTGACCTCCGGTTCATTCCATCCACGAGAGACGAATCCCCCCTCTGTATCTCTTACCTCTCTCCACAGCGTGACTGGATGTATCACATTCAGAAACGAATAGCAGTTCTGAAGATTCCTATAAGAAACTGATACAAGCATGATAGGGTCATTGAAAGGCAATCGACGCAATGGCTTATAGTTTGCCAAATCCTTCAACTCTGCCATGTTGGCAGAGTCTATGTTGTGATGGCGACTATACATATCTGCATCAAGTAGAGTATAACCTAAATCACACAAAACGTCAGTCCTGGCTAAGGCATAGTCGAGTGGCGTAAAATGGTTTCTATGGGCGAAGTACGCCATTTTCTCATCTGCCTTTACCATTAGGCTGTCTATCATTTGTCCATATTCCACAAAACTGAGAGACTTCATTACCTCTTCTCGCTGCGCCCATGAGGGAAGGAACATGCCATTCACATTCGACGACAAATATGCTGCGCCTGGTGCGGAGTTTCCTTGTTCATCGGTGTATTCAACTTGTCCATCCTTGCGAATCTGAAGATCTATGGTATGACCTGGCTCTACATAGAACGGCACATTTTTCCCATTAAAATGAATTGTATTTGCGATGGGATGATGGACAGAGAATCGACGTTCGAAGGTTCCGTCCTCGTTGACATCAATCGTCAAGGGCATATCTTTGTCACTAAACAAATCTTTGAGATAGATGATGCCAGTTTTCTCTTTCGGCTTTTTCTCAAATCGGCCCCTGACACATACCTCTGCCGTACGGAAGAAGTTCTTCCTATAGTCATCAAGGGCATGGCTGTCGTAAGTAAATGGTTGAATCTTCAGTGGCTTCTTGCAGTCATGAATGCCATAGATTTTGAACATATTGCTACCATATCCTTCAATCAGGTCGAACACCTTCGTCGATTTTGGCATTGGCTCGAAGACAAATGTAGCTATTACGACGTCCTTTCCCTCTCCAGGAATCCATGATCCCAGAACATACTCTTTGCATGCTTTCACCTTATAGTATGAGCCATCACCACAATCCAGAAATGTGTCCTTGGAGAACCTAAATTTATCTCCTGGTTTTGTGGCAATCACCTCGACCACAGTGGCTGTGTCTGCTAAAGTAACAGAACCGATGCTGAGATAATTGCTGTAGGCAGCAACGATGTCTGCCTTCTTCCAAACTTTGTTGCCTGCCCAGCACATAACAATGCTGAGTGTCAGGATTACGGATGTGATCAGTCTTTTCATAGATAAATTGTAAAGTTATAGTAAATGTGATAATTAGCTGGTGCAAAGTTAAGAAGATTCAACAAAATGACAAAATAAATTTGCTTACAAAATCTTACAAAATGATGCTGTAAGTTTTTGTAAGCAAATTCTGCCAATGCATACATTTGTCTATCAATACATTCCACCCAA
>JAZRXX010000032.1:0-25494 GCA_045600485.1 Bacteroidales bacterium
TTAGCCTTCGATGCGTTGTAGATAACGAAGTTCGGCTCGAACTCAGCGAGTTCCTCAGCGGTCGGCTGGATAAACATATTCTTAACGAAGTGAGCCTGCCAAGCAACCTCAACGATGAAGCGTACAGCCAAACGGGTAGCAGCGTTAGCGCCACAGAATGCGTCAACTACATAAAGGTTCTTGTTTGAGAGCTCCTTCTTAGCGATATCCTTAACGGTAGCCCAAACCTCCTCAGACATTGGGTGGTTATCGTTCTTGTACTCCTCTGAAGTCCACCATACGGTATCCTTAGAGTTAGCATCCATTACGATGTACTTATCCTTAGGAGAACGACCAGTGTAGATACCTGTCATTACATTAACAGCACCGAGCTCAGTCTCCTGACCTACCTCGTAACCGGTAAGAGACTTATCAGTCTCAGCCTTGAACAACTCCTCGTAAGAAGGATTGTGTGCAATCACGGTAGAACCAGTGATGCCATACTTGGTCAAATCCAAATTTGCCATAATACCTTTTGTTTTTATTGTTTATAATTGGTAAAGAATTGATTTTTGTTTCAAAACCGCGCAAATGTACGTAAAATATATGACATCTGCAACAAAGGATTACCTTTTTAAATATATATTAAGAAATAAAAGCCTCAGTTGACACGTTTGGGTGTCATCTGAGGTTTTGATATTCTCATTTTAGAAAGGAAGATCCTCGGTTGGATTAGGTGCAGGTGCTGCTGGAGCTGGAGCTGCATCAAACTGACCAACAACAGGAGTTGGCTGTGCGTATGCTTGTGCTGGCTGAGGAGCAGGTGCACCATAGGCTGGAGCGCCATAAGCAGGAGCCTGCATCTGCATCTGTGAAGGATCGATCTTCTCTGCCTTCCAGGCACGAACATCAGTTGACCAACGCTCTACGCCATCACGGCCGACATAAGAACGGCTTTCGATATCGAAACTCAATTTGATATCATCACCTACCTGAATAGGATACTGGTCGATGGCATCTCCAAAGAAGCCGAAAAAGATTTTACGTGGGAAACGATCGTAAGTTTCCATTACATACTCCTGCTTTCTCCAAGCATTGCCAGTGCGCTGGCTGGTACCAGATTGCATCGGAAGCATCTGAAGTACCTTTCCATTAATTTCCATTTTAGATTATCGTGTTTTGTGTTTATAATCTTTTTTGTGTTTGTTCGGACGAAATCCGCGTGCAAATATAGCTATAATTCCTCAAATCGGCAACTTTTTCCCCAAAAAAACAACAATCTTCTACATTTTTTTGACCAAAGGTTCGGTTTTCTCATATTTTATTATTAACTTCGCGCCCGATTTCTAAACCAAATAAAAAGATTACAACATTGCAAGATAAACTTCTTTCTACCATTGTCGAAGGATTGCAGAATGGCAAGGCCCACGACATTCAAATTATTGACATGCGCAAACTCGAAGAGGCTGCATTCCAATATTTCGTTGTTTGCGAAGGAACCTCTTCCACGCAAGTCTATGGTATCGCAAATACCATGATGAAACATGTTCAGGAAAAAATCGGGCAACATGATCAAGGATCGGTAGGTCTGAACAACCGCCTCTGGGTTGCCATTGACTATGGCTACATACTTGTTCATGTCTTCCAGCCGGAAACTCGCGAATTCTATAGTCTCGAATCTCTTTGGGAAGATGCAAAGATCACAAAAATAGCAGATCTTGACTAATATAATCTGATAATCACTCATACCAAAATAAGAAAACGAAACAGCAAATATGGCAGAAAAAGATATAAACAAACATCCGGAATCGACGGACAAAGAGAGTAAATTCGTTAAATTCGGAAACAGCAACGGCAAAGGTTGTGGAATGAGTTTCCATTTCAACATCTTTTACGTTTACCTGCTCATCGGTGCCTTCTTGGTATATATGTACATGAGCAATGATGGCAGTACTGTCCGAAAAGTAAGTTACAGTCAATTCCAGGAACTATCGAAACAAGGTAATTTCAGCAAAATCGTGGTCAATGCCCACGATGCACAAGCTACAGGTATATTGGAAACTGACCCAGGCACCGGTTTCGATGCATTGAGCGATGCTTTCAAGGAGAGCAAAGCCAAGAACACCACCATCAGCGTTACAACCAATCTGCCAAGTTGCGACCGATTTGCAGAACAAGTCGAAGATTGGAAGAATGCAGACAATAGTCTTTGCAAGAACCTGAACGTAACCTACGAGCGCGAGAGTTTCTGGCATGACATGCTTTATTCTTTCGGACCTTTGCTCCTGATGATCCTGTTCTTCTGGTTCTTCATGTTCCGCCGTATGCCTGGTTCTGGCGGTGGCAATGGCGGTGGCCCATTCGGCATCTTCAATGTCGGCAAAAGCAAGGCCAACGTCTATGACAAGGACAACAAGATGAAGGTTACATTCCAGGATGTTGCCGGTCTTAGCGAAGCCAAGCAAGAGATTCAGGAGATTGTAGAATTCCTGAAGAATCCGGAGCGATATACTGCGTTGGGTGGAAAGATCCCGAAGGGTGCCTTGCTTGTAGGCCCTCCAGGTACCGGTAAAACCCTTTTGGCCAAGGCCGTAGCCGGTGAAGCCGATGTTCCATTCTTCTCGATGTCTGGTTCAGATTTCGTCGAAATGTTTGTAGGTGTTGGCGCAAGCCGTGTCCGTGATCTGTTCCGTCAGGCCAAGGAGAAGTCGCCATGCATCATCTTCATCGACGAGATTGATGCCGTTGGTCGAGCTCGTAGCAACCGAAATTTTAGTGGAGGCAACGACGAGCGCGAAAACACGTTGAACCAACTTCTCACCGAAATGGATGGTTTTGGCACCAATTCCGGTGTAATCATACTTGCCGCTACCAACCGAGCAGACATTCTCGACAAGGCACTTCTCCGTGCCGGCCGTTTTGACCGTCAGATCCATGTTGATCTGCCAGAATTGAATGACAGAATCGAGATCTTTAAGGTACACTTGAAGCCATTGAATCTGGCAGAGGATCTTGATATCAAGAAACTGGCTCGACAGACACCTGGTTTCTCGGGCGCAGATATTGCCAACGTCTGCAACGAAGCCGCATTGATTGCCGCTCGTGCCAACAAGAAACGTGTTGAGGCTGTAGATTTCAACAATGCTGTCGATCGTATCATCGGTGGTCTTGAGAAGAAGTCAAAGGTCATGACCCAGGAAGAGAAACACAGCATTGCCATCCACGAGGCGGGTCATGCCACAATCTCTTGGCACTTGAAATATGCATCTCCTCTGGTCAAAGTAACGATTGTACCTCGTGGAAAGGCACTTGGTGCTGCCTGGTATATGCCAGAAGAACGTCAGATTACGGTCAAAGAGGCCATGTTAGACGAATTGTGTTCTCTGCTCGGTGGACGTGCTGCAGAAGATTTGTTCATTGGCAGCATTTCAAGTGGAGCAGCCAACGACCTTGAACGAGTCACAAAGATGGCTTATGCTATGGTCGTATATTATGGTATGAGCGAACGTCTGCCAAACATCTGCTATTACGATAGCACCGGTCAAGACATGGGCTTCAGCAAACCTTACAGTGACGAGCGCGCACGCATCATCGATGAAGAAGTATCAAGCATTATTGCCCAGCAATACAAACGTGCCAAAGATTTACTCCTTCAGTACACAGAAGGCCATGCCATGCTTTCCCAGCGACTTGAAGAGAAAGAGGTTATCTTTACCGAAGATGTTGAGGAAATCTTTGGACAACGCCAATGGGCATCTCGCAGCGATGAGTTGCTGAAACACACCAACGAAGATAATAATTCAGACAATGATGAACAAGCTGTTCAATAAATCGTTTTTACAACGAACCATTACCGGAGCCTTAATTGTAGGAGCTATATTGGGTTGCATTCTTTGTGGTCCATACACCTATTCAGGATTGTTCACAATCCTCATCTTTGGTGTGTTGATGGAATTCTACAACATTATTAATAAATCGCGCGAGGTGGACATCATCCGATGGCTGCATAGTTTAGGTGGTGTTATTCTCTTCTGGTGTTTCTATTTGGAAGCTTCTCACATTTCCAAGTGGGGAAACAATGTGTTTATTATTTATGCGATTTACCTGATGGTCATGTTCATCAGCCGTCTATACACCAAGCAGGAAAACCCCATTCGAGAACTTGCCTATATTCTCATGGGACAGTTCTACATTGCAGTTCCACTCTCCTTGCTTAACTCCATCGCATTCCATAGCATTGCTGTTCCGTTGGGCAACATCGAAGATGACTACAATGGAATTCTGTTACTGGCACTATTCTTCTTCCTTTGGTGTAACGATACGGGAGCGTTCCTGACAGGTGTTACATTAGGTCGTCACAAACTCTTCGAACGCGTTTCGCCCAAAAAGTCATGGGAAGGATTCTGGGGTGGTTGCCTCTTTAACTGTCTGCTTGCTCTTGCATTTTATCAGGCATCTTTCTGGGGATTCTTCGGACAAGATCTTCACGAACTGCAACACTACAGCCGTTTGGATTGGATTGGCCTTGGATTAACCGTCAGTGTATTCGGCACATTTGGTGATTTGATCGAGAGTTTCTTCAAACGTTGTGTAGGTGTGAAGGATTCCGGCAACCTGCTTCCTGGTCATGGTGGATTGTGGGATCGTTTTGACTCTCTCCTACTTGCTGCCCCCGCCATGATGATCTATTTGGTATTGGTAACCATGATAAAGGGACTCTAAAAGATATAATACAATAAAAATAAACCGGAAGTGCTCCGGTTTATTTTTATTTTTCTTTTCTTTCGCTGTAGAACTTTCCAGTAATGCGATAAAACTGTCTTCTCATTACAACTGGATTCTTCTCTCCAAGCATCTTACAGAGTGCAGCCGTCGAAATATCAGGGTTCTTCTCGAGAATCTGTAAGGCTTTTTTG
The DNA here is from genome assembly GCA_045600485.1 of Bacteroidales bacterium. GTDB lineage: Bacteria > Bacteroidota > Bacteroidia > Bacteroidales > UBA3663 > Liminaster. The sequence goes on from JAZRXX010000032.1 coordinate 4,896, forward strand.
ATTCGGAACTCAGCCAACCAATTCGGGAAAGACTGATGTGCACCCTGATTGATGGCTCTTGAAACATAAGTCGTGTTTGAATCCATCAGTTTTGCAAGCTTCTGCAAACTGAAGTCAACTTTCAAATAAGGCTCTTTATGCTTCATCAAATGCATGATGTCGGCATAGAGTTTCTTTATATCTACCATTAGACAATAAAATTAGTGTTTCGCAAAGATAAGTAGTAATTAAAAAATGTATTGATACAAAATGGAAATTTATTTTTTGAATTTTCGTATAGTGTCACAATTCTATCAATTTTGCTATATTATCACATCATTTTTTCTGTTTTTGCATACAATTTGTCATGATTTACAATATAATTGCCATCTTTTTAGGTTCTGGTATTGGTGGTCTTTGCCGCTGGGGAATCAGTCAATGGTTAAACGGACAATACCCTTTGGGCACCATGTTTGTCAATGTGATCGGTTGCTTTCTTTTAGGATGGCTGACCAAACTTGCTCCAGGTGACGCAAACATCCGTCTTTTGCTGATGACTGGTTTTTGTGGAGGATTCACAACCTTCTCGACTTTTATCAATGAGAATATCTTGCTTATGAGAGGCAGCCAGCTTCTTTTGTCTATCGGGTATATAGTGGTCAGTCTTGGACTTGGGCTCTTGGCAGCTTGGTTCGGATATAGAATCTAATCGTTTTTTTCGATGGCAGAATGCCCTTTTTATCTTCTTCATACGCGCGAACATATATTTTAAGATACTTTTAGGCACAAAAATTTGCACATACCACATAAAATGTATATCTTTGTGCTCGTATTTTTTTATTTAATAACCCATTCCATGAAACGTATTTTTATACTTTCTGCTTTACTTGCCTCGTTTGTCTGCGGAAATGCTCAAAAATTAAGCTGGAGCTCAGACAATGGCAATGGCACCTACACAAACCCTCTGTTCTATGATGAATTTAGCGATCCGGACGTGATTCGCGTTGGCGAGGATTTCTACCTTGCAGGAACAACCATGCATTGTGCACCAGGTTTAGTGGTTCTTCATTCCAAGGATCTTGTTAACTGGGAACTCGCCTCCTATTGTTTCAATAGTTGGAACGACATCTTCCCGAATCAAGACAAGTTCCAGTTGAATAACAAACAACAGATCTACGGACAAGGTGTATGGGCTCCTGTTATCCGTTACAATGCCGGTACATTCTATGTCTTTACTAACGTCAATGGCATGGGCTTGCAGCTCTTTACCAGCAAATCGGCCAATGGCCCTTGGGAACACAAGAATCTCGGCGGACATATTTATGACTTGAGCGTACTCTTTGATGATGATGGCACAGTTTGGGCTATCCATGGATATGACGAAGTCAAGATTACCCAATTCAAATCCGATTTCAGTGGTTATGTTGACGGTTCTGAGCGTGTTATCATACCTCGTGGAAGTGCCATGGGCGAAGGACATCATGCTTACAAGATTGCAGGCAAATACTATATTCTTTCGGCTGAATACTCTCCTATGGGACGTCTGCAGTGTGCTCGCAGTTCCTCTCTTTTTGGTCCCTACGAAACTGCAGCTATCAGTTGTGACGAAAGTCTAGGAACTAAAAAATTCCCTCTGGTTGACGTTCGTGGTCGTGGACAAGACTGGACTCACGATAATGCCAACCTAAAAATCGGTCCTTGGCCAGACAATGAACTCGGTAATGCAACTGTACACCAAGGTGGCATGGTACAAACCGAAGACGGAACCTGGTGGGGTTGCACTATGCTCGACTTCGTGGGGGTAGGCAGAACAACTTGCCTCTGCCCTATCACATGGACCGACGGCTGGCCAATCTTTGGTCTTTCGGGCAACCCAGGACGTACTCCTCGTACTTGGATTAAGCCTGTTCAGGGTATGCCAAAATCTGCGCCCTATGAACGTAGCGATAACTTCGATGGCAAACAACTGCAGAAAGTTTGGCAATGGAATCATGAACCTGTTGCCGGTAAATGGGCTCTCAAGAAGGGTAAACTTCAACTTCAGGCCATGGATGCAGAAAACTTGCTTTGGGCACGTAATACACTCACTCAACGTTGTATTGGTCCTGTGTCAACAGCTACGGTTACGCTCGATGGTTCTCATCTGAAGGCTGGAGACTGCGCTGGTCTTGCGATGTTGAATCTGCCTTATGCCTGGATTGGCCTTACCAACAACAATGGCAAGTTGCAACTGGCATGGAAGCACCAGCAGAAGAAGCCAGTTTGTACCGATGTCAGCACAAAGAATGTACAACTCCGTGTTTCGGCAGATCTGGATCAAATGTGGGCGACATTCAGCTACAGCACCGATGGTGAGAAATTTGAAACTATTGGAGATACGCTGCCACTTCCATATCAACTTCGCATCTTCCAAGGTTCTCGATACAGTCTATTCTGCTATCATGAATGCGCCGAAGGGAACAATCCAAAGAACATCTCCGGATTCGCAGAGTTTGACAATTTCGATATTGATGAGCCGATGGCAGATCGTTCAGCAAACTTCCCTGTCGAAAAAGTCATTACTTTGACCAATCTGGCAGACGGAAATCAATTATGTGCTACCCGACGCGGAATCTGTCATCGTGCCTACCCTGGCAGCAGAGATTACAAGCGAAAAGATTGTGAGTTCTATATTCGAAACCGAGGTCACGGACGTATTGTTCTTGAGGCAATGAACGGCATGGGCTTTGTTTCCATCACAGGCATGGGACTCTCTGCCGATGTTCGTTTGGTCAAAGAGGCAGATGATGCATCATTGTTCCAATGGCAGGACATGCTCCGTGGAGAATGTATGCTTCTCTCCCTCAAGACACATTGCTATATCGGTTGTAGTCCAGATATGGGAGAACCTTATTCTGCACGATTTGTCGGCAGTGAGCCTAACCGCAAGAATGGCTGTGTTTTCAAATATACAATCATTGATCCGGTTGAACCCGTTGAATCTAAGTAATATTATCACTAAAAGGCATCTCAGTTGAGATGCCTTTCTTTTATTTCTTGACCTGCGCCAAGAATTGCGATGGTGTCAGACCAATCTTGGACTTAAAGACTTTCGAAAAGTATTTTGGATCGTTGAAACCAACCTTGAACGAGACTTCCTTCACGGAATTATTGCCCTCCTCCATCAATCTCTTTGCATATTCAATTCGCATATCTTGAAGAATAGCAGCTGGCGTAGAATGTAATGCTTCGTTGCAACGGACATAGAAAGCATTCTTGGGCATTTCCATCAGTTGTGCCAATTGGCTGATATCTGCAGACGAATCTCCTATCATCTGATTCATGATAGATGTCAGCTTATCTACAAACTCACGGTCATTCTGTAAAACATTCTCCCTCTTGACAATCTGAACCTGATGACCTATCTGTTTGGTAACCTTGCGTCGTACATACAGGCGGAACAAGAAAAATACCACCAATACAAATACAATAATACCCACAATGGTTAAAGAAAGCCGAAGGAGATACTCCTTGTAAGCATGTGCTTCGGCATCGTCGCGTTGCTTCAGATAACCTTCAATCTCGTTTAGATTTACCTCTAACATACCTGACGATGCACCAATATATAATAATGTATCGTGGTAAACCGTTACAGCATTCTCTGCAAACGAGATATTATTACCAAAATCCCGATTATCCATGATATCCACTTTTCCGGTCACAAAATTGTAACGAAATAGTCGTGTATCGGATATCATCCAGATATGGTTCTCTCCCACACGATACATTGTCGAGATTCGGTCTTCAATCTTTGTGCTCGTATCAGGCATCAAACGGCCGTTCGTTTCCATGATAAACTGCCCTTTGCCCATGGCACACAAGAAAATCCTCTCATCCGGCAATTCGACAGCACTCAAAACATCCAGATCTGATGCAATCACATAGACTGGCACACCCGAAGCAGAATAAAGATGGAAACCTCGGGTACTGCAAACACCTACCAATCCATTCGACAGCTGAATCATCTTGTGGACAGAGATGAGACTATCATTATAGAGCGACCTTTTGAGTTGTGGTGTTTCACCGCTGATATCGACAATGCGAACGCCGTCGCCCCATGTACCACACCAAAGGTAAGGCTGGTCTCGAAGCTTCAACAGCGAGAAAAGGTCCGACAAACCCATCTCAGCCAAATTATCCATCGCTGGGCGCATTCCCTCTTGCTGTGTATGAATATAGAGTCCTTTTTTACGCAAAGCAAGCCAAATTCGGTCGTGTTTCACATCCGAAACCATCTCGTAAACATTGCCCGGATACGGAACATCGGTCACACTGTCGTTAAGTCCATACATCTTAAAATTACGAGATGCAGCCAACAATTCACCATTTTCATCTGTTGACAGGGCTCTCACTGTCGATTGGAACTGAAAATGTTTACCATTGGGCCATTGATGAAACATGGTAAATGGAGAGGGTTCAAACCAAATGCGATACAAGGAATTGTTGTAATCGAACCAAACCTGCCCTTTACTGTCCTCGAACTTATGATGCAACTGCTGTTCCATACGCAAGCCTTCATCGTATGGCAAATAGTAGGTCTCTCCATTTCGGACAAAGACCAATCCGTTTTCATCTTCGTGATATTCGATGGTAGAGGCATGCTGTGGTAAAGAATCTATACTGGCCGGCATATCACAAAGCAGACGTGTAGCAGGATCAAAACACATCCATTCGTTATTATCATCATGGAAAACCAAACGACCATCTTTCATGACAGTCATGCCGTTGGTTCGTCCAAAGCGCTTGCCATCTGCCGTAGTAATAATGCCAGTCATCTTTTTTCCATCCCACTTGCAAAGACCATTCCAAGTGTTCATCCATACATTGCCGTCCTGATCTTCGCGCATACAAGTAATTCGACTGGCGGGCAACCCATCAGAAGTAGTATAGCGAACAAAACGCATTTGATCACGCGCAGACAACATAGTTGCCAACGCACTAAAACAGCAAATAAAGAAGAAAGCCAATTGTCTCATATATAGCGAAAGGACTTCATAATGCAATAATGCTGCAAAGATAGTATTTTTGAGCTAAAAATACAACTCTTTTGCACAGAATAGACAACAATCGGTTATTATTCATTCAAAAATGACTACTCAATTTTTCAAAAGAGTTCAAACAACCCTCAAAAAACGTAAAAATTTACCCCTCTAACAGGAAAGATTTACTCCTTTTAAGAAGATATTCCACCTATAAAGTATTTTGAAAACGAATTTCCACCAATAAAAGTTTGGTTATTTTGACAAAAATATGTAACTTTGCACCGCAACAATATATAATTAAATGAAAAAGTTTATATTACTCATTGTCTTGTTTGGTTTAATCAGCAATCTCTCAGCTCAAAACCAGACCTACACCAACCCCATCTTAGGTGGTGATTATCCAGATCCAACCATTCTTCGTGATGGAAACGATTACTACATGACACATTCGTCATTTGATTATATGCCGGGCCTTGTCGTCTGGCATAGTACGGATCTGATCAACTGGGAACCCATCAGTTATGCTCTCCAAACCTATTTAGGCTCAGTATGGGCTCCTGATATCTCGAAATACAACAACAAGTATTGGATCTATTTTACTGTATCGTTGAAAAATACCAATGGTAAAAAATCCAATTTTGTTGTCTATGCAGACTCTCCTTATGGTCCATGGAGTGAGCCTATAGATTTGCAAACACCAGACATCGATCCTTGTCATGTCGTGGCAGAAGATGGACAACGATGGCTTTTTATGAGTGCCGGACAGCGACTTAAACTCTCTGCCGATGGTTTGTCTGTGGACAACTCGACCAAAGAGAAATTCTACGAAGGTTGGCAATTCCCTGGAGACTGGGTTACTGAAGGATTGGCGCTCGAAGGCCCAAAAGTCTTCAAAATTGGAGACTACTATTATTACCTCAATGCCGAAGGTGGAACAGCTGGCCCTCCTACCTCACATATGGTTGTAGTGGCTCGTTCCAAGAGTATTTATGGACCATGGGAGAATTCGCCATTCAATCCTTTGATCCATTGCTATCAAAATGAAGATCATTGGTGGAGTAAAGGCCACGGCTCATTGGTCAATACCCCCGATGGACGTTGGTATTGTATGTATCATGCCTATGAGAATGGGTACACAAACTTGGGACGTCAGACACTGATGGAGCAGGTTGTTTTGGGCGAGGACAAATGGTTCCATCCTGTCATTGTAGATTCTCTTGGTCGCAGTGGTGATCCTTGTGGCATATACGAAGCCCCCATCCAACCATTGTGTCCTGTTGCATCGAAAGAAGAGCGTTTGAATGAGTTCCGTATCGGCAAGGAATGGCGTTTCTATAAGAATTACAATCCGGGAAAAGTCTCCGTCAACCAAGGAGATCTGACTCTTCAGGCAGAAGGAACTTCGCCCGGCAATTCAACTCCAATGCTTTTTGTTGCCGGCACCCATAGCTACGAAATTGAATGCGAAGTTCTTTTGAATAATCCTGAAGTTTCCGCTGGTATCGTACTCTATTATGATTCTACCTTTTACATGGGTACAGGTACATCACAGAAGTCACGTTTGCGTTATCGCATGGGAATCCAGAAGGGTGGTCGAACTCACAAACCAGAACAAAACGGACAGCACGTTTGGTTGCGCTTACGCAATTACCGAAATATCGTAACTGGCGAATACAGTTATGATGGTATCAATTGGCTTCGCGAAGAATGGGCTATGGATATTGCTGGATATAACCACAACACTCTCTATCAGTTCCAATCTGTACTTCCGGGACTTTTCTGTTTTGGTCCAAATGGCTCTGCAACATTCAAGAACTTCAAGTACAAGATTCTTGAATAAGTAGTCTTCATTTTGCTTCTTAAGTCTGGTGGTGTTGTTTCCGAATTTGTCTGCGATACAAACATCATTAGACTTTGTATCGCAAACAATCCCGGAGATACAGACATCATTGAAGAAACCATCGAACGATTCGAATATTCGGGATATGTCTTAGATCAACAAAAAAGCAAAGAAAACAAAGAAAAGTTTCTATCCTTTCTCTGTTTCTTGTGATAATCGATTTGAGTTCAAAAACTTTTGAGTAGGAATCTAGTCGTTCGATTCGTGTTCAAAAACTTTTGAGTAGAAATCTAAGCGTTCGATTCGAGTTCAAAAACTTTTGAGTACCTCAATCATTTTTTTGACGTGAAGGTTTGAATGACGGTTGCAAACGATTGCAAAGATACATGTTTTTTTCGTAGACTGTTTTATCTACCCCCAAAAATTACTTGTTGTTTTCGATAGTTTATGCCTTTTGTCGTTTGAAATGCAAGACTAACTTTGCAAATTTTGAGTAAATAAATACAAATCAAGTTTCGCAAAAGCAGCAAGTGTATTGTCCTTCATCCTTTCTCCTTCGGCAGAATGCTGATTTTGTTCTTGATCTGGACTAAGAGGCCCTCTTGTAGCATCTGATGGAGAGTGGAAGGGATGATTTCGGGATGGCCTATCTTGGTGAGGAGTTGAAGAGAGGTAGTTGGCCCATTGTTCTGTAGATAAGAGAAGATCAGAGCTCGTGCCGATTCTGGATTCAAAGCACCTGGCTGCTGTGAAGAAGAATCAGATTCCGATGTCTTGCAACAGACGTCACACTTGCCACAAGTGACGGTGGATTGTTCGCCGAAGTAGTGTAAAAGTTTGAGAAGCCGACATTCGTTGTCGTTGAAAGCATAATCAATCATCGCTTCAGCACGAAACTTGTCTCGATCCATTCGATCTTCATAGACAGTGTGTGGGATTCGTAGTTCGTCGGTATCGAGACGAGGCATGGCAAAATAAATGCATGGCATCTGACGAGCCGGCACATAGTGCAGAATATGAAAACGGGAGAGGAGCAATAGTTTCTGATAGACCTCCTCTCGCTCAAGGTGAGCAAACTTCGCGATGCGATCTTCGCTGAATTTCTGGAAATCAGCAAACATGCCAGTATAGAGGCGCAAGAGTCCCGTAATGATGCGCTGGCACTCGGAATCGAACCGTTCCAAGTGATAGAGCGACTCTTTGGAGCATGTAAACATCAATCGTGAACGGGATTCCGGCTCCTCATGGTAAGTGATATAGCCAGCCATCGTAAGAATCTTGAGTGAGTTATAGACCTCGGTAGCCTGCAAACGATAGGCAGCACAGAACTTGAAGATGTCGAACTCGAAGGTACAGTTGAAGCCGGCTCCCGGTTCGATTTGGTAGAAATAAGCAAGTCGCTCATAGACCATACGGATGCGTTCGCGGTCGGGATATGACATCTGAAGGTGATTCAGCAAATCTGCCATTCCGTTGGACGAGGCAAGCAGGTAGGCTGTGGCTGGTAATCCGTCACGACCTGCTCGTCCTGCCTCTTGAAAGTACTCTTCGGGCGAAGGAGGAAGGTCAATGTGGACCACGACACGCACATTGGGCTTGTCGATACCCATGCCGAAGGCGTTGGTGGCAACGATAACTGGGGTTTCGCCCGACATCCAAGCCTCTTGACGTTCAAGCTTTTGGTCAGCATTGAGCCCAGCATGATAGAAAGTAGCGGGAATGCCTGCTTGGCTCAAGGCTTCGGCAATCTGTTGTGTCTTCTTGCGTGAGCGTACATAAACAATCGCAGAACCCCAAGCCGGCAATGCAGTATCATCGCCCTCGTTGGGTTGAATCTTGAATCTGTCGAGCAAAGGGAGCATATCGCCCCAAGGTTCATCGCTCTTGATGACAGTATAGGTCAGATTAGGACGGACAAAGGAGGCCTGATGAATCTGATAGTCGGGACGAAAGCATAGCTTGGAACAGATGTCTTTGACAACATCGGGGGTGGCAGTGGCTGTGAGCGCCATGCAGGGAACCTCGCCATGATCAGGACATTCGGTGGCAAGAATTTTGCGAAAATCGGCAATCTTGAGGTAAGGAGGACGGAAGTCATAGCCCCACTGCGAGATGCAGTGAGCCTCATCGACCACAAGAAGACGAATGTCGAAATAGGGCAATTTGGTCTGGAACATCTGTGTCTGCAGACGTTCGGGTGAAACATATAGAAAGTTGTAGTGATCGTTGATTACACGGTTGTAGGTCTCCTGAACCTCTTCGCGTGTCATGCCGGTATAGACGGCAGCTGCCTTGATGCCACGTTCGGTAAGATGGTCGGCCTGATCCTTCATAAGCGAGATGAGGGGAGTGACCACAAGCGTCAAACCACCAAGCACCAAACCTGGTACCTGGAACGTGATACTCTTGCCTCCACCGGTGGGGAGCATGCCCAAGGTATCGTGGCCCGAAAGCACAGAGGTTACGATCTCTTCCTGTAAGGAGCGGAAGGAATCGTAACCCCAGTATTTCTTTAGTATCTCGTGTGGATTATTCATGCAGAGAACTCAATCCAGCATCAATGGCTACAGCATCGTCTTTCGACTTGATGAGCAGGGAGAGTACCGAAGCAATTGAGTTGGTCTCGCTCATCTTGATGTCCTTGACCAGCAACTGGATGTTGTTGTTATTATAACTGTTTTCTTCGATCGAGAATACGATGTCGAACGGCTTGCCACTCTTGATAATGTCGAGTTTGTCGGCCAAATTGAATGCGATGCCATTGTGTGAGAAGTTGGTTTCAGGATCAATCATCTCAAGACGGATGTGCTCGTTATCACGACCAACGAGGCGACTATTGCCCTGATCCTTGATACGACGAGCCACAAAAAGTGGTTTGCTGTTGCCCGGACCAAACGGAGCCAAAGGCTTGAGGTTGCGGAAGAGGCGAGGGGTAACCTCACGGAACTTAACCTCCATGTCGATGTCAAGATGCTGTGTCTGCTGCACTGGTGTGATGTGTTCCTCAACCCACTGTTCGAATCGTTTGGTGAGTTCGGGAATGTTGCCTTCGGGCAAAGTCAATCCAGCAGCATAAGTGTGTCCGCCGAAGTTCTCGACCAAGTCACGGCAACTGTCGATGGCGCTATAGACATCGAAGCCCTGAATGCTACGTGCTGAACCAGAAGCAAATCCACAAGCTGTGGTCAGTACAACGGCAGGACGGTAATAATGTTCGGTAAGACGGCTGGCTACGATGCCAATCACACCCTTATGCCACGAAGGATTATAGACGAGTATGGATTTCTTATCGGTCAAGTCCATGCCATCGACCATGTTAAAGGCCTCTTCGGTGACTCGCTTGTCGAGTTCTTTGCGACTCTCGTTGTACTCGGAAATCTTTTCGGCTACTTCGTTTGCTGTCTTCTCGTCTTTGGCAGTGAGGAGATCAACCGCCTCGGTGCCACACATCATACGACCAGCTGCATTGATGCGAGGTCCGATCTTGAAGACAATATCGCTGTTGGTCAGTTCCTTGCCCTCGAGTCCACATTGTTTGATGATGGCTTTGAGACCATAGCATGGAGAATCGTTGATGCGTCGCAAACCGTAGTATGAAAGAACTCGGTTCTCGCCAGTAATAGGAACAATATCCGTTGCAATGCTGATGGCACAAAGGTCGAGCAAAGGGTAGAGCATACCCATCTCATTCATGCCATTGTTGCGAGCAAAGGCTTGCATCAGTTTGAAACCGACACCACATGCCGAAAGATGAGGATAGGGATAATCGTCATCAACACGTTTGGGATCGAGAACAGCAACTGCTTCCGGCAACTCGTCGTCCGGTTTGTGATGGTCGCAGATGATGAAATCTATGCCCTTTTGCTTGGCATACTGCACCATGTCGTTGGCTTTGATGCCACAATCGAGTGCTATGATTAGTTTGACGCCTGTGTCGTGGGCGTAGTCAACACCCTTCTCAGAGATACCATAACCGTCGTCGTAACGATCTGGAATATAGTAGTCGAGAGCGGAATAGAAACTCCTGAGAAAACGATAGACGAGCGCTACGCTTGAAGTGCCATCGACATCGTAATCACCATAGATCAAGATGCGTTCACGGCCTCCAATGGCCTCGTTGAGTCTGGCCACAGCCTTGTCCATGTCCTTCATCAGGAAAGGATCATGCAACCCCTGATTGAGTTGCGGACGGAAGAATGTATGTACTTCTTCCTGCGTCGTCACACCACGTTGCACAAGCAGTTGGGCGACGACGGAACTTAGATTCTGCGCTGCAATGATCTCATCCCTGGTCTCTTTCTGCTGTTGAGTTAAAGTGCGACAATTCCATTGGTAATTGGTCATTATCTTTATTTTTTATATTATACGAAAGAGTGAGATGTTCGCTGCGCACGCCTAGAATCCATGCATCGGTGAAAGGTGTGTTCTGACGCAGGTCGTTCATGCAGGATACTGCATCTGCCTTGTCGGCGAACTTATTTATATAAATGCGATAGCGCCCATTGCGCTCATATACCTGTAGGTTGTCGTAGCCCTTCTTGGACAAACGACGCAAGAGACGATCGGCCTCCTTCTGCGACTTGCAACTGCCTACAATGACGATATACTCTTTGTGTGACGCTGCAACCGGCTTGACCACTTCTGGCTCTGGCTGGTGAGCAATCTCTGTATCGATAGAGTTTTCTGTCTTTGCTTCGGACAAAGATTCGCTAAACACGTTTTCGGTTGCTTGTGTCTCTGGTGTATCAAACTTGTGCAGAAGACTTCCGGTATCGACCACGTTGGCCAAATGAGCTGCATCGGAACTGTTGCTGCTCCATGGAATCATGTTGCCCACAATGAAGCAGATTACAATCAAAGCGACAGCAGCATATCGCAACAGGTGGGTTGGCAACTCAAGAACTCCATCGTGATGCTTAATGCGTGGTTTTTCGGTCTGAACTCCAACCTGCTGACGCCAAGGCTTGATGTTGAGCTGTGTCATGCCATAATAGACTGGATCCTGGCTGACCTGATCGTTGGCTCGGAAGGCAATGTGGCACTCATCATCGAAAAAGATGAAGCCCAGACGTCCCAAGGCACATCGACCTTCGTGCTGCACAGTGTTCAAAAGATTGGATACAGATAGACGGATAGCCTGGTTGGCGTCGTCGTAAGATAAACCTTCGGCACGCATGATAACGTTGGCCAACATGCCGTCGTCGTGCGTCAGGAAACGATTATACTTGAGAATGCGCAATGGAGGCATGAGACGACCTCCCAACATCAGTCGAGCCGGTTCCTCTTGAAACATGAATCCACCAAGGCCCGGCACAAAAGCGTAGTGTCGGGTCATGAGCAGATACTCGATGTATGTAGAGAGTGATCTCATGTCTAATTTTTATGGTTATCTTGTGAAATAATCGCGCAAAGATAACGATTCTTTGCCGAAATTCCAAACAAAAACTCAAAAAAATGAGCAATCATTTGCATTTTTCGACCAATTGTGACACAATTTGAGGTGAAATTCCCTTTTCAAGCGCGGTATTGAGGTCTCGACGTGCATATTCCTTGTCTCCTCGGGCATATCGAATCTGTGCACGCAGAACATAAGACATAGGGTCTTGTGGATTGCGTTTGATTGATTCGTCAATGTCCTGCAAGGCCGCTCCGATACGATTGCTTAGATAATATACTTCGGCTCGGTCTCGCAGCAGACTCCAACTTTTAGGATTGGCTTCGATCAAAGCATTGTAGAGATCGACAGCCATGGAATACTGTTTCTGGGCTTTATAGACTACTGCCATACCGAGTCGGGATTTGGCACTATGAGAATTGAATGTATCGATAAACTCGAGGTCCATGCGAGCACCAGTCGTATCTAAGGCCATCAGTCGGCAAAGAGCTCGTTCGTAGAGCCAGTCTTCGTTATGAGGTTCCTTTGATAAAAGTATCGTATAGTCCTCTATAGCATCTTGATAACGTTCCATTTCTGCATAAAGCTGAGCTCGGTTTACGCGAATGTTAGGTATATCTTCCAAAAGAGCAATGGCACAACTGTAAGACATCTCAGCCTCCTGCAATTTGCCTTGCTGACGCTGTAATGTTCCGAGATTTGAAAAGAGGAGCCCATTGCGCGGATTTCCGGGTTCGAGACGCATGGCCCGCTTGATGCAATCTTCGGCCTGCGAAATACTGTCTTGGTCCATATAATCGAAACTGCGAGTGATCCATTCGTCGTAGCTCTGGGCCAATGATAATCCAGTCCCCATAATGAGGCATATAGCAAGCAGAAGCGCTTTTTTTGCTGTCATAATCTTATTTTTTTGCGCAAAGATAGTGATTATTTCGCGAAATTGTATATCTTTGCACCAATTTTTAGGCATTTTTATCAGTTCTACAAAGAACATGGTCCGAATTTAAGAAAATATGAAAGAATTGAACGAGACACAACAACGACAGTTCGAGGCATTGCCGGCACTCTATGCAGACTGGAATGCAAAGATCAACGTCGTCTCACGCAAGGATATTGACCAATTGCAACTGCACCATGTCCAGCATTCTCTGGCTATTGCTCATTATGTGGAGGAGAAACTGGGAGGATGGCCTGCAGGTACGACTGTGGTTGATGTGGGATGTGGCGGTGGTTTTCCTGGTATTCCGTTGGCAATCATGTATCCCGAAGTTAATTTTCTGCTCGTTGACCGTATCGGAAAAAAAGTCAAGGTGGCTCAGGCTGTCGCCGATGCTATTGGACTGACAAACGTTGAAACCCGCCATGCTGGTATTGAGGAGGTGAAAATGTCTTTCGACTATGCAGTGTCACGTGCCGTGATGAATCTGCCGGATCTGCTCAAACTGGTAAAACGCTGTACGGTACATGGACTTATCTGCCTGAAGGGGGGTGACTTGACTGAAGAATTGAATCCGGCCATCTGCCGAGGAACGGTACTCGAACCAGTACGTACATGGATCGATGATCCGTTTTTCGACGAGAAATATGTTGTATATACTCCCTTTAAGAAATGAATATCAAAGTATTTGTCAATAATCCATTCCAGGAAAACACTTATGTAGTAAGTGATCCAAGCTCAAAAGAGTGTGTCGTTATCGATCCTGGCATGAGCAACGAATGGGAGTGGAGTAAAGTCAATGCCTATATTGCCGAACAGCAATTGAGCATCAAAGCGGTGTGGCTGACTCATTGCCATGTGGATCATGAGATTGGTACCGGCTATTTGACCAAAGAATATGAGGTTCCGGTTGCTGGGCCTTTGGATGATTTCGTACAACTTCCGTCGGCCCAAATGCAAGCACAGCTGTTTGGTGTTCCATTTGACCAGGAGGTATCGCCCATCACTCGTAATATCAATGAAGGAGAACTCTTGCAACTGGGAGCAAATGAGGTTGTGGTGTATGATGTACCCGGACATAGTCACCATGGCTTGTGCTATTATTTCAAAGACGAAGGGGTATTGTTTACAGGAGATGTGCTCTTCTATGGCAGCGTTGGTCGTTCCGACTTTGGACCTGCGATGGGTGGAAATCATGAACTTCTGATTGAAGGCATCCGCAGTAAACTCATGTCATTACCCCCAGATACGCAAGTTTATCCCGGTCATGGACCCGTGACCTCGATTAGTTTCGAGATTACGCGCAATCCATATATTTAACTCAAGTTTTGCAAGTATAACTTGCTCACTCTCGGGAGTAGAAGGGGAGTAGAAGGGGAGTAAAAAAGAAGTAAAAAGGGAGTAAAAGGGGAGTAAAAGGGGAGTAAAAAGGACGATACAAAAAAGTTGTCGTGTCTATAAATCCTCGCAGAGTTATGGAAGTTTAGAGAAGTTTTCTTTATTTCACTCTGTTTGCTCTGCGAGCCATTAATTTAGGGTTTTCAAACGTCACTTCGAAACTCGAATATATTTAACCATTAAACATTAAACTATGATAAATGATCCATTCATGCTATTAAGCATGTGTAATATGAAACTTAGGGATCAGTACGACTCGCTCGAAGAGCTTTGTGCTGGCGAAGATATGGACCAGAATGAACTCGTCCAAAAACTACATGATGCAGGATTTGACTATATATCAGAAATAAATCAATTCAAATGATAGAAAAACAACTTACTGAGGCACGTCAGGCAAGTTACTCGCTGCTTGATTTGAGTGCGGAACAAATAGATAAAGTGCTGTGCGATCTGGCAGATGCGCTCGAGAAGTACACAAAACAGATTGTAGAAGCTAACGCTCTGGACTTGAGCCGTATGGATCCAGCAGACAGTCGATATGACCGATTGTTGCTGAACCCGGAACGTATTGCCGGTATTGCTGGCGACACGCGAAATGTGGCAAAATTACCTTCGCCTTTAGGTAAGGTATTGAGCGAAACAATCCGTCCAAATGGAATGACCATCCGCAAGGTGAGTGTTCCTTTTGGTGTGATTGGTGTCATCTACGAGGCTCGTCCAAATGTGACAATCGATGTATTCTCACTTTGTTTGAAGGCTGGAAGCGCTGTTCTGCTGAAAGGTGGAAAAGAAGCGAATGACAGCAATCTGGCACTGGTGTCTATCATCCACGAAGTACTTCGCAAGGCACAGCTGCCTCAGGCACTCTGCACTTTATTGCCAAATGATCATGACGCAACTACCGAGATGCTGACAGCCGTCGGTAAGGTAGATCTGGTTATTCCACGAGGCAGTCGCCGACTGATTGACTATGTGCGTGACAATGCCCGTGTACCAGTCATCGAAACCGGTGCCGGTATTTGTCATACATATATAGATAAAGAAGCAGATGTTGAAAAGGCAGCTGCAATTGTGTGCAACGGAAAGACACGCAGAGTATCGGTTTGCAATGCGCTGGATTGTGTTGTGCTTCACAAAGATAGACTATTGGATCTGCCCCAGATCTGTGCGCCACTTTGTGCTGCCAAAGAACCAGCCAAGCAAGTACTCATCTATGCTGACGAGGAGGCCTATGGGGTATTGAAAGGTAAGTATCCGGATCACTTGCTTGAACCTGCTCTGCCAGAACATTTCGGTATGGAGTTCCAGGCATACAAGATGGCAATCAAGACGGTTAAGTCACTCGACGAGGCCATCGAATATGTGCAGAGCCACACCAGTCACCACAGCGAAAGCATCGTGAGCCGTAACGAAAAGGCTTGTGACCGCTTCCAACGTGTCATTGATGCTGCATGTGTGTATCGAAATCTTCCTACAGCCTGGACTGATGGCGCTCAGTTTGGGTTCGGCGCAGAAATCGGCATCTCGACTCAAAAATTACATGCCCGTGGTCCGATGGCTTTGCCCGAAATTACAACCTATAAGTATCTGATTGAAGGCGATGGACAGATTCGTCCCTGATCGTACTCCGTTCAGAGTAATATGTTTTTAGTTAGAAGTTTTTAGTTATTAACCAGAAAACTGATATGAAAGTTTATGTAATGCTGGCCGAAGGCTTCGAAATCGCAGAAGCAATGGTGCCAATTGATATTTTGCGCAGAGCGCGTGTAGAAGTGAAAACCGTTTCCATCGGCGAAAATCAGATTGTGACGTCCAGCAATGGTACACCTGTAGTTGCCGATCTCGTTTTGGCCCAAAATGACGTATGTGATGGAGATATGCTCTTCTTGCCAGGTGGTATGCCTGGTTCGATGAATCTGCGCGACAGTCAGCCTGTGGCCGAAGTGATTAAAAAATATCATAAAGCCGGCAAATGGTTGAGTGCTGTGTGTGCTGCTCCTATGGTTTATGGACTGATGGGAATCATGGAAGGAGAGAAGGCAACCTGCTATCCTGGGTTCGAGAAGGATCTGTTGGGTGCAGAGTTCCAAAAGAAGACTGCTGTACGTTCGGGCCAGTTCATTACTGGCTGTGGTGCTGGTGCGGTCTTTGCTCTTGGGCGAGAAATGGTTGCGGCCCTTGTTGGTGAAGATACAGCCGATGCTGTTCTGCGCCAGATGATGTTCCAAGTTTACGATTAATAAGGAAGCTGAGCATGTTTGTCGAACTGCAGGATCTTTTGCAAAAGGATTTGTCCATCCAGCTACGATACGAACAACTCTATCGAGTGCTGGTGACTGCATTGAACGAAAAGACCCGGGAACTCTTGATCGAGTTTTCGGGTCCTTTTGCCCGATTGGATTACCTCTGTCGTGAACACAAATACAGAGAGAGCCATCCGCAAGCGTATCGTCAGATCTGTGCTTTTCGAGGACGAAGCATGCATTTGCACAAGTACACAGCTACACAACTTGAAGGTCATTGGGGTGCCGATGTGAGGGCTTTGTGCGAGTTCCTATCGACGCTGTATAAGATTCCTATACCGGATGACCTGCGCTCTTATCTGTCAATCGACTATCCGGAAGCTACAGTACGCGAAGTTATTTCGGACTACTTGCGTTGTTCGGTCGATCATATAGATGCTGAACGAATCTACTTGAACGGACCATTGGGCGAGGAGTTAACCTTGCCTTGGCAATATGCCATTGCACCACAACAAATGAAAGATTGGACCTATTTGCGAACCATGCTTAAGCCTGGTGTGCAAGTCAATCTTATACGCCCGTGGATAGAGGAGGAGGAACTTCGTACCCAACACATCATCTTCGAGCCCGATTTATTGATTGACATCAGTACCATCGCGAGTTGTTTTGTGCAGAGTGGGGCTTCGGCGTATCATTATCTGTTCCATCTGTTCGACACTACTCCTCGAACAGGTGCTCAGTTGTTGGGTAATCTGGCAGGACAGATGCTAGATGAAGAGGTTCATCAACTGGGAAACCAACAGCCTTTGACCTATGCAGAAAGTCTGACCCACTTTTTTGCAGATAATGCACTGTCGGTCGTGACTTGCAGCGATTTCCTCATTCCGGATTTGCAACGTAAGTTCCATGAACAGGCCAGACAGCAACAACTGAATATTAGACAACTTGTGCATCGAACATTCAATCAGGACAGAACCATCGATCTCACAAAGATCGTATTGGAACCATCATTCTATTGCGAAATGCTCGGCGTGCAGGGACGAATGGATTTATTGCAGTCTGACAAGCATGTTCTTATGGAACAAAAGTCGGGCAAAATGGATGAATACAGACATACTCATGTCAGAACACATTTTGTTCAGGTATTGCTTTATCAAGCCATGCTTCACTATGGATATAGTGACGAGGAGGGTAGATATCTGCGCAATGACGATATCGCTACTTATCTGCTTTATTCCCGTTATCCCGAGGGTTTGCTCAAGGAGGCTCCTGCTCCACGTCTGCTGGAAGAGGCTATTCAGATACGTAACCAGATAGCTTATTTACAGCTGTTGATGAGCAGAGGAGCAACACGTCATATTATCGACCACCTCACTCCCGAAAAACTCAATACCGAGAAACTTTCCGGACGTCTGTGGGAGGATTATCTTCGACCGAGACTTGAGGATACGCTCAACACTTTACATCATGCGTCGGAACTGGAACTGGACTACTTCTACCGTATGATGACTTTTGTGGCTCGCGAACATATTTTAACCAGAGTGGGTACATCGAGCAAAGAGGCAAGTGGATTCTCGGCCTTGTGGAACTGCACTCCAGCTGAGAAGCGAGAAGCAGGCGATCTGATGGATGGTCTTCACATTACTGATATCTCGGAGGATAATGCTCATATCACCCTTGCAATTTGTCAGAATGACGAAACGGTACTGCCCAATTTCCGCATTGGGGATATCGTCGTCCTTTATTCCTATCCTGCAGATAAAGAACCAGATGCAAGACGAGATCTGGTGTTCCGTGCTAGTATTGTCGATTTCTCTTCGGATTCACTGTTGCTGCGGTTGCGCGCTCCACAGAAAAACCTTTCCTTATTCCATCCTAAAGGTGAAGTCCGCTGGGCCGTTGAACATGATCACATGGAATCTTCGTCGAACAGACTATACAAAGCCATGTTCACTTTCTTGCAGGCAACTCCCGACCGTCGAGCATTGCTGCTTGGACAACGGCCACCTTTTGACGATGATTCATTGACCTTGAATGGGAATTATGGTGATTTCAATTCGTTGGTGCTTAGATCAAAGCAGGCTCAGGATTTCTTCTTGTTGGTCGGCCCTCCTGGTACTGGAAAAACCTCTTGTGGATTGGTTAATATATTGACCGAGGAACTCTCAGGAGAGGGTTCGTGCCTCTTGGTTTCCTATACCAATAGGGCAGTGGACGAGATTTGTTCAAAACTGGTACAGATGGAGGTCCCTTTCTTACGTATAGGATCGGAACTTTCTTGTGCCGCTGAGTTTAAGCCTTATCTGCTCTCGGAACGTTGCAAGCAATACCATTCGGCCCAGGAAATCCGCAACTTGATTCAAGGCAGCAGGGTAGTGGTCGGAACAACAACTGCCATGTCGTCGGGATTATCACTGTTCGAACTAAAGCCTTTTGATCTTTGTATTATCGATGAGGCTTCTCAAATTCTCGAGCCACACCTTTTAACTTTGCTATGCGCCAAGCATCGCAACGAAAATGCCATTCGCCGTTTTATTATGATTGGCGACCATAAACAACTCCCGGCCGTTGTTCAACAGTCGGAACAAGAATCGGAGGTCAAGGAACCAAGGTTGCAGGCCATCGGTCTCTACAATTGCCGTCAGTCATTGTTCGAACGACTAATCCGCACATGTCCTAATCATATCTATACATTGACCGCTCAAGGTCGCATGCATCATGAGGTTGCGTTGTTCCCCAACCTTGCATTTTATGGGAACCAATTACGAGAAGTTCCTTTGCCTCACCAAAACCGTCCGATTCCGTACAAAACGAAATCGGATAATGCAGATCTTCAATTGCTGTGCCAACGCCGATTGTCCTTTATAAATATAAATAAGGAAATAAAGACTCAGGAGATAGTATCGGATAAAGTAAATTATCAGGAAGCAGAACGAATTGCTCATTTTGTCTATGCCGCGTGGTTACTATATGAAGAGAATAACTTGAAGTTTGATCCTTCGATGTCGGTTGGCGTCATTGTGCCTTATCGCCATCAAATATCGACAATCCGTCAGAAATTGGAGATTTATGGAATTCCAGAGCTGCTACAGATTTCGATCGACACAGTTGAGCGCTACCAAGGCAGTCAACGAGATATCATTGTCTATGGATTTACGATCTGCAAGAAATATCAACTTGACTTCTTAACTAGCAATCGGTTCATTGAAGATGATCATATCATAGACAGAAAACTGAATGTTGCTATGACTCGTGCTCGTGAAATTATGATACTTGTTGGTGATGAAAAAGTAATCTCGCAGGATCCATTGTTTGAATCTTTGCTGAATTATATAGCCGAAATTCAGCAATAACGATTTTTGTCATTATATTATTTAATACAGATTTTGATCTCTAAATGTCCCTCTCAAATTACTTTGTTTCAAAATAGTCCAATTGGGATTATGTAAAGTTGATATCAATAAACCTCCAACCAAAGAAAGAAAAAGACTAACTGATTGACAAAAATAACAAGACCCCCTGCCTAACGGCGGAGAGTCTCGAAATACAAATCCAATACTAACACAGTATGAAATTTGTTAATTGTACTAAAATTTGGTTATTCGAACCATTTTCTATACATTTTAGTACATAGTAAAAATAAACGTAACTACTCAGCACCCCTATGATAATTCGTCCTATCAACAGGGCAACCGCATCTAAATGCCACCCTTACCTTCCGAGCTATCGTTAATAATTGTAAACAGCCATCCTAGCTCCCAACAAATGCAAGTTGTGCATTTCTCG
>JAZRXX010000033.1:0-68968 GCA_045600485.1 Bacteroidales bacterium
ACTTAAATGATGTGGGGCGCAAATGCGTCAAACCGTATTCCATTCGCCTCAATTTGGCAGAAACAGTGCAATCTCGGCATGACACAATTTTGCATTTGTCTTGATAGGACGAATTATCATAGGGGTGCTGAGTAGTTACTAACGACGGCTCCAAATTTTCTGGCACTTTTCTGTCACATTAATGCAGAGATATAGGATGCATGGACTTTACTTTTTCCGATTGCGGCTATCTATGACATGCTGTATTGTTTATTGCCTGATTGATATTACCTATTGAAAAAATCAATCGAATTTGCTTCCACATCCGAAATTATTGCGCTACCTTTGCGGCCGTAAAAACTACTTATTTGTATTTATTATGGTATATGAAGCAACAGAAACTGTCACCAATGGCAGTAATGAGATGGCCTGGATCATCTGGGCTTTAATCGGAGGTTTTATCCTCCTTAGTTTCGGTTTATCGGCATACGAAAAGGTTCGTCGATACAACAAGCATCATCGATTCATCTCGTGGGAAAAGAACCCTAAGATTCTGGACGAATGGTATGCTAGCCATTTGAATAATGAAGAGGAGGACGAAGACGATGAGGAGAACAATGATGACTTCTATGTCTATTTCTAATAGATTAAAAGCATGGAAGCAATGTTAGATATGGATACGCACAATCACCTCAAAGAGTTGGCAAGGTTCATGGCATCATACGCTACGGCAATGCTCTCTGCTGGAGCCACTACCAGCCGAATTGAACGTTGCGTGCAGCGTATAACCCGTGCGCATGGCGTGGATGCGGATTTGTCGATACTGCCCAAGCGCATACTCATCACCGTGTGGGACAAGGAGTACACCCACAACTCCAGCCTGGTGGGACAGACGCATACTGACGGTATCAATCTGAATACCTCGATGCTGCTGTCGCACCTCAGTCACCAGATAGAGGATGGCATGACGCTGGAGCAGGCCCTGGCTCGGCAAGCGGAGATACTGCAGCTGCCCCGCATCAACCATTGGCTGGTCATACTGATGACCTCGGTGGCCAACATGTCTTTCTGCCAGCTCTTCGGCGGCGACCTGGAGGCAATGGCCATCGTCTTGATTGCCACAGCTGCAGGTTTCACTTACAAGGAAAAACTGGTTCAATGGCATTGGGACAGCAAGCTGGTGGTCATCATTTCATCGCTTATCTCAGCCTTGATCGGTACGTCAGGATTCGTCCTGGGCGTCAGCGCTACGCCTGAGATTGCACTCGGCACCTCGGTGCTCTGGCTGGTCCCCGGCATCCGCTACATCAATGCGATAAGCGATATGCTACGAGGTCATTACCTTGTGGCGCAAAGCCGAATTGCAGAAGCGCTTATTATTACTATTTGTTTATCCTTAGGCCTGTGCCTGGCCTTGCTAATTGCCAATATAAGATGGTTTTAATGCTCTTGCTCGAAGATGGATTCTTCGCATGTCTGGCTGCCATAGGCTTCGGCAGTATCAGTAATCCTCCACGCACGTTATTACCTTGGTGTGGCCTTGTAGGTGCAGCTGGTCACATGACGCGAACTTGTCTGATGCAGTGTCCGCTGCACCTTCATATCTGCATTGCTGGACTTTTGGCAGGTTTCGTTATCGGTGTGCTGTCGCAGATGTTGGCCCATCGCCATCATTGTCCTAGCGAGATATTCTCATTCCCTGCCCTACTCCCCATGATTCCTGGCATGTATGCTTATGGTACGGTACAGGCATTGATCAGTTATCTCAGTATGCATGCACATCAGCAGGATGCTTCTTACTATCTCGATGTTTGTTTCTACAATGGTACGATGACCATCTTGATCATCCTCCTGCTCGTAGTAGGAACATCATTGCCAAAGTTGTTTCCAAAGAAGCCGCAGTAAGGCTGTCGCAGAAACTATCAAGCTTACAAACCTTGAAGTAATCAGTGCTGTTGCAACATCTAAGACTGTCGCACGTATTACTTCAAATCGAAACGCGGAGTATTCAATCGAGAAAGAGACAGTATCTCTTCTTTCCGAACTTCGCATGGGGAAATGTTAAGGAAGAGCAGACTATAATTGTCTGCCCTTCTTTGTATAGAGTGAATTAGAAATCAGTTATCTGCTAAACACCTGGCTTTATTCAATTGCTTCGATAGATTCCAATAGAGTATCATCTGTTATCACTCTGTAGAGGCTATCTCTGAGGGTAATGCATATACAATCAATGCTGATGCTTGCATCGACTGTGGCGCTTGTGAGGCTTCTTGTCCTAACGAGGCTATCACTGAGGCTTAAGTCTCCGATATCGCACGATAAAAAAGTAGGAAAAGACACAAGTTCTTTTCCTACTTTCTTTTTATGGGTATTCCCTCTTCTCGTAACAATCGCTTCTTTTTCTCAATCATCTCTCCTGCCCGTTGCCCCATAAAACCACCAATTCCCTCTTTTGCCACAACGCGATGACAAGGCACATCGGGAGCAAAAGGATTTCGTTTAAGTGCTTGGCCAATCGCTTGTGGACTTCGGCATCCAATCCTTTGGGCCAGTTCGCCATAAGTTATCGTTGCTCCTTTGGGGACCTCAAGCAAAGCCAAATAAACCTTGCGCTGAAACTCAGTGATGGTTTGACAATTCATCACAAGCTGTGCTGTTTCCTCAGGATTCATTTCTTACGTTTCTCTATTGGAATAGACATCCAGTACTGCTTCTCGGATGGACTCATACGCTCAATTGCATAACGCAAAGTGGTTCGAGGCATCTGCTGAATATGTTGCTCCAGAAAATCCCGTAGCAAATCCATACCATTTTTTCCATCAACCACCCCCTTACTCTTTCCTGCTTCACGCAACATCCAACCAACAGCTTTGTGCATCAGATCATGCGGATGTTCAAGCAACATCTCTGCATATCGCCACACATAGATCAAATCGCCCTCCCTCGATGTCCACCAAGTGCTCACCATAGCAATACGCTGACGCCACAAATGATCACTTAAAATCAAAGCCTCAATTGTCTTTTGTTTCTCCTCAATCGAAACACCAGTATCCATCATCAGCCATCGACCAATAATACGAGGAGTAGAGAGATCCACCAGATCCCAATTATTGGCATTGTCAGCATGATCAAGATAGAAACGAACAATTTCGTCAAACTCAGGGGAAATCATGTCGGACGATAATTTCTTCTTGCCGGGTTTATTTTGCTTCATGCATACGTCAACCCACTTCACGAGCAAAAGGAAGCCACAAAGACGCACCTCATGCCACTTGGAAACCAATAGCAAATGCAACTCTTCAAACGACAGTTCTGATACCGCTATCTCTTTGACCAATGCTCTTGTCTGTGGAACCTTGATACCCAAAAACTCATCCCCTTCGCCATATTCACCTTTCCCGGTTCTGAAAAAGCGCATAAGCACCTTGCGCTGCACATCATCACGCATCGCCTCCATGGTCTGAATAATATCCTCGGCTCTCATACAGTAAGTTCTTTATTGTTCTGTCCAAAGTCGGCTATAATACTCTGCTTTCTTTTCTAATTTCATTGGATAGGCACGTGACGAACTTGGCATTCGCCACCATACTATCTCCTTTTCACTATTATCCAAACAGACGAGGCATTTCTCGCCCACCTTTGGAATCTTTACGACAATTTCTTTCCGTACAAAATAGTCCTGTAATTCCTCGCTTGCATTCCCTCCGGTCGTTACAATAGTCCGACACAGCGTCATACAATCTAGAAGGCCAAGGACATCAGTCCCTTCAACAATTTCAAGGAAATTATCGTCAGCATTGTCTTTCAACCTACAGACTTTCCTTGCAGTATCGAACAATGCAATCCCCTTCTGATTACAAAAATCGACAATTTGATCCTTATTGAATTTCTTGTCAGCAGATTCGAAATAATGTGTATCGCCAAAATGTATCAAGCCTTGTATTCGCCAAAAGTCATTGATCCAGTTTGGATAAAAGAAATCCATGCTCCATCGAGTTTTTGGGGGTGGAAAACTGCCCAAAAACAAAATCGTTGCATTGTTGGGCAAAAAGGGATCTAATGGATGCTCTTCTATTGTCATTTCAATGGACTCTAAAAATAACGACAATCAATGCATCAATTTGTAAAGCAACTCCTGAAGAGCTTCGTCGTCGGGCACAGTCACACCTCGTGCACCTTTTTGTCGTGCGTCATAGTCTCGTAAAAGGGAGATGTTACGCATGGCAGCCCAAGCATTATAGCGTTTGAGTGCATCGACCATAATTTTGGCCTGAGGAAAATTCATACCAACTTCACGCATCAAGCCATTAACGCTTTTATCTTGTGCGTAATGAGCCAGCATAACATTCGTAAAGAAGGTAAAAAGAACCGAGATTGTAATCTGGATTGGATTAGCTTTCGGATTCTGGGCAAAATACCGACGAATCAATTCACATTTACGAGCATCTTTTACAGCCACAGCATTGACCAGCTCAAATGGATTAAATTCTTTCGATATTCCAATATGTGTAGCGATAAGGTTGGCTGTAACACGTTTGTCGGTCATATTGAGCTTGAGTTTATCAATCTCAGACGTCAAACGGGACAGATCTGAACCAATATAATCCGCAAGCATCTGAACAGCAGAATCTTCGAACAATAAACCTGTCGATTTTAGAAACCCTGGAAGAAATTTACCTAATTCATAATCCGGAATCCGCTTGCTCTCAAAGACAACACCACCACAGTCCAGAATCTGCTTGACCCAACGCGAACGAGCATCAACTTTCTTACCTTTGTAGGTAATGACAAAGATTGTGGTATCAAGTGGATGCGATAGATAGGCTTCCAGCTGCTCTAATTTGGTCAGTTCTACGTTTTGTTTCAAGACCTGTGCTTCACGAAGCAATACCAGTTGTCGCTCTGCCATCATTGGATATCGGCGACATGTACTGACTACATCACCGAGGTTCTGGACATCAGCACCATAGACCTGCGTGAGGTTAAAATCCTTCTCCTCGTCGGTCAGGACATGTTGCAGAAGAAGTTCTGTTATCCTATCGATGAAGTAGCCCTCTTCGCCATGAAGAAGATAAACAGGCGCAAACTTACCCGCCTGAATGTTGGAACATATAGTAGAAAAATCTTCGCTTTTAGCCATTTTTGAGAGGATTGCTTGTTGTTTTAAGTTTTTCTTAGTATCTTTGCAGCATAAACTCAGTTCTATAACGAAACAAATCGCTACCAATAAGTATATGCAGCCAACTTTGAATTTGCCAACTTGCGAACTGAAAATCCGAAAAAATCCGGACAGCCAGTTGGAAGAGGTATTCGACACACAACGCAAGAAATATGTACGACTGACGCCCGAAGAATGGGTACGTCAGCATTTCGTGCATTATCTAATTGAGCACTTAGGATTTCCTCAAGGTCGATTACAGAATGAGCTTCCTATTCATGTCGGAAATTTAGAAAAGCGTTGCGATACAGTCGTTTTCGACAAGAAAGGCAAGCCTGCCGTCATCGTCGAGTACAAAGCACCTACAGTCCGGCTGACACAGAAGGTATTTGATCAGATTGTTCGCTACGATTTTGCTCTTCAGGTTGATTTTCTGATTGTAAGCAATGGCCTTCAACACTATTTTCTGCATCTGAATCGGGAGCAGAATCGTTTTGAATTTCTGCGGGAGCCTCCTCATTGGTCTCAAATTGAATCTGAGGTGTAATTTGAACTTCTACTGGCTCTGCTTCCATCTCTTCTTCAATTATTACAGATAGAGGTTGTACCTCTTCTTCAGAAACCTGATCAGATGGTTCTTCTTGTGGATTAAGATCATCTTGCTCTTCGGACATTTCTGCAACAACCGGAGCTTCAAAAACCTGATCAGATTCGGTTGCTGAATCTGAATTGATTTTGCCATCTTCCACTCTTAAAACTCGGCCTGGGAATTGCTCAAGAAGTTGCAGATTATGAGTGGACATCAACACGGCGGTATTTCGCTGATGACAAATATCGTAGAGTAGTTGAACTATATTCGATCCCGTTTCGGGATCAAGATTACCTGTCGGCTCAT
This sequence comes from Bacteroidales bacterium, assembly GCA_045600485.1. Taxonomy (GTDB): domain Bacteria; phylum Bacteroidota; class Bacteroidia; order Bacteroidales; family UBA3663; genus Liminaster. The sequence goes on from JAZRXX010000033.1 coordinate 6,033, forward strand.
CGGCAAGGATAACAGATGGGTTATTCAATAATGCTCGGGCAATAACTACACGCTGCTGTTCTCCTCCCGACAGTGTATTAGGCATACGGTAGCCTTTATTCTCCATACCGACCAACGTCAAGACCTCATTGATTCGATCCTCCATCTCTCGTTTGTCCTTCCAACCTGTTGCTTTCAGCACAAACTCAAGATTCTGTTGAACCGTACGATCCACCAACAATTGAAAATCCTGAAAAATAATGCCGAGACTACGGCGAAGATACGGAATCTGTCCGCGACGAATGTTTCGCAAATCATATTCACCGACCTGTGCACTTCCACCAACGATCGGAACCTCGGCATAAAGAGACTTGAGCAAGCTGCTTTTTCCACTACCCACTTTACCGATAAGATATACAAACTCACCCTCCGCAATATGAAGATTCACATCATGAAGCAGTAATTGTTGTTCTCGTTCAATGCAAACGTCTTTGTAGTTGATCATAGTATTTAACTAAAATGTATGTATAACAGGGATACAAATGTACCTTCTCAAAGTGTTTTTTATATTCTATCTCAAGAAGATTTGAAGAAAAGAAGCTATCAGTCAGCCGATAATCTTCTCCTCTTCTTTGAGATAAAAAAACTACGATGAAACAACACGTTAGTGCTTCTTCCAGCCTACATTGCTGGAACCACCATGACGAGCTCGGAGTTCAGCTGCCATATCCTCAATGCGCAAGCCCTTGCTTGTCAAAAGAACGATGAGGTGATAGAGCATATCAGAACCTTCAAAGATCATCTTTTCGTTGGTACCATTAGTGGCTTCGATAACCAACTCGAGAGCCTCCTCTCCAACCTTCTGAGCCATTCGATTCAAGCCCTCCTTGAAGAGTTTGGTAGTATAGCTACCCTCTGGCAATTCTTCGTGACGTTTCTCGATAAAATCCTGCAGTTCACTGAGGAACAACAGAGAATTATCCATATCATGTGCTGCATCACGCTTATTTGTTTCACCCCAACAGGTATCAGCACCCGTGTGGCAAACAGGACCAGCAGGAATAGCTTTGATAAGAAGGGTATCCTTGTCGCAATCGTTCAGAATCTCCTTAACTGTGAGTGTATTTCCCGAGGTTTCACCTTTTGTCCAAAGGCACTGACGTGTACGACTCCAGAATGTGACAAGATTCGTTTGAACAGTCTTCTCATAGGCCTCCTTGTTCATGAAGCCAAGCATTAACACTTTGTTGGTGACAGCATCCTGTACAATAGCAGGAACAAGTCCACCGAGTTTTTCAAAATCGATTTCCATAATATATAGTGTTAAGCAGCAAAGCTGCGTTATTATCGTTGTTTCGTTATTTACATGTTCGTACAATAATACCGTTGTCCTGAAGATACTGCTTCAATTCAGACATCGGAATCTCGTTGAAGTGGAAGACAGAAGCGGCAAGAGCGGCATCTACATGAGCCTCAGTAAAGGCCTCCAGGAAATGCTCCTTGGTACCAGCACCTCCCGATGCAATAATCGGAATCGAAAGCTCTTCGTGCAGACGACGAAGTGCATCGATGGCAAATCCCTGCTTCGATCCATCATGATTCATTGAGGTAAAGAGAATTTCTCCGGCTCCACGTTCCTGAGCCTCATGAGCCCATTCAAAAAGATTACACTCAGTCGGTACACGTCCACCATTCAAGTAGCAACGCCAATTGCCATCTTCTTCCAATCGAGCATCGATAGCACAGACACACTCTTGAACACCAAAGCGTGACGCGATTTCCGTAATCAGTTCCGGACGACGAATCGCTGAACTATTGATCGAAACCTTGTCGGCACCAGCAGCCAAAAGACGTTCTACATCCGACAGTTCATGAATACCGCCACCGACTGTGAATGGAATAGATACTTCAGCGGCTATACGCTGCACCAACTCGGTGAAGGTCTTTCGTCCCTCGTGCGATGCTGTAATGTCAAGATAGACCAATTCGTCAGCTCCCAGTTCGCTGTACTGTTTTCCCAACTCAACAGGATCTCCTGCATCACGAAAGTTTACGAACTGAACACCTTTTACCGTCTTTCCATCCTTGACATCCAGACAGGGAATAATTCTCTTTGCCAGCATAATTCTTCGTTTTTACCCTTTACCCATTAACCTTCATATAATCCTCCATCTCCTTGAAGGTTATTCTACCCTCATAGATGGCCTTACCGATGATGACATCTGGCACTCCCGCCTCATCGAGTCGCAGAACATCGGCCATGCACGAAACACCTCCAGATGCGGTGACTTTCAGCTCAGGGAACTCTGCCATCATATCTTTGTAGAGTTCGATGGCTGGGCCTGTCATCATTCCATCGCGAGAGATATCGGTCGAGATTACCTTACGCACGCCTCGGGCGACATAGCTCGAAAGGAAAGTCTGCCACTTGGCGTCACTCTCCTCCAACCAGCCAGTAATCGCAATGCGTCCTTCCTTGATATCTGCACCCAAAATGATACGTTCCGAGCCATAGCGCTCCAACCAAGACAAAAACATCTGAGGACGCTGCACAGCAATCGAACCACCGGTAATCATTTGTGCACCACATTCAAAAGCAATACGTGCATCATCATCCGACTTAACGCCACCACCAAAATCAATCACAAGATTAGTATTTGTTGCCAAATGCTCAAGTGTCTTGTGGTTGACAATATGGCCACCTTTAGCACCATCAAGATCAACAACGTGCAAACGTCGGATTCCTATATCCTGAAGCTGTTTGGCAACCTCCAATGGATCGTGGCTATACTCTGTCTTAGCACTGTAATCACCCTGTTGCAGACGGACAAGACAACCGTCAATAATGTCAATTGCAGGAATTAGTTCAATCATATATCAAAATGTTTTTTCAGATTTCAAGAAAGTTTTTAAGAATCTGCTCTCCAACAGAGCCACTTTTCTCTGGATGGAATTGGGTAGCATAGAAATTGTCCTTGTGGAGCGAAGCACTGTATGTACCGCAATAATCGGTCTGCGCAATAGTAAAATCGCACATCGGTACGCGATAACTATGGACATAATAGACATAGGCACCCTCTACTACATTATTAAACAATGTAGTAGATAACGTAGTAATCGTGTTCCAACCCATTTGTGGCACTTTGTCTTCTGCGCTTGATGGAACAAACCGTTCAACTGGAGCATCAAAAATACCCAAACAATCCACATTTCCCTCTTCACTATGCTTACAAAGCAACTGCATACCAATACAAATGCCTAATACAGGCTGCTTAAGTCCACGGATGATATCACTCAATCCTGTTGCATTGAGATAATCCATGGCAGCACGAGCTTCGCCCACACCAGGAAAGATTACCTTCTCGGCCGTACGGAGCAGTTCCGGATCATCTGTAATGACGGGTTCGTAACCCAATCGCTTGCACGCGCAATAAACGCTGTAGATATTGCCTGCGTTGTATTTTACAATTGCTATCATCTTATTCTATCAACAATTTACAATTACTATCAACTATTTATTTGTACCAACGTTCATCAATCATCGTACCAATCAATCTTATTGCTACGAGAAACAGATGACTTCTCATACTTCAAATCAGAAAGCATCGAACTCTTGACGGCTATGCAAACATGGAAGCTGGCATAACGACCAATAGGATTCATCGAAGCAGTCAAGTTCCAGCAATGCATATCACGAGAACAACTCATATTCATATACGAAACCTTCTTTTCATTTAGGTCGTACGTCAAATTGTAGGAGAAATTCCAGCCTTTCGTTGGCTGAATGCTTCCTGACACAGTTGCACTATGAGTGAGCTTGTAGTTATATTCCATCTTCCTCTTATTGAAGGTACCATAGCCATAGCGCATCGTATAGGAGATATTCATTGACCAAGGAATTGTCCAGATCAAATAACCGTCGCCATCATAAGTTGATGAAGATTCTCCCGATTTCTTCTTTCTGTGTCCCTCTTTCTCCTTTTTGTATGATGGATCAAGATTTTCATCAACAGTATCTCCCATCTCGTCATCATCGTCATCCAATTCACTCTCTGTATCATTGGAATCACCGAAACCAAACAAAGCGGCGAGTTTCTTGTTGTTCAGCTGATAGCTATAACTGTAACCGGTATTCATCAGTCGAGGAAATTCACCGACCTTCCAACGAGGTACATTGATATGTGCTGGAGAACCGCTGCTTGTCAAGCCATACTTATAGGTATCGAAAGATCCCGAAAGGTTCATCGATCCAGACTTACCCATTTTGATTACCACCGACAATGGTATCGTAGAACTCCAGTTCATGGAATCTGCGGCAAGATTATAACTGATGCTCGAAGTCAGGTTATCGATGATGGAGATCTTCTTATAGCCGGTAGAATCCTTGTCACTACGGATTTTCGCCTCGATATTATTAGCCATCGAGAAACTGATGGCTCCGGTACGACCACGAGATGTTGTACCATATAAATATCCGGTAAAAGGAGAATACTGAACAGTCTTGAAACCTCCCGGCACATGGGCATCAGGCATGACGTACGATGACCAGCTACCATACTTCTTCTGTCCGAAATCTGGAGTATAGCTATAAGAAATAGATGGAGTGAAAAGATGACGTACAGCAACCAGTTTCGCATTCTTGAAACAAGGCAATGGCGTATAGAATCCGTACAGCTTCGTATTGGCAGAGATGCTTGTCGAATAATTATAGACATTGTAGATACCATAAACAGTATCATTAGCAACACCGCCATAAGTTCCATCTGGATTCATAATAGAAGGATCATAGAACTGCCGGGTCTTATGCGTATACATTCGGTCCGTAATGTTGAACGACGGTGTGACATTGATATACTTCAACAACGTGAACGAAGCAGAGATCGGTACCGTATGTTGCATACCATTTCTCCAGTCCTTGATGAAACTCTTATGTATGAACTGATCCTGCTTGGTGGTTATACTGTTGGAGAAACGACCAGAATAGGACATAGAAATCTTTTCATACCAACGATCTGCACCTGATTTCACCTTGCGTTTGAAAGGATACAAACGGCTCATGGAAACAGACAGATCTGGAAGAGAGACCACCAATGTGGAGTCTTGAGTACGCTGTGTAACAGATGTGCTTGCCGAAATGTTCCAATTACTGTTAGGTATCTTGAAGGTGGCATTGATCGTGCTCGATTTGGTACTCTGTGTCATCTCCGAACTGTAATAACTGGTAAGATTGTTACGTTCGTAGCCAGAGGTCGAAAAGTTAACCGAAGCAGACAACGTCATGTTCGGATTGAAGCGGCTGTCTTGCGAGTGGCTCCAGATAGCACGGAAGTTTGTCATCTCGCTATAATCCGGCATACCTTTATCGCCAGTAATGGTCTTTAGGTAGCTGAACGAATAATTGCCACGGAATTTATAACGCCAGGCATATTTAGAACTGGCAGTTACACCCCATGAACCCTTGGTGTAAATCTCACCTTTCAGCGAAAGATCGATAAAGTCATTGATTGCAAAATAGTAACCACCATCACGCAAATAAAGACCTTTGGTCTGATCGGCACCATAAGAAGGCATGATCACACCGCTGCTATAACTTTTGGTAAATGGGAAAAATCCGAATGGAATAGCCAATGGCAACGGAACATCGGCCACTACAAGATATGCAGGACCAGTCACTATGTTTTTCTTGGGACGGACTCGAGCCTTGGTCAAGTTGATGTAGAAATGAGGACAATCGTGCAAATCACAAGTGGTGTAACGGCCATTCTCAAGGAAGATATCATTATCCGGCATCTTCTTGGTTGTTCCTCCAGTCACATAACCATCTCCCTGCTGCGTTACTACATCGGTAATATAGCCTTTGCCGGATTTGAAGTTGTAAGAAATAGTTCTTGTTTCGTATTCGCCCGATTTGTCCTTGAAGACAGGAGCGCCCTTCAACATCTTACTGCCTTCAGGAGCTTCTGGATCGGGCACACCGTTAGCATGAACAAGACTTGAATCCAGAGACATTTGGATTTGCTCAGCAGTTAGGTTGATATCATCGTAGGTGACTTCACTATTGCCATACAACCAAGCCATATTTCCCATTGAGAAGACCAACGAATCGGAACTTTTGTAGTTTACAACAGCCGTCAATCCACCTCCCTCTTTTCGAGACTTCGGAGCAATAGAATCAGCTGACAACGAATCGGTCAACAGCAACGAATCGTTCAACAGCAACGAATCAACAACCACAGTGTCGGTTACGGCCAAACTATCATTCGCCAGTTGCTGTGCATACACAAATGATGGCTGCAGGCCTAAGGCTACAGTCATCATCAATAGCAATAAAGCAATATATCGTAGTGTACGCACGGATTTCTATTTAAAAATTCTGCGCGAAGATAAGAATAATTTTTAATTTTTCCAACTCTTGCGCGCGAATCTTAAATAAAAATGTATTTTTTTAAACTTTATTCGGGTTTTACCTCTTCAAATGGAATGCGGAACGCGCAACCATTGGCGAAGTTCGAACATCCAAAGGCAGTCCTTCCTCGCAAAATCTGCCCAACGCCACACACCGGACAAACCTTTGGTAAAGTAGCCATCGTGTATTTATATTGTCCATCTGCCTCTGCCTGTTGTTTCGGTTTGGCTGGAGTTTTAGGCTTGCGTGTCTTAGGTTTTGCCTCACCCTCTGTTTTAGGCTTTGCTGTGGCTTTTGCTTTCTTGCCAGACACCTCCTCTTCTGCTGTAAATGCAACTCGAGTCTGCACATTATCACGCACCACTTCATCCACAATCTGACGAACCATTTGCTTCAGTTCTTCAATAAAGACACGAGCCTCATATTCACCACGTTCGATCTGGCGAAGTTTCTTTTCCCATTGTCCAGTCAATTCGGCACTTTTAAGGATCTCCTGACGAATCAGGCCAATCAAATCGACACCTGTCTGAGTAGCAATCAGTGCCTTCTTCTCCTTACGGATATAACGGCGACGGAAGAGCGTTTCAATAATCGCTGCTCGGGTTGAAGGACGACCCAAGCCATTCTCCTTCATTGCATCACGCAATTCTTCGTCATCGCACAGTTTACCAGCCGTTTCCATGGCTCTGAGCAACGATGCTTCTGTATATAAAGCCGGAGCTTTGGTCCATTTTTCGAGCAACGATGGTGTATGTGGACCAGATTCCCCTTTTTCGAAATCTGGAAGAATTCCCTGTGAAGTTTCTTCATCCCCCTCCTGGCCCTCTTTTTTGCTCTCGGGCTTCGTTGTCGTAATATCTTCTCCATCACCTTGCAAATCGGCATAAACAGCTCGCCAACCAGGATCCACAATCACCTTACCACTAACCCTGAAAGGCACACCAGACTCCTCATTTTCACCGGCAAAGCCATTAACGGTTGTAGTATTGAAGATACATTCCGGATAGAAAACCGAGATAAAGCGACGGGCCACAAGATCATATACTTTACGTTCCTCCAATGTGATATTATTCGCAGGTAATCCAGTTGGAATGATAGCATGGTGATCTGTCACTTTCGAGTTATCAAACACCTTTTTGGTCTTCGGAAGCTTAAAGCCTGGAGCCAAAAGTGGAGCTGTTATCTTCTCGTACCCACGAAGTCCAGCCAACGTCTGAGGACATTTCGGGTAGATATCGTCGCTCAAGAAGGTTGTATCCACACGTGGATAGGTCGTAAGTTTCTTTTCATAAAGACTTTGAATCAGTTTCAAGGTCTCATCGGCAGAGAAACCAAATTTACGGTTACAATCCACCTGCAGTGATGTCAAATCATACAATCGTGGTTGCTGTTCCTTGCCCTGCTTCTTCTGAACATCAGTCACAGTAAAGGGTTTCCCCTCAATCAGTTGCAACGCAGCTTCGGCATCCTCTCGTTTCTCGTATCGTCCATTGGTTGCATTAAAGGTCACTTCACGATAGAGTGTCTTAATTTCCCAATACTGCTGTGGCTCGAAATTGGCGATTTCCCAATGACGTTTCACGACCAATGCAAGCGTAGGAGTCTGTACTCGACCAATACTGATCACCTGACGTTGCTCACGATGTCCATAATGCACAGTATAAAGACGAGATGCGTTCATACCCAACAACCAATCTCCAATAGCACGGCTCAATCCAGCGGCATACAGTTTATCATATTGCTGCTGAGGCACAAGATGCTGGAACCCATCTCGAATGGCATCATCGGTCAACGAAGAAATCCATAGACGCTGCACGGGACACTCTTTTCCATCTGGACGGAAATAAGTATCTCGCTCCTTATTATATATAATACCGGCTTTCTGCATCACCCATCGCTGTATGAGTTCACCCTCCTGTCCGGCATCACCGCAGTTGATGATCTCATCGGCATGGCTATACAAATCCGCAATGGCAGCAAACTGACGTTTTACGCCATCATCATTTTTCAAAGTGATTCCAAAGGTTTGCGGAATCATTGGCAAACGGCTTTCTGCCCACGGTTTCCAGTGTTCGGTATATTCTTCAGGATTCTTCAGCTCGCATAGGTGTCCAAAGGTCCAAGTCACCTGATACCCATTCCCTTCAAAATAGCCATTCATCCTTCGGGTTGCCCCCAGTACATTGGCAATACTTTGTGCTACGCTCGGTTTCTCTGCAATACAAACTTTCATAAAATCTCTCAAAATAGGGAAAAACGGGTGCAAAGATAAAGATTTTTTTGGAAACAAAAGCATAATCTCATTATTTTTTATTATATTTGCGCCCAAGATAAAATAAAATCATTTACAAAGATATGAAATTTACTGAACTTTGTGCCCCAATTTTCGACAAGTCTATCGCTGACTATCATGTAACAGACAATGTGGACACTCCTATCAAGAATCCTTATCCAGAGCGCAGTATCGAGTTTTTTCTATACTTGAAAAACTGGATTGACACCGTACAATGGCATTTTGAGGATATCATTCGTGATCCACAGATTGATCCAGCGGCTGCTCTTGTCCTGAAACGTCGCATCGACAAGAGCAATCAGGACCGTACTGATCTCGTAGAGATGATTGACAGTTATTTCCTTGACAAATACAAAGATGTTAAGGTCTCAACCGAGGCAACAATCAATACCGAAAGTCCAGCTTGGGCTGTAGATCGTCTTTCGATCCTCTATTTGAAAATCTATCACATGCAAGCAGAAGTCAATCGCACCGATGTCGATGACGCTCATCGCCAGAAGTGTCAGGAGAAACTCAACGTACTCCTCACCCAGCGTGAAGATCTCTCGTCAGCCATCGATCAACTATTGGAGGATATCGAAACCGGTCGCAAGTATATGAAAGTCTATAAACAGATGAAGATGTACAACGACCCAAATCTGAATCCAGTTCTGTACGGGAACAAGTGATTTGGGGTTAAAGGGAAAGGTAAATGAAGAAACTTCTTGTCATTCGTTTCTCTGCTTTGGGAGATATTGCCATGACGGTGCCAGTAGTGGCATCGTTATGTAGGCAATATCCAGAACTACAGGTCACGATGCTAACCAGCAAGGTGGGCGCAAAAATCTATCAAGCCGTTTTAGCATCTACTGCCAATCTGACTGTGAAAGGTGTTGATGTCAAGAAGGATTACAAAGGCATCAGCGGGCTTAATCGTCTTTACCACGAATTGAAAGCAGAGGGTTTTGATGCGGTTGCAGATTTGCATGATGTCCTTCGCACTAAGTGGCTGAACCTACGATTCTCACTGCATCGCACACCCAAAGCGATAATCGAAAAGGGACGTTCCGACAAAAAAGCCCTCGTTGCTCACAAGCATAGCGAACAGCTCAAAACCAGCATAGAACGTTACCGTGAAGTTTTCGAAGCGTTAGGCCTACCTGTCAAACTGGACTTTACCCCCACTCCTCTTGCCTCCAATCTTACTTTGGTCGGAAAAATCAATATCGGCATCGCACCTTTTGCTCAACATCGTGGCAAGATTTATCCCAAAGAGCAGATGCTTGACGTAATTGATGGACTTCTTGAAGTACACAAGGACCTGCATATCTATTTGTTTGGAGGACCAGAAGAACAGCAAGAACTCGAACAGTGGGTATGCCGTTGCCCTGAAAGAATTACCAATACAGCTGGCAAACAGTTCTTGGGCGATGATCTCCGCATGATGTCGAAATTGGATTGCATCATCTCGATGGATTCTGCCAATATGCACTTGGCCTCATTAGTAGGATGTCGTGCTATCAGCATTTGGGGCGCTACCGATATCAAGGCGGGCTTCTATGGCTATCGTCAACTTCCAGACGATATGGTTTCACTTCCACTGGAGTGCAGACCATGTTCCATCTATGGCAACAAACCTTGCAAATTCGGTGATTGGCATTGCATGACGGACATCCACCCCCAAATGGTTATCGACAAAGTGCTGAATATCATCAAACCTCAAACCTGAACAAATGAAAATCTACATTGCAGAAGACGAACCACTCGCCTCAGCCAAGTTGAAGTTATTTCTTGAGAAACTGGGCGAAGGTTCCGACATAACGATATACGACAATGGAATATCGGCATTGGCTGGCATATCGAAACAGCGACCGGATTTACTTTTTCTTGATATCCAGATGCCAGGAATGACTGGAATGGAAGTATTGCAGAAGATACAAGGCTTACCGGTCGTCATTACTAGCGCCTACGATCAGTATGCTATCGACTCGTTCAGCTTGAACGTTACCGATTACCTGCTCAAACCCTATACACTCGAACGGCTGAAGTTAGCTATCGAAAAAGGTAAGAAAGCTATCCTTTTCCGAAAGCTCGAAGAGAAAGAGAACAGCCAGCAGATCTCCATCCGTGTCGAAGGATCGACAGAAATCATCAACACCTCCGAGATCATATATATCGAGGCGCTCAAGGATTATGTCAAAGTGGTACTGACCGATAGTCGTTTCCGCCTCACTCTTGGCAGTATGAACGGATTTGAAGAGCAATTGTCCGAAGCTTCATTTGTTCGTGTTCACCGCTCCTATCTCGTCAATTCACAAAAGATAATCTCACAATCTGCGGCAACATTAACCATGTCCGATGGCAAGGAAATTCCCATTGGACGCAAATATAAATCACTTATCGCTAATTCCTAATAGAACATCATATAATATGTATATTGAAAACAACCAAAAAGACTTGAATCGTCCAGGAAGCATAGAAGTAATATGTGGCTCCATGTTCTCGGGCAAGACCGAGGAATTGATACGCCGAGTCAAACGCGCAGAAATCGCTCGTCAGAAGATCTGTATCTTCAAACCGACAATCGACATCCGATACAGTCGCGAAGATGTTGTGTCTCACAATCAGACCTCTATCCCAGCGTTTCCTGTCGAGCATTCCCGACTCATTCTTCGCATGGGTACCGAATATAATGTAGTAGCCATCGACGAAGCCCAGTTCTTTGATGCTGGTATTGTTGATGTATGCCGACAAATGGCCAATCAAGGAAAACGTGTTATTGTGGCAGGTCTTGATATGGACTATCTTGGGAATCCATTTGGTCCAATGCCTAATCTGTTAGCCATTGCCGATGAAGTTTATAAGACACGAGCCATTTGCATGAACTGTGGCCGTCTCGCCAACTTCTCCTATCGAATTGCAGAAGGCGATCAACAAGTAATGTTAGGCGAGAAACTTGAATACATGCCTTTGTGTCGCAGTTGTTATCAGGAGATGCAGAAGAAATGAAACATCTCATCATCTTCCTGAACTATTGTCGTTCCCGACTCGACAACCCAGTTTACCGTCAATTCTCAAAGGAATCCATTGACCGTCGTGACACCACGTTGCTCTTCTTGCCTCGTCCGCTGGAAGAGCGAGAACTCTTGCACGAAGTGGCTGACCTGCGTCGCAAGGAGAAGATCAATCTGAGTGATGTAACTTTCCATATCTGTGCCAATTTCTGTCGAGCCGACGAAGGCGAATGTATGGCCCAAACAGCTCGACTCATCCGAAAGATATTCTCCGCTGATGCAGAGCATCATTATCGTTGCCTTGCCTATGCGTTCATTCCCGGTCTGCAGCAGTGTAACGAGAAGGAGATCAAGACCGTCTGGAACAACCTTGCAACAGCCAACAATGCTTCGTGCGAGTACTCCGAGTTCCAACTCATCAATCGCATTTATCTCTACCACGATGCTTCTCAGCAGTCTCTAGCAGAGTTTCTGTACGAGTCGATCCATTCCAAGATCGATATACTCGCACTAACCGAACCAGCAGAAAACACCGAAACATCGCAGAAAGAATCCGAAAAGGGCACAGAACAATTCGCCCCTATATTTGCGACCTTCAACACTGCAGGCATCACTTATCCTGAGTCGAGTGTCCGTGACTATCTCCGCAAACAATATGTCTGTGCTTTGCTGAGATGCAGCAAACCGGAAGCGAACCCAACTACCATCGAGACCTGCAACGAAGAGGCAAAGCATATCCTGTCGTTTGTTCCAATCCAGAACTCCCGCATTTGCTTGCAGGAGGAGATGTTCCTGAACAACGAAACAGACCACCAGAGTACTTGGAAGCCAGTCGAAAAGTTCTGGAAAGATACTGCCAACGGACAGTCACAAGGTATGAATGATATTCCTCATTCTGACTGGCTGGACAAAATCCGTCAGCGCATCGAAGTCTTCTATCAAAGTCGTTTCCGTGATGTTGGTGTCGAATATTTCTTCCAACTTCAGGCCAAAAAGACAGATATCTACGTTCAGATTCTGCTTTCAATCATCAATCAGGAATATACGCGCACGGTTCAAAGCCATCCATATTCGCCCGAAACGCAGAAAACAATTCTTCGTTCGATTGTCAACATCCTCCAGCAGAAGGTTCTCGAACTCCAAAACCTCGAAGAAGAGATCAATCGATCTATTCAAATGACCGAAAAGAAGATTTCGGAGAGTGTTTCCCAATGGAATGGCATGAATTTCCTCTCACGTATGATGAAGAAAGACGATGCAATCCTCGACGAATACACTGCGTTGATGGCGACTCTTTATATACAAAAAACACAAGTGCCCGGCTGTCGCTTTGCAGTCAAATTGCTCAATGAACTCATTCCGGCCATTCAGGAATTGCAGGACAAAATCAGCGGGTCTCGTAAGGTTCTTGATGAAGCTATCTCTCTTGCAGAGAATGCAGCACACGATGCCGATCCATCAAAAGTATTGGGGCATTTCAGCCAAAAACAGGTAGAAATGGCGGCTCAAGAATTGCCAAAAGATACGGATCATTTCCTCAGTCGATATCAGCAGCTGATCCAGTTCTTCTTCAGTAACACCCCGGTTATTGATTGCGAAGATCTGATAGCACGCATTTACACACACTTCGGCGAAGAGATAGACAGCTATCTCAAGGAACGTATCACCATTGGCACGCTCCCACCCGTCATGAATCAGGTCATCACCGAAAGAATGCGTGCACTCTATGCTGACCGTGGAGGACTTCAAGGATTCATTAACATCCTAAAAGAGCACACCCAGCTTAAGTTAGCCTTGAAGGAAAACAATATCGCCGATCATTATGTGCTTGTTTCTCCTGCCCAGACAGAGGACAGCGAACTTCGTCACATAATCACCGACGATCTATCTCACATCCAGATGTTGCATTTGCAACAGGACGTTCGTCTTACCGACTTGGATGGATTCTCAGGCCAAAGAATGTTTATTGAACCTACCATCTTTTAATGGTTCCGGCTTGTAAGTTCTGGCCAACATCTGCAACATACAGATTGTCTTGAAACTTGGTCCTAAAGTTGGCATGTTTGCATCTGCTGATGCGCATAAAGGAGTAGAGCGATGTTGCATAGGCAATGTTGGTATTTAATAAAAACTTCATTGATCTCCCTTTCAGAAGGGATTCATATATAAAACGAAGAATCCGCGACTTTATTGTAAAAGCCGCGGATGTTTTTTTCAAATTGCTAATGTGATATGATGTTCATCAGCAATCTTGCGCATATTGATTACTGCGTATCGCACTCGACCTAAAGCCGTATTGATGCCGACACCCAACTTCTCGGCTATATCCTTATACGACATATCTTTATAATAACGCATAATGACAATCTCACGTTGATTCTCTGGCAAATAGTCAATCATACGTCGTATATCCGATAGAACCTGGCGATAAGAGATCTCATCCTCACAGCATGAATCAAACTCATCTCCTGCCAAATCCTTACGTCCGAAGATATCATAATCCACATCACATTCATTAATCATCTGCTCGTTCTGCTGCTGGCGGAATGCGTCGATAATCAAATTGTGTGCAATACGGAACAGGAACCCGACAAACCTGCCTGACTCTTGATATCGGCCAGACTTGAGTGTAACGATTACTTTTGTGAAGGTGTCTTGGAACAAATCCTCCGTCAATTCTCTATTCTGAACAACTGAGTAAATGTATGAATAGAGGTTATTTTTATGACGGCTCAACAGCTCGTCAAACGCTTCGTTTTTACCCTGCGCGTAAAGAGCAACGAGGCTCTCATCAGATAGATTTTTCATCTAAACCTTAGTTTTAAATTAAAGCGTAGAGATTTACTATAGGCGTTTATATTTAAGTTGTTTGTTTGATTTGGTGACGCAAAGATAGATTATTTTTTTAATATGTAGAACAATTTTTATCGAAAAATTGCGTTTTTTGTCTCTTTTTTTGTAAAATTCACCCGTATTTGTTGTATTTTCCATGTTTTTTTCGTACTTTCGCACACATAAATACAACAAATAACAACAAAAAATAAACAAACTCAATTATGAAACCAACTCTTTTTCTTCTTGCTGCCGGTATGGGCAGTCGTTACGGTGGTTTGAAACAGCTTGATGGTCTGGGACCAAACGGCGAAACCATTATGGACTATTCTATCTACGATGCCATTCAGGCTGGTTTTGGCAAGATTGTATGGGTAATCCGCAAAGATTTCGAAGAGCAGTTCCGCACTCAGATTCTTGCCAAATACGAAGGTCACGTTCCATGCGAGCTCTGTTTTCAGAGCATCGATGCTCTTCCTGAGGGATTTGCTGTTCCTGAAGGTCGCGTCAAGCCATGGGGCACCAACCATGCTGTCCTGATGGGCAAAGATGTTATCAAAGAGCCTTTCTGCGTCATCAACTGCGACGACTTCTACAATCGCGATGCCTTCATGGTAATTGGCAAGTTCCTTTCTGAACTTCCAGAGGGAGCCAAGAACCAGTATGCAATGGTCGGTTTCCGTGTTGCCAACACCTTGAGCGAAAACGGTACTGTAAGCCGTGGCATCTGCTCGAAGGACGAGAACGGTTGTCTTACCACTTGTGTCGAGTGCACCAAGATTGCTCGTGTCGATGGCAAGGTTGCTTATCGCAAAGACAACAAGGAGGATGGCGAATGGGTAAACGTAGCCGATGAGACTCCAGTTTCCATGAACATGTGGGGCTTCACTCCTGACTACTTTGAGTATAGCGAAGCATACTTCAAGGAATTCCTCTCTGATCCAGCCAACATGCAAAACCTCAAGGCCGAATTCTTCATTCCACTGATGGTCAACAAGCTCATCACCGAAGGTACAGCCACCTGCAAGGTTCTCGACACAACCTCTAAGTGGTTCGGTGTTACTTATGCAGAGGATCGTCCTGAGACCGTTGAGCGTATCGCTTCTCTCGTAGCCGATGGCACCTATCCAAACAAACTGTTTTAAGCGCACAACACTGCACATTTGACAGTTTTTATTTCTCAAGAAGATTTGAAGAACGGAAGATTGTTCGATACTGTCACTACGACAAAAATCTTCTCTCTTCACCTCTTCTTGAGACTTTTTTTCACTCGACACTTAATTCTTATTACTTCACTTTTAACCCATCTCAAACAATGAGACACATTCTCTCGACTTTGCTTCTTGGATCAGCCTTGACTATTTCAGGTTTTGCACAAGAGCAATTACCTTCACGCGCCGACATTCTTCAGCAAATGGAGAAAGTCAATACGTGGTTCATGAAACGTCATCCTGATCCGACCGTCAAGTCTTTTGGCAAAGGAAAGTATAGAACATCCAATCTATGGACTCGTGCTGTCTATTACGAAGGACTGATGGCTCTTTATGGAGTCAATCCTCGTCAGGAATACTATGATTACACCTACCAATGGTGCGATTTTCACAAGTGGGCACCACGAAATGGCATCAATACCAACGATGCCGACAACTATTGCTGTTCTCAGATATATATCGATATGTATCGCTTGGCTCCTTCGCCCGAAAAGCTCCAGTATGTGATCAGCAACTGCAATATGTATCTGAATACTCCCGACAACTCCGATTGGTGGTGGATCGATGCAATCCAGATGGGTATGCCAGTATTCGCCAAGTTAGGCAAGACTACAGGCAATACAGCCTATTGGGACAAGGCACATAAAATGTATATGTACACGCGCGACACATTCGATGGTGGTCTTTGGAATGCCAAGGATGGCTTGTGGTGGCGTGACATGGACTTCAATCCTCCTTACAAGACACCACAGGGCAAACAATGCTATTGGAGCCGTGGCAATGGCTGGGTAGTAGCTGCTCTCTGCCG
Organism: Bacteroidales bacterium; assembly: GCA_045600485.1. Taxonomy (GTDB): domain Bacteria; phylum Bacteroidota; class Bacteroidia; order Bacteroidales; family UBA3663; genus Liminaster. The sequence goes on from JAZRXX010000033.1 coordinate 22,555, forward strand.
TGTCATGGACGAAATGCCGGAGAACCATCCATATTATAAGCAGTATAAGGCAGACTTGCTCGCCATGCTAAAGAGCCTCAAGGGCCGTGTACGCGAAGATGGCACCTGGAACTGCTCGCTCGATGATCCTGAAGATTTCGGTGGCATGGAAGTAACTGGTACTTCGATGTTCATTTATGGCATGGCTTGGGCTGTTCGTCACAACTATGTCAAGGCCGAGGAATATATGCCACTCATCGCAAAGGCTTGGAATTCGATGGTCAAGAATGCGATACACCAGGATGACGGAATGCTTGGATTCCAACAGGGAACCGGCAAGGAGCCTAAAGAGAGCCAGCCAACCCTCTACGACAAGATTCCGGATTTCGACGATTTCGGTATCGGTTGCTTCCTCCTATGTGGTGCCGAAGTCTATCAACTCAGCCCAGGCGAACAGGGCGCAGGCGCTCGCAAGCTCTTGGGCGACAAAGTAAAGAACCAAAAGCGTTAAACATTAAGCGTTAAATCATGAAACGGATACTATACACAATCAGTCTTGCTGCCATATCAGCTTCGGCCATGGCGCAATCTGTTGATTGGCCAGAAGCAGCACAAGTTGCTAAACCTGGCACACGTTGGTGGTGGATGGGGTCATCGGTCGATAGTGCCAACCTCACCTACAATCTTGAAACCTATGCTAAAGCTGGTATCGGCGCTGTCGAGATCACACCTATCTATGGAGTCAAGGGCAACGAATCGAAAGAAATTGACTTCTTGTCCGATCGTTGGATGAATATGTTGAAGCACACCGAAGCAGAAGGCAAGCGCGTCGGTATTCTTGTGGATATGAATACCGGTACGGGTTGGCCATTCGGTGGACCAGAGGTTACAATCGACGAAGCTGCAGGCAAACTCTCCTACCACATTTGGAAGGTGGGCGAAGAGGAGCCAAAGTTCGATGCCAAGGAGTTGAAGAACGAACCCAAACTGATGGGCACCTGGACCTATGGTGACACCTTGAACATTGCCTTATACAGCAGCCACACCCGACAGGCTGTCAAACGTGCAGCACCTGGTGGTGTCGGCTATGTAATGGATCACCTGAACCCGAAGGCAGTCAACCATTACTTCGAACGCTTTACCGAAGCCTTCAAGCGAACTGGCACACCAGCACCAAATTCCTTCTTCAACGATTCATACGAAGTCTATGGTGCAGACTGGACGCCAGCCATGCTCACCGAATTTGAAGCACGTCGTGGCTATAAGCTCGAAGACTATCTTCCAGCCTTCCTCGACAGCAAGGATCCTATGCACAGCCTGCTCGTTCAGGATTATCGCGAAACAATGTCCGACCTCCTGCTTGAAGTCTTTACCCACAGTTGGGCCAAATGGGCGCACAGTTTGGGCAGTACCGTCCGAAATCAGGCACATGGATCACCAGCCGACTTGCTCGATGTCTATGCAGCTGTCGATATTCCAGAGATTGAGGGATATGGCTTGAGTGACTTCAAGATCAACGGCCTCCGTACCGACTCGATGTGGCGTCACAACGATTCCGACCTCTCGATGCTCAAATATGCTTCATCAGCAGCCCATGTAACGGGCAAGCCTATCGTTTCGAGCGAAACCTTCACCTGGTTGTCTGAGCATTTCCGCACTTCATTGAGCCAATGCAAGCCGGACTTCGACTTGATGCAGATTGGAGGTGTGAATCACTGTTATTTCCACGGAACAACCTATTCGCCTAAAGAATACCCTTGGCCCGGACATCTATTCTATGCTTCGATGGAAATGTCTCCAATCAATACCATTTGGCGCGATGCACCGGCATTCTTCCAGTATATTACCCGCGTACAGAGTTTCATGCAGTACGGTGCGCCCGACAATGATCTGTTGCTTTATATGCCGGTCTATGATGCCTGGTACGAGAATCCAGACCGTCTGCTGATGTTTGCCATCCATGGCATGGAAAAGAAAGCTCCTCGCTTTGTCAAAGCAGTCAATACCATCTACAACGCCGGCTACGATATGGACTATATGTCCGACCGTATGCTCCAGGCATGCAAAGTGGGTTCCGACGGACGTATCATCACTTCGGGTGGTGCCCGCTACAAGGCATTGATTCTTCCAGGTGTGCGTTTCATGAAACCAGAAACCATGCAACACATCGTCGATCTCGCCAAGGCAGGTGCTACCATACTCTTTGTCGATGGTATCCCAGCACAGGTTCCAGGAATGTATAACCGCGATGAACGCATGAAGCAGCTGGCCGAAGTGACCGCCCAATTGCCTAAGAATGTACTCCAGGCCAACGACTACCAGACAGCCCTGCCTCTGCTTACCCAGGTATTACCCGAAGGCATGAAGAGCCAGTTTGGAGCCAAGTGCATCCGTCGCAGCAACGAGACAGGTTATCACTACTTCATCTCTTCGCTCCAAGCCAACGATATTGACGGAGACGTTGAGTTAGGTATTCAGGCCAAGTCTGCCATTATCTTCGATGCTTTGACTGGCAAGCGCGGCATTGCAGCTGTTTCGCACAAGAACGGCAAAACCTGCGTCCACCTCCAGTTAGCCAGTGGACAGAGCTGCATACTGCAGACCTATACCGACCTCAGTGCCGAGCAGCTCAAAGCCAAAGATCCAACACTTACTGATTGGACCTACCTCTATCCTATTGCCAACAAAGAGATGGATCTCTCTGCCAATGCTTGGATCATGAACGTATCTGCGCTCGACAATGCCAAGCCACTTACCCAGCAGGAGTACAAGCTCGCTGCGATAGCACCTTGGACATCGATCGAAGAACTTCGCAACACCAAGGGTACGGCAACCTATACCACAACCGTCAAGCTCAACAAGAAGCAATTGGCTGAGGCCAAGGATTGGATGCTCGATATGGGCGATGTACGAGAATCTGCTCACGTTTACGTCAATGGCAAGGATGCAGGTATTGCCTTCTCGGTTCCATTCCGACTCAACATTGGCCAGTATCTTAAAGCCGGCAAAAACGAGATTCGCATTGAGGTCACTGGACTTTGTGCCAACTATGTTGCTCAGATGGATCGCGACGGTGTTCAATGGCGCAACTTCAAGGATGCCAATATCGCAGTCCTTCCGGGTTATCACAAGGATCCTAAGTACAACACCTACTCATGGTGGGGCACAGTTCCTTGCGGATTGAACTCCAGCGTCAAGTTGGTGCCATTAACATCAAACATCAGCCGTTAATTCATAAACATAAATCTTCACTAAATGGACTACAAATCCACTTTAGATTTTCTTTATGCTCAGCTCCCTGTGTTCGAAACGCAGGGAGCACATGCTTATAAGCCAGGACTCGAGCGATGTGAAGCCATGGACGCAGTCCTGAATCATCCACACCGCAAGTTCAAGACCATTCATGTAGCAGGCACCAATGGCAAGGGGTCCTGCAGTCACACATTGGCCAGCATTCTTCAAAGTGCAGGCTACAAGGTCGGTTTGTTCACCTCTCCCCACCTGCTTGATTTCGACGAACGAATCCGCGTGAATGGAGAACCCATCGACCACCAGTACGTAACAAACTGGGTAGAACAGGAATATCCCAAACTGAAGGACGAGCAGCCCAGCTTCTTCGAGCTCGCTACCATGATGGCCTTTTGCTATTTTGCCCAACAGCAGGTAGATGTAGCTGTAATCGAAGTCGGTTTAGGTGGACGACTGGACAGTACCAACATCATCACCCCCGAAGTTTGTGTCATTACAAACATTTCGTTCGACCACATGCAGTTCCTCGGAGATACCTTACCACAGATAGCAGCCGAAAAGGCGGGCATCATGAAACCGGGGATTCCCTGCATCATTGGAGAATGCAAGGACGACCGTGTACATTTCACCTTCCAGCAGAATGCACAATTGCATCAAGTGGAAGATCTTGTCTTTGCCGACACTCGTCCGCAGGTACTCTGGATTCGCAATTGCATTGACCACATAGAGTACGAGACACTCGCCGATGGCACTTTGCACTCCCCCCTCATGGGAGAATGTCAACCGCACAATGCCAACACGATACTTTGGGCTGTGCGCAAGCTTCGTGAACGTGGTTTTAAGATTTCCGAGCAACAACTGCACGATGGCTTCCGTCTCGTCTTGAAGCAAACTCATCTGCGTGGGCGTTGGGAGATTTTACAGGAGACCTCCCCTACCATAATCTGCGATACAGGCCACAACGAAGGTTGTTTCCAATATCTTGGCCCACAGTTACATACTCTTGCAAGTAAGTCAGATAGCAAACTGCGCATAGTTTTCGGTATGGTACGAGACAAAGACATCAGCGCTGTTCTTAAATATCTGCCCACACAGGCACTTTATTACTTCTGTAATGCCGATACTCCACGCGCCCTGCCGGCAAAGGAACTCCAGCAATTGGCAGAACCTTTTGGAATCACAGGCAAGGCCTATTCTTCCATCACCGAAGCCTATCGTTCAGCACTTGCTGACTCATCTTCTTCGGACACGATCTTCATTGGTGGATCAAACTTTATTGTCTGCGAGGTCATGAAGTTATAGGCAATTATACAATTTTGTACCTGAATAAAAAATTTCCAAAAACAACAATTTTACGATTAAACAAGATACAAAATGACACAAACTAACAAAAAAAGATATACATTTTCCGCAAAACAACAAATTTTTGACTGAATGTTTATTGTTTTCATTTTTGGACGAATTGATTATTCTATCTCAAAAAAAAGCCGTACCTTTGCACCGTCAAACAATGAGACAAGCAGTCAACTTGGAGACGTTGTTTGATATAATTTCTTTATGCCCAAATGTATATCTAATTAGATTGTGTTATTTTTGTTATCAATTAAGCCAAGTGTGTATTAAATGTTTAATCAATTGTGTATCCAAGTGTGTATTAAATGTTTATTGTAAGAATTTGATTTGGAAGTTTATTATTAAGGTTTAGGTATTTATTCATGTACTAAAGTGTTTGGTCCGGTGCTCCCCCACAGAGCGCCGGCTTTTTTTCTATAAGGCACTCACGCAGGGGAGATATTCATTTGTCCACCTGGGGATCCAACCGTATTGGGCGAAAAAAAATCCGGCACTCTTCACAGAGCGCCGGACCAACCACTAATACTACTAACTAAAATTGACGACCTTTTTTAATTAACTTCCAAATCACTATATACATGAAAAAATATTGGGCATTTTAAGAAAGCGCAAACAAATCTAACAACTTTCATTTGTTTGACGATGCAAAGATACATCCATTTTTCGAGTTACCTTTACCAATTCGTCCAAAACTTCTTCATTTACACTTTCTGGCAAAAAAGTAAGATTTTCCACCCTATTTTTCCACCGAAAATGATTTGAATACAGCTGGAAAGTTATCGTCCCATGCCGCAACCTCCGCCAGATCTGAACATATCACGTTCCGAAACCACAAAGGATGTGACCTGAGATTCATTGATTTCTCGAAGTTCTCGGCGACCTTCGATGTAATCCTTATACATATCTTCGACGTCGTTGCTATAGAAATTCTCGCAACCTTCGTCGCAATCTTCGAGAGAGCGTCGAACAATCTCTATTCTCTCCTCGCGCGTTGTATCCTTGATAAGTATAGACATTTTCAAACCTGTACTTTTAGTCACCGGTATTACTTTTTTCTCTCCGAAGGACGAACCTTGCGAAGCGAGTCATCTGCACTGGAAGCAGATTGCTTAGCCTTGACATTACGACGGCGCACAGCCTTTGGCTTACGGCCATCGCCAGTGAAATCACCCTCGTGATCCTTAAGGAAGGCATCAAGCAAGTCCATTCGATCGAGCGCATTAAGCATCAGGATAATAGTTTCGAGCGAAGTATTGTGACCTGTTTCAGTCTGACTGATTGTAAAGAGAGAGAGGCCTGTTCTTTCGACCATGACGGTCTGCTTCATGTTCTGTGCTAGTCGAAGTTCTTTCATACGGGCACCAATGGCCTTCAAAACATCTTTTAATTCCATAATGATAATTAGATTATTTGTTATTGTAAAGACTAAAATTGCAATATATCAGGAACAGGATCAACGATTGATAATCTGATGTCCCATTCTGGTAAGTTCTGTATAGATTTCAACACATGCGACCGCATCGAAAGCGGCATAGGCGAGTTGCTTATCGGTCAAACTGGGCGCCTCCCAATTCGTGAGACGTTGACGTTTGGAAATGCGTTTTCCGAACAGGAGCGCATAGATCTTGGCGAGACTCATCTCTTCGATGCCATATCCTTTGACCAGATGCTGCAGTTCGATGACAGCTCGTGGGGCTAATGTTTCATCCCACTTCCGAAGATTCTGGAAATCATCGTGCGTCGAAAGCCCCACCTTGATGACCGTATTGTCTTCAAGCAACTGCTTGAGGCATGCAGGCAGGCCATTCATCAGATTCAACCGGAACAAATAGGCAGTCTTCCCAACCGAAAGCTGAACAAGACAAACCTTGTAGGACACGCCCTTGACAAAAGCTGGACGTGTTTCGGTGTCGAAGCCAACCACACTACGAGAATCGCGTATGGCTGCAATTGCAGCTTCAGCCTGCTCTTCATTATTGGCCACAACGATATTCCCTGTGTGTCCGATGACAGGCAGCTGGTTGAATGCTTCTTTATCTATTTTATTCGGTATCATGACGGAGATATTGCTCTACTTTAGGATCTACCCAGCCGGACAGGCTCATACCCTGAGCCAGACGTTGGCGGATCTCGGTTGATGACAAATCATATTGTGGTGCTTCGACGACCTTAACGGTTGGATACAATGCCGTCGAGACCTCAGGCAACGGATATCCAGGACGAGGATAGACGATGAGGTGGAAATCGCGAAGAATAATCTCCCAATCCTTCCATCGCTGAAAGATCAACCAATTGTCGGCACCAACAATCAGGTGGAATTCATGCTCGGGATATTGCGACTTCAGGGCCTGCAACGTATTGATTGTATAGTTGGGAATCGGCAGACTGTCTTCGATATTACAGACCTGCAACCCAGCATGTCCGTCGATGGCCAACTCAAGCATCTTCTGCCGAGCCTCGTTACTCATGAGGCCTTCGACCGACTTGAGCGGATTAAGAGGGGAACGGATCAACCACAACCGATCAACATACCCTTCACGGACCAGATAATCAGCCAAAGCGATATGTCCCAGATGAACGGGGTTGAAACTTCCAGAGTAAATACCTATCCTCACACGCACAAAAACATTATTAGTTCAGTAGAAAATGTTGTCACTTCAAGAAATCGTTCATCAGGGCAAGAACTTCGGCCTTGGCCTGATCGAGATTATCGTTGACAACAACCTTATCGAACTGCGATGAAAAGGTAAGTTCGTAGGCGGCCTTATCCAATCGGGTCTGGATCACCTCTTCGGTATCAGTACCACGACCATGCAGACGGCGAGACAACTCTTCAATCGAGGGCGGTTGGACAAAGATACTCAAAGCCCGATCGCCATAAAATTTCTTGATATTGACACCACCCTTCACATCAACATCAAACAAGACGACCTTACCTTCGTTGCTGAGACGTTCTACCTCGCTCTTGAGGGTTCCATAAAATTTGTCGGTGTAAACTTCTTCATATTCGAGAAATTCGTCGGCAGCAATACGCTTGCGGAACTCTTCGGGCGAAAGGAAGTAGTATTCCACACCATGCTTTTCGGTACCTCGTGGAGCTCGACTGGTACAAGAGATACTGAACGCAAGATCAGGATTCTGCGACATCAGATATTGTACCAAAGTTGATTTTCCACTGCCACTTGGAGCCGAAAAAATCATCAATTTACCATTGTTCATACGACGTTATAATATCACAATTAGCAAACAACTCAAAACTGAAAACTGAAAACTCAAAACTCAAAACTCAAAGCACATTCAAAACCTGCTCCTTGATCTGTTCCAGTTCATCTTTCATTTTCACAACAATACGTTGCATTTCAGCCTGATTGGATTTACTTCCAAGAGTATTGATCTCGCGGCCCATCTCCTGAGCGATGAAGCCCAACTTCTTACCCGTACCACCGGCATCCATCTCGGCATCCATAGTTTCCATGAAGTAATTGAGATGATTCTCCAGGCGATGTTTCTCCTCGTTGATGTCCAGTTTTTCGATGTAATAGATCATCTCCTGCTCCAGACGGTTCTTGTCAAAATCAACAGGCAGTTGCTGTAGTTTGTCGAGGATATTCTGTCGAATCTTCTCAGTTCGCTCCTTTTCGTATGGCTCAACACTGGCAAGAAGGGCACGGATATTGGCAATCTTCTCCGAAAAGACACGATAGAGAGAGGCGCCCTCTTGCGTTCTGAAAGCAACAAAATTATCGATAGCTTCAGCCACAACCTTTGTCACGGCGTCGAGTTCCTCCTCTCCGATTTCTGCGCTTGCCACACTAACGGCATCGGGCATACGGACAACAGTTTGAAGGAGAATGGCTGCGCTTTGAGCCTGAGTATCCAGCTGGACGATGCCTAAATCCTTGCGGATAGCATCCAACTGTTCGTAATAGGACTTAACAACCGAAGCATTGATACGTGGAGCTTCATTGACAGTTTCACTCTCGACGGTCAACGTAAAATCGACCTTTCCACGTTGAAGAGCTTTTTGTATCATGGAGCGGAATTCCATTTCTCGCTCTCTGTATTGTTGTGCCGTCTTCATTCCCAAATCCAATTGTTTAGAGTTTAAGGAACGGATTTCGGCAGTAACTTTTTTGTTCAAGACTACGGCGCTTGCTTTGCCGTATCCTGTCATTGACTGTATCATTTATGTGGGTTATATTTGATATTTAGTGGCGCAAAGATAATGTATTATTTTCAAAGTTGTATCATAAAGTTGTTTTTTTTTCAAAGTTTTTATTTTTTTTTATAAAATTGCAACCATATTCTTGGTAATTCGACGAAAAACCCCTATCTTTGCACGCATTATTTAAATTACGCGCACACATATATTATGAATATATTACTCATAGAGACTTCCGCCAAAGCTTGCAGCGTTGCGTTGAGTCACGACTTCAATATCGAGTTCAAGCGAGAGACCACCGATGGGCCCAACCATGCTTCGGCCTTGGGTCAATTTGTCGAAGATGCCCTCCAGTTCGCACGCGAAAATGGCATGATGCCCGATGCCGTTGCTGTCAGTTCCGGACCGGGCAGCTACACAGGTTTACGCATTGGAGTGAGCGAAGCCAAGGGGGTTGCCTTTGGTTTGAACATTCCACTCATGGGTATTCCGACACTCGAGGCATTGTGTTGCCATGTCATGTTCTGTCCGATTTTGGAGGAGGGCATGCCCGAAGGCGGTTATTATTGTCCAATGATCGATGCCCGTCGCATGGAGGTATATACGGCACTATACGATGCAGCGCTCAACGAAGTCCGTCCGGTCAAGGCAGAGATTATCGACGAGAACTTCTTGCACGACGAACTGGAGCAGCACCCGATCTACTTCTTCGGCGATGGTGCCGACAAGTGCCAGGAAGTAATCAAACATCCCAACGCACACTTCATCCCTAATGTCCGTGTCATGGCCAAAGACATGATGGCATTAGCGATCAAACGCTTCAATCAGGGCAAATTCGACGATACGGCCTATTTTGTTCCATTCTACCTCAAGGATTTCGTCGCCTCGTTACCCAAGAATCCGTTTAATTAACGAAAAGTAATTCAAATCAACAATATATGCAACAATACAACACCCAACTCGCTGCAATCAAACTTCCGGAATACGGTCGTAATGTACAGATGCTGGTCAATTATTGCAAGACGATCCCCAACCGCGAGCGTCGCAATGCCTGTGCCCAGACAATCGTCAATATCATGGCCGACATCTATCCGGAGCTGTCGGAAGTTTCGGGTCGCAAAAACATTCTTTGGGATCACTTGGCTGTAATCAGCAATTTTGAGCTCGACATAGACTATCCGTGCGAAGTCATGAAACCAGATGAACTGGGTTCGAAGCCAGAGCCGCTTCGCTACACTCAGACAAGAATCGACAACCGAATCTATGGCAAGCGCATGGAGGAACTTGTTTCCATTGCCCGTACGATCGAGGATCGCCAGGAGCGGATCCGACTGTTTGAATTGGTGGCAAATCAGATGAAACGAAACTTTCACGACACCTATCGCAGCGCATCGGAAGACGACAACAAGATCGTACAGGATCTGATTTATTATGCCGGCGAACAGTTCCGCGATGAGATCATGCAGGTCTATATGCTCGACGTTAAGACCTTGTCCAAGAACGAGCAATACGATCCGGCGAAACTGGTAGAGACCAAAAAGAAGAAGAAAAAGAAAAAGTAATGATATAACAAATACAAGATTATGGAAACTTCAGAAACTGCAATCGTAGAGAAGAAGGCCTCGAACTTTGTCGAGGAGTTTATCGAAGAGGACATTGCTGCCGGCAAGGTAGCCGCCTCACCCACAAAGATGGTACATACCCGTTTCCCTCCTGAACCAAACGGATATCTTCATATCGGCCATGCCAAGGCCATCTGTATGGACTTCGGCGCTGCCGCCAAATATGGTGGTGTATGCAACCTGCGCCTCGACGATACCAATCCATCGCGCGAAGACACAGAATACGTAGATGCCATCATGGACGACATCCACTGGCTCGGTTTCGACTGGGGCAACAACCTCTTCTACGCATCCGATTATTTCGAGGAGCTCTGGAACCTCGCAGAATACATGATCAAGAAAGGTCTTGCCTATGTCGAGGAACAGACCAGCGAGCAGATTGCACAGCAGAAAGGCACTCCAACCCAACCGGGCATCGAGAGTCCATTCCGTAACCGTCCAGCCGAAGAATCGTTGGATCTCTTCCGTCGCATGAACAAGGGTGAGTTCGACGAAGGAACCCTCACCTTGCGTGCCAAGATTGATATGGCCAACCCGAACATGCACTTCCGCGATCCTATCATGTATCGCATCATCAAGTATCCACATCACCGCACAGGCACCAAGTGGCAGGCTTATCCAATGTACGATTTTGCCCACGGCCAGTCGGACTTCCTCGAGGGTATCACCCACTCCATCTGCACACTTGAGTTCGAGGTGCATCGTCCTTTGTATGAGTATTTTGCCAAGATTATGGCCGAATACAAGGGCACGACCTACACCCCACGCCAGATTGAGTTCAACCGCCTCAACCTTACTCATACCGTCATGTCCAAGCGATACTTGCGCGACATGGTAGAGAACGGCATCGTGCGTGGTTGGGATGATCCTCGTATGCCTACCATTTGTGGTTTGCGCCGTCGTGGCTATACAGCCGCTGCCATCCGTGACTTTATCACAACCATCGGCTACACCAAGTTCATGGCTTTGAACAACATCGTGTTGCTCGAAAATGCGGTACGCAATGACCTGAACAAGAATGCAACCCGTATCATGGGTGTCATCAACCCAGTGAAGCTTACCATTACCAACTGGCCAGAGGGCAAGGTGGAGATGTGCGAGATGGACAACAACCCGGAGCAGGAGGGTTCTGGTCGTCACCAGATGCCATTCTCGGGCGAACTCTACATCGAGCGTGAAGACTTCCAGGAGGTTGCCGAAAAGAAGTTCTTCCGCCTGACTATCGACAAAGAGGTCCGCTTGAAGTCTGCCTATATCATCAAGTGCACAGGTATCGAGAAGGACGCAGAGGGCAACATTACCAACATTCTCTGTACTTACGATCCAGAGTCTAAGTCTGGTATGCCGGGTGCTGACCGTAAGGTGAAGGGCACTCTGCACTGGGTATCTGCACCACATGCAGTCAAGGCAGAGGTTCGTCTGTATAATGCTCTCTTCCTCGACGAAGAGGCTACCACCGAGAGCGAACGCAATCCTGAGAGCGAAGTTGTGGTCGAGAACGCCTTCATTGAGCCATTTGTCAAAGAGATGTCCGAAGTGGGCACCAAGTTCCAGTTCCAGCGTCTGGGCTACTTCTGCATCGACAAGGATACCACGGCCGACAAGCTGGTATTCAACCGTACCGTATCGCTCAAAGAAAGTAAATAATTCATAGTAAAAAAGGGGAGTAAAAGGGTAGTAAAAAAGGAGTAAAAAGGGAGTAAAAAGGACGATACAAAAAGCGTTCATATCTTGTCTGGGATAAAAAAGGATTTTTGACATCTGGTTCAAACGTCTCTTTTACTACCCTTTTACTACCCTTTTACTACCCTTTTACTACTCTTAAAAAGCCCCTTTACTTCCCTTCCTTAATGACAAGATGACAACATGACAAGATGACAATGGTCAATTGTCCCGCTCATCAATAAACAATAAACTTCAAGCACTGAATGAAGAAAAAAACACCAGCTTTCTATCGTTATTGTCAAGACATGGCAAGCGATCATCTTTCGTATTATGAACCCGAAGAAATCGAGGCAGCCGTCTTGGATTTGCTTGACATGAACATGTTTGAGGATGCAGAATATCTTGCAGAACAAGGCATGAGGCAACACCCGAACGACGATACGATGGAAAAGATGGTGATTTGGATTTACCTGCACAACCACAAGGCAGAACAGGCCGAAGCCATGTTCCAGAAGTATCGCAACGAAAATTCCGACTGGAGCATCCGCATGAGTTTCTGCTTTGCTGCTATGCATGGTCATCCACAAAGGGCACTCGACAGTTTCGTCAATGCGCTCCGCGATGGGCAGATTGCACCATTGGATTGGATCAACACCATCGACGAAATGTTCGAAGTCTTGCCCATGGATGTCTTGTCGCCCTATCTGGTGCAGGTCATCGAGATAATAGATAAAGATGCCGAAACATTGGCCCGAGTCGGCACTATGCTGATCGATGCACTTCGGTTCGAAGAGGCCGCCAAAGCCATCGAGAAGTCGCTTGATCTGGATGCCTACGACATCTACTCATGGCAGGATCTGTCACGATGCTATCTGCTCATGCAGAACATTTCGAAATGCCAGGAGGCTTGTGAATATGGATTGACCATCGACGAGACGAATCCGTTGTTGAGTTTCATCATGGGTTATATCCATTACGAAAGACATGAGTTCCGAGAGTGCATCCCCTACTTGTGCAATGCACGCAAGTTTGCCGAAGGGCAGATTGATGCACGCAATCTGAACATGAAGGAAGACGAAATCCGGCACCAGATCGATGTAACCTACGAGATGTTGGGGCTTTCCTATATAGAAACCGAACAATACGACTTGGCCAAGGAGTGTTTCGAAATCATGTGCGAACGTTCACCCAAAAACCCTATGTCCTGGTTGCATTTGTCCAGTATATACCTGTACGAAGGTGATTTGAACAAGGCCAACGAATTGATCGAACATGCCATTCAGCTCGATCCGAAAAACGAGAGTGCAAGATCGTTGCAGGTATCAATACTGACCACAATGCACAAGTTTCCGGAGGCTCTCTCGGCACTCAAAGAGATTCTGCGCCTCAAGCCCAAGAGTCAGAGCTATCTGGTCGCTTATGCTACTTTGGCGAGCCACTCCGGACTCGACAAAGAGGCCGATGCCGCCTATCGCAAACTGCTCAAGATGGGCGCCAAGAGCAAGGCCTACCACCCAATGCTGCTCGACTATTTCCGTAGCATTGGCGACGATGATGCCGTTCGTCAATTGTCCGAATCTTAACTTGCATTCATGCAAAGTTATCAGTTATTAGTTATCAGTTATTATGGAAGAATTATACTTGTGGATCGAAGCCAACATGAGCTATAGTGTCATAACCTTCTTTATGGCAGTCGAGAGCTCGTTCATTCCTTTCCCCTCCGAAATCATCATCATTCCGGCCGCTTATATCGCTGCCACCAACGGGAGCCTGAGCCTTCCACTCATCATCCTCTATGGTACCATCGGTGCCATTCTGGGTGCATTGGTGAACTATGGCCTTGCCTATTGGTTGGGCCGTCCGATCATCCATAAATTTGCCGATACGAAATTGAGCCACATGCTGCTCATAGACCGTCCCGGTGTCGAGAAGGCCGAAAACTACTTTGCTGATCATGGTGCTGTTGGCACATTCGTCGGACGTCTCATTCCTGCCATTCGCCAGCTCATTTCCATTCCTGCTGGTTTGGCCAAAATGAATATCCTGAAGTTCCTTTTCTTCACCTTCTTGGGTGCAGGCATCTGGAACTCCATTCTGGCGGTATTGGGCTATACCCTCGGACAGACCTTGGGCAAAGAGACACTCATCGCCAAAGTGCAGGAATATAGTGACTATGTGAAGTATGGCATCGCTGCTGTTGTTGCCATCGGATTCATCTATTATATATATTTAGTGGTTAAAGCAAATCGCGAAACTGCCAATCGAAACAAATGACATTCAAACTACAAGCAACCGATACAAACTCGTGGGCGCGTGCTGGCGAAATCCACACGGACCACGGAACCATCCAGACTCCAATCTTCATGCCTGTCGGCACAGTCGGATCAGTCAAATGCCTCCACTTCAGCGAACTGCGCGAAGAGGTGAAGGCTCAGATCATTCTTGGCAATACCTATCACCTCTATCTGCGTCCGGGATTGGATGTGCTGCAAGAGGCTGGTGGCCTGCACAAGTTCAACAGCTGGGATCGGCCTATCTTGACCGACTCCGGTGGATTCCAGGTCTTCTCGTTGGCCGATAACCGCAAGATTACCGAAGAGGGATGTACTTTCCGCAGCCATATCGATGGCTCCAAGCATCTCTTCACACCCGAACGTGTCATGGAGATTGAGCGAATCATTGGCGCAGACATCATGATGGCGTTCGACGAATGTCCTCCGGGCGACAGCGACTACAACTACGCCCGAAAGAGTCTCGACCTGACCGAACGCTGGCTGGATCGTTGCTTCAAACGCTACAAGGAGACCGAGGACGAAAATGGCAACAACCAGTATGGCTACCATCAGGCCCTCTTCCCTATCGTCCAGGGTTGTACCTATCCGGACCTGCGTCGTCGAGCTGCCGAAAAGATTGCAGCCATGGATGTCGAGGGCAATGCCATCGGCGGACTTGCAGTGGGCGAACCGACCGAGAAGATGTACGAGATGATCGAAGTGGTCAACGAAATTCTGCCCAAGGACCGTCCCCGCTATCTGATGGGGGTCGGAACTCCCGCCAATCTGCTTGAGGGCATCGAACGTGGTGTCGATATGTTCGACTGCGTCATGCCTACCCGCAATGCCCGCAACGGTATGCTCTTTACCCGCCATGGCATCATGAACATGAAGAATGCCAAATGGGCACACGACCACTCTCCGATCCAGGAAGATGGACCTTGCGCTGTCGATCGTATCCATTCGAAAGCATATCTGCGTCATCTCTTCCATGCCGAAGAGTATCTGGCGCTGCAGATTGCCTCTATCCACAACCTCTCGTTCTATCTGTGGCTTGTCGGCGAAGCTCGTCAGCACATTCTGGCTGGTGACTTCAAACCGTGGAAGGACTATATGATTGGCGAAGTTACAAGACGATTGTAATCTGGATTAGTTAATGCAGCGTTTCAATGACTTGTATATAAATTCACACGAAGGCACGAAGATAAAAAGTCTTTCCCCCTTAGTCATCTTTGTGTGGTCTCAATTTATTACAAAGGGTATTAAGTTCACAAAGGCAATATGCCGCAGGCCTTCATCTTCTTTGTGTCTTCGTGTGAGTTATTATTAAATCTCGTCAAGACGCAACAATAACTAATCCAGGAGTTAATAGTTATTAGTTTATAGTTAATAGTTATTAGTTAGGCTGTTTTGGTCGAAACTATAGTCAAATTTCAGTTCGAGGTTATTATAACTAATAACTAATAAATTATAACTTTGCATGAATAATGCAAGGTAACAGGGAACAGAAACAGAAGTTTAAGCTTAAGACATTTATTCATTGGACAATTCCTACAAAAGTATCCTGAAGGCAACGAGTCTGTTCGGCAGTGTGCAGGGACTGAACATTCTGCTCAACCTTGTACGCACCAAGATAGTTGCAGTTCTGCTTGGACCAGAAGGCATCGGTCTCAACTCCATCTACAATGAGACCCGCGAGCTGGTTCACGCCTCAACCAATCTCGGCATGGACACTGCAGGCGTACGTGGCATCGCTCAAACCTACGAACGCTTGAGCAAGGCCCAATCGGACGAAGAAAGAGAATCCATCTTGCAGTTGATGGAGAATCAGATCGTCCTGCTGCGCTCGGTGATCCTGCTGCTTGCTGCTCTGGGAACTTTCGCTTGTGTACTGTTGGCTCAACCGTTGTCGTGGCTCACGTTCGAAGATTTCGAACACACATGGGGCTACGTATTGCTGGCACCTGCTGTTGGACTCACAACTCTGACCTGTGGCGAGATCACCTTGCTCAAGGCACTCCGCAAACTGAAGGCAGTTGCTATCGTTTCTGCCATCGACGTTGCCTTGGCCATCCTCGTATCGCTCCCGCTCTATTATTTTTATCGCATAGAGGGTGTTCTGCCTGCGTTGTTGGCATTTGCTCTCATTCAGTTCATTGTTGTAATCAACTTCTCCTATCGGGCTCATGGTGTCCACTATAACTTTTCGAAGGCACTCCTCTCCCAGAGTGTCCCGATGATTGTGCTGGGTATCTCGTTTGCTTTGAGTGGAGTCATCGGACATTGCTCACAGTTGGGCATCCGCTCTTTCATCAATCATGTGGATGGTTTGCGGGCTGTGGGCCTCTACAATGCGGGCTATACCATTGCCATGACCTATGGTGCAGTCGGGTTTGCCAGTTTGGATTCCGATTTTTTCCCCCGTCTGTCGGCTATTTTCAATAATGTCGAGGAACGTCGCATGGCTGTTTGGCGACAAGTCAAGGTTACTGTCGGACTGATTATTCCTTTGGTCGTTGTCCTGATCATATTGCTCCCATGGCTGTTGCCATTGCTGTTCAGCGACCGATTCAACGATGTTATTCTCATGGCGCAGATTTCGAGCGTCGGACTGATCTTCCGTGCTGCCTACTTGCCTGTGGCTTATATACCATTGGCTGCCGGCGATTCCCGCACCTTCCTCGCTCTCGAAACGGTCAGCTACGTCATTCTCTCGATTGGCGTTATTCTGGGCTATCACTTGGCTGGTCTGAATGGTGCCGGCATTGGCCTTGTGATCTCGAATGCTGCCGACTTCTTTGTCTCTTTCATCGTGGCCAAGTCCAAATACAAAGTCTGAAACGATAAAAATTAAAAGTTAAAAATTAAAAATTAAAAAATATAAGTTATAAATTAAAACTTAAGTAACTATATACCCTTTGACCTCATTGTAAATAGTTAGGCACTCACGCAAAGTCCGCTATGGACGCAAAGGTGGCCTCGCAAAGGGAATATTATATATCAATGTCAAATCAACTCGCAAGGTTGAAATTCTTTTGATAACGCACATACAACGAAACGCTGTACTACGAATCGGTCGTAGTGCAGCGTTTCTTATTTTGCTCGGTCACAAGAAGATTTGAAGAATTGAAGACTTATGCTAACCAAAATCTTCTTATCTTCTCCTCTTCTTTGAGGTTATTTATTTATCAAGAATTAGAGAATTTCTGAATTAGGATGATTCCTGTAATTCTCATTCATTCCCCAAAAGGAATTAAGAAGAGAAAGAAATTCACGAATTCACTAATTCTTGATTTTTTATTCTCAAGGAAGATTTGAAGAATTGAAGACTTATGCTAACCAAAAATCTTCTTGTCTTCTCCTCTTCTTTGAGGTTTTTATTTATCAAGAATTAGAGAATTTCTGAATTAGGATGATTCCTGTAATTCTCATTCATTCCCAAAAAGGAATTAAGAAGAGAAAGAAATTCACTAATTCTTGATTTTTTTATTCTCAAGGAAGATTTGAAGAATTGAAGACTTATGCTAACCAAAATCTTCAACCTGTAAGGTTACCCTTTCGCCCTGAAAGGGCAATCGCAAAGCGCTATCAGCCCATGGTAAAGCAAAGCGACACCCTGGGTTTCATAGTAATATGAACATCAAACGCCCTGAAGGGGCAAAAGCCTTACTGAAGGACAATGCTCTATTCTTGTGCGTACAAACGATATTCATGCTTTTGCCCTTTCAGGGCGTCGGTTTGGCATTCTTAATACCCAGGGTGTCGCTTCGCTTGCCCTGGGCTATGTGCTGGTTGCCCTTTCAGGGCGTTTTCGCTCAAAACTTCTAACCGTACAGGTTGAAATTTCCCTTATAATTTATGAAGAATGTAACGAAGTTCGAAATCGGGAGATTCATCTTCGCGGAACAGTTCATAATAGCCATCCTTGGTGATGTAGATGGGCTGAGATACCTGCTGGGCCTTGGCTGGAAGATTCAAATGAAAAGTGCCATCGGCTGCAGTCTCGCACTGGTATCCGGCAATATCGACCGTTGCACCACGCACGGGGTTGCCCAGATCATCGACAACAATGCCCTTGAAATGGGCAAACGTCTCATCGCGCATCAGATCCAGTTCCAATTGCGTGGACAGTCCAATACCTAACTGCAACGTGGTCTTGATCGTGTCATAAAACGGTGCGGCAAATGAGACTTCGACTGTACCACCACGACGGAATCCCGGCACCTCCTGCAACTGAATCTCGACATTGTAGTTGGAATCAGGTAGCGTATATAGCTGACCATCGACCATCAGAGCGCCTTCAAGATGCGGCAAATGAGAAACCTGATCATACAATCGGATCGTGGTGGACATTGGCATAATCAGATAGGCTGCTGCAGCCAGGAGGAATGATGTAACCAGAGTTGCAATGGTAATGATCGTGTTGCGACGACGACGATGACGGGCATACATCACATCGAAAGGCACACCCATCAATCTGGATACAACCTGGATAAGGGTACGTTCGTCGCCATCAGCCACTCTGTCGATGCAATGCAGCTCCTGTTCGGGATGCTCTGCCACATAGTCGAGCATATACTTCGGCATACACTCGCGAGGACCATTGCTGTATGGAATGCCGTCGATTACAATCGGTATGATCTGATTCAATCGACCATGCTCAATAAAGAACTGCACCTCCTTGCTCACCCACTCGGATTTGGCGGCACGGCGAGAACAGATCAAGATGAGATACTTGGAATTCTCGAGGTTGCGATCGATAATCTCCGAAAGCACACCGGTGGTCAAATCGGTGCGATCACGGAATATCGGACGCAAATAGCGACTCGAAGGGTTGACTGGATTGGGCATGTTGTAGGGCAAATGATAATGCTCCAAACTGTTCTGCAACCAGTTGGCTATCTTCGAATCATGATGACTATAGCTAATGAATGCAAGATTCATGACTTTTCTTGTTTTAAGGTAATACCAAAATACACAAATCAAGGCAGTTCAGGAACGCCCTGTTCACCGAACAACGACATCATTCTCTTGACTTCGCCAGCATTACGACGGATATCAGCGTCGTTGGGATCAACCTCCAATGCCCGCTGGATGTAAATGTTGGCTGTTTCATATTCCTTGAGACGGACATAAACATTGCACAAGTGGAGCAGGCGACGGCCCATTTCCTTGTAGAAGATTTTAGGCTCTTTCGCATAGAGTGGCTCCATCTCCTCCAACGCCAACAAATCGCACTTGAGTGCTGTTTCGTAATCGCGCAGGAAGTAGGCACATTTGCCGATGTTGTAATTGATGTCCGAAAGATTGTCGGCAAATCGTGCAGCGCCATTCTTCTCGTTCAGGAAGATGGTTCGCGCATTGTCCAGACATTGCAATGAACGATTATAGTCCTTACGTATAATATATAATGAACCTAACGAGACAAGGCAATGTGCCAGAAAACGGTTATAGGCCACCGGATTTCGCCGAACAGCCTTGCGATAAAGATGTTCGGCGTTGAGCATAGCCTCTTCGGCCTCATCGTATTTCAGCTGGATCTTGTAGATTTCGCCCAAAGACTTGTAGGAATAGGCAAGGCGACCTTCATAGACGTAGGGCTTCTGCTTATACAGTTCTTCGAGTATAGAGATTGACTCCTTGCACATTTCTGCACTCTCGTCGCCCCACTGGTTACGCATAATTGCGGCTGCCTGCGACAGAAGCACGGCATATTGTGAATCAAGATCCTTGAGCGTAGTCTCAGCACGAAGGCTTCGGAGATCGTTGACACACCTGCGGAAGAAGGCATTGGCCTTAGCTGTGTCGCCCAAGCGATTATAATAGAAACCAAGTGTGTTAAAGAACTCGGATTCGTCGCGCAACAACGATAAGGTATCGGAACGAGACCTGCGTATAGAATCCAGACGGGGCAGCATGGCTTCGAGCAATGGAAGACCCTCGACACGATTACCGCCACGAGTGAGAGCCACGGCATGATAACATTGAGCGCGATAATAGTTCATGGAATCGCCCTGCTGTTCGGATGACCAGATCAAGCTCCGGTAAACCCTATCGGCCTCCATGTGTTCGGCATGGCTAAGCAACAATCGGGCATAAACAAGCATATTATAGACATTGGTCGTATCGACCATCGCCAAGTCGTGAATCAGTTTTCCGATCTTCTCATCGACATCATCGCCACCCTGCATGCGCAGCAAATCGGCCTGTCGCAATACGGCATTACGCAGATTCTTGCGTTGGTTATGCAGGGTTCGCTCCGATTCGACCATGGCCGAAGAGGCAGACTTCAGACGATCGATGTTCTTGCTCTGCTCCGTGAGACGTCCGGCCAGATCCAATTTGTCGTAGGCAGCAATGGCTTTTTCGAAATTGCCATCGCGCACATACGACATGATCTTCTGCTCCTCGGCCGTGAGGGCAGTCAAATCAAGTTTGACAAAGCGATCAATGTAGTTGTCGATGTTGTCGAGCTTGTTCTCATATTCTTGCTTGAGTGCCTCCAGCTTGGCATCATACTCAGCTTTGGTAATCTGCTGTTGCTGGTAATTAAACTCCAAATGTATCTGGTCCTCCTCATATCGGGCTGTGGTCTTTTCGGTAGCATGTCGAACCATGTTACGACGAACCTCCATCAACTTCTCGGTCTTGCACAAAAGAATGGAGATTTGCGATTCGCTACCTGTGATGTAAAGGTGGTCCAACGAGTTTTCGTCGGCAATGGAATACCCGGATTTGATGCATCGACGAATGATGATGCGGTCTCCCGGCTTCAGCTGACGGAATCGGAGCGTAAATTCTCCGTTGGCATCAGAGACGGTCGAAGCGGCGTTGGTCACGACAATCTCGACATTCGCAAGAGGAACCTTCTCCATCTTATCATTGTACTCATACACAAAACCCTTCTGAATGGATTGTCCGAACAGGGTTGTTGCAGACAATGCCATCAGAGTGAGCAATACGATTAGATTTAAGTGTTTCATAGTGTTTATCGGAAAATGCGTCACGACGAATCGGACGTTGTGTTTATTTTAGAACGAAAATAGAGTTCTACAGGATATCGTAAACCTGAAGCAGGTTACTGATCCGAGGCTGATAATCGTTGGCCTTGTCGGATTCGCTGTTCCAACCGTCGCCACAATACCAGATGGCCTGACAACCCAAAGACAGGGCTGGCTGAATATCCTTATCGAAGCTGTCGCCGATGACCGTAATATCCTTGGCCGGTATGCCTAGCTGTTCGATCGCAATCTGGAAGATCTGCGGATCTGGTTTGCGTACTCCAGCAACGGTACTGTCAACCACCACCTTGAAGCAACGCAAAAGTCCAAAATCCTGCAATACGGCAGAAAGATTGCCATAGAAGTTGCTGACCAAAGCCAGATCGTACTTCTCGGAGAGGTACTCAACGACCTGGAAAGCATCGAGGGTACAACGACGTGCATAATCGTAGCAGATACCCGCCATGAAATCTACAAAGTGCTGTATGATCTCAGCCTTTTCCATAATAGGTACTTCTCCATCGCTGGTCATTCGGAGGGTTCTCTCCAATATATCTTGCGACAGCATCTCCTGCTGGAGCATATAGTCCATCTGGATGCCGATGCGCACCTGCATCAACTCAAAGAAATTCTGATCCGGAGTGATGACATTCATCATCGACAGATAGCGCTCTCCGTATATATAAGCCTCGCGGAACTGCTCTTTGGTGATAGGCAACGATGCTTGGGTGTAGCTATCCCACAGGACTTCGGCCCAATGCTTTCCATTGCTATCAATGGTGGCACCATAATCTAATATCAATCCTTTCATTTGTTATATAATAGTTCTTTTTTTTACAATTATTATTCCGACAAGAATCCAGACAAATTCACGGATTCGGGTGGCAAAACTGATGCTCACTGCCATAGGCAGCAGTTCGGGCATCGCTGGCTCAAGTGCTTGCAGAGCCAGAAAAATTCCTCCTTCACGAGTTCCCATCTGAAGTGGGCTGAAGAACAGTATATTGGCAAACAGACTGCTGAATGCCACAACAAGATAGGCAGAAAGATAGCTATCCAATATACTGCCGGCAAAGACTGCCTGCATCAGTACCCAGTATTCAGCCACGTTGATCACACGTGATGCCAACTCGAGGAGCAAAGCGATACAGAACTGTCGGGGATGTGCCTGCAACAAACCCTGCAAACTGGCAATCCACCCCTTCTTGATGGCAAAGCGATAAGCAAATACCACTACGAACCCAAGAATAACAAGAACGAGTATCAGAACGAGTGTTTCTGTCTGTCCATCGGCCCAGAGGGCAGAATTCATATCGGCAAAGAAGAGTGCAAGCACTACTCCGATCAGCCAGAAAACAATGTGACTGAGCACATGCATCATTGCATAGTAGGTGACTGCACTATTGGCTGCTTGCGGCTGAACGTCGTTGCGCAACTCATAGATTCGCCAAGGCTCTCCACCCAACAACCCAAACGGAGTGATGTAATTGAGCGCATAACCTCCGATGGTGAGCCGCAGCATTCGGCTGAACGGTATCGTTGACCCGGGGGCGCAACTCCTGACTACATATCCGAAACTGATTGCATTGAACAGATATCCTATGCCCCATACAGCCACGCAAGCAACCAATACCCAATTCCATTGCAAGATGTTATGCCACAACAGGTACGGATCTGCCTCATAGATCATGACGCCCAATATCAGCAGGCAAACAACGAACAGAATCTTTTTCATCGACCAACCGTTTTTACGATCAGCTGTTCCTGACTCCGCCACAAATAGATCAGCAGTGCGTTGCCTACAAGAATCTCGACTGCAAAGTAAATCCATGGCTGCCCCACAATGAGTGCCACACACAACGTGATGGCCCGACAATTGAAGGTGAGGATATTACAATACTTCATGAGTGGACGAGAACCCGTGACAAGCGAATCGAACGCCGCCGTTCCGAGTATTGCAGAAGCAGATTCTTCATGCCCCATCAAATAACGGCGCAATGTCTGCAAGTGCGGTGTATATGACTCCTGTGCCAATGTGTAGCCCTTATAGAACCATAAGAACAGCTTATAGAGAGGAGCCTCAGCAAAGCGAAGCTGGCTGTATTCGTTTATGATCTGGCTGGAATCATCCAGTTCACTGCCACTCTTGCCATTGACCAGAAAGAGATGGAACTGACGATAATAATCAGCCAAACAAGCCTGATAACGATGGCTGAGACCAGCCGCTGCTGCAAGAATCCAGATGTAAATTCCCCATTCAGGCATCAGGCGCAAACAGATACTGACATAGATGCAGATAAACCAAATGTCGCCACAGGCTCCATCCAGAATACGTCCCAAACGACTATACTGTTTCGTCATGCGCGCCAACTGACCATCGGCACTATCGCAGATATCAGCCATCACCAGCAAGGCCATGCCAAGCAGATTCAAACGCCAATCAGCAGGATAGAAAAGCAATCCTGCTCCAATGCCCAAGAAGATACTTAGGATCGAGATGAAATTCGGGGTCCAACCCAACTTCTCTCCCATCAAAGCCATACGAAACCCCATTGGCCTGTAGAACCACAGGTCGATGGTCTCTTCCACATCGGGATGCTTGAGTGATGCTGCGTAACGAGGATCCAATTTCAATTTCTTATTGACTTAACTAATAACTATTAGCAAATAACTATTAACTGAAAACTAAAAACTAAAAAACATTTCCCCCATTGCTTCGGCTGCTTCTGTTCGGCAAATGGAGAAGCTGGGGAAGTCGTTGACATCGATGATAAAGGGTTGTCCATTATCAAGAATCAGATCGACACCGAAAATTTCCAATCCCAACACCGACCTAACACGTTGCATTAAGTCCGCATATCGGGTATCTGGCCAGCAATGGTCGCCTACGGCATAAACCTTGACCAACGGGCCTTCGAGATGACGTGTGACGATAATGTCCGTATAACCATCGGCTGCAAGTTCTATGACCCGGCTGTCGGCTTGCAATGGAGTATCGACGCGAAGCACATCGCCGGGAGTGACACCCCTTGGATGCATGGCCTTGACCCATCCGGGCAACAACTGCTGCAAATCCGGTTCACACTGGAACATCCGGTCTTCTGCCGGTTCGTAGCTCCAGAATGGAACAACAGGCAATCCCGAAACCTGAAGCATCTCCAAGGTCGTAGATCGGCTTTGAACCGTAACTTGCACAGACGAAGGCCGATTCAGGACCACTCCCCCTTGCTGTTCAAGTTTCTGCAAAAGAAGAAGACTCTTCCACCGACGAGCCATACTGATGATGCAACGGCAGGAAGCAAGTTCCGCTGTATGCGCAGGCAGCTCCTCTTCGCGAATGGTGCAAACCTCTTGACCAGCATCACGCAAGCAATGGGCAACCGCCTCCAGAATGGCTGCATCTTTTGGAACATTTCCATTGGGCGAATATTCCGTTGCACGATAAATCAAGCCAACCATTGCTCTGCTTTTTGTATATCGGACTTATGATCGATGTCCATGACCTGGTCAAATACGCTTGCCCGAATGGTGATACCGGCATCGAGCAAAGCGCGCTGGAAGTTTCTCATGCGCGACACTCCTGAGGTCAGGCATTTCTCCAATATCGGAAGGATACGCGCTCTATCCATGCCATAAATTCCACCGCTAACCCAAGCCGCTGGGCCCTGATCTGCAAATGCCGTAATGCGCATATCATCGGCCGTACAAACCCACAGAGGTTTCTCATCGTCCACATAAGGGGTCACGACAAAACGGAAATCGCTGCTTTGCTCAAAATCCTGAACATAATGGGCAAAATCCGCCTCTCGGAAAATCGTATCGACGGTTGTGCAGATGAATGGTCCATCGGGCATAATCTGACAAAGAGCAGCGAGACTGTGCATCGAACTGGGCGTGCTCTCGATCAAGACCTGCAGCACAACGGCAGGATGTTCCTTCTGCCATTCGTTCAGGTAATCCTGCACCTCTTTCATCTGTCGGTTGACGATAACCGAAATATGATCACCGCACTGGTGCACAAAGATGTCAAGCAGGCGGCCTATCATGGGCTTCCCTGCCAATGGAACCAAAGGCTTGGGCTGGGATATACCCTCCTGGGCCAAACGAGATCCTTCTCCGGCTGCAATAATGGCAAAATTCATCAGTCTTCAAATATAGCGAGATATACACATATTTTTATATATCTTGAATCGCGTGCAAAGATACAACATTTTTTGCTTCAATGCACAATGCAATCTGTAAAAATATGAAAAAATAGATAAAAACGGGCTTAAAAAGATGGTTTTGGGAACGTAAAACAACAAAAATATGCCTCAAAATGCATTTTTTCGCATTTTTTTATTGTACAAATTAAAAAAACTATCTATATTTGCATCGTACAAAATAATGTACTAGTACAAACAAATCTAATCAAATTCTTACAACTATGGAAGAGTTAGTAAACAAAATCAATGAGCTCGCAGCTGCATTTGCAAAGGACGCTGAAGCTCAGGTCGTAAAGGGCAACAAGGCTGCAGGTCTTCGTGCTCGCAAGGAGGCTCTTGAAATCAGCAAGCTGATGAAGGAGTTCCGCGTAAAGTCTAACGAGGCTGCTAAGGCATAATCCACCACGACTTTTACCTAAAGGGAAGCATCCATGAAAAACACAGGATGCTTCTTTTTTTGTATTTCCACACCCATTGCGTTCCTGTTCTATTCCAATGAAAAGAATACTTTTTGTTCTTATTGTACTATTTTCGGTCATTCGAACCTACGGACAACTCCAATTCTCCGATTCACTCCGCATCTCTCTTCTTACCGTAGCCGACGGGCAAGATGCCTACGAGTGCTTCGGACATACCGGTTTGCGGGTCAACGACCTAAAGAAGGATCTTGACATCGTCTTTCACTACGGAGTTTACAATTATACCGAACCGAACTTCATCTGGCACTTCGTCGAAGGCAAATGCAACTACAGCATGGGAGCCTGTTACGCTGACGATTTCTTCTACCAGCACAAGCGTCGCCAGCTGGACATCACAGAACAGACATTAAGTCTGGATTCTGCCCAATGTTCCAACCTCGTACGAGCCCTCATCGAGAACTATGCTCCACGAAACCGAAACTACCGATACAACTTCTTCTTTGACAATTGTGCCACCCGTCCATTTGAGATGATCAACCGATGGGCCGAAGTACAGTACGATACCACTTGGATCGAATCCAAAACACTTCGTGACATGATTCAGGAAAAGACCGGCAAAGGAAACTGGCTGGATTTCGGCATCTCGCTGACAGTAGCCGGCCGTGCCGATCAGCAAACGCTCTTCAAGGAGCAGATGTTTCTCCCCTCCTACCTCAGCAATGCAATAGCCCATGCTGTGGTTAACGAGCATCCTTTGGTCACGGAGGTCATCGGTCATGAAAACGGAAGCAGCAAGGTCAAATCTACGGACGAAAAGACCGATGCGCTGTCTCTTTTTTCGCCCACAATCTTAGGGTGGTTCCTGCTCGTGCTCGCCATCCTGATTTCAATACAAGAACTTCGTGGAGGAAAGCCGACAGCAGGCCGATCATTCGACTCAGTTTGGTTGTTTGCCACTGGATTGGCAGGGTGTATTGTCTGGTTCCTGAATTTCTTTTCAGAGCATCCTGCAGTCGATAATAATCTCAACTGCATGTGGCTTTTGCCTACAAATCTGCTTTTTCTTTCAATAATTTGGATAAAAAAGGCGAAAAAAGTTCGTCGTATTTATTTTTTCATTATATTTGCGGCCGAAATTACTTATATAATAAGTGTTAGCACCTGCGCGCAATACTTTCACCCAGCCTTCCTTCCGATGTTGCTGACGATAGGTACAAGAAGCGCTTGTGGCATAAAAACAAATCGTTAAACACAACAGCAACTTGTGAAGAACAGTAGCAATAGCATACTCACCACCACCCTGTTGATGCTGGTCGCTGTCCATGTGATGGCAGGTGACCAGAAAGGCAGAGGACTGGCTCCGAAACTGATTATCGGCATTACCGTCGATCAGCTTCGGACGGATTATCTGTATGCGCTCGAAGACCAGCTATGCGATGGCGGTCTTAAGATGCTACTCGACAAGGGCGTGGTCTATGAACAGGTTTTGTT
This sequence comes from Bacteroidales bacterium, assembly GCA_045600485.1. Lineage (GTDB taxonomy): Bacteria > Bacteroidota > Bacteroidia > Bacteroidales > UBA3663 > Liminaster. The sequence goes on from JAZRXX010000033.1 coordinate 49,974, forward strand.
CGATGTAGATCATCCGGATGCTACCGAAGCCATGGCTGCTCTGGCAACAGGCTCTTATGCGTTTAACAACGGCATTCCGTCGAAAGAGGCTTTCAACACACAAAGCCTGCGCCGTCAGTCCATCTTTGCCGACAAGGACTACCTCGGCAACTTTACAGAAGCCAACTATTCCGCCAAAGCGCTGATCAGCACCACGCTGTCCGATGAATTGATGACTGCATCCGACAATACCAGTCGAATCTTTTCGATTGCACCAGATGCGGAAGCCGCCATCATCGGCGCTGGACACACAGCCAATTGCGCTTTCTGGATTGACGACAAACAGGGGAAATGGGCATCGACCACCTACTATCGCAATTTCCCGAACTACGTCGAACGCAAAAACAAGGACAAGCCATTGGCTTATCACCTGAGCGAAGCTGTATGGCAACCGCTGCAGAAGAACAAGCAGTTGGCAATCATGCCATATCACTACGAGGTCAACGGGTTCAATCATGTGTTCTACGACCATGGCCAGCCAGTTTATTCTTGGTTCAAGAGCAGTCCTCTGGTCAATGATGCCATTGTCGAACTCTCGAAAGTCCTGATGACGACCGGTTCGTTGGGCAACGGCAAGAATACCGACATGCTCCAACTTACCCTCTATTGTGGCACATGGCTGCACGATAGTCCGGACAAATATGCCGAGGAGCTGCAGGACATGTATCTGCGCGTTGATCAAAGCATCAAGAATCTGCTCGAAATAGTCGATAAACAGGTTGGACTTGACAACACGTTCATCTACCTGCAGAGCACAGGTGAAACGACTGCATTGCGTCAGCAACACGACGACACCAAAGCCGGAGTCTTTACGGCCACACGTTGCACATCTCTGCTCAACAGCTATCTGGTTTCGCTGTATGGCAAAGGAAATTATGTTACAGATTTTGTCGATTTCCAGATCTTCCTTGACCACCGGGGCATCGAACAGAAAAACCTGAAGTTGCGCGACGTTCAGCAAGCTGCTGCAGAGTTCGTCATGATGTTCAGCGGAGTCGAAGATGTTGTAACACAATACCAGATTCTGCACGATGATGCCAACGACCGCATCAAGCGCATGCGCCGTGCATACGACCGAAAGAGCGGAGGTGATCTGATGGTCAGCCTCCAACAAGGATGGACATTCAAGTACAAGGACAGTTCGCAGGAACAACCTCAGGTCAGACATGACATTGCACCCGGACCTGCCATTCTGTTCGCTCCCAATTTACTGGAACCGCAAGTCATTACAACGCCGGTGGACGCCACCGTCATCGCTCCTACGGTAGCCAATGCTATCAGAATACGTGCACCCAGTGCCTGCAAGACAACGAGAATGAGCGTACTATAGAATCTATATCTCAGAATGAATCGAGATACTCCAAACAATCTTGAATAAACAACTATACGATTATGAATTTTAATGATATATTGACCAAACTGTTCGGCAACAAATCACAGCGTGATGTCAAGGCCATCCAGCCATGGGTGGACAAGATCAAAGCTGCTTATCCTGCAGTAGAAGGATTGTCGAACGATGAATTGCGAGCTCGCAGCCAAGCCCTTATGCAGCAGATGCAGGACATGGTAGCCGACGACCGCAAGAAGATTGCAGAACTGAAGGCAACCGTTGAGACCCTCGAAGTAGAAAAACGCGAAAAGGTCTGGGCTGAGATCGATGAGCTGAAGAAGAAGGTATTGGCTACCTTCGACGACCAGCTGACCGAAATTCTCCCAGAAGTATTTGCTATCGTCAAGCAAACCGCTTATCGTTTTGCCCAGAGCGAAACTGTTGAGGTTACGGCAACGCAGATGGACCGCGATTTGGCTGCTACCAAAGACTTTGTCACCATCGAAGGCGATAAAGCCATCTACAAGACCACTTGGCTGGCTGGTGGTAATCCTGTCCGTTGGGACATGGTTCACTACGACGTCCAGTTGTTCGGTGGTGTCGTTCTGCACCAAGGCAAAATTGCCGAAATGGCTACCGGTGAAGGTAAGACTCTTGTTGCTACCCTGCCTGTATTCTTGAATGGTATGACGCATAATGGCGTTCATGTCGTTACCGTGAACGACTACCTTGCCAAGCGTGACTGCGAGTGGATGGGTCCACTCTATCAGTTCCACGGATTGAGCGTTGACTGCATCGACCGCTATGAGCCAAACAGCGAGCCTCGTCGTCAGGCCTACAATTGTGATATCACTTTTGGTACCAACAATGAGTTCGGTTTCGACTACTTGCGCGACAACATGGCTACACGCCCCGAAGACCTGGTACAGCGTGAGCATAATTTCGCTATCGTCGATGAGGTTGACTCTGTCTTGATCGATGATGCCCGTACTCCACTCATCATTTCTGGTCCTACTCCTCGCACTTCGGAATACAGCGACGAGGAACTCTATCAGGAGTACCGTCCTCGTGTCGAGAAGCTGGTAAATGCACAAAAGGTATTGGCAACACAGCTTTTGACCGAAGCCAAAAAGAAAGTATTGAATGAAAACAAGGAGACACGCGACGAAGGCGCCGTACAGCTTTATCGTGCTTACCGTGCATGGCCTAAGAGCAATGCCTTGATCAAGTTCCTTTCGGAGACTGGCGTCAAGCAGGAGATGCTTCGTGCAGAGGCTACCTTCCTTGAGAATAACCAGCAACGCATGCCAGAGGCACTTGAACCACTCTACTTTGCCATCGAAGAAAAGAACAAGTCTGTAGATTTGACCGACAAGGGTATCGAAATGCTGACTGGCGAAGGAGAAGATCCAAAGTTCTTTGTTTTGCCGGATGTTGGTAGCGAGATCGCCGAAGTTGAGCATTCGTTTCTGACCGACGACGAAAAGGTTGCCAAAAAGGAGGAGATCATGGACCAGTTTACCACTAAGGGTGAACGTGTGCATGCCGTCAACCAGTTGCTGAAGGCCTACACCATGTTCGAGAAGGATGTTGATTACATCGTTTCGGAAGATGGCAAGGTAAAGATCGTAGATGAGCAAACTGGCCGTATCATGGAGGGCCGTCGCTGGAGCGATGGTCTGCATCAGGCCGTTGAAGCCAAAGAGCACGTCAAGGTTGAGCAGACGACTCAGACATTCGCAACTATCACCCTGCAGAACTACTTCCGTATGTACCACAAGCTTTCGGGCATGACCGGTACTGCAGAAACCGAGGCTGGTGAGTTCTGGGACATCTACAAACTCGATGTAGTCAGCATTCCAACCAACCGTCCTATCGCCCGTAAGGATATGGACGACCGCATCTATCGTTCGAAGCGAGCCAAGTACAAGGCCGTCATCGCACAGGCCAAGGAATATGTTGCCCAGGGACGTCCAGTATTGATTGGTACTACATCTGTCGAAATCTCTGAGTTGCTCGAAAAGGCATTCAAACAAAATGGCATCCAACCTAATGTGCTCAACGCCAAGTTGCATCAGCGCGAGGCAGAAATCGTTGCCAAAGCTGGTATGGCAAGCACGGTAACGATTGCCACCAACATGGCTGGTCGTGGTACCGATATCAAGCTTTCGCCAGAAATCAAGGCAGCAGGTGGTTTGGCTATCATCGGTACGGAGCGTCATGAGAGCCGACGTGTTGACCGTCAGTTACGTGGTCGTGCCGGTCGTCAGGGTGATCCAGGTTCTTCGGTATTCTTTGTATCGCTCGAGGATAACCTGATGCGTATCTTCGGTTCGGACCGTATTGCCAAATTGATGGACAGCAAAATGTTCGGAATGACCGACGATGATGTACTCGAAAGCAGCATGTTATCATCGAGCATCGAAAAGGCACAGAAGAAAGTCGAAGAGAACAACTATGGTATCCGTAAGCGATTGCTCGAATACGATGATGTTTTGAACAAGCAGCGTGAGGTTGTTTATACCCGCCGTCGCCATGCTCTGATGGGCGAACGTATCGGAGTCGATTTCATGAATATGGCCTATGACGTTGCCGCAGAACTCGTCAAAGAGTATAGCAACAACAACAACGATATCGATACACTCAAACTTGATATCTTCCGCAACTTCGGTATCAACCTCGAACTCAATGAGAGTGATTTGAAGGGGGTATCAGACGAGGCTTTGACCGAAAAGATCTTCTCTGCAGCCATGCAGAACTTCAACAAGCGTGGCGATGAGCTTGAAGAGAAGATTGGACCACAGCTTATACAGTTTTACGAGCGATTCAAGGAGGGTGGCCAGGTCCGAAACGTCATCGTTCCATTTACCGATGGCAAGAAGATTTATCAGATTCCAGTCAACCTCGAAGAGGCAGCCAATACCAATGGCCACAATGTGATCAAAACTTTCATCAAGGTCATTCTGCTCCACATCATCGATGAGGCTTGGAAAGAGAATCTCCGTGATCTTGATGACCTCAAGCAATCTGTCCAGAATGCCCACTATGAGCAGAAGGATCCACTCCTTATTTATAAGGTAGAAAGCTACGGTATCTTCGAACGAATGGTTACACATATGAATAGCAAGGCTGTTCGAATCCTGATGCGCAGTCAGTTGTATATTCCAACACCACCTCCTGCCGAAGAAAGCAATACTGAGGTAAATGAGGCTCCTGCTCTGGATCAATTCAAAGCTGCTTCTCCTGAACGTCGTCAGGACTTTAGCCGTATGCAAGCCAGTCATGCACAAATGGGTTCTTCATTGGCTGACCGTCCTGCTGCTGAGTCTGCGCCACAGCCTGTACGTCGTCCAATCGTTGCTCAGCCTCACGTCGGCCGCAATGAACCATGTCCATGTGGTAGTGGATTAAAGTACAAGAACTGCCACGGCAAGAATTTGTAAACACAATCATCATTTGTCATTCTGGGCTAAGTCGATTATATCGAACAAGCTCAGAATGACCTTTTTTCTCTCTATACGTATGAAAAATATATTCTCTTGTTTGTTGTTATTCGGCTCTATGCTCAATGCATCAGCCAGTGTCACCATCCAATCGGTTGGCGGTTGGTTTGAGAGTGGTTATGTCACTTGGAGTCCTGTCGAGGGCGCTATTTCCTATAATGTCTATTACAAATCCAGCGATGCCGTCGAGTATATTCAACTCGATGCACCATTGGTACGAGAATATAAAGAATATGGTCGCGCCGATGTATTGGGCATCACTGCCGGCACCTATCAGTTCAAGGTTGTTCCTGTCAATTCCGACGGAGAAATGACATCAGAAGCGACTGAAACCACGACTTTCGAAGCCAAAGCCCACGATCGTGGAGGCTTTGCGCATTACAAAACAGCCAGTTCCACATTCAATCCAGCCAATGGCATCGGAGCATACAAAAACGATGGAACGCTCAAGGCTGGCGCCAAAGTTTTCTATGTCTGCGCCAACAACGCCAAGAACATTTCGACCGATGTCATTACCGACAGCAAAGGTGGCAAGACCACAGCTACAGGTCTGCAGAGTATCATCGATCTCTACCAGAAAGGCTACGACAAGACACCTATCGACTTCCGCATTATCGGAACCATCAAGGCCGCAGATATGGACAAGTTCTCCTCTTCGGCCGAAGGTCTTCAGATCAAAGGCAACAAAGCCTATAGCGAGATGAACATCACAATCGAAGGTGTAGGCAACGACGCAACAATCCATGGTTTCGGTTTCTTGTTGCGCAATGCCTGCTCTGTCGAACTCCGTAACTTTGGCATCATGTGGTGCATGGACGATGCCGTCTCGATGGACACCGACAATTCGAACCTATGGATCCATAATCTTGATCTCTTCTATGGTCGCCCGGGTGGTGCTGCTGACCAGAAGAAAGGTGATGGTACACTCGACATCAAAGGAGACTCAAAATACACAACCCTCTCCTACAACCACATGTGGGACAATGGCAAATCCAGCCTTTGCGGCATGACATCTGAATCTGGACCAAACTATTTGACCTATCACCACAATTGGTTTGACCACAGCGACTCGCGCCATCCCCGCATCCGTACCATGTCGGTACACATCTATAATAATTACTACGATGGCAACTCTAAATATGGAGTTGGTGCCACTTCCGGTTCCGATGTTTTCGTCGAAAACAACTACTTCCGCAACTGCAAGTACCCAATGTTAAGTTCAAAACAGGGTTCAGATGTGAACAATGGAGTTGGAACCTCCGACCAGACCAAAGGTACATTCTCGGGCGAAGCAGGAGGCAGCATCAAGGCTTTCGGCAATTTCATGACTGGACAGAAGAGCTTTGAACCATACAAGGATGGAGATGCCACCTATAGCCATCATTTCGATGCCTACGTTGCCACCAGTCGAGATGAAAAGGTTCCTGCAACCGTCGTAGCTCTATTGGGACAAGACACCTATAGTAACTTCGATACCGACGCTGCACTCATGTATGCAGATTATCATTGTGACGAAGCCACCCAAGTACCATCCATCCTGATGGGAACTTATGGCGCAGGACGTTGTCAGCATGGAGACTTCAGTTGGACCTTTGGTGCCAACGAAGATACCAACGATCAAGTCATTGCAGCTCTATCATCCGCCATACAGAACTACCAATCCACTCTTGTCGGCTTCTACGGTGAAACCATCAGCAACGGTGGAGGTTCGTCAGACAATAATAATGGCAGCAGCGACGAAAGTGGTTCTGATGATGATACTCCAGGCAACGATGACGGCAGTGACAATACCCCTATCGAGGGAACTGAGATCTGCCATTTCACAGGCAATACACCTTCGCTATCGATGGTCAAGCTTGTAACCGGCAATTATTCGAACAGCAAAGGTACTGTCACATACAATGGGGAATCCTATAATATCTGCATTAAGATGGAAACGGCCACCGATATTGTGATTACACCGACATCCAACTGTACGGTTACGCTCATCTTCGGTGGATCGACCTCTGCTGCAGGTGCGAAAATCAAACTCGATGGTATTACCAAAAACCTTGACAGCAATGGACAATACTCCTTCGAAGCCAATGCCAAGCAATCCTATAGTCTGAAGAAAGGTGACAGTATAAATCTTTTCCTAATCGTCTTCAACAGCACAACAGAGACTGGTTTATACAATATAGGAACAATTGCTTCCTCAGCCCCTCTGTATGACTTGAATGGCCGTTCAGAAGAGAGTGAACCACAATCAGGCAAATTGTATGTTTCGAATAGCAAGATATTTGTAATCAAAAAATAGTTATAACGGAGATAACTACTGTATTGTCTCAATGACTTGTATATAAACTCACACGAAGGCACGAAGAAAAAAAGTCTTTCCCCCTTAGTTATCTTTGTGTGGTCTCAATTTATCACAAAGGGGATCAAGTTCACAAAGGCAATATGCCACAGGCCTTCGTCTTCTTTGTGGCTTTGTGTGAGTTATTATATAATCTCGACGAGGTGATACACTACTTTCAAGTTTTTGCTTGAGAAACTTGAGATATTGAGAAAAAAAAGAGATGGGGCTATGCCGAAGCATAACCCCATCTTTTTATTGGTGAAAGAAGTAACTGAAAGATTATTTGATTCAACTTTCGCAAGTTATTAACTTGCTCTCATTGAGGTATAAGGTAAAGGTTATAGGCTTTACGGAAGCGTATGATATCAGAAGACTGCATTCCGAACAGTTGTGGCGGCCTTTACCTTTTAGCTTTTAGCCTTTAGCCTCAAGTTGAGCTTGCGAAACTTGAATTATTTGAACATCTCCTGGAACTTCTCGAGAGTAACCTCCTTCTTGGTCAAAGAAACAGCCTCCTTGATCTCAGCCATGATCTTGCGGGTCATAGCGCTGTCGCGAAGCTGAGCACGCTGCTTCTCATCCTTAACGATGCTCTCAACATACGAAGCCATATACTCCTCTGGGAGGCTGGTCATACCGTACTGAGCCATTTGTGCAGAAACCATCTCGCGAGCCTCGTTCTTGATATCGTCGTCGCTGAGCTTGATCTCCTTCATAGAAACGATCTTCTCCTCGATGAGCTGCCAGGTGAGATCCTCCATCATCTTTGGGAAATCCTCCTCGAGCTTAGCAGCGTCACGGTTCTCGTCCTTAGCAAGCAACCACTTCTTGAGAGCGTCAGCTGGGAACTTGAGTTCGCCAACCTGCTTCATCAAAGCCTCCTTGGCATCGAGGTTGAACTTGTACTCGCTGTTCATAGCGAGCTGAGCTGCGATACCCTCCGAAACCTTAGCCTTGAAAGCCTCCTCGGTGGTGCATTCCTCGCCGTATGCAGACTTGAAGAACTCTTCGTTCATCTCAGCAGCCTGACGGTGCATGATGTCGGTGATAGTGAAACGGAAGTTTGCGGTGCAACCAGCAACCTCCTCCTGCTTCTTCTGGAGCAGGCTTGCGATCTCGGCCTGATTATTGTTGTAGGCAGCAGCTGGGTTGAAGTCAACTGAAGCGAGCTTCTTGGCACCTTCGAACTTCTTCTTCTCATCCTCGCCCTGCATGTAACGTGGGTAAACAGTAGCGTCGGTAGCCTCGATACCACCCTCCTTGATGTTACCGTTCTCGTCGAGCTCAGCGATGTTGCCCTTGATTACGTCGTCGGCAGTTGCCTCATCAGCAGAAACCGAAGTACCGAACTGGTTGCGGAGACCATTGATCTGATCCTCCATCATCTTGTCCTCTACCTTGATGGTGTAGTAAGGAACCTTGACGCTCTTGTCGAGGGTAAGCTCGAACTCAGGAGCGAGAGCGATGTCGAACTTAACGGTGAACTTCTCAGCAGTAGCGAAGTCAACAGGCTCCTGCTCGCCGTTTACCATTGGCTCACCGAGAACGTTGAGCTTGTTCTCTGCAATATAGTTATACATGGCGTTATTGATTACCTTGTTGACCTCGTCAACGGTAACCTGCTGGCCATACATCTTCTTAACCAGACCTGCTGGAACCATACCCTTACGGAAACCAGGCATCTGAATGTTCTTACGAGCGTTCTTAAGCTCTTTCTCTACGGCCTCTGCATAATCGGCCTTCTCAATCTCCAGGCTGAGTACGATGTTCACATCGTCAACAACTTGCTTTGAAATGTTCATTTTTTAATCTATATATAATTAATAATATATTTTCGTGGGCGCAAAGGTACAAAAAATCCACGAATACACCAAATATTCGCGGATTTTTTTATCACAAATTGCATCAAATCGGTCATAATCGCCCAATTTAGCAATATAGAATGTGCTTTGTACGTCTGTTTATTTGCCCAATCCCATGATCTTGGCGATCTTCAGTGGAATTTCGGCATTGTCGTTGTGGCCCATAAACTCCTCCTTGCCTACACCAACGGCATAGACTGGTACAAGACCGGCAGTGTGTCCACCCGAAGTCCAACCCACATGAGCCTTGTCCTGCAGGATGAACAATGCTTCGGTCATGAAGGCTTTGCTCGAAGCGTAGAGCGTACGGGTATCACTGGCCTCGCCCGAAATGGTTTTATCAAACAATGCCTTCAGACGAGCCTCTTCTGAACCACGGAGCGAGATGTGCGACCACAAACCGAAATCTTTCGAGAGCTGTTCCTTGACCTGTTCCCAAGTCAGATTCTTCATACCACCCACCTGATTGGCCAATGCCATCATGTTGCGGTTCGCCTCATCGAGCGAAGCCGTCTGGTATTGCAGCACCTTGAAGTTGGTCTTGTAGCCACCGTACTGACAACCCAACGAGATGCCACCCGTCTCATGGTCGGAGGTGAAGACAATGAGTGTTTCATCTGGATGTTCCTGATAGAAATCGAGCGCGAGTCTCATGCAGCTGTCGGCAGCAAGGACCTCCTGGAAAGCAGATGCTCCATCGTGAGCATGACAGGCGAAATCAACCTTACCACCAGTTTCATTGAAGAGATAGAAGCCGGTATTCTTCTCCTGCGCTTTGCGATACAGGATCTCTAATTCTGCCTTGAACTGATCGACAATAGTGACCTGACCTGGCTTGCGGTCAATCCAATATGGCAACGAGTAGTTGTCTGGTACCTTACCTTGCAACATGACCAACTTGTCGGCCTTGCGACCTTCGCGCTCATAGTCCTCGTTGGTAAAGCAGATTGTATAGCCTGCTTTTCGTAGTGCATTGTAGATGCTGTCGCGAATCTCTGGTTTATTGTACTTGCCTTCGAGGTTGATACTGCCACCTCCAAAGAACTCAAAACCTGTGGCCTCCATTTGGCAAGCCAAATCATAATACTGGTTACGGTCGCGCACATGGCCAAAGTGTGCGGCTGGTGTGGCGTGATTTACCGGACACGAAGATCCAACTCCGACCACATAACCGGCATCGTGGGCACGCTGAGCTACGCTTACGATTGGAGTCACACTATCGGGCAACATACCAATGGCTCCATTGTAAGTCTTCTGGCCACAAGCCAAAGCAGTTCCAGAAGCCGCACTATCGGTCACATCGCTCGATGTGCTGTAAGTCGAAGCAACACCCACTACAGGCGATTTGCTCACCCACAACGGCGTACGTCCCAATTCTCCTTTCAATTCAGAGAGCATGATCTCTGTACCCAACACAGCATTGATACCTGTTCCATCGCTGATGAAATAGAACACATACTTGGGCTGCTTCGGGGCATCATTTTTGGTCTTTGGCTTGGCCATGACACTGGTGCATGCAAGGCAAGACAAAAACAAGAATACAAACTTTATCAATTTCATAATATGTTAATTTTAGTCTTTGGAATTAATTAGGCGTTATATCATTCATGAAGACAATCATCGTTCTTTGACAACTATTCGCCATTTTTCCATCTCCTGGGAGAAATAATCGATAATAGCCTGATTTTCGCCATAAACGGATTTGCACTTGGCGAAGAAGTCGTCCATTTCTGCCTCTATCGCCAGAGCATCTTCCCACATCTTGAATTCAGCATAGATGGCATAAAGATTGACCAAATTCATTGTTTTGTACAATAGTTCACCATCAGGATTGCTTTTGTAGGCCTCTGTACACCATTTAAAAATCTGACGGTGCAACGAAAGGCACAATGCTGTATCATTTTGTTCTTTAGCAAAATCTGCAATTTGTGAGGTACACTCGTAACGGAGTCTAAGGCGAAACAAGTCTCCATTTGCATTCTGTTCAATCAAATTATTCAATTCGTCCATCTGGCGAAAAGCTTCGTCGGATGATATGCGTTGTAGAGCATAAGCACAACAGTTAGCATAGCCACGAATAAAATATAGTTCTTCGATGTAAACTTCTGGCGCATCATCGTAGAGAGATTGAACCGATGGAATGACAGAGGTGGCATAGTCGTAGCACTCCTGATACTGTCCCATGGAATGATAGTAACGGCACATGGCAACACCCAGTTTGGACATAACTCGTTTTGCCTTCATACTGGTGCCCTGCGTCTGTAGGAGCTTTTGGGCCATATCGTTGGCAAGCAATATATACTTATTGCCATTTTCAGAATCGTAAACTGTCTGACAATATAGACCGAAAAAACGACACATATTGGCCTTATCCCACCCTTCGGCATGACGTATGGCAATAGGAGTATATGCAAGAATTTCAGCCGTATTCATCTGCTGGGAGCAGTCATCGACATAAAGTGATACAGCTGGCAGATAGGTTGTATCGGCATCAGCGACAGACTTGAGCAATCGAGCCGCCTTCTGGAAATTGGTCGAACCACCTGCAAGTCGATAGGTTATTACCTGACGCTCGATGGACTTGATCAAAGCACTACGCTGTTTTTCTTGCTGCGAACGTGCATTGTCCAAGGCAGCCTGGTCGAGATCAATCTTGCGGATGTCGGACGACTGATGATTGAATCTTCCCAAATAGTCTGCCTCTTCGTAGGCACGAATAGCTTCATCGAAGCGTCCTTGGTTGACCAGTTCAACAAGATGCGATTGCTGAGATGTCAATTCAGTCAAATCAATACGCACAAAATGATCCACATACGATTCGAGCATCGAAAGCTGATGCTGGAACTCACTGTCCAGACGTTTCAAACTGGCTTGAAAAGCCTCTTCCTGCAACCTGGATTGTTTCCAGTCTTCGGCCAGACGGAGACTGTCTTGCCGATACTGGCGCCGATAGTTGTCGGATGCCAACTGCATGTAGCGCTCCTTCATGCTGCGAATGCGGCTGGAAGGGCAAAGTACCAAACGGAACGGCTGAGCTGGACTGATTGTCCATTGTTCGATGGCTTGTGTATTGAATATTTCGTAGCCATTACGTTCTATTCGACGAACCTGAACCGGATCGCCGGCATGCATAGTACGAAACTCAAGATTCAGACTACCATTGGCATCGCTGATGACTGAAGGGGCATTACCGACCGATACACTCACACCACTCAACGGCGTGGCAGGTTGGGCTCCCTGATACTCGACCACTTGTACTTTCTGACTGACCTGCGCCATGCCACAGACGCAGAACAACGACAATGCAACGCTTACAAAATACTTCATCGGGAACTTTGTGTTGGATTACAGATTCTCTTACACAGGCATATTACCGTGTTTCTTGGGTGGATTGCTCTGGTTCTTGTTGCGACAGCACTCCAGACCTTTGATGATGGCAGAACGTGTATCAGCAGGATTGATAATATCGTCGATATAACCCAATTCGGCAGCACAATACGGATTGCTGAACTTGGCTTCATATTCCTTGATACGCTCCTCCTGTTGCTCTGGAGTCTCCTTGCGATACAGGATTGAAACAGCGCCCTTGGCTCCCATCACAGCGATCTCGGCACTCTCGTAGGCCAAATTGACATCAGCTCCAAGCTGCTTGCAGTTCATGACAATATAGGCACCACCATAAGCCTTACGGGTAATGAGGGTAATCTTAGGCACAGTAGCCTCGGCATAAGCATAGAGCAACTTGGCTCCGTGACGGATAATGCCACCATGCTCCTGGTTCAGACCCGGCAAGAAGCCCGGCACATCTTCGATGGTAACAATCGGGATGTTGAAGCAATCACAGAAACGGACAAAGCGTGCTGCCTTCTCCGAGGCATCGATATCGAGTGAACCTGCCAATACCTGTGGTTGGTTAGCAACGAAGCCTACGGTACGACCAGCCATTCGACCGAACCCAATCACAATGTTTTTGGCAAAGTTTGGTGCAATCTCGAAGAAGTACTGATGATCACAGATAGGCTCGATGATATCCTTGATGTTGTAAGGGATATTCGGATTGGCAGGCACTACACCCTCCAGTTCATGGACCTTACGGTTCAATTCGTCGGTAGCCGGGTGAATCGGCGCATCCTCCATGTTATTGCTTGGCAGGAATCCGATCAACTCACGAATAGTCATCAAACACTCCTCATCGTTGTCGCAAGCGAACTGGCAGACGCCCGACTTTGTGCTATGAACATCTGCGCCACCAAGTGTCTCCTTATCGCACTCTTCGTTGGTGACCTGCTTGACTACATTCGGACCCGTAATGAACATCTGAGACTCCTCTTTGACCATCAGGATGAAGTCGGTCAGTGCCGGACTATAACAGCTACCGCCTGCACATGGACCCATGATGGCAGAAATCTGAGGAATAACGCCCGAAGCCTGAACATTGCGATAGAAGATATCGCCGAAACCCGAAAGACTCTCGATACCCTCCTGAATACGTGCGCCTCCCGAATCGTTGAGTCCGATGATCGGTGCTCCATTCTTCAGGGCAGCATCCTGTACCTTGGCGATCTTGGCTGCGTTGGCAGCCGACAGGGAACCGCCCAACACGGCAAAGTCGAAGGCATAGACGAAGACCAGACGGCCATCAATCTTGCCATAGCCACACACAACGCCATCGCCAGCGATGCGCTTCTGCTCCATTCCGAAGTTGGAGCAATGATGCTTTACATACTTGTCCACCTCTACAAAGGTGTCCTTATCCAATAATATATCAATTCTTTCTCGAACAGAAAGTTTCTTTGGTTCTGCCATAACTTTTAACTTTTCTTTTTTCTCTTTTCATTTTTCACTTTTCATCGTGAGCGCCACCAGCACCTGATCGACCATGACGCTGTCGCCCTCAGCACACTTGACCTCTGCCACGCTACAGGCTTCGGTCACCGAGATGTTGGACTGCATCTTCATGGCCTCGATAGTGAGCACAATGTCGCCCGGCTGGAGCTCCTGCCCTGGCTGCACATAGACCTTGACGATCTTGCATGGCATCGGTGCCTTGATCTTGTCGGCCTGTTTCTCGCTATCATTTTTCTTGCGCATTCGCATGTATTTGGCCTGGCTGTCGAGCATATCGACCTCGTAGTTCGAATAGTTCAAACCGACACGATAGTGCTTGCCTGTATCGCCCTTGATGAGCGTTGCATTATATGAATTGCCATTGTTCAGTATCGAGACCTGACCATTAGCGAACATGCAGATGTCCACATTATACACTTTTCCATCTACTTCGATGGACACTTTATTACCTTCTTTCGACAACAGAGTCACCTCTGCCAATCTATTTCCAATCTGTATTTCCATACTATGTGATGCTGCAGAAGATGTTGCAGCAATAATTATTAAACGAATGGGGCTTTACACTCTCAACACGCCCTTCTGTAAGCCGAAGGCGCGCCAGCGATTGAGGGCAGAACTATGTTCTGTGACGCCATCGCCAGTGTTCTCCTCGTAATTCATCAGATAGTCGATGTAGGCAGCAATGATAGCCATATCCTCCGAGTCATTCTTGAAACCAGGACGAGGACGCAAGCGTTCCTGATTGACCTCGATGAACGAAGTATCGTAGTTACCCTCCTTGAATTGAGGCACATCGATAATGCGACGCAAATAGCGTATGTTGGTCACCAGACCAGCTACCTTGTATTCATAGAGAGCACGGCGCATACGCTCGATGGCATACTGGCGACGTGTACTCCAGACGATAAGCTTGCCAATCATCGGATCATAATACATCGGAATCTCGTAGCCCTCATAAACGGCCGAATCGATACGGATACCAGGACCATGTGGTTCGACCAAACGGGAGATAACGCCCGGAGCCGGACGGAAGTTGTTATCGGTATCTTCGGCACAGATACGGCACTCAATGGCATGACCTCGCTGATGGATATCCTCCTGCTTGATGGTCAGTTCATGTCCATCGGCAATCAAAATCTGCTGCTTGACCAGATCCAGTCCAATCACCTCTTCGGTAATAGGATGCTCCACCTGCAAACGGGTATTCATCTCGAGGAAATAGAAATTCCTGTACTTATCGACCAGGAACTCAATGGTACCGGCACCGACATAACCGACGGCCTTGGCAGCGGCAACGGCAGCAGCACCCATCTTCTCGCGTGTTTCGTTGTCAAGGAAGGGAGATGGAGACTCCTCGACCACCTTCTGATGGCGTCGCTGAACAGAACACTCTCGGTCATACAGGTGGACAACATTGCCATGCTTGTCGCCCATAATCTGGAACTCGATGTGGTGAGGACCTTCGACGAACTTCTCGATATAGACAGTATCATCGCCGAAACCCGACAAAGCCTCGCTCTTGCAGGCATTGTAGGCTTCGACCACATCTTCGGCACGATGCACCAGACGCATACCCTTGCCACCACCTCCCATCGAGGCTTTGATCATGACTGGGAATCCGATGGCTTTGCAGACACCTACAGCCTCCTCGGCCGAGTTGAGCTGGTCCTGAGTACCAGGGACAACCGGAACTCCCGCAGCAATCATGTGACGACGGGCTTGGATCTTATCACCCATGTCAATCATCGTCTGTGGATTCGGCCCGATGAAGATAATCCCTTCAGCCTCACAACGACGGGCAAATTCGGCATTTTCGCTCAAGAAGCCATAGCCTGGATGGATAGCATCCACTTTATGCTTCTTAGCCACTTCAATAATCTTTTCGATGCATAGGTAACTCTCGTTGCTGGGAGCAGGACCAATGCACTCTGCTTCGTTAGCATAAAGGACATGACGGGAGGTTCGGTCTGCTTCGCTGAATACAGCCACACTTCGTATGCCCATTTCATAACAAGCGCGCATGACGCGTATAGCAATTTCGCCACGATTGGCAATAAGGATTTTTCTGATCATTGGAAATAAAATATGATGATTTCAGATTAATACATTTGGATTTTAACATGGCAAAAGTAGAGATTTTTTCGGAAACGACCAAATAAAACGTCAAATATGGAAAAGGTTTAAGTTTTTTTAACACGGGGCAGATATTGTACATTTTACTATAAGCAGAAGATTTTTAAGCAGGAATAATGTACAATAAGGATGTTTTCGATTGCGCAACAGTTGGCTTGCAGAGCTTAACGAGAAGGGTTATTGTACAAAATACTATAACTTATTGTCATTGGTACAACATAAAACTATTATTTTCGTCACATTTTTCGGTCAAAAAGTTTGGAAGGAATGTGTTTATTATTTAACTTTGCGCCGTCAAATAAAACAAATAACCTTATGCAGACTGAAAACTCCAATATCAATTTCGATCCGCATGTCTCGGTTGACTGCGTAATTCTCGGTTTCGATGGCGAATCTCTGAAGGTTCTCCTCTCACGTCAAGGTGACGAGGCTCCTAACAACCTCTACAATTCGCTCAAATTGCCAGGGCGTCTGCTCTATGCTAACGAAGACCTGGATGAAGCGGCCGACGATATCCTGAATCAACTGACAGGTTCGCACAACCACTTTGTACGTCAGTTCAAAGCTTTCGGTTCCCCTACACGTACAAATAATCCTAAGGATGTCCTTTGGCTGGAGAACGCCATCAAGCAGAAGGTGGGACGCATCGTTACCATCTCCTACATGTCGTTGGTCCGTATCAATAATCGCACGCACCGAACCTTTGCCGGTCACGATGCTGCGTGGTACAAGGTCAGCGACCTGCCTGATTTGGCCTTCGATCATGCGCTTATCATCCAAGAGGTTCTGAAGGAGGTTGAGAAACTCTCTATTCTCGAGCCACACATCCTGTTCGAACTCTTGCCGGCCAAGTTCACTGCGTTGCAACTCCGTCGCGTACACGAACAGATTATTGGTCATGAAATGGATGTCCGAAACTTCTCGAAGCTCTTCATGAACAAACCTTACATCGTGCCCCTCGATGAATGGGAACAGAACGTCAGCCATCGCGCTGCACGCTTCTATAAATTCCAAATCGGTAAAGTAAAAAAATAAAACAACAAAATAACAAAATAACAAAACAACTATGAATTTGCTCCTCGGTTACGATATCGGAACATCTTCCGTTAAAGCATCGCTCGTAGATGCAGAAACAGGCCAGACAGTGGCCAGTGCACAATATCCAGATGCAGAGGCTCCAATCATCGCCAAGAAGGCTGGTTGGGCTGAGCAAGATCCAGAAATGTGGTGGGAAGAGCTGAAGCAAGCCACCAAGCGCGTGAGCGAAAAGGCTGGTCAAGGTTCACTCTCGTCAGTCAAAGCTATCGGTATCTCTTACCAGATGCACGGTCTGGTCTGCGTCGATAAGGCAGGCAAGCCATTGCGTCCATCTATCATCTGGTGCGACGGTCGTGCTGTACCATTTGGCAACGAAGCCTTCAAGAAGATCGGTGCCAAAAAGTGTCTTTCGCACCTTCTCAACAGCCCTGGCAACTTTACTGCTGCCAAGCTCGCATGGGTAAAGAAGAATGAGCCTAAGCTCTTCAAGCAGATCGACAAGATCATGCTGCCAGGTGATTACATCGCACTTCGTCTGTCAGGTGGTGACAAGAAGACTACCGTCAGTGGTTTGTCTGAAGGTATGTTCTGGGACTTCAAGAACAACTGCGTCAGCAAGGACGTCATGAAGTTCTTTGGCTTCCCTGAGAGCATCATCTCCGAGATTGTTCCAACCTTCTCGATCCAGAGCCGCGTCTGCGAGGCTATCGCTTCGGAACTCGGTCTTCCTGCTGGCACTCCAATCTCTTATCGTGGTGGTGACCAGCCAAACAATGCCCTTTCGCTCAATGTCATGAAGCCAGGTGAGATCGCCGCCACAGGTGGCACCTCTGGTGTAGTGTATGGTGTACTCGGTGAGGTCAATTACGACAAACTCAGTCGCGTGAACACTTTCGCTCACGTTAACCATGGCGAGAACGACCAGACCCGTCTCGGCGTCCTCCTCTGCATCAATGGTACCGGTATCCTCAATGCTTGGATGAAGCGTACCGTTGCACCTGAAGGCATTGGCTATGGCGAGATGAATGACCTTGCCGAGTCTGTTCCTGTAGGTGCAGAAGGTCTCTCTGTCATCCCATTCGGCAACGGCGCTGAGCGTGTTCTCCAGAACGAGAATCCAGGAGCAAGCGTACACGGTATCAACTTCAACATCCACAAGAAGGCACACATGCTTCGCGCTGCTCAGGAGGGTATCGCTTTCAGCTTTGCCTACGGTATGGAGATCATGCAGAAGATGGGCATGGAGATCAAGACCATCAAGGCTGGTCATGCCAACCTCTTCCTCTCTCCTCTCTTCCGTCGCACTCTTGCTGCAGTCACAGGTGCTACCATCGAACTCTATGAGACTGATGGTTCAGTTGGTGCAGCTTACGGTGCTGGCATTGGTGCCGGTATCTACAAGGATAGCGACGATGCCTTCAAGACATTGAAGCTCATCAAGACCGAGGCTCCTGTGGCAGAAACTAAGGAGTATAAGGCCGCCTACAAGCGCTGGAAGGCCTGCTTGGAGAAATAATCAAAATAAAATTATATTAGGGTGAAGCACAATGATTGCTTCACCCTATTTCATCGGAATAGGACGCCAGATAAAGTACATATGCTCAAAAATTTTTGAGTTCGTTCCGAGCGACTCGATTTCAACTCAAAAATTTTTGAACCCGTTTCGAGCGACTCGATTTCAACTCAAAAATTTTTGAACTCGTTTCGAGCGACTCGATTTCAACTCAAAAATTTTTGAACCCGTTTCGAGCGACTCGATTTCAACTCAAAAATTTTCGACCTGTACGGTTAAAATGAGGCTTTAAACAATAAATTTCCATCTTCCGCGTTATCTATAAAAAAGAAAACAACAATGGGAAAGGCAAAACTTGAATTTGTAGCCCGTATCACAACAGAAGATGGAA
>JAZRXX010000034.1:0-4903 GCA_045600485.1 Bacteroidales bacterium
GGGTGAAAAACTATGAAAAACACTCAGGGGGTGCCTTAGCGGCAGGGGGCAGACAGCCCCCGAGAGCGCAATTCTACCGTTTTATTGCTTCTTTTCACTTGGTTTGCGGCTGCAAACATAGTAACTTTTGAGTTGAAATCTAATCGCTCGATTTGAGTTCTTAACAAGAAAGCAAAGAAATCTATATTTGTATTAAGTAATCATTTTGAAGCTGCTCCACTCGTGTCTACAGCCAAGGAACTCCATAATTAAGTTCTGTATCATCGGCGATAAAGAAATTGTCGGGAGGTAAGATAATCCTTGCTTTCGCTAGTCGTTCGAGGTACTCATTGCGAATATCTTGATTATTGATTTCTTCTCGTCGTGCTTTGCTAATGGACAAGAATTCATCCTCCATTTCTAACCCGAGATATTGCCTACCTAATAGGTTGGCCGCAATACCAGTAGTGGCGCTACCATTGAAAGGATCCAAAATCCATGCACCTGGTTGCGTGCTGGCTTGTATGATTCTGGCCAGTACCCCTAACGGCTTTTGTGTTGGATGTTTGCCACACGACTTTTCCCATCGGCCAATAGCAGGCAGTTGCCATACATCGGTCATTTGCTTATCTCCATTGAGTTGCTTCATCAAGTCATAGTTGAAGTAATGAGCTACTTTTTGAGACTTTCTGGCCCAGATGATGAACTCTGTCGAGTATGTAAAATAACGGCAAGAGATGTTCGGCGGTGGATTAGTCTTCGCCCAAGTTATCACATTCAGGATCTTGAATCCAAGTTTGAGCAGTTGTTGCTGCACGCTGAAAATGTTATGGTGCGTACCTGAGATCCAAATGGTAGCATTCTCCTTCATGTGATCTCGGCAAGCCGAAAGCCACTTAAAGTTGAAAGCATCCATTTCTTCTGGAGTAGATGGCTTGTCCCAATCTCCTTTATCCACACAAACGACTTGACCACTTTGACAAGATATACCTCCACCCGACAAGAAGTATGGAGGATCGGCAAAGACCATATCAAAGCCAAATTTGAACTTTGATAGTGTCTCTACGCAATCTCCTTGGATGAGAGTGAAGTCATTGGTGGGAGATTTGTAATAGGATGGAATCATTGGGCTTGTTTTATCTCTTGGATGAATTCTCTGATATTGGTTAGATTGTAAATACGAGGAATAATACCGTAAGCCTCTTGGAGTTTGTTCTTGGCCGATTGCCACCCTATTCCATCCGTTATCCATACGAATTCGAATCCTGCCACAGAATTGATTTTGGGTGCAATATCAGAATAGGATCTGGCAACCTCGTTCAGCTTGGAGCCGCCTCCACTATAGAAGTTTACTTCGATGAGATAGGTCGTTGTTCTGGTCTTTATGACAAAATCAAACCGTTTTTCGTCATCTCCAAGTACATGAGATATAGCAGGCCATTCACGCGAGTACACTTCTTTTCTGTATTTGATTCCGTTTTCGTCCAGCAATCGTGCTGTCATATTTTCCATAACATGGCCGCTTCTGTTCTTTCGGGCATTGGAATCAAGACCCGTTTCGATACCAAATACATAGTCAACAAGATCTTTTATCTTTTGCTGTTGCAGAACTTCTGTCAGTCCCGTATTGTCAAGATATTCCATCACCCCATCGATGGAATCAAAAAGGTCGTCAAGGACAATACATTGCCCTAATGTGTTTAACACCTTTTTCTTGCCCTCGCTACGCACAGCAATCAATATGTCCATTACATTGAATGCAGATTTGTCACGGTTCCATATTGTTTCGACGGCTTGCCGCATATTGGTAGCGCCAATAAGGCTGTTGAGCATACAAAGACTTAACTTGATGTCGTTAACATTTTGAGAGATCTTTTCGAAGTCGCAAAAGAAATCTAATGTCTGGTTTGTCTCTTGTAGTTGAGACATGAATTGATTGAATGGGACTTTCATAGCGTATAGTTGTGCACAAGTATTTCTGTTAATTTACCTCTCTTGTCTGGATTGGCATTAATGCTACGAGATGCCCAGACTCTCTCGATATGGTAGTCAGCATACAGCAAATCGAAGAAATTATCGTTCTCGTTTTTGCCTTTGCAATCGGAATTACTAAGCATGAATCTGTGGCCAGCGGCATGAATACGATCGCAGAACTCCTTGAGCCGTATTTGCGCATCATCGTTGAATGCTTCTTTGGCATAGTCGTTGAAGCTTGAAGTGTCGCTTAATGGTCGATAGGGAGGATCGAAGTAGAAAAAAGTATTCTCGGAGCAATGTTCGAATGTATCGCAAAAATCTCCAGTCATGATCTCTACCTTTTCAAGTAGTCGGCTGTCTGTCCGAATTGTCTCTGCATCACAGATTGTAGGGTTGGAATATTTGCCAAAGGGCACATTGAATTGCCCCTTGCGATTGACTCTATACAACCCATTGAAACAGGTTCGATTGAGGAAGAAGAACAAAGCAGAATTCTCTATTATATCCAGATTCTTCTGGTTGTATCGGTCTCTTTGTTGGAGGAAGTAATCCTTTCTCTTTTCTTCCGAATCTAAGTTAAGATAAGTTTGTTCAATGTCCGTTAGACATTCTATCAGCAATTCAGGCTGCTCTTTTACAGAACGGTAACATCCTGTTAAATCAGGATTGATGTCGTTGATCACAGCTTGGGTTATATTGGGAAACAGTTGCAGGATGTGGAACAGCATGGCACCTCCTCCTACAAATGGTTCCATATAGGTTAAATTGGGGCAACTGGTTAAATCCTTCGGCATTAGTGGAACCAGTTGATTGAGTAACTGGCTTTTTCCACCTACCCATTTTATAAATGGCTTGGCTTTCATATTGTCATTGGGAGCAAATAGGTTTAAAACGAACAAGTCCTTGACAGATCGCAGTTTTTTATTCTGCGTCCATCAAGGACTTGCTTGGGCGAAATGATCAGATCGATCCCTTTGCGGATCAATTTGATCCGATCAATTATTAGGAGAGGAGAACCGTGGAAATCCTCTCTTTTTCTTGCTTTATTCCTTATCGGTTGGACTATAGGCACAGGTGTATCTTTGTGCCGCAAACGTCTCCCTATTGCGACAATAATCTCATAAATAATGGCATACAAAAAAGGCGTGGGAGCACTTTACCGCTACCCGTCTGTTCTCAAAGGCCCTAGGATTGCCCACTGCACTGACGAGCAACGCCCAGAACCCCACGCCGGAGTATAATATCCAAGCGAACACCAAATGCATTCCACAATGCTGTAGAACACAGATGATGAACGTCGGAGTACAATACACCAACGAGAGCCTTTACCGTTGCCTCGTCTCTTTGTGCAGTATTAAGATTTCCTAGGTCTTTGATGAACAAGAAACAAGACGCTTTGTAAACGCCTTAAATATGTATGTCGTATCATTATTTGTCCAATCTTATTTCTAAGTTCGGCATTGATAATGAAACGGTGCAAATATAAGCATTTTTTTCTTAAAACAATCGATCTGTAGATAAAAAAAAGCGAAAAGAGTAATCTCTTACCCTTTTCGCTGCATTATAATGTCATTTTATTGCTGTTCTATAGCTGATCTTCTTCGATAATTCTTGTCTTAATGAGATTGCTTCCTGTCATGTAATATACCTCATCTTTGTCATATCCCATCACACCATAGACCAGGGCATCAAAGTCTTCGACATATTTGTTCCATGTTTCAGCAGATATATTGATGATGTCTATCGAACAAGCGGCGTAATTCATTATTGCAATTTGAGGCATAAATAACTTGTTTGTAAGTATAACTTCTGCTTGCAAAAGTACAAAATTATTTTGAAACGAGCAAATGTTTGGTCAAAAAATAATAAAAATGGGTTAAGAATCTTCGTTCTATTATCCTCTTTGCCAGTCATGCTCTTATTCTATGTCAATTTGTCGTCGAATATTTGGCAGATAAGAAAAAACACCTTATCTTTGCACACACAATCGAATACTAATATCAACGGCGCAAACTGCGTGGTGTTCCAGCGATCAAGTCTCTACCGTGTATGGCAGAGACGATACGGAGAATGTCGAGACCACAACGGGCGGTCTTCTATGCGAGCCCAGAAGGAGAACCGTTTGCCCCTCTTTTTGACGATGACTACGATGACACCATTTGCCTGAAGGTATATGACAACCAGACATTACCGTCACAATCTGGACCGACACAACTGCCGCAAGACCCTGCAAGCCTGCAACACAGTCGGGCATGGCATTACGATCAACGCCATCTGGATGCAATGGTGCAATATGTGGAGGATAATCCCCGTAGAGCCATCATCCGGAAACTCTATCCTCAATTTATGACACGATGTATGCATGTATGGATTGCTGGCCGCGACTACGGCGCCTTCGGTAATCTTGCTCTCCTGAAGTGGCCTGACAAAAGAGCGGTCATCGCGCATCGAAAAGCGCAACCGGGACAACGGTCTGAAACGGGGGTATTGTATCCTTATGGTACTCCGTACGAAAAGACTGTGCAATTTGAATTGGAGAAGCAAACCCTACTGAACGATGCTCGTAGTGGCCAATGTGTGCTGGTAAGTGCAGGAATATCAGAGGGAGAGAAACAGATCAGGAATGCAGCCCTAATGGAGCATTTGCCATTCATTCATCTGCAAAAAGAATCTTTTGGTATGCTTTGGAAACCAGAGAAATCTCGTTTCGAGGCGTGTGCCCAAGGTACGTTACTCATTCTTGCACCCTGGCATGTGGATGGTGTCTTGGACTATGATCAGTTTCACAATCTGAATCAATTGGCCCAACAGGGCAACCGCATCTAAATGCCACCCTTACCTTCCGAGCTATCGTTAATAATTGTAAACAGCCATCCTAGCTCCCAACAAATGCAAGTTGTGCATTTCTCGAAACCCTTTGTTTCTACCATCCTCAAACTTCCCATCA
>JAZRXX010000035.1:0-65938 GCA_045600485.1 Bacteroidales bacterium
ATACGTTGCAAAGTTATTCAGAATTGTCGGAACGACCAAATCTGCTATCGGAAATGTTAAATTTTAATCTATACTGAAAATCAGCTATTTATATCTTGTTAATACTCGTTGTTACTCATTATTCTGGATGGATAAACTCAATATTGAAATGCACTATCCCCGATACTTGTAACGCTAGATGGTATAGTGATCGAAGTAAGACAACGGCAGTCAAAAAAAGCTGCTTCTCCGATACTGGTCACACCTTCAGGAATAACAATTGAAGTTACAGACATATCTTTAACCCCAACTACGATTTTGCCAGTTTCATCAAATAATAGGTTGTCTTCCATATTGTCATATTTCAAATATGCTTTAGAAAGTCTAAGACTTTTTGTAGTGTAGTCATATAATAAATTTATTCAGGAGATATTAATTAGTCAACCCACTCACAGGTATAGACATGGGTAGTCCTCAATTCATCAAATAACTTCCCATCTCCTTCAGTTGGTACTTCTGTTTTCCCATTTAACTGAAGCTGCTTATCTCTAAGAAATGGAACAGTAAGAACTGGAACATCTTTTATTAGGATTCCTTTGTGATTTTGCTGCTCTTCAATAACTCGAGCCAACGCAATGTCCTTGTCCCCCAAAGAGCAAAACAACTTGTTGACTTCACCTGTACCTTCACGGCGAGCACCACGTACAAACTTCTTTGCTGCCTCGTCTTTGCTCCACTCATACGCTAGGCGCTCAAGGAAGTTTGCGAGTATAAAAATATCTTTAATTTTATTGCCCTGTTCATCAATCTGTTCAACGAGTAAATAAACAGCCATGACTGTTTGTCCTTTGTATCTACCATATTCATGAATGAATGGTTCCCCTTTTTCATCAGTTACTGGCTTAACAAAGACCTTTGCGGATACTAATCTTATGATAATGCCATCTTCAATAACATTATTTCTATATTCGCTATTATAAGTAACGGGCACATTGCTTTCTCTAAGATTCTTTATACCTTGATATTCCTCATATCCTTCAAATCTCTTTGGTTCAATAGGGTAAGCTTCAATCATAATCTAATTATTGGAATCCGCAGCTTATTTGTTTAACATTTTACCATATCGATTATTATACTTAGTGCTGCGGAAATCAAAGTAAGATAATAATCGATTGGTATATTAGAGTAGGTAGATAAAAATAAAAAGCGCGGGAACCGTATTGTTACTCGTCCCGTCGCTTGAGGCCTCGCATTGCCATTCCAACCTGAACGAGCAACGTTAGTACCCACTCCGATATGAAAAGCCGACAACATGTCCTTCCTCCGAAGAGGATGGATCAAGTGCCAGAAATGCATTCACATCCCGTAGGCATCTATCGTTGCCATGTCCTTGGTTGAGTCTGAAAGTTGCGAAGTTTCAAGAGCCAAGAGACAAAGCGCAATAAACGCCATTATCTATATGTCTTCCCTGCCCAGCCTCCTCGGTTTAACGAGGCATCGGCGTGAGTAAGGACGCGACAAAGATACAAAGTTTATTGATAAGTTGTATTCAAAAATGCCAAATAATTTTGATTTAGGACTTAAAAATATAATTTCATGGCTGTAAAAGGGTCGTTTTTAGTAAAGAAGAGGAGAAACATTGTCTTTGAACAGAACGCACAAAACCATTATTTGTTCCAATGGCTATCGTAACTGCATAGTATAGTTCCCTATGATCGATGCCGATCATAAGTTTGGATTGAATTTCGAATAAGGAATGGTAAAGAGCCGAAAGGTATCTAGATCTATGCTTGTCTTACATCTGTCGCTTCAATTGATCGGCAAACTCTTGAAGAGCTATTATATTGACCTTGGGCCAAGAAATAGTATTGAGAATAGAGAAATGATTGTCGTTTGTTACGATATACTCAGCATCGGAAGCAATTGCACAATCCACAAACTTATTGTCATCTTTATCCTGCTCTATCAATCCGAAGTGGACATACGCCTCTTGGAAGTAAGTGGTTGTAAGTCGAGCAATTGCTTCAACCACATTCTTTGCAATCACAGGAGTTGTTTTGATCGACAGGATTTCCTCATATTCATTGAGTATTTCCGTGTTTACACACAGTACTACATTGCCTTCCAGAATTTGCTCCCACACATGATGGTAAGGACTTTTGGAAGGTAATGATTGTAGTAGGCAATTTGTATCAAGGACAATTCTACGCATGACGGTAGGGTGTGCGCATGTGTTCTTCGCCCCATGCCTCAACGGTGGAGTCATTTATTGTTCCTTCGTCCCATAAAGCATCTATTGCTTTCTGGGCTTTTGAGGCGAAGTAGAGAGCTATCATGTTCTTGAAGTCTTTTAATTCACTTTCAGAATTAATTGCTTGAACTGCGCTCAGTACTTCAAGCTTGGCAAGTTCATTGTACGACATAGTTCTTATCTATAAGTTTATTTTGAAATTTTTATACTTGCGCGACAAAGATACAAAGTTTATTGATAAGTTGTATGAAGGAATGTAAAAAAAATATGATTAGGGAATGTAAAATATGATTTTGTGGCTGTAAAAGGGTTGTTTTTAGTAAAGAAGAGGGAATAGGATTACTACTTATGACCAAGGGTTGTCATAACTTATGACCGATGCAGGCCATAAGTTATGATAGTATTGAGAATTGAGATTCGGCATGTAGGAAAGCGCATCAAAGATAATGTGATTCTTATCTACGCCCATAGAAATTATTTATAAGTTAACTTTGCAAAAAGACAGAATTATTTCGAAGTATAATTACAAATAATTCAGGAAACTACGACCATAGTTACATATTTTATCTCATCTACGGCATTTTTGGCAGTTCAAACAGACAGTTCATCCATCACTATCTTATAGTCTTCTACATTGCGAGTTTCGCGCGAGATATTCATGCCGATGCGGATAATCTGCTGACCTGTAAGTGCGAATGGCAAAGCATAGTCCTTTCTCGAAATCTGATCAAGAGCATCCTGTGCAGAACCATCAAATTTGAACTCAATGACATAACAGAACTTAGGTGTCTGGAGCACCATGTCAATGCGGCCAAAGCTGGTATGATACTCTGCCTGAACATACATGCCAAGGAGTTTGTGCAACAACCATACTTGATTCTGGTAGTGGTTCTCCAAATCCTTAATCATTTCGTACGGAGTATCTGCAAAGAGCGACTTGATGCGCAAAACGAACTGCTCAACATTGCCTTGTTCTACATCCATTACGTAATTGCGGATGTCAAATGCAGACTTCGCTCTCTTGCTGTTAAGATAATAAGGAATGAGGAATTTGATGAAGCCATCTTCTACCTCCTGATTAGGGAATCCCAGTTTGTAAAGAGCAAAACGTTCGTCGTAGTCCTTGATGGTCAAATATCCACTCTGATAAATAACTGGAATCGGATTTGTTGATTCTGAATCGACGCTGTTGAGAACATCGACATCAACTTTTGCCTGAGCCATGTCTTCAAGATTATAATCATGAAGTACGAGCAAGGTGGCAAGATACGTAGGAGTGCCAGTCTCAAACCAATAACTGCCGAACTTGGACTTATTCAATGTATTGAGAACACTGAAAGGATTGTACATTCCTTCAACATCCTCACAGAAGTGATAGCCGTCGTATAGACTGCGCAATTTCTCAACACAATCATCATAACTCATGCGGTTGCGTTCTGCCAAAAGTTCAACGGCAGGTCTAAGTGTGGAATGCAAATCGGATTCTTTTACGCCACAAATATCATAATAACGCCAATCCATTGAGATGTCATCAAGATTATTCAAGTCGCTGAAGACACTAACCTTGCCGAATTTGGTAACTCCGGTCAGAAGTGCGAACTTTATGCAACCATCTTTGGATTTGAGGGCTCCATAGAAGGCTTTCAGGGTTGCTCGGAATTCGTCCTGTAACTCCTTGTTACCAATTGCCTGGAGCATCGGCTTGTCGTATTCGTCAATCAGAATAACAACACGCTTGCCAGTTTGCTTGTAGGCGCGATCAAGAACACCTTCGAATCTAAGTCCAAAAGAGGTTTCCGATGGCCGGCTGCCGTATAAATTCTCTTGAATGAGAAGAAAGTCATTGATGCGTCCTTCTAAAACCTCTTTACTAGTGTACTTATCCGTATTCAAATCCAGATGCATAATAGGATACTCCTCCCAGTTCCAATCTACACTCTCATCGGTTGCAATATAAAGAGGATTTCCGACTGTGCCATCAAAATACTGCTTCTTTCCTTCAAAGAACGCGTGAATGGTGGACATGAGCAGAGACTTTCCGAATCTGCGAGGACGGGAAAGGAAATAATAACATCCTTCGTTAACCATCTTCCAGATTAACGGAGTCTTGTCGAGATAGACGTAACCTTCGTTACGCAATTTCTCAAACTCTTGTATGCCTACCGGCAACTTTAGTGTATTGCTCATATTCTATCTCAAGTTTTGCAAGTTCATTTACGATATAGTTCTTATCTATGAGTTATTTTGCAATATATACTTGCGCGACAAAGATACAAAGTTTATTGATAAGTTGTATGAAGTAATGTCAAAAAATTATGATTAGGGAATGTAAAATATGATTTTGTGGCTGTAAAAGGGTCTTTTTTTAGTATAGGAGAGGAGAAACATTGCTGTTAAATGAAACGCAAAATACTGGTATCTGTTCAAACTGTTATGACCAAATGTTGTGACTGGAGATAGCAAAATTATCCTTTTTAACTAAAGTACCTTCATTTTTAATTCAGTTTATTTGGCAGAATGGAGAGTTCTTTGTACTTTTGCGCTCAATTTTTCACAAAACATTACATAACAATTTCCGTTTTTAAGGTAAGTATGAAAAGATTATTTATGATGGTGGCAAGTTCATGCATTGCGATGATGAGCTTTGCCCAACAGTTTACTCAAAACATCCGTGGTGTGGTGGTTGATAACCTTTCGCATGAACCAATCCCATACGCTACAATCCAAATGACAGATGATCCGACACAAGGATGTATAGCCGATAGCGTCGGTCAGTTCAGCCTATGCTGTATCCCCGTAGGACGACATTCTTTACGTGCCTCCTTTGTGGGCTATGAACCAGTTGTGCTCAATGACCTGCTTGTCACCTCGGCCAAGGAGACTGTCGTAGAGATAGAGATGCAGGAGGATGCCAAAGCCCTGGAAGAGGTGGAGGTCCGTCCTCGTCTTGTCAAAGAAAAGACTTTGAACAGGTTTGTCGTTGCAGGTGGACGTATGTTCAGTATCGAAGAGGCCAGCCGCTATGCGGGAGGTTTCGATGATCCAGCACGACTGGCCAGTTCCTTTGCCGGTGTCGCTTCAGGTGGTGCTACCAATGGTATCTCCATCCACGGCAATGCTCCTCATCTGTTGGCTTGGAGATTGGAGGATATAGAGATTCCGAATCCAAACCATTTTTCTGACATTTCGGTATTGGGTGGAGGTATCTTCTCCTCTCTGTCTGCAATGGTGATAGGCAACTCGGACTTCATGACCTGTGCCTTCCCTGCAGAATATGGAAATGCTGTGTCGGGTGTCTTCGACATGAAGATGAGGAATGGCAATGCCAAAGAGCACGAACACACTTTCCAGATTGGTGTAGGGGGTATAGATGTGGCTTCAGAGGGACCATTGTCCAAGAAGAACGGCAGTTCGTATCTGGTCAACTACCGCTACTCGATGACCGGCCTTGCCTCCAAACTCAATATGATCGATATGCAGGGTCAGGTGATGGATTATCAGGATCTGAACTTCAAGATCAATCTGCCGACGCACAAAGCTGGTACATTCAGTATATGGGGCACAGGTCTGATCGATCATTTCCACAATGAAGCGGCTCCGAACGAATGGAAATCTAAGGATGATGAGGCATATGCATCGAGCGACCAGTATATGGGTGCAATGGGCGTCGGACATCTGCTGCCTATGAAACGTGGCCAGCTAAAAAGCAGCATCGGTATTAACTATAGTCGTGATGAACTGGGGACGGAAACATACAATCTGCCTGATGACTTCGACTTTTCGGCTTCCAGTACCGATGGCCTGACCCGTAGTCCTTATCTTGACGCAACCCGTTCATATACCAATATCGTAGCGCGTACGACCTATACCGCGCGTTTCAAGCCTGATTGGGTGTCTCAGTATGGTGCAAGCCTGACTGCTATGCTTTTCGATCTGGACATGCATCAAGCCCTTGTGGCCAAAGGTCCTCTATATACTCTCTGCAAGACGGATGGAAACACCCTATTGCTAAGTGGCTATACGACACACTCCTACCGATTCTGTGAAAGGACTACTCTGACGGCAGGATTGAATGTGCAGCATCTGACCCTGAATGGTGCTACTACTCTGGAACCACGAGCCAGTGTATCGACCAAGTTGAACGACAAGATGACTCTGGCTTTGGCCTATGGCCTGCATAGCCGCGCTGAGAAGACAGACATCTACTTCATGCACGAAATGGAGGACCCTTCAGTAACCGGAAACTGGGAGAACCCCAAGTCGTCGGACAAACTGGTGAACCGCGACCTGGGATTCACCAAGAGTCATCACATGATGCTAACCTTGGGATACAAGATGTCCGAGAACTGGAACCTGAAATTGGAACCCTATTATCAGTATCTGTTTGATGTCCCCGTGGAGAAGGGTACTCCCTATTCGGTATTGAACCGACAGGAGTTCGGTATCATCAAGCAATTGGTTAACGAGGGTGAAGGTCGTAATTATGGCGTTGATATCACATTGGAGCGATTCTTCAAAGCCGGTTGGTATGGTATGGCCAATGGCTCTTTCTTCAGCAGTAAGTACAAGGGAGGTGATGACGTGTGGCATCATACACTGTTTGACAGAAACTTTATCGTCAATGTCATGGGAGGCAAGGAATGGATGTTGGGCCGCAATCACAACAATATGTTGAGTGCCAACGTCAGGGTGACCTTCCAGGGAGGCGACCGATACAGTCCGCTGGATAAAGAGGCAACTCTGGCTTGCCCGGATTATTACACTCAGTATGATCTGACCCGAGCATACTCACTGCAACGCAAGCCGATGGTCATTGCCCATTATACCATCAGCTATCGCATGAACCGTAAAACGGTAACACACGAGTTCAGCATCAAACACATCAATTGTACCGGCACCAAGAGCTTCTATGGGTATAGTTATGATTATCACAAGGACGAGTTTGTCGAAGATTACTTCAACCTGTCGTTGCCGAATGTCAGCTACAAGATTGAATTCTGATATTTTCAAGCAATAAATAAAACCTGTGTTTTTGATAGCGTGCAATGGGCACATCTTCAAAAACACAGGTTTTGCTTATTTGTTCTCCATTAGAATTGATTTCAGAATGATTTCAACTGATGGAGAATTATGTCTATTTACGGAAGAACAGTTACAGACTCCAAGTGGCTCCATCCTTGGTATCCTTGACCTGGAAACCAAGTTCGGCCAGCTGATTGCGAATCAGATCGGAAGTGGCCCAGTCCTTGTTGGCCTTGGCCTGAGCACGAACCTGAAGGAGGAGATCGACAGCACCCTTGTAAGCAGCAACCTTGTTATCGTTGGCGTTAAGATTAGCGTTCTCGTCCTTCATGCCAAGAATGTCAAACAGGAAGGTCTTGAACACCTGCTGAACCTTCTCGATACCTGCTGCATCAATCTTCTGCTGGCCATCGACCACCTTGTTGATCAAGGTAACAAGCTCGTAGAGGTTAGAGATGACGATAGGAGTAGTGAGATCATCGTTCATAGCCTCATACATCTTGGCTTCGAGGGCTTCAACAAGCTTCAGGGTTTCTGAGGTCTCTGGTGAGGTTTCAGAGGCTTTCATACGTGCGATGGATGCATAACCCTCCATCATACGTTTCATGCCCTTCTCGGCGCTCTGAAGGGCCTCATTGCTGAAATCAACGGTAGAGCGATAGTGTGCCATGAGGATGAAGAAGCGGATGGTCATTGGGCTATAGGCCTGCTGGAGCTTTGGATGGCTGCCAGTGAAGAACTCATCGAGGGTGATGAAGTTACCATAGGACTTGCCCATCTTCTTGCCATCGATGGTGATCATATTGTTGTGCATCCAGTACTTGACGGTAGGTTTGCCCTTGGCTGCGCATGACTGAGCGATCTCGCACTCATGGTGTGGGAAAAGCAGATCGAGACCACCACCGTGGATATCGAACTCCTCGCCCAGATACTTTTCGCCCATGGTAGAGCACTCCAGATGCCAACCTGGGAAACCTTCGCTCCAAGGAGATGGCCAATGCATGATGTGTTCAGGCGCAGCCTTCTTCCAAAGGGCAAAGTCGCAAGCCTCGCGCTTCTCCGACTGACCATCGAGATCGCGTGTGGTATCAATCAATTCCTCGACCTTACGGCCAGAAAGGCAACCATAAGGGAACTTCTCGTTGTACTTCTTGACATCGAAATAAACGCTTCCCTGGCTCACATAGGCATAACCGGCATCGAGGATCTTCTGCACGTAGGCAATCTGTTCGATGATATGACCAGAGGCATGAGGCTCGATGGATGGTGGGAGGACGTTGAGTGCCTCCATAGCCTTGTGATAACGGTTCAGATAATACTGAACTACCTCCATAGGCTCTTTTTGCTCCAGACGAGCCTTCTTGGCGATCTTATCTTCGCCCTCGTCAGCATCGTGCTCGAGATGGCCTACATCGGTGATGTTGCGGCAATAACGGACTTTGTAGCCAATGTGCTGCAGATAACGATAGAGAATATCGAAAGTGATGGCTGGACGAGCGTGTCCGAGGTGACCGTCGCCATAGACGGTAGGACCGCAGACGTACATGCCGACATGATCGGGAGTAATAGACTTGAAAGGCTGTTTAACGCGAGCCAGCGTATTGTAGATGTATAGTTGTTGAGTTGCCATATATAACGTTGTTTTGTTCTTTTGTTCTTTTGTTGTTTTGTTCTTTTGTTGTTTTGTTCCTTCGTTGTTTCGATATTCTGTTGATTTAAAACTCATTGAGGGTTTTCCCATCTGCCATCACAATTTTACGGTCGGACATTTCGGCCAATGATTCATCGTGAGTGACAATAACGAAGGTTTGGTTGAACTCTTTGCGCAGATCGAAAAAGAGCTGGTGCAGTTCCTGCTTGTTTTGCGTAT
The DNA here is from genome assembly GCA_045600485.1 of Bacteroidales bacterium. GTDB lineage: Bacteria > Bacteroidota > Bacteroidia > Bacteroidales > UBA3663 > Liminaster. Next base: position 9,123 of record JAZRXX010000035.1, read on the forward strand.
CGAGAGAACCAGAAGGCTCGTCGGCAAAGATGACATCCGGATGATTCATCAACGCACGGGCCACAGCCACACGCTGTTTTTCGCCTCCAGAGAGTTCATTAGGACGATGTGACATTCGATCTTTGAGACCAAGATAGTCAAGTAACTCCTGGCTACGACATCGTGCTTTGGAATTAGGAATGCCAGCGATAAGGGCCGGCATCATGACATTCTCCAATGCCGAAAATTCCGGCAACAGCTGATGAAACTGGAATACAAAACCAATGTGCTGGTTGCGAAATGCCGATAATTCGAAGTCTTTGAGCCTAAGGACGTCTGTGCCATTGATTGCGATTTGAGGAACCTCGCGACCTTCGAAAGAGGAATGGTCAGGCGGCATCAAAGTACCCATAATCTGAAGCAACGTAGTCTTGCCTGCGCCCGATTTGCCAACAATAGCCACTACCTCACCATCATGAATAGTAAGGTCAATGCCTTTGAGCACTTCGAGCGAGCCGAAAGTCTTATGTATGTTACGGACTTCAATCATTTCGGTTGCAAAGTTACGCCTTTTTTGGCAACTATACAAATTTTATGTCCGAAAATTTTGAATTTACCGAAACATCTCCTATCTTTGCACCCTCAATAAAGCATTTAAAAGGTCGAGAGCAAGCCGAACTCTCTTCGTCTTGCTCCCTTCAAACGGAAAATTTTCAAACCAGTATAAAAGTGGTCCCACTTGGGCTTGAACCAAGGACCAACGGATTATGAGTCCGCTGCTCTGACCAACTGAGCTATAGGACCATTTTGCGAGCGCAAAGATAATAATAGTTTCTGAATTACGCAAATATTTTGCTAAGAAAATGACAATTTATAAGAATTTCGATACTGTGACCGATAATTTTGCCGCCTGTATCGGTTTCTTTGACGGCGTACACCGCGGACATCAGTTCCTCTTGCAACTTTTGAAGCAGGAGGCTTTGAAACGTGGTCTGAAGCCTTCGGTTGTCACCTTTGCCAATCATCCACGCAAATTGTTGCAGCCAGATTTCGATTTGTTGCTGATAGACACTTTAGAGCAACGTCTCGCAAAACTTGAAGCACAAGGAATGGATGCCTGCTTCCTGTTGGACTTCACCGACGAAGTTCGCAATCTGACAGCCAAACAATTCATTCAGGATGTGCTTGCCAAGCAATTCCACGTCCGTCTGCTCATAATTGGCTATGATCATAGATTTGGACGTGACCGTAGCGAAGGTTTTGAGGACTATGTGCGATATGGGGCTGAATGTGGAATGCAAATTCTTAAGGAACCGGTCTTCGATGATGGTTCTGGATTGAACTACTCTTCGAGCGAAATACGGAGAGCTCTCAAAGCGGGAAACAAAGAATTAGCAGAAACGTTACTTGGACAAAAATAGAAACAGGATAGAATCGAATCTATCCTGTTTTTTCTTTTTCTATGTCGGGATTCTTCACTTTTCCTTATCCTTTTTCCCTTATCCTTTTTCCTTCACACAAAATTCTTGTGTGTTAGTCCCAATCATCGTCGGCGCTGACCATATTGGCGATATCAGGAAGAACACCTCCACAGATACTGATTTCACGCTTGATACTCTCTTCGAGAGAAATCAAAGTTTCGGTCGAAACAACACCTTCGATACCCTGAATCTTATTGTTCAGCAGATCCATAAGGTGCTCGTTGTCGCGTGCATAAAGTTTGCAGAGCATAGTGTAAGGACCAGTAGTGAAATGGCATTCGATAATTTCGGGAATAGCCTCAAGATACTTTACCACCTCGCGATACATGCTACCTCGTTCGAGACGAATACCGATATAAGTACAAGTCTGAAGACCGAGTGTGTGCGGATCGATCTTGTAGCCAGAACCTGTAATCACTTTCAGTTCGATGAGACGCTGGATACGCTGATGAATGGCTGCACGAGAAACTCCACATTCGACAGCAACGTTCTTGGATGGAATACGAGCGTTACGGGTGATAATGTCGAGAATTTTCTTGTCAAGTGCATCAATTTTTTCCATAATTTGATTTTAGTGTTTTGTTAGGGTATTCTATCAATCTTTTTTCTTTCTTTTTTCGTAATATCTTTATAGAACACTCTATGTTTATAGTGGTGCAAATGTACTACTTTTTTCTTGAAAGCCAAACTTTTTTTGAAAAAAAATAGCAAAATGTCGGAAAATTGCTATAATGTCACGAAAAAGCGATGCATTTCTGGACAAATGCACCGCTTTGTTGTAATTATTCAGTAAAATTACTTGACAATATCAAGAAGCTCAATCTCGAACTGAAGTGTAGCACCACCAGGAATGTTCTGACCAGCACCACGGTCACCATAAGCCAAGTCTGATGGCATAGTAGCAATTGCCTTGCCACCAACCTTCATGTTGAGAAGTGCCTCCTTAAAGCCCTTGACAACACCATTAAGTGGGAACTCAACACCTTCGCCCTGATCAAAGACTGTGCCATCAACAAGGCTACCCTTGTAGTTAACCTTTACCTTTTCTGATTCCTGTGGCTGCTTGCCAGTACCCTCAGCAAGAACCTGAATCTGAAGACCAGACTCGAGAGTAACGACACCCTCTTTCTGGGCATTGGCTGCCATGAAATCAGCACCCTTTGCCTTGTTGGCTGCAACCTCGGCATTGTGCTTCTCCTGCATCTTCTGCTGGAGCTTCATCTGGAAATCACGGAGGTAGGTGTTAGCCTCCTCGACAGAGATCTTAAGATCGTCGGAATCACGACGGATAGCGGTAATGAAACCAGCAAGGAAGTTGTCAAGATCCATAGTAACCTCAGGAACGACAACGCCACTGTCCTGGAAGTTTGAGTATTGATTACCGAACATTACACCATAGGCATAGCCTACAGAGTCAAGATCATTGTCCAAGCTTACACTTGGTACGCCGTTGCCACAAGATGTGATGCCAACGAGGCCTGCGACTGCAGCCATTGCGCTCAAAAAGAACTTCTTCATGTTTTGTGTTTATTATAATTTTGTTTGGTTATTTTCAGTTTGCGGGCGCAAAGATAAGTATTTTATTCGACAAAAGCATCAATTTTCCATTATTTTTAAAGTTTTTTCAAAGAGTTTTGTATATTTGCACCCGTTTATACCTCTTAAAACTATGAAAAGAATTGTAATTTTGACTGGAGCTGGCATGAGCGCCGAAAGTGGAATCTCCACCTTCCGTGATAGCGACGGACTGTGGGAACAATACAGTGTTGAAGAAATTTGCACGCACGATGCCTGGCTTGCAACACCAGGAAAGTTACTGGATTTCTATAATATGCTACGGCGTAAATATATGAACTGCCAGCCGAATGAAGGACATCGGCTGATCGGCTCACTGGAAGATAAATATGATGTGCAAGTCATCACCCAGAACTTAGACAATCTGCATGAACAAGGAGGAGCAAAGCATGTACTCCATCTGCACGGCGAGATGATGAAGGCCCGACCCGATGGTATTGACAAAGGCGTTTATTACCCTTTGGATCCCAAGAATCCCGATATTCAATTAGGAGACAAAGATCCTTACGGCGTACAACTTCGACCCCATATCGTCTTCTTTGGCGAAGCAGTACCCAATCTGGAAAAAGCTGCCAATATAATGTCCACGGCTGAAATTGCAATCGTGGTGGGCACATCGCTCAATGTTTATCCTGCAGCCAGCCTATTGCAATATGCTCCACCCGAGACAAAGGTTTTTGTGGTCGATCCGAAGCCAATCAGTTATCCCTACCGACATTTTGTTCAAATACAGGACAAAGCCAGTACAGGCCTAAAAAAACTGATTGAGGAGTATTTATAACCATAACGATAACCCTAACCTTAACCTTAACCCTAACCTTAACCTTAACCCTAACGATAACTTTGTCCATTTAAAATAACAGCCGACGAGATTATCGCCGGCTGTTTGGATTTATTTCCTTTCCCTGAATTCGGGAAAAGGGTTTGGGGATAGGTTTACTTCTTGTAGGCTGCTATATTGTTCTGCAATTTAGCAATGATATCGGTAATCTGAGCGTCTTTGAGAGTCTCGTTGGCAATCTTCAAATGCTCGATTGCCTTTGGACCATAGTTCAAAGTGGCACGCTTGGTGGCAGTCTGCATGACAGCATACTCATGCTGCGTCTTGTTGGCATTGTACTTGGCCTGAGCTGCAGCTGTAGCCTTCTGGATTGCGTTATAAAGGCCATAACCGAGAGCCTTGTGCACGTTGGCATTGGTTGGATCGATGGCGAGTACCTTGTCGTAATAGACAGCCGAAGAATCTGCTTGATCAAGATTCAAATAGAGCTGAGCAGCGGTCAAAAGGTACTTCTTCTGCTTCTCCTGATCGATGTTAGGATCGCTAAGGATGGTCAGACAGCAAGGAAGAGCATTGGCCCAGTCCTTCTCTTTATTGTAGATGAAATAAAGTTTAGTATCCATAGCCAAAGTCTGATCTGGATTGGCTGTCTTGATGTCAATATAAGCCTGCTTGACCATTTCTGGCTTGCCTGCAGCTTCAAAAGCATTCTTCATGTTGGTGATGACTCCCTGATCGTAGTTGCCTTTCAAAAGACTAGCCTTGAAAGCATTGCCAGCCTTTTCGTTATCACCAGTCAATTCATAAGCCTTAGCCAACTGAAAGGCGGTCATATAATCCGTGTTATCAGTATCCAATTCCTGCGCCTTGACATAGTTTTCAATAGCTTCATCATACTTCTGGTTAGCCATAGCAGCATCACCCTTGTTGGCATAATCTGCCAAAGTCTGTGCCTGCATAGCCATGGTAGCTGCTACTGCGGCAACGAGTGTAAAAATTTTCTTCATGTTTATGTTATGTTTATATGTTATGTGCTGTATATTGGACTTCTGCTCTGCCTTTAGGTTTAAAGATCGTGTTTCGACAAACGCTCCCATGCCAATTGTTCGAACTTTGTGCCTGGCTTACCATAGTTGGCATACGGATGAATAGCGATGCCTCCACGTGGGGTAAAGATACCAGTCACCTCGATATAACGGGGATCCATCAACTTGATCAAATCCTTCATGATGATGTTCACACAATCTTCATGAAAATCACCATGATTGCGAAAGGAGAAGAGATAGAGCTTGAGCGCTTTGCTCTCGACCATCTTGACATCTGGAATATAGCTGATGATGATGTTGGCGAAGTCTGGCTGTCCGGTGATAGGACAGAGGCTGGTGAACTCAGGACAATTGAACTTGACCCAATAGTCATTTTCGGGATGCTTGTTGATGAATGTCTCCAACACCTCTGGAGCATAATCCTGCTTATAGACTGTCTTCTTGTTGCCTAACAGCGTCAATGTTTCTTCTTCGTTGCGTTGCATTTGACGGTTTATGGGTTAAAGTTTAATGTTTGATGTTTGGATTTAATGGGTGAAAATTACTTTTTTGCCATTCTGGAGGTAGATTTCTTTCTCGACAGGAGTTTCTACCTTTTTACCAATAACATCGAATATAGGGCCTTTATTGTGCGAAATAACAGATTTTATTTCAAAAACGTGACTATCGTTCACGAAAGTCTTCAAGAGATGCTGTATGTCGCCTGCTGAACAAGTGACTGGCCAATGCCCAGTAGTAGAAGTCGAAGGCCACCACAAACCACGATTAGTCCAACCGGTCATAACGGTTCCTTTAGATGTATTCCAGTCTGTGTCGTCGCCATTACCTGCATCTTCGGGACACCAATAGTAAAGACCCTCGACCTGCGGATAATCGGCCAGACAAGCAATCAAATCTTTGACAAAATTATATTGTCCAGTAGCAGTTGCCGGCCATAGGGAAGAGGTATTATAATTGACACCCGACGAAGGCCAATACTGGAAATAATAGCCAGTTTCGACAATCTGTACCTGCTTGGAAGGAAAATTCTTCTTCAAGTTGTCAAGACCTTTCTTGAGATCAGTCAAGAATCCATGCCAAAAAGGATAAAAGCTAAGGCCTATTACATCGTAATCAACACCTGCCTTATCCAGTTTGCCATACCAATAATTAGCATAATCAGCACTTGACGGACGATCGGTATGCACGATAATCTTTGCCTCCGGACACTTGCTGCGTACTGCATTACATCCAGCCTTCATCACCTCGAGGAAAGCATCCCAGTTGCTTGCGCTGTTGTCGTAAGGTGCAACCTTGATACCAACCATGCCATACATGATCTCGTTACCCACCTGAACCATATCGGGGGTAGCTCCTGCCTCAATCAAAGTTTGCAATGAAGTTTCGGTATATTCTCCCACCTTTTGAGCCAAAGCAGAAGCGCTCATCGATGCCCAAGCTGCTGGTGCCTGAATATGGGTGGCATCTACCCAGGTATCACTATAGTGAATATCGAGCACGAAATGAGCTCCAGCTGCTTTGATTCGTTTGCCCAAAGCCTTGACATACTCCAGATCTTGGCAAACAGAGGGATCGACCGACTTGCCATCGTTAGCCATGCCATTGGGGTTGACAAACAGACGAACACGGAAGGTATTCCAACCGCAATCGTTCACCAACCAAGTGACCAAATCAGCAATCTTATTGCCATTGGCATCGAGATAAGGAGAATTATGCTGTTCATAAAGCGGCAGATCGGATATATCGCCACCCACAAACTTACCTTGTGCCTGCAAGGAGCAGACACTAATCAAAGCAAGAAGAGAAAAAAAGATCTTCTTCACAGTCACGTCATTTATAAAGATTAAAAAATGGGCGTGTCGGTTGAAGGCACGCCCATATATGTTATTAATTGAATTTACTGCATCGAACCGCCCACAATATCAAGAAGCTCGGCGGTAATGGCAGCCTGACGGCCCTTGTTGTATTGGATACGGAGTTCGCCAAGCAATTCGTTGGCATTATCGGTAGCCGTCTGCATGGCAACTGTACGAGCCGCATGCTCTGCCGCTTGAGCATCAAGCATAATGGTGTAGATCTTCATGCAAAGCGCATCGGGAATCAACGCATTCAGAACCTCCGATGGAGTTGGTTCGATGATATAACCAGAAGTACTCTGGGCCTCGCCATCCTGTTTCAGTTCGACAGGAAGATACACTTCACGAGTCGGAATCTGACTGGCTGTGCTCTTGAAGTGCATATAAACCAGTTCTACACGGTCAATACGGCCGCTCTGGTAATCCTTCATCAAGCGCTGAGCGATATCGCGAGCCGAAGAGAAAGCCGGATTGTCACCTTTTTCAACATAATCACGAATCAGGTTAAAACCCTTCAACTTACCCAAGCTCTGATCCAATTTTCGGCCAATGACGTAAACATCAATGTCGTCTGCACCCAATCCCTGATCAGCATATTCCTTGAGCAGGGCGGTAGTGTTACGCAAAACATTGCTGTTGTAGCCACCACAAAGGCTCGAATTGCTTGCAATGGCTACCACTGCCACACGCTTCACACGATTGTGAGGTTCACAGAAAGGAGAGGAGACCTTGGCATCGCCCGAAAGGAGCGAAACCATAATCTTATGAAGCTGTCGGTCGTAAGGAAGCATGTTCTCGATGGCACCTTGCGCCTTGTGGAGCTTGGCCGATGCCACCATCTTCATGGCCGAAGTGATCTTGAGAGTTCCTTCGACCGATCCGATGCGTCCTTTGATTTCTTTTAATGAAGCCATAATTATTTGGAAATAAGTTATTAGTTAATAGTTATTAGTTAGGTTACGCTTAATAACGTCTAACTAATAACTCATAACTTTGGCTTATGCCAATTGTGTGCAGATATTGGCTGCAGTCTCGGTAATGATAGCCGTAATGTTATCATCAATCTTACCCTCAGAGAGTGGCTTGATTACATCATCGGCATGTGCAGCACGAAGTTGCTGGAGGAACAACTCCTGGAACTCAGGAACCTGATCGACCTGAATCTTAGCCATCAGGCCCTTGGTACCACAATAGAGGATAGCAATCTGCTCACCTACATTCATTGGACTGTACTGAGGCTGGATGAGAAGCTTGTTGTTCTTACGACCACGGTCGATAGCCATTGCTGTAACGGCATCCATATCGCTCGAGAACTTGGCAAAAGATTCCAACTCACGATACTGTGCCTGATCAATCTTCAAGGTACCAGCCACCTTCTTCATAGACTTAACCTGCGCAGAACCACCTACACGTGATACCGAAATACCTACGTTGATAGCTGGACGGAAGCCCTGATTGAAGAGGTCGGTCTCAAGGAAGATCTGACCATCGGTAATAGAGATTACGTTGGTTGGAATATAGGCCGAAACGTCGCCTGCCTGTGTCTCGATGATCGGAAGAGCGGTCAACGAACCACCAGCCTTGACATGTCCCTTAAGAGACTCTGGCAGGTCATTCATCTGCTCAGCAACCTCCTGCTGCTCGATAATCTTGGCAGCACGTTCCAATAAGCGTGAGTGCAAGTAGAATACGTCACCAGGATAAGCCTCACGACCAGAAGGACGACGGAGAATCAAGGATACCTCACGATAGGCAACAGCCTGCTTTGAAAGGTCATCATATACAGCCAAAGCATGACGTCCTGTATCGCGGATAAACTCGCCAATAGCAGCACCTGCAAATGGAGCAAAATACTGGAGCGCAGCCGAATCAGCAGCCGTAGCAGCTACGACACAGGTATAAGGCATAGCACCCTTCTCACGCAAAGTCTGAACAAGCGAGGCTACAGTTGAACCTTTCTGGCCGATAGCTACATAAATACAATAGACAGGATCACCCTTTTCGTAGTTTTCCTTCTGGTTAATGATTGTATCGATGGCAATAGCAGTCTTACCGGTCTGACGGTCACCAATAATCAACTCACGCTGACCACGACCAATAGGAATCATTGCATCAACAGCCTTCAAACCTGTCTGCAATGGACGCTTAACTGGCTGACGGAAAACCACACCTGGAGCCTTACGCTCGAGAGGCATCTCGAACTTCACGCCTTCGATAGGACCCATACCGTCCAATGGTTCGCCAAGAGGGTTGATGACGCGACCAAACAGATTCTCATTTACCTGAATAGAGGCAATACGTTTGGTACGCTTTACGATCATACCTTCACGCACCTTTTCAGCACCACCAAAAAGCACGGCACCGACATTGTCCTCCTCCAAGTTCATGACTACCGCCATGACCCCGTTTTCGAATTCCAGCAACTCGTTAGCTTCAGCATTGCGCAAGCCATAGATACGGGCCACACCATCGCCTACAGTCAAAACAGTACCGACTTCGTCGTACTTGGCCTGTGTGTCGATGCCCTGCAATTGCTGCAGAAGAACTTCACTAACTTCGCTGGCTTTAATATTACTCATAATAATTAAGTTAAAAGTTAAAAGTTAAAAGTTAAAAGTTAATCACCCCCAAACAAAATCCTTAGATAGTGGGCAGGAATTTTTAATTTTTAATTTTTAATTCTTAATTCTTATATGATTCTTTTATTTTTCTCAATGAATTGCTTCTTGATTTGCTCGAACTGCGAACGAACAGAGGCATCCAAACGCAGGTCGTCAATCTGAAATATGAAACCGCCCAGGATTGAGGGATCGACCGATGTCTCGAGGATAACGTCAACCGAGCCTTTCGACTCAGCTTCGACCATTTTCTCCAGACGAGAAGCAATCTCCTTGCTAGCTGGCACAGCTGTGATCAGTTTACCAATGGAAATATGCTTCATTTCGCGATAAAGTTTAACATAACTATGGGCGATGAAGAGCATGAACGACTCACGTCGATGAGCAACCACCAAGGTGGTAAACTTCTGGAAAGTTGGGCTTACCGCGGTCGATGCTGCCTGGCAGATGACCATCTCCTTCTGCTTTGCAGGAAGAAGCGGATTACCCAGTACCTGAGCTAACTGAGGCACTTTGCTCCATGACTCGATAAACTGCTGTACTTCTGCATAGACCGTATCAGCAGCCTCCGTAGTCAAGGCAAATTCCAACAGCGCCTTGGCATAACGATTGGCGATTATTCCAATATCCATTTTTTTACTTTTTTACTTGGTGTTCATCTCATTCAACAGGCGATCGATCATTGCCATCTGGTCCTTGTCGTCCTTCAGGCTCTGACGAAGCACTTTTTCGGCAATTTCGACAGAGAGCAGACCTACCTGACGACGGATGTCGCGGATAGCATCCTCTTTCTCTACCTCAATCTGCTGCTTAGCCTCTTCCAGAATCTTTTGGCCAGCTATTGTGGCTTCGGTCTTTGCCTTCTCGACAATCTGATTACGCATGTTGACGGCTTCGGCCAGAATTGCAGACTGCTTCTCCTGTGCCTCCTTCAACATAGCGTTGGTTTCTTCCTGGATCTTCTCCAACTTTTCGTTGGCAGCCTTGGCCTTGACAATGCTCTCGTCGATGTACTGGGCACGTTCGTCTATCATCTTTGTAATGATAGGGAAACCGAACTTTGCAAGCACAAAGAACACTACAAGGAAAGCAACGAACATCCAGAATAGAAGTCCTATTTCGGGAGTTAACAATGACATACCTTACAGAATTTGAGTTTATATATATGGGGATGAGTCCATCAAGACTCACCCCTTAACTCTCAGTATCTTAGGCAAGAACGCCCAACAGACAAGCTACGACACCGATCAAGCTAACACCCTCGACGAGAGCGCCGATAATGATCATTGGAGTCTGAATCTTGCTGATTGCCTCTGGCTGACGAGCCATAGCGTCCATAGCAGCAGCACCGATCTTACCAAGACCGAGACCTGCACCGATTGCTACGATACCTGCGCCGAGAGCGGCAGCACCCTGAGTAGAGATTGCTTCGAGAAGAATTGAACTAAACATAATGGTAAATTTTTTAAGTGTTAATGTATATTATTTTTTAATTATTCGTGATGATGTTTTGGAACCGACAATCCAATGAAGACTGCCGAAAGCATCGTAAATACATAAGCTTGAATGAATGCCACCAAACACTCGAGACAGTCGAGGAAGATAGCAAAGATAACTGCAAGAGGAGTCATCATGCCATTGATAGCGGCTCCAATCTGTGCTGTTATAAAGATGACTCCAATCAAAGCCAATAGAGCAGCATGTCCAGCCATAATATTGGCAAAAAGACGAATCATCAATGCCACAGGCTTGGTAAAGAGTCCAAAGAATTCAATGACTGCCATGATTGGTTTCAGCCAACCAGGAACATCTGCCCAAAAGATTTCCTTCCAATACTCCTTGTTGCCTCCAATGTTGGTAAAAAGGAAAGTACAGCAAGCCAATACACAAGTTACAGCGATATTGCCAGTGATGTTGGCCGAACCAGGAATCAATCCGATCAAATTGTTGAGGAAGATGAAGAAGAAGGCGCAAAGCAGATAACCAGCATAACGCTGTACGTGCTGTGGGATATTAGCCTTGATGATATCGTTGTAAACCATCGAAACCATCATCTCCATCAAGCCTACAAGTCCTTTTGGTGCAACGTCTTCCGGTTTGCGTTTCTTGTACCAGTTGGCGCAATAGAGCACAATAGAAATCAAGATGATGCAATTGAGAATCAAACCACAGGCATTCTTGGTCAAGGAAAGATCTAACGGACGTTCCCATTCTCCAGAAAGTGGATTGTACTCAACAATCTTGCCTGCATTCGGTTCGCCCTTTCCTGCAATCTTGAAGCCTTGATAGGTTTCTTCATGATGTTCGGCCTCTTCGAGATGCTCAAAATTAAAGCAAAACCACTGCTGCTGCACCTTCGAATAGAGGATGACAGGCAACGGAATAGCTACCGCATTTTCGCCTTCTCCACAGAAATGCCACTCGTAGGAGTCGCTGATATGTTCCAGAATCAAGGAGGTCATATCAATTTTTTCAGCTTCAGGAGCTGATGCATCTTGCGCAACGACACGTTGCGGCATCCACATCAACATACCGAGCAGCAATGCTACAACAGAGAGCTTTATGGCCTTTATTGTTTTTATCATAACTTATTTCTTCTTTTTCAGAAAGAGTATTGTCTCAATTATCATAGCAACCACATAGGCAGTAATGACACCAAAACAGAAATCCTTCAATTCTATGTCTTCTACCAGAAAATGGACTGCTACAATTGCTATGACAGCCAAGAACAGTTTGACAACCTTTGCGCCCATAATTACCCAAGGACCATACTCCGGAAAATTGCTTTTTGTCCAGAAGTAGAACCAGATAATCAAAGCTTCGACAGCAACAGTTACCAGAATCAAATACAGAATCCAGGTCATAACTGAATACAAGCCGAGATTTGGTTGTGATGAACCTCTACATAGCCCGAAGATACAGGTTGCTTGATCTCCTGCCCATCGACAATATAGCGAATTACACCAGGCTGAAGGGTAGTGATGATGGCATCATGATTCTCCAGGATCTCGAAACGGCCCTTGGTGCCCGGTACCTCTACCAGAGATACTTCTCCGTCGAAAACGGTCTTTTCGGGACTATAGATAATTAATTTCATAAGAAAGAAATTAAAGTTATTAGTTACGAGTTATCAGTTAAGGTTTATTCCACCATAACTTTTAACTATTAACTTGCGTAAGCATAATAACTATTAACTAATAACTATTAACTTGCTTTAGCAATTACGCTTTCGCAGCCTCCATCAGTCGCTTGCCCTTCTCGATAGCCTCTTCGATAGTACCAACATTCAAGAAGGCCTGCTCAGGAAGGTAATCAACTTCGCCATCCAGAATCATATTGAAGCCCTTGATGGTATCTTCGATGTTGACCATAACGCCCTTGACACCAGTAAACTGTTCGGCAACGGTAAATGGCTGAGAGAGGAAACGCTGTACACGACGGGCACGGTTTACGGTCTGCTTGTCCTCGTCCGAAAGTTCGTCCATACCCAAGATAGCGATAATATCCTGCAACTCTTTGTTACGCTGAAGAATCTGCTTAACACGCTGGGCACAATTATAATGCTCTTCACCAATGATGTTTGGATCCAGAATTCGAGAGGTGGAGTCCAATGGATCAACAGCAGGATAGATACCCAACTCAGTAATCTTACGACTCAATACAGTGGTAGCGTCCAAGTGAGAGAAGGTTGTAGCTGGAGCAGGGTCGGTCAAGTCATCGGCAGGCACATAAACAGCCTGTACTGAGGTGATAGAACCCTTCTTGGTCGAAGTAATACGCTCCTGCATCTTACCCATATCGGTCGAAAGGGTAGGCTGATAACCTACAGCCGATGGCATACGTCCCAAAAGGGCAGATACCTCCGAACCAGCCTGAGTGAAACGGAAAATATTATCGATGAAGAGCAGAATATCCTTCGAAGTTCCTACCTGATCTGAATCACGGAAAGATTCAGCAACAGTCAAACCGGAAAGAGCAACAGAAGCACGGGCTCCAGGTGGCTCTGACATCTGGCCATACACTAGAGTAGCCTGTGACTTGGCAACCTCTTCGTAGTCGATGGCCGAAAGATCCCATTTGCCCTCTTCAAGGCCCTCCTTGAACTTCTCGCCATAACGAATAACGCCGGACTCAATCATTTCGCGCAAAAGGTCATTACCCTCACGCGTACGCTCGCCTACACCAGTAAATACTGAGAAACCGTTGTGCTTTTTGGCAATGTTATTGATCAGCTCCATGATCAACACGGTTTTACCTACACCAGCGCCACCGAAAAGACCGATCTTACCACCTTTAAGGTAAGGCTCGAGCAAATCGATAACCTTGATACCCGTATAAAGAACTTCCTGCGAAGTTTTCAGTTCCTCAAACTTTGGTGGTTCACGGTGAATAGGGAAGGAGCCTTCCTTGCTAAGAGTTTTCATGCCATCGACAGTTTCGCCGACGACGTTCAACAGACGGCCTTTCACTTGGTCGCCAACAGGCATGGTAATAGGTGCGCCAGTAGCTTTGGCTTCCAATCCACGACGCAAACCATCGGTAGAATCCATAGCTACGCATCGTACGGAATTCTCACCGATATGCTGTTGCACCTCGATGATCAATTCACGACCGTCTGGACGGATAACCGTAAGGGCTTCGTTGATGGCTGGGAGATTTGTCTCATTGCCAGTGGCTGTGAAAACCACATCTACGACTGGGCCGATGACCTGAGAGATATGTCCAACAATTTCCGACATGATATAAATATTTATTGTTTAATAATAGCGGTAGTTAAACACGATTTGGTGTCGCAAATATAAGGTTTATTTTTTATCGTGTATCTTTTTTTTGCATTTTTTTTGAAGAAAATATAAAAAAGTACTTGTTTTTGCTATTTTTCGTGTCAATTTTAGACATTTTAAATCGATTATTCCCTTTGATTTCAAAAAAAGTGGTACAGTTTTGTCATCCCTTCCTTTTTTATCTTTATCTTTGCAGTGCTTTTTAATGCTATCAAATAGTTTTTTTATCTATGGCAATTTCCTTTTACAACGAACAGATTGACATGCCTGCTATCAAACAGGCAGAAATACGCAATTGGGTGAAGCAGGTAGCAGCGCTCCACGGCAAGAGAGTAGGAGAGGTATCATACATATTCTGCAATGACGAAAAGATTCTTGAAGTCAACCGGCAGTTTCTCCAACATGATTACTACACTGACATCATCACTTTCGATTACACCACTGGCGATAAAATCTCAGGTGATTTATTTATCAGTTTAGATACAGTAAGAACTAACGCTGAGCAGTTCAAACAGGAATACGCCACAGAACTTCACCGTGTCATCATCCACGGAATCCTGCATCTTTGTGGCATCAACGACAAGGGTCCTGGAGAACGAGAAATTATGGAACAGCACGAAAACGAAGCGTTGGCGCTTCTCTAATGCAACCTCACCCAGTCCTCTCTTAAGAGAGAGGAAGGCCAGTTAAGGGGTAAGGTTAGCGTTAGGGTTAAAGTTAGGGTTAAAGTTAGGGTTAAGGTTAAAGTTAAATAAATGATATGACATTCGAATACGACGTTATAGTAATAGGTGCAGGTCATGCTGGCTGCGAAGCCGCGCATGCTGCTGCTCGTTTGGGAGCAAAGACTTGTCTGATTACAATGGACATGAACAAGATAGGTCAAATGTCTTGCAACCCTGCTGTTGGAGGAATAGCCAAAGGACAGATTGTCAGAGAAATAGATGCACTTGGAGGAAAAATGGGAGAAGTAACGGATGCTTGCTCAATCCAGTTCCGTATGCTCAACAAATCTAAGGGCCCAGCCATGTGGAGTCCTCGAAGTCAATCAGACCGAGGCAAGTTCATTTGGGCATGGAGAAACGTTTTGGAAAACACTCCAAATCTCTCTATCTGGCAAGACACCGTCAAGGAATTCATATTTGTTTCACATGAAACAGTTGGAGGCGTCATTACAAGGATGGACGTTCGCTTCGAAGCAAAGACTGTAGTACTGACTGCAGGCACGTTCTTGAATGGACTCATGCATATCGGACGAACAATGATAGCCGGAGGACGAGTAGGAGAGGAGGCAAGCTATGGATTGACAGAACAGCTCAAAGAAGCCGGAATAGAAACAGCCAGGATGAAAACCGGAACACCGGTTCGTCTGGATGGTCGAACCATAGATTTTAGTATGGCTGAAAGACAGGACGGAGATTCAGACTTTCACCACTTTTCTTATCTGCCAACAACAGAAGAAAAAAACAGAAAGAAACTTAAACAGTTGCCTTGTTGGACAATACAAACGAATGAAGAAGTCCATGAGATATTAAGAAAGGGTCTTCCTGATTCGCCCCTATACAACGGGCAGATACAAAGTATCGGTCCACGTTACTGTCCAAGCATTGAGACGAAAATAGTCACATTTTCTGACAAAGATCATCATCTTCTATTCCTCGAACCAGAAGGAACAGATACGCAAGAGTATTACCTGAACGGATTCTCGAGTTCACTTCCAATAGACATACAGATGGAAGCATTGCACAAAATACCAGCCTTGCGCAATGTCAAAGCTTATCGTCCAGGATATGCTATTGAATACGATTTCTTTGATCCAACCCAATTGTATCACACTCTACAATCAAAAGTGATCAAAGGTTTGTTCTTGGCAGGACAAGTTAATGGAACAACAGGCTATGAAGAAGCAGCTGGACAAGGACTAATCGCAGGAATCAACGCCGCCCTACAATCACAAGGCAAAAAAACATTTACATTAGGACGTAACGAAGCATATATAGGTGTATTGATCGACGACCTGGTAACCAAAGGTGTTGACGAACCCTACAGAATGTTTACATCACGTGCCGAATATAGAATTCTTCTGCGACAAGATGATGCCGATATGCGTCTAACAGAAAAGGGATATCAAATCGGCTTAGCTACAGAAGAACGATACCAATTATTACAAACCAAGAAAGCAGAAATAGAGAAAATTATCAATTTCTGCGAAGAGTTTCATGTGAAACTTTCTTTCAATGATACTTTAAGAACCCTGAATTCAGCACAACTGAAAGAGGGAGTTAAACTAATTTCTTTGATCAATCGTCCAGAGTTGAACATATATTTACTGGCAGAATATATCCCAGAATTAAAAGAAACAATAAACTCCATCAACGATAGAAAGGAAGAAATAATCGAGGCAACAGAAATCAAGATCAAATATGCGGGATACATCGAACGAGAAAAGATGACAGCAGACAAGATCGCAAGACTTGAAAACATCAAGCTTCGTTCAGACTTTGACTACAACGGCCTAAGCCAGCTAACAATCGAAGCACGTCAAAAGTTGTCGCGCATAAAGCCGGAAACAGTCGGACAAGCTTCACGAATTCCTGGCGTATCGCCAGCCGACATCAACATCCTCTTGGTATTGTTAGGTCGATAAACCATATATTATATACTCAAAAAAAAAGATGTGAAGAGAAGAAGATTCATGTCAGTGCGCCGTCACATAGATTTCTATAAAACTCAAAGAAGAGGAGAAGGTAAGAAGATTATTACTTTAATAGAAAACTTCCAAACTTCAAATCTTCTTGAGAAAACAGGAAATTCTATAAAGCTATACATGAATAATATTCATCACCTCACACCTTCAGAAGTATAATATAAGCTTTCAAGATAAGTTTCACATGAAACAATTCTAATTTTTACAACTATGAATATAGATTTAATCAAGGAGAATCTAAGAACTATTCCGAACTTTCCAAAGCCAGGAATAATGTTTCGTGACATTACCACAGTATTAAAGAACCCAGCATGCCTGAGAGAACTAGCCAACGGTTTAACCGGGCACTACACAGGCCTTGGAATCACAAAAGTACTGGGCATAGAAAGTAGAGGATTTATCTTAGGCCCAATAGTTGCCAACAACATCAACGCAGGCTTTGTCACTATACGCAAGCCTGGAAAACTACCGGCTGAAACAATCAAACAGGAGTACAAACTTGAGTACGGTACAGATTGCATCGAAATCCACAAAGACGCACTCAGTTCAGATGACATTGTACTGATCCATGACGACCTCATGGCAACCGGAGGGACAATGAAAGCAGCTTACGACTTATGCAAGAAACTCGGTGTGAAGAAAGTCTATATAAACTGCATCATTGAACTTGTGGACCTCAAAGGCAGATCAATTTTCCCTGAAGGCACCGATATATATTGTCCAGTCATTTACGAAGGAGAATGATCCAAGCCAAAGACAATCCAAGATATGATTATCTGATGGGGATTGTAAACCTCATGCCAGATTGCCCCGGAGTCTACAGATACCTAGATTCCGAGGGCACGATTATTTATGTAGGGAAAGCCAAAAATCTGAAACGACGCGTAAGCAGTTACTTTACGAAAGAACACGAAAGCAGAAGGACAGCTAACTTAGTCCGACAAATCTATGATCTAAAATACATCATCGTCAACACCGAAAACGACGCTTTGAATTTAGAGAATAGAATGATTAAAGCGCATCAGCCTAAATACAATGTTCTGCTAAAAGACGGAAAAACCTATCCATGGATTTGTGTTCGCAACGAATCATTCCCAAGAGTATTCTTGACAAGAAACAGAATCAAAGATGGATCATCCTACTTCGGGCCATACACAAATCTGACTGTTGCAAAAATACTTTTAGAACAATTCGAGCAACTCTATCACATTAGAACATGCAGTTTAAACCTGCAACCCAAAATGATAGAAAAAGGATATAAAGTATGTCTCAAGTACCACATTGAAAAATGTCTAGGACCATGTATAAACGCTGTTTCACATGAAACATACATGGAGGGAATCGAAGAGATAAAACAGATTTTACGAGGGCACACAGCCGAATTATGCCGAAAACTTTACGACATGATGCAGCAGAAAGCTATGGAATTAAAGTTTGAGGAAGCTCAAAAAATAAAGGAAAGATATGAACAGATAGAAAAATATAGAGTCAAAAGCAACATCGTACCATCGTCCATCAGCGACGTAGATGTATTCGCATACGACGAAGAAGATAGTTCTGCAATAGTATCATATTTTCATATAGTTCAAGGCGCAATCATTCAAAGCTACACAATAGAATATAAAAAGCAAATTGAAGAACCGAAAGAAGATGTATTAGCGTTAGGAATCGAAGAATTATTAGAAAGATTTAGAGCTTCGGAAACGCAATCAGATACATCAACTAACGATGTTCCAACATTCGAAAACAGAAAGGAATCAGAATTGATTGTTCCGTTCGAGCCAAGCATGGTACCAGAAGGATACTTTGCTTTCGTGCCACAAAGAGGAGACAAGAGAAAACTTCTGGAGCTTGCCGAAAAGAATTGCAAGCAATATCGAATTGATCAAATCAAACAAAGCGATAAACTTAACCCAGAACAAAGACAAACAAGATTACTTTCGGAGATTCAAAAGCAACTAGGTCTTTCCAAATTACCAATCCACATCGAGAGTTTCGATAACTCCAATATCTCAGGCTCCGACGCAGTTGCATCATGCGTGGTCTTCACTAATGGCAAACCTAACAAGAAAGAATACCGAAAGTTCAACATACAGTCAGTCGATGGGCCGGACGACTATGCTTCAATGCATGAAGTGGTCATCAGACGCTACAAACGAGTAGTAGAGGAGATGCAAGAGGTTCCTGATTTGATCTTAGCCGATGGTGGCATTGGACAAATGAATATCATCAAAGAGGCGCTGATTGACCTCGAAATGCAATTTATGCAGAGGCACATTCAAGGAGAATTCACCGAGGAACGCATGCAAGAGATTCACAATTTGCTTCAAATACCTGTTGGTGGATTAGTCAAAGACGGACACCACAGAACACGTCAGATGTTGTTTGGCAACCCACCACAAGCGGTCGATGTCAAAACAGGGTCCAATCTGTTTCATCTACTCGAACACATCCAGGACGAAGTACATAGGTTTGCAATTACCTTCCATCGTCAGAAACGAAGCAAAAGCCAAATTCACTCAGAGCTGGACGATATCAAAGGAATTGGGCCTAAAGCTAAACAACAGTTACTGCAAACCTTCAAGAGCGTAAAGAGAATTCACGAAGCATCGACCGAAGAGATTACAGCTGTTGTTGGACCAGCAAAAGCAAAATTACTCAATGACTATTTCAATCAAAAACAACAATAAGTCACATCCTATGAAAATCGTTGACCTCGACGGCTATGCCGCCAATCCCGGAGATGTATCCTGGAAAGAAATAGAAAATCTCGGCGAACTTATCGTCTATGATCGAACCTCACCCGAAGAGGTTATTGAGCGAGCCAAAGAGGCTGATGCGATCCTAACGAACAAAGTCATTATAGGCGAACAAGAAATGTCAAAGTTACACAAACTCAAATACATTGGTGTGCTCGCTACTGGCTACAACGTCGTGGATATTGAAGCAGCTAGAAAACGAGGAATTGTTGTTACAAACATTCCTGCTTATAGCACCATGAGCGTCGCACAATTGGTCTTTGCACACCTGCTCAACATCACCAATCATGTGTCAATTCATGCCGATGCAGTAAACGCTGGAGCATGGCAGAACGCCAAAGACTTCAGCTTCTGGCTTCAACCCTTGATCGAGCTCGATGGAATGACAATCGGTATCGTTGGACTTGGGAATACCGGAAGCGCAGTTGCTAAAATAGCACAAAGCTTCGGCATGAAAGTCCTGGCATATACAAGTAAAGATGCAAACGCTTTACCCGAAGGAATCAATAAGGCTACAAGTCTCGAACAATTGTTCAAGGAGAGCGACGTAATCAGTTTGCATTGTCCACTTACACCAGATACCCATCATATCATCAACAAGCAGTCATTAGCATTGATGAAAAAATCTGCTATATTGATCAACACCGGGCGTGGACCCTTGGTCGATGACAACGCTTTGGCTGAAGCCCTGCAATCCGGCACAATCAAAGCAGCAGGCATCGATGTTCTCACTCAGGAACCTCCACGCGATGGAAACCCTCTGATTGGAGCACCTAACTGCTTTATCACCCCACATATCGCATGGGCAACACAAGCAGCTCGCAAGAGATTAATGCACATTGCAGCCGAAAACCTGAAAGCCAATCAAAACGGCAAGCCCATCAATCAAGTGAACAGGTAAAAACAAAGATAAGGGAAAGCTGAAAAGAAAGCTGTAGAAAGCAACTCCACCTATAGTGAAACCCGAAAACAAAGTTTTGGAAACCAACTTAGCCTATAGTGAAACCCAAAAACAAAGCTTTGGAAACCTACTTCACCTATAGAGAAGCCCGAAAACAAAGCTTTGGAAACCTACTTCACCTATAGCGAAGCCCAAAAACAAAGCTTTGAACAAGTGTATTGTCTCAATAACTTGTATAAAAACTCACACGAAGGCACGAAGACAAAAAGTCTTCCCCCTTAGTCTTTGTATGGTCTCAATTTATCACAAAGAGTAAAAAGAAGACAAAGGCATAATTGTTGGCCTTTGTCTTCTTTGGGTCTTTGTGATAGAAAATTGTATTTATGCAATCAATTACTCGCAATTTTTTACAAAAAGCAGAAAGTAAAAAGAAAAAAACGAGGCGAAATCAAACTTTTTTACATATAAATTTGGAAGACTCATAAAAAATTCTCATTTTTGCAACCTATAAATCGCAAAAACAAATTGCGAACCGACATGGAAACAGCATAACATGCCTTTATATAAACACTAAAATAAAACTTAATTCGCTCAATGACATGAAAAGCAGAGTATTTAAACTTTGTCTTGTATTGTTCTCAATGATGTTAATGTCGGTGGCAGCATTTGCTCAAAAAACTGTCACAGGTACTGTTATCGATGATTATGGAGACCCGATCCTTGGTGCCAATATCGTCATAGTGGGTACTACGACAGGTGTCACAACTGATTTAGACGGAAACTTCACCTTGAAGGATGTCCCAGAGAACGCACAATTAAGAATTACATTTATTGGCTATGCCCAGCAAATCGTCAGTGTCGCTGGACAAACCAAAATTGCAATCACACTCAAAGAGGACGTAGCACAACTTGACGATGTAGTAGTTGTTGGTTACGGAACAATGAAAAAGAGTGATCTGACAGGTTCTGTATCATCGGTTGGAACAGATAAGTTAAATGCTAAAGGCGCACCTTCTTTGATGGAAAATCTCCAAGGTGTAACCCCAGGCGTTAACATCACTATGCCAACAGGACGTTTAGGAGGCTCACCAACCATCGAAATTCGAGGTAAATCATCCATCAACTCCAATACCACACCACTCTACGTAGTCGATGGTGTCATGTGCGACGATATCGATTGGCTCAATCCTCAGGACGTTGAGCGTATCGATGTACTCAAAGATGCCTCCTCTACAGCCATCTATGGTTCTAGAGCTACTGCTGGTGTAGTCATGGTCACAACCAAGGGCGGAACAACTGTCAAAAAAGAATCAAAAGCTAACATCAATTACGATGGCTACTACGGATTCAGCAAGATTGCCCGTATGCCAGAGTTCATGGATGGAGAGGAATGGTACAACTACCGTTTCTTTAAGTTCTTAGGCAACATGGCATCACCTCTGGTCAATAGCTCTCAGTACATGTATGGTATGACCAAGGGCACTCTTGAACAATGCTTGATATGGGATGGAACAACATTCCAGGTCAAAGAGATGCTAAAGAGCGGAAACACATACAATTGGCCAGAACTTCTTACACAGGATGGATCTCAGCAAAATCACTATCTCTCAGTAAGTGGAGCAAGTGACAAGGTCAATTACCACATGGGCATTGGTTTCAATGGACAAGAAGGCATGTATAAAAACGACGAACAGCAACGCTTGAACTTTAAGGGTTCAGTTGATGCCAAAATCAATAATTTGGTTAGTGCTGGTTTCAACATCAACATGTCTCGTCAGGAAAATACTTATGCTGCAGATGAAGCAATCGACAAAGGTTTCCGTATGAACCCATACATGAGTCCTTACTACGTTCGAGAAACAACCTACGGCAGCAACAATCGAGTCTATCAGCCAGGTGAGCTCTCTGTATTTACCGGCAACATGTATACGCTTGGCACCGCCAATACAACCAAGTATCAGTTCTCGGACGTCTTCAACCCTCTGGCTTCGATGTTGAATTCGACCAAGGAGCGTGAAAGTTGGCGTCTTTTGGGCAATGTTTACATCCAATTGAATCTCCACAAGGATTTAAACTTCAAGACAACCTTCTCTCCAAACTTTAATTATACTCGACAAGGATACTACGACGGATATGAGGATCCAAAGAATCCTGGTCATGTCTATGCCGTGACCACCAAGTCCCCATACATCCAAGTTCCTATGGAAGATGGTTACACTTGGAGTACTGCCAAATATCAGACTTGGCGAAGATTTTCATACACTTGGGACAATGTAATCAACTGGAATCATACTTTTGCCAAAGATCACAGCGTTTCAGTCATGGGTTTGTATTCCATTCATAGTGAGAATAGAGAATCTTGCTCGTGGGTAGGCAATAATACAAAATTGATGGGTTCCAACTGGTGGGCAATGCAGAATCTGACACAGAACGCCGATGAATCCTATACAGAATACACAGAGAACAGCATGCTGTCGGCTGCATTCCGCGCCAACTACTCCTACAAGGGCAAGTACATGGCCACAGCAACCGTTCGTTGGGATGGAAGTTCAAAATTTGCTGATGGACACCGCTGGGGTTCCTTCCCATCGGGAGCATTAGCTTGGCGTATCAGCGAAGAGAGTTTCATGAAAGAATTTGAATGGATGACCAATTTAAAACTTCGTGCATCCTACGGCGTAACTGGAAATAATGCCGGCGTTGGAAACTATGAAACACAAAGCTCAGTTTCCCGTTATGGAACCTATCCTTTAGGCGGCAGTTATTCGACAGGCTATGTTGCTTCACGCATCATCGATCCAAACCTTCAGTGGGAGAAATCTAAAGAGGTGGATCTTGGATTAGACTTTGGATTCCTCCGAGACCGCATAACCGGTACCTTGGACTGGTACAACAAGACATCAGACGACCTTCTATACGAGGTATCACTTCCACTTGAAGCTGGTGTAAATTCGAAGGGACAGCCCCTTTCACTAACGACCAATGTAGGTAGTGTTCGCAACCGTGGTGTTGAAATCGCATTGACAGGAGTCATTCTGGAAGATAATGGATGGCATTGGTCAGTTACAGCAAACTGGGCCAAGAATAAAAATGAAATTCTTGAAATTAATGGTGTCAGCGATACCTATAAACCAGCATCAGCTACAGATCAGGTAACAAGCTCATTGTTTGTAGGCCGAAGCTATGGTATCCTATGGGCATACAAGGATGAAGGCGCAGTTACCGACAAGATGATTTCTGTGCCTAACAACCAAGCCGCTCGCGACAATGGCTTTACACCAGGCGAAAAAGTCAAGGAATACGAATACTACAATAAAGTCTATGGTTTGCATGAAGGTGAGGCCAAAGTAGCTGATACCAATGGTGATGGCAAGATTACTACCGATGATCGACAGTTCTTCGAAACCTCTCCAAAGTGGTCAGGAACCATAACCTCAAATCTTTCATATCGTGGCTGGGATTTGAACTTCTCAGTCTTTGCAAAGATAGGTCAATACAGCTATTCAAGCTTTATGGGAGGAGATTACATCAACTATGCTGACCGTGGTCGTCAAAAGCTCTCAATTGACTATTATATTCCAGCTGGTACATTGGTTGATTGTGACGGTTTCAATGAAGATGGCACCTACATCAATCCTAAATATCAGGAACGCACCCACTATGGCAAATATCCTTTTCCAAACAATGCCGGCATCAGTAGCGGTTTAGGAAACCAAGCCACCTACTGGGATGAAGCTCGTGCTGTTGTAAAGAGTTCATTTGTCAAGGTTAAGAACATCACTTTAGGATACACCTTCCCGAAGAAGTGGCTTACCCCATGGCATTGCCAGAACTTACGTCTCTACTGCACAGTCACCAATCCATTTGTATTTACCGATTATTTGGGCTTCGATCCAGAATGGGCAAGTGCCTCGAACAAAGATGATGGTCCAAGTTCGGTTACTTACCAGTTCGGTGCAAGTGTGAAGTTCTAAACAGCGAAACTAAATTATCGATTAAAATGAAAAAGAATATATATGTTTCTTCTATTGCTGGCCTAATGGCAGGAACTGCTGTTTTGTGCAGCTGTAGCGATTTCTTAGAAGCAGAAAACAAGAGCGCAGGAGGCACAACCGCCGAGTCCTACTTCTCGTCCGATCCAAATTCATTGCTGATTTCTGCATTTGCCAGCTTAAAGACCTCTGTCGATCAGTATGGCATCTTCGATCAAGGTACAGATCTTTATGTCAATACCCGAGGCATGGCGCTGACCTCATTTATGCAGTACACGATGAATGCAGACGATGCAGATGTCCAGAAACTATACAATAATTGCTACGGCACTATCAACTATGCCAATGGCGTACTGAACTATGCCGATCCTACCAGTGAGGAAGCCTATCAAGCTCGTTTTCTACGAGGCTATTGCTATTTCTTGCTGACGCAACACTTTGGTGGTGTACCATACGTGACCAAATACATCAACGATGCCAATCGTTCATATCCACGTATGGACTTAGCAGAGGAATACAAAAACATCATAGCCGACCTCGAAGATCTCTACGCAAACTCAAGTTTAGCAGAAACAGATCATACTTCGGGCAAAGCCAGCAAACAGGCTGTTGCAGCATTAATTGCTAAGCTATATTTGTCGGCTGGTTGGGATATTGACACAGTCCTGAAAGATGCTGCTGCAGGAACCTACACAGTAAATGGCACAGCCAATTTCGCCAATGCCTTTGCTTGGGCCGAGAAAGCAATAGCAGGACAAACGCTTTCAATGTCATTTGAAGACAAATGGCTATGCAAGAACGAAGGCAATGCAGAAACCATTTGGGCAGTCAAGTACCAAGCAGATGGTTATTCTGGATCTTTGGCCAGTGGTGGAAACAAACAATCTGGAACCTATGGTGGCTATTACGGGGCACTAAAGGGCTGTGACTCTCGCAACGCCCAATCGGTTAAGTCTCTCTATCTCTTCGAAAAAGGAGATGAGCGTTACGAGGGAACCTTTATGACCTCTTTCTATCACGGAGCAGATCTCGCCACTGGTTATATGTCCTACTTTACCAAATCTGCAGAAGAATTGGCTACATCCAGCATCGACTTGAAATTCTTCCCATCTTACATGACTGAGGCAGAAGCCAAGAGCTGGTTAGTTGCACACAAATCACAAATGCTCTCGACCAGTAAGGCTGCATTGATGACCTATCCAAATGTTATCACTTTCACCTTCAATGCCGACGGTAGCATTAAGTCTCAGAATTCACAAAATCTATCTGACTACTATACCGGAACAGAGAATGGTACTTGTGTAAAGAAATTTGATGATCCAGTTACCGTCAATTACTGCTATCGTGATATCGTTTGTCTGCACGTCAGCGAAATCTATCTTACCGCTGCCGAAGCATCTTTGATGGCTGGTGACAAGACAAACTTCTGGAAGTACATCAACGCAGTCCGTACTCGTGCAGGTTTGACAAAAGCATTGACCAAAATCGAAGATTATTCAAAATCATACTCCACAAGTTCAGCTTTTGGAGCCATTACAGAATTGGATCTTCTTTTGGACGAACGTGCTCGCGAAACCTATGCAGAAAAGAGCCGTTTCATGGATTTGCGTCGCACAAAACAGTTGGTTCGCTACAATCTCGAGTTCTGCAAGGACTATATACCGTCCATTGACCAGATGAAGGGAGTTGATGGAGAAATCAAGTGGTTGCGTCCTATCCCAAGTGGAGAAATTGAGAACAATACTGCAATGACCAAATCAGACCAAAATCCGGGTTACATCGAATAATAACCGTTAATAATCTTACTCAATATGAAGAAATTTATCTATTCGCTATTGGCGTTAACTGCCGTAAGTCTTGGATTTGTGTCTTGCGACGAAGAAGAGGGAGAAAACGGTTTCAAACACGACACACATCCAGAAGTGACTACAGCTGGAACATACGTTGGTAAGTGGAAACTGACAACCGACGAAGCAGGTTCCGAACCGCAATATGAAGACGGTACCATCATACTGGCAGCCACAGATTCTGCTTATGTTACTTATGTGACAGTCGAGTGTCCCACTTCAGAGGACATCAATGGTTCTTCTACAGCCAATATCGGTACAATGAACGACGATGGCTATTATATCTCAAACAAGTTCGAGACCAATGGCCTTGGTGTAGAGTTTTACGGACAAGTCGAAGATGACAAGATTGTCCTTACATTCGACCGTATGGTAAAGAAAAGCATCAATGGAAAGAAACCAAAGTTGATGATCTTCACTTTTCTTTTCGAGGGAAGCAAGCAATAAGTTTGCATATAGTTCATTACGGCATCATAATTCTATGCCAATATTTTGAAATAAACATCAAAATTATATGTTAGAAATATATGGTTTTGGTCGGAAATAGATGCAAAATAATTCCAATTTTCGAAAAATTATGACAAAGTATGAACTATATTAAAAATAATTTATATCTTTGCATCATTAAACACATACTATATTAATAAATTAAATTCTTAAGACTATGAAAAAAGTTTTATCTCTTTTAGCGGCTACAATGGTAGCTGGTATGTCATTGGCTGATTCAGGCATTGAATTCAAGTATCTCCCTACTGCGGGTGATAAGACTGCTGCCGGAAATGAATTTAGCAGTGGAACAGCAGTGGCTGTCGAAGCTGATGAAGTTTTAGCCGAAGGCACAAACTTCACAGTTTACAATGCCTTCAAGACAACTTATAAATCTGTGGGCATCATGGCTGATACTGCTTACAACACCGTCAAAATAAATGACGTCGAAGTTGACTTGAAGATTCAGCGTATCCAGGGTCAGGACAATCCAAAAGATGCTGATGGAGGAAATCCAGGTCTTACACTTAAGGTTCCTGCCAATGGTGCTTGTTTCCGTATCAATGTGAAAGCTGCAGGTAAGCTCATTGCCATTATCAAATCTACTCCAAACAAGAATTTCTTTGCTTTCGATCAGGTAAAAACCAACAATGGCAAGATTATCGGTTCTGCAGTAGAGTATCGCTATGCTGCTATGGCAGCTAATGTAGCTGATGCTAATGCTTATGGAGATCCAACCGGCTTGGCTCAGATTTATTATAAGGGCGACGAATGGGGCCAGATGATGACTAACGGCAATACACCACAGTCTTTGTATAGTACCACCGACGCTACCAATGGTGTTGGTATCATCATGATTGACGTTGATCCAGAATATGGTGATTATATCATTGGCACAGGTGGTTCAAAGATGATGGCTTGTGGTTTTGCCTTTGTTCCAGAAGCAGAAGCAAAGGACCTCAAGATTACTGCAATTGGCAGCGAAGATAAGAACAACAAACCTCACAGCAATGTTGATCTTTATCCTTTTGGACAGAAAGCAGTTACTCAGGAATGTGGCGAAAAGTTGAACGAATACAAGATTACCATGTTCGCTCCAAACGAATGGATTCTTCCAGCTGACACTACCAATGCAGATTCAACCAAATGGGCTTACAAGTGCTCTTGCGTAATCTCCGAGGGTGATGCTGCTGCCAAGATTTACGAAATGGCAGTTGTTAAGAAGATTTCTGACACCAATCCTCGTCCATTAAACAACGAGTATACTTACACCTACAAGACCAAGGCTACATCATTCAACGTATCGTTCCTCTGTGGCACTAAGTTCACCACCAAGAACATGTGCTCTTTGACTGTTAAGGATGTTAAGGCTGAATCTTCATTCACTGTTCTCTACAATGCAGATGGTAAGTGTACTATCAAGGATGTGGCAGATGCTTATGATAACGAGAAAGATGGTCCATTCAACGACACCGCTCTCAAGAGTCTTTCTTCAGAGAAGTCTTCTTCATTCGTTTACAACATCCTCGGCCAGCGCGTAGCTGCTGATACCAAGGGTCTTGTAATCATCAATGGCAAGAAGGTTATCCGCAAGTAATCTTAACACTATATTCAATAATAGCCGGCTCACATAGAGTCGGCTATTTTTTTGTTATACGCTGAAAATAGGTTGGAATGTGAAAACAAAATAGCAAAAAAATGAGCCTTAAAGAAAGAATTATCATTCGAAAACAAACGTAAAACCATTCATATTAGTCAATCTATAGTCAAAAAAGAGAAAAAATGAACAATAATCAAAAAAAATGATTAACTTTGCAGCGCAAAAGCGCTGTGAGGAGCTAAGCAAAACCTTATAGAAACAGTTATAATTGGGCAATGAAGACCAAGCACAAACTCAGCATACAACAGATATTGATACGCGCCTGCTTTATCATAATGGCAGTCGTGCTTATCGACTATGTTTTTCCACACCACGATGCCTTCCGTTACGAATATGAACTGGGCAAACCGTGGCGTTATGGCAGATTGAGTGCAGACTTCGACTTCCCAGTCTATTATCAAGACACTGTGATCAAGCAGATGGAGGATAGTTTGCGTCGTCAGGTAGCACCCATCTACCTGCGCGACACGACCCTTGTATCTGAGGTATTGAAGAAACTCAACAAAGAACATTATGTACTGGCTGAAGAGGCCTATAACCATTTGGCCCAACAGCTGCATCACTATTATAGCGAAGGCATCCTCACCAACCCCGACAAAAACGCATTGATTGAAGAGGGCTTCAGCATAGGAAGAATAGAATGTCCAGGGCACTTGCTCAAAGATGTGACAACAGAACATCTGCTAAGCGAGAAACAGGTCTATGATGCCTTGATGAACGATACTCTCTATGCCAATGCCTATCGTCACATCACGAGCCTTCAGGACTACGTACAAGCCAATCTGAAACGAGACACAACGGCAACGAGTCGAGAATACAAAGAACTTCGAAAAACAATCAGTTCCTCCTATAGAGTCATTTATACCGACACCCGAATCATCGATCAGGGCCAGATCATCGATACACGTACACTCGATGTGCTGGACTCCTACAAAAAAATCCAACAGGAACGTCTTGCGGAATCAAAAAGCGGAATCATGATGCATATTGGTCAGGTTCTTCTCATCTCAATTATTCTGGGCAGTCTGCTGGGTTTCCTGTATCTGTTTCGCAAATGGCATCACGAGAATCAGGCATACACACTGATAGCCGTTGGCATGGTCACACTGATGGTATTGCTAACAGCTTTAGCATCACGTCTGCACGTATGTGGAGCCTATCTCGTACCTATAGGCATAACAACCATCGTGCTTGCTACATTCCACGGATCACGCACAGCCTACTGGTGCCACATGGTCATGGCATTGCTTTGTTCGTTCATCGCACCTTCACACTTCGAGTATCTGGTCGTACAGAGCGTCGTAGGTATCATGATCATCTTCAGTTTGAACGATGGCATGAACGACCGCAAGCAGCTGCTCCGACTTTGTTTCATCGTAGCTATTACCTATCCTTTAGTCTATTGTTCCTATACTTTGGCCAACGAAGGCACTTTGAAGAGCATTCCT
The DNA here is from genome assembly GCA_045600485.1 of Bacteroidales bacterium. Taxonomy (GTDB): domain Bacteria; phylum Bacteroidota; class Bacteroidia; order Bacteroidales; family UBA3663; genus Liminaster. Next base: position 39,043 of record JAZRXX010000035.1, read on the forward strand.
TTGGTCAACATTGCGATGATGATGACCAACGCCCTGTTGCTGATGACGTCGTATTTGATCATCTATGCGTTCGAAAAGATGTTCGGCTTCATGTCAGGTGTTACATTGGTCGAACTCTGTAACTTCGGTTCAGGCCTGTTGCTGCGTCTCTCAAAGGAGGCTCCTGGCACTTTCCAGCATTGCACCGAACTGGCCAATCTTACTGCCATGGCAGCTGATGCCATTGGGGCCAAAACACAATTGGTACGTACTGGTGCTCTCTACCACGATATCGGCAAACTCTGGAATCCAATCTACTACACCGAGAACCAACAGGGAGGTAATCCACACGACAGTCTCACTACCGAGGAGTCGGTCGAGATCATCAAGAAACATGTGAGCGAGGGTCTCAAACTGGCTGAACAGGAGAACTTGCCAGCCGAAATACGCCGATTCATTGTCACTCACCACGGACAAGGACTAATCAAATACTTCTACGTGACCTGGTGTAACACCCATCCGGACGAGAAACCAGACTTGGATTTCTTCACCTACGATGGTCCCGATCCAGAGACACGCGAGGAGGCCCTGCTTATGATGGGCGATGGCATCGAGGCTGCCTCCAAGAGTCTGAAGGAATATAATACAGAAGCATTCCAACGACTGGTTGATAACATTGTGGATGGTCTTGTTTCTGCAGGTCGTCTGAACAATGCCCGAATTACCCTGAAAGAGATTCAAAAGGCCAAAGAAGCCTTTGTTCATGGACTGGAAAATATATATCATTCCCGAATCGCCTACCCAGAACTGAAGAAGAAGGAATGAGAAACAAGGAATATAAAAGAATGAAAAAAGAAAGACTGAATCAGATAGTCCCAATCATATTAGGTATCGCTTTTGCCGTATTGGCATGGGTACGATTGGTAGTTCAAAACAGTGAATTACTTTTCGAGGGACAAAATCAGGAACATTGGGAATCGGGAAGTTTCTACTTCATGCAGATGCTTTCGGAACCCGGTGGCATACTCTCTTGGGCAGGACAATACCTGACGCAATACTTCTATTATCCCGCTTTGGGTGCCTCAATACTGATTGGCCTTTGGCTGATAATCTACAGTCTTTGGATCTACGGTCTGAAGCCCGTCTGGTACATGAGCTGGATAGGAATCGTATTCCCACTGTTATTATTATTTCAAGTTACATCAATCGGCTACATAGTCTATATCAACAAAGCGCCTGATTGGTACTTTACACCCACATTGATCTGCCTTGTAATGTCGGTGATATTCGGGTTTCTTACCATCTTCTTGGGAAAGAAAAGCAGATATGCAGCCATACTTATTACTCTGTTCACTGTGAGCGGGCTCTATGTGTGGGCCGATAAGGCGGAAGTCCACGATGAACTGAAAAAACCTTTCTGTACCTCACAAGACGATGCCAACTTCTATGCAGAACTACGAATGAAAAGAGCCTTGGAAGAGGGACAATGGCAGACAGTACTTAGCGAGATGCGCAAAGCAGGCAAGAATCCTACACGTTCGATGTGGCTGATGAAGAATGTAGCTTTGTTGAATCAGGGAAGACTGGCAACCGATTGGCTTGAGTATCCCTGCATGACGCAGTTACCTGCCTACAAGGATTCCATCATCGTTCCGTTGGTAGAGTCAAGTGGTCCGTTGCTATATTTCACGCACGGTAGCATTCAATTTTCATATCGATGGTGCATGGAGAATATGGTTGAATATGGACCTTCGAACAGCGGTCTTCGCCAGATGACTCGATGCGCCTTGTTGAAAGGGGAGTGGAGACTGGCCGAAAAATATATCAATCTGCTCTCACGTACAACTTTCCAGAAGGAATGGGCAGAACAGCAACGTCGATACATCGGACATCCAGAACTGCTGAATGAAGATCCTATCTATCTTCTGGCAATCAAGATCAGCGATGTGCGAAACAATGCACTGGACGGCGATGGTTCTCATGCCGAGAATTATATTGTCAACACCTATTCAAAAGGAAATGAATTGAAATGTCTTGAGCAAACAGAACTGAATCTGATCTATGCTATGCAGAGTCAGGATATCGTGAACTTCTGGAATCAGTTCTTCATGTTTGCCCATTTAACCGAAGGCAAACCTATGCCTCTGCTCATTCAGCAGGCGGTTTACCTGTTCATCAAACTGGAGCCACAGTCTGCTCCCAGACATGATTTCCCCTTCGATCCTAAAGTATCACAACTCTATAACCAGTTCCAGACACGTATCCAGAAGTTAGCTGAACAGGGACATTCAGAAGAGGCTATCGCAGAGTTAACTCAAAAAGAATTTGGTAAAACCTATTACTGGTTCTACTTCTTCTGCCGAGGGTTGAAGACGTATTGAGGTTTTAAGTTTTGAGTTTTGAGTTTTAAGTTTTGAGTTGATAGTTTATAGGCTACAGACTTAAATTTTGAGTTGATTGATGTGAATGTAAAATTTTAGTTCGAATGAAATATTACTATATTGCAACATACGCTGTATTGACAATGCTGTTATCGGCTTGTGGCAGTCATCCGTCGGAGCCAAGCCAGTTTGTCGATGTGCAGGAGCTTCCTGCTCTCTATCCTGATTATATGGATGTCACCATTCCATCGAATCTTGCACCTGTTAACTTTATGGTAACAGATGCCGAAGCCTGTATCGCCCGAATGGACTATCCTGGAGGCTCTCTGTGCTACGGAAATGGCAACAAGGTACAAATAGATGCCGATGAATGGAAAACAATGCAGAAGGCAGCAAAAGGGGGCAATATCCAAGTGACTCTCTATGCACGACAAGAGGGGAAGTGGAAACGTTACCCAGCATTTGCAATCCATGTGGCTGAAGAGGAGATTGATCCTTGGGTTTCGTACCGACTGATTGAACCGTCATACGTAGCCTACGAGAAGCTGGATATCATGCAGCGCAATCTCACCAACTTCAACGAAGAGGTGATCGTAAGTAACCACATTGGTCAAAGAGCCGACCAGTGCATCAATTGTCATTCATACCAGAACTACCATACGGAGAATATGGTATATCACGTACGTGGTGAAGGAGGTGGCACTATGCTGACCTATAAAGGTAAAACAAGACTGATGACACAGATGAAACGTGAAGGAATGATTTCTAATCCTGTTTATCCTTCCTGGCATCCATCATTACCCCTGATTGCCTTTTCAACCAACTCAACCGGTCAGCTTTTCCACACACAAGATGTGGCCAAAGTCGAAGTCCAGGACACCGAAAGTCATTTGGTCATCTATGATGTCGAACGTGATTCGATGATCTTGGTTCCGTCACCTAAAGAAGATTTCGAAAACTTTCCGACTTGGTCACCCGATGGCAAGAAGATCTATTACACATCGGCATACTTTGCACAGAAAGATACATCCATCCACATCGACCGAGAAACTGCCAATTTGTATCAGGATATCAAATACAATCTCTATGTCCGAGACTTTGATCCAGACAGCCTTAAGGTTGGAGAACGTCGCTTGGTTCTTGATCTTGAAACCGAAGGACTCAGTGCATCACTTCCACATGTCAGCCCCAATGGCAAATATCTGCTGTACGCTTGCGGTCCTTTCGGATGTTTTCACATCTGGCATCCTGAGGCAGACATCCGCATGCTGAATCTCGAAACCATGGAGATAGATTCTCTCTCTGCGCTCAACAGTCCATTGCAGGACAGTTATCCTACCTGGAGCAGCAACGGGCGCTGGATCATACTGGCTTCACGACGCGACGATGGCAATTTCAGCCGTGTCTATATAGCTTACTTCGATGCTGAGGGTAAGGCACATAAAGCATTTGTCGTGCCCCAGAAAGATCCAGAACACGACAAACTGTTTCTGCGCAGTTACAATCGACCTGAAACCATGGTCGAAAAAGTGCCTGCCGGACTCAACTGATCAAAGGTCAAAGCACAAGCCTATCATGAATGGCTGAACATCGAAATTTGCCTTATCACCAAAGAAGTCTGTAATGTTATAGCGGGCTGTAATCGAAAAGTCTTTGCCCACATTGATCGATGCCAGAGCATTGCAAGACCAGGGATTAACGTCCAGATCATGACGTTCGATGTAATACTTCTTCTCTTTGCCTACTTTGGCACGCGAGCGAACATGATGACGAAGCTCTGCTTCAGCACCCACAGAGAAGCCCCATACACGTGAAGGTTGGAAATTGAAGACAAACGGAGCTCTCCAACTCCAATAGATCAAACGCTGACGGCTGTAATCCCGGTCCATACCCTTACCGACATGTCCTTGCAGGGCGTTGTCCAATACGGTATTGCCACCTACAACATGGAAGGCATTATCGCCATCCAGACGATAGCTGGAACGTGTCAGCAAAAGACCGAACTTATAGCCAAAAGTCTTTCGACGGTTCCAGGTCTCTACACTCATCAGGTCAAAACCCCATTCCCAGCTGCTGGCAGGTTTCAGTTTGACATCGTCGCCAACCAATTGCGTTGAACCGATATAGATCATTTCAGGACCCAGATCCCATTCTGTCGTCCAGCCGCCACGTGAAGGAGTGACTTGGTTATTGTCATAATTCAGACAGAGAAAATTCAGATTCCACTTGTGCGATGTAATGCCATTCTCAACCGAAACAGATTTAGAGAGCAGATTATTATACACTACAAGACTATCCTCCTGAGCCATACTGGTTCCCATGCATAGTGCAGCAAGCACCATGCTTAACATTATTTTTTTCATATATATTTTTTAGGGGTTAATTATCGTTGTTCATCAAACTGTTGACAATCTCTTTGGTCAAAGCACCAGTCATAACAATGAAAGTCTGCGAATCTTCATTATCGATATACATGACCAATTCCTTTTCTTTGCTACGATCATTGAAGAGGGTATAAACCTTCTCCTTGTTGTTCTTGATCATCATGAGCAACTCATAATTGGAATCACCTTTAAGGGCCTTGAAGTCGGTTTTCATCTGCTGACATACAGGTTGTTCCTCGGAATTGATGATCAGAAGAATCTTGATGGCATCAGTCACACCTTTCACGTTGACTCCATTAATGTTGACACTGCTTCCGCCCAATGACATTAGCTTCAGCATAGACTTGGTAATACAGATGTATTCCACATCATCCATATCGCTGTACTTCTCGAAAATCTTATTCTGTGCACCTGCCGGAATCATTGCTCCAATGGACAACACCATTATGACAAGCATTACATATATCTTTTTCATAATTTGATTTTTTATTGAATTACCGAATCATCGAGTTATCGAAATATCGAAATACAGAATCATCGAATCATCGAAACTAAAAACTTACTGAATAGTTATAAATCTTGAGAGGGCGTTCTCACGCGGTTGTTTTGCCTGCTGAATCGTCTCGTCGGCCTTATCAATGGCCTTACCGTTCTTACTGAGCAAAGTCAATGCACGTTCCAATTGAATCTGAGCCTCTTCTGGAGTCTTGCATGTATCGGCAAAAGCATTGTTCGAACCTTGCAGATTATAAACAACTCCTATCGTCAGAAGAACTACGACACACGCAGCCACTCTTTTCCAGAGTCTCATGCCGATCTGCGGTGGCTGAACCTCTTTCTGCAAAGACATCTTAATGACTGGAGCATCCGTCTTTGTTTCTTGCTCGGCTTCGGACTCTAACTTTTCGATGGTAGCTAACAGACGCTCTTCCATGCCCTCTGGCACCTTGCTTTCTGCCTCTGACATCCAGACCTCATCGTATTCGAACTTCGATTCCTTGAGCATACGATCGAACCAATCCTCCGAAGGATTATCGAGTGTCAGGTTCTCCTCTTTGATCAGATCCTCCAGCAATTTGTCTTTTGGATCCTTGTCGGTTGGTTTGTTATAGATCTTCATATTACTCCTTGTTTTAGGGCCAATTCCTTGAGTTTGCGTCGGGCTCTCGAAAGCAACTGTCGGACATTGTCCTCTTTTATTTTTAACATTTGGGCTATCTGTTCATTTTCCAGTTCATGGAAAACCTTTAACTTCAGTACCTTTTCCTGATCGGGTGGCAACTGTTTCATCAGCTGAAGCGTTTGCCGCAATCGATCTTTATTCTCCAAACGGTCCTCATCCAGAAAATCCTCGTCAAAGTCACCGTTAGGGTTAAGGTTCTCCTCGAAGCAAACAATGTCCTGACGGCTTCTCAGACGGTCTATGCAGAGATTTTTAGTGACCGTCATCAAGAAGGGGAGGAGTTGATCGCCAGGCGGCAACTTTTCGCGCATCTGCCAAAGTTTCACAATCACATCCTGCACAGCATCTTCGGCTTCATCACTCCTTTGCAGGTAGTGGTATGCCACCGCAAACATCTTGCGGCTGTGCGGCATGATTTTCTGGCTGAATGTTGAACTTTCTGACATTGTTTTCTTGTTTTTGAAACTGATTACACCCTAATAACGCAGCGCCTCAATATTTGTGACAGAATATCTGAAAAAAATCAAAAAAAAGCCCTCTCCACTGTTGGGAGAGGGTAAGAGAGGCCTAAATCAACTTTTGTTCCATCGCCACACGAACCATTGCGGCTGTATTGTTGACTCCTAATTTCAATTTCAGATATTTGAAGTAACTATGTACTGTTTCAAAACCGAGCCCCAAACGATCAGCAATCATCTTGATGCTTAAACCCTCAGCGACCAATTTCAAAACCTCACGCTCACGAGGTGTCAAGTCAATCGGATCCTCCTTCGGTTTGTCGCGAAGAATTTCAGAAGCCTCCTTGCTCAAATAGCGTTCCCCTTTCGACACCACATTGATAGCTTCAAGCAATTCTGCCTCAGTAGCGCTCTTTAGCACATAGCCTTTAGCACCACGGTCAAGAGCACGACGAATGACAGCAGCCTCAGCATAGCTTGAGATGACAAGAATGTTGATGGTCGGATACTTCTCTAACCATTGCGGAATAAAATCCAGACTATTTCCTCCAGGCATACTGATATCCAACAGCAGCAAATCCAGTTCCTCATGGCTTTTCAGCACCTGTTCGGTCTCTGTGATGTTCGATGCTTCAGCAACAATATCTGCAATCCCATTCTTTCGAATCAGATTTTCGAGCCCTTGAGCAACGAGGCGATGATCATCCGAAATGGCTATATTTAACATATATTTCTTTGGGGTGTTTTAGTGTTTATGGCGCAAAGATAAGTCAAATATGAGAATAAAACAAAATTCGTATGCCATAAATCTTCAAAAACCCCCATTTGGGGGAACTGCTTTGGGGGTATTATTTCAAAGGTATCTCTACATTTATTTCTGTACCATGTTCGCTACTAATGATGTCCAGACGTCCATTGAGAGCCTCGGTACGTGTACGTATATTGGCCAAACCCATTCCCGTTTGCTCTACCTGCTTGACGTCGAAACCCGTGCCATCGTCCGATACCAGAAGAGCGGCATATTCATCAGTCAACAACAACTGAAGATCAATTCTTCGGGCGTGGGCATGCTTCAAAGCATTGTTGACCAGTTCATGTCCCGTACAATATAACATGGTTTCCTGTTGCTCGGTCAATCGTCGATCGGTACCAGTAAAGTGGAAAGTAACAATAGGCAGAGTAGCCACAAAATCGTGCAATGCGGTGCGTAGTCCTTCATGATGCAAAGAATCCGGCATCAAATGGTGAGCCACACGGCGCATCTCGGTCTGGGCTTCGGCAGCCAACGTCGATATCTTCGATACATCCGAACACTCTCCATCGGCCGAAAGTCGAATAGCAGTCAGCAAACTACCCAAACGGTCATGCAGATCGCGCCCCAAACGGGTTCGCTCATCTGCCTCTCCCTGCATCTTTGCCTCGACTATAGCCAAACGGCGACGTTGCCAAATGACGACGGCTACAATTCCAGCCATAATCAGCAAAGCGACAATGAAGATACAAAGAGCAACGATCTGCAATTGGTGCATTTTGGCCTCTTGTTCCATCTCGCGGATACGAGCCTCCTTCTTGCTGGTTTCGTACAAAACCTCCATCTCCGAGAGCGATGACTGGAACTGCTTTTCCGCCAGTTCTCCCATGGAATCATGCAGCAGTCCTATATATCTTTGCGCCTCGTTGCTTTTTCCTAACCCGGCATAAGCTTCGGCCAAGGTCTTATAGACACCAATATTGTGGTGTGGATCCTGATCATTGACCGCCAAAGCACTATCGGCCCAAACGACCGCTTCATGCCATCGTTTTTGTTCGAGATAGAGGGAAGCTTGTTGGGCACAAGCATCTGAATTGTTGGTCGGAACATCCAACTTCGGCATCAGTTTGCGCGCCTCATTCATATATTCCTGAGCGCGAACTGGATCGTGGAAACCTAACTGATAGATACGCGAAAATAAGATATACATATCGAGCAGAGTTTCCCCCTCCATATCCGCATGAGCCTCGAAATAAGGAAGTGACTCAAGAGCATATTGAAGCGACTCGTCAGTATGACCCTCATTCAGCAATGCCATCGCTAATCCATGTCGGGGCATAGCCATAATTAGGCTGTCGCCAGTCTTGTCAGCCGACACGATAGCCTTGCGATAATAGTATTCGGCTTGGGCAGTATTGCTCATTTCGAGAAATGTCTCGCCCAGATTATAGTAGCAGATGGTCGTGCTTTCGTTCCAGCCATGGCGTTCAAAGATCTCGAGGGCCTTCAGGTAGTATTCGTTGGCCAGATGTACCTTTCCCTGAATACTATATAAGTTGGCCAGAGTACCATATAGGGAGGAGAGGGCGTCATCAATGTCATTGGTCGAATAGTTCCGGGAGTGATTCTTCAGCTTCTGCACCCATTCAACCGACAGATCCAGATAGTATTGGGCAGAATCATATTCACACGCACCATAGTAGGTCAGACCTAAGGCACGATAAGCATCCTGAACACTTTTCGGCGCATCTCTTTTCAGGGCTACATCTATCAGACAATGCGCATAGTGCCGGGTTTTCTCTGCATCAATCTGCAAGAATCCCCACATCAGATTTTTGTACAGATTTATTAGTTCTTCGCCTGTGGGTGGATTGGTCCGCAGAATCTGTTCGAGCGAATCCTGTTTGCGGTTCCGATGGTCTGTATATTCAGCCTGAACCGTTGCTACATACAATAAACTTAATAATATAGTTATCAACCCAAATTTCATTGCTCCAAAATAGAATTGTTGATTATTTGAGCACAAAAGTAGTAATTCTTTGGCAAACAGCCAAGCATTAAACCCCCAAAAAGTACTAGTTTGATTACAAATTGGACCTTTTTTTTACTTTTAACTCCCATATTACCCCCATTTGGGGGATTGCGACGCATTGAAAAACCCCGTACCTTTGCCCTCGGAATATGGTAATTTGAATGTTATACAATTTACTCATAATTTAATACTTATACAATGAAGAGAGTTTATTTTTTATTAATGGCAGGCTTGCTGTTTTTGCCAGCCACCAATTGTGATGCCCAGCTCTTGAAGAGCCTGGGAGAACGTGCTGTGGACAGAGCCAAGACCTCCGTACGTAACCGCATGGAGAATGAAGTCGATCGTCAGGTGGACAACAAACTCGACAATGCTGAAAATAGTCTCCGAAGCGGATTCAAAAAGAAAGAGCATTCCAATGCATCGAACGAAACCCAGAGCAACGAAGCTCAGCAAAACAACGAAACTACTTCTGCAACCAGTGGCTGGACTTGTGAGGAGTGCGGCAAGGTAGGCAATACAGGTGGCTTCTGTAGTGACTGTGGTGCCAAGAAGGGGGGAGCTGCCCAAGCTACTGCTGCCCCAGCCAAGAAGGTTTCTACTGCCTATTCCAAGAGCGATTTTGTGCCCGGTGATGAGGTCTTCTATGAGGATACCTTCGAGAAAGAACAAATGGGCGAGTTTCCAAGCAAGTGGGACTTGATCGAAGGTTCGGGCGAAGTAGCCAAGATAGATGAACGTATGTGCATCAATTTTGACAATGGATGTAAGATCGAACCATTGATGAAGGACCAGAAGTCTTATCTGCCTGATATGTTCACCATCGAATTCGACTATTTCCGTGCTGAAGATGAATACAGCATGGAATATAGCATACTCTTATTAAATCAGGAAGATGAAGTGGTCAGCCTGAGGTTGTCTAACAGTGACCTGAATCTTGGCTACAAAACTCCATCAGGTGATAGCAGAGGTGCAAACTACGAACTGAAAGAGGGACAACAGCATTGCAATGCCTGGAATCATTTGGCTATCTCATTCAACAAGCGAGCACTGAAGATCTATGTCAACGGTGAACGAATCTTCAACATCCCAAGTGTAGCGGTTACGACACGCTTAAGACTCAGTCATGGACAGTGGGGTGGATTCAATGATAGCAAGATGAATGCCATCACCAACTTCAAGATGTGTAAAGGTGCTGTACCATTGTACGATCGCTTGGCCAGCGATGGCAAAATCATCACCTATGCTATTACCTTCGAGCACGGCAAGGCAGACCTCAAGCCAGAGTCGATGGTCGAGATTATGCGTATCGCTAAGTTGATGAATGATCAGCCAGGTGTCAGCTTCGAGGTACAGGGCCATTGCGATGCTACAGGTTCTGACAAGGTCAACGATCCACTCTCGCAAAAACGTGCTGAAGCCATTGTAGCAGCACTCGTAGAGCAGGGTATCGCCTCCAGCCGCCTTACTGCAGTTGGCAAGGGCAGCCACTCTCCATTGGCTGACAACAGCACCGAGGAGGGTCGTGCTAAGAACAGAAGAGTCGAGTTTGTAAAGAAATAACAGACCCTCTCCTCCCCACAAGGGGGCACCTCCCCCTATGGGGAGGATGTATAAAGAATCATAATTTAAGAACTAATAAAATTAAATCCCTCGACCACCCTTAGGCAACCAATGCCACCTCCCCATAATTTATGGGGGAGGGCTGGGGAGAGGGTCTATCCTATGAAAAAGATATTTGTTTCCGCATTCACCGTCCTTATGCTGTTGGCTGTACCACAGCCAACCAACGCACAGGCATTCTTAAATAAAGTAAAGGAAAAGGCTCAGCAGGCCGCACAACAGGCCGCCAACAAGATGGGCGAAGCCATGGGTGTGCCTGCCTCTTCCAATAGCAGCTCATCGAGCAATGGTGCATCTGATAATCGTGCCTCTGTACAGACCAACGACACTCACGATGCTATGGTCAGCGAGGAGAGCACTCCGCTCTCTGTCAGCAAGAAGGCTAACCAGTTGCAACGAGAGGCCAATCACGTCGGTAACTGGGACGATGCTCTGGTCACTCCATCGGAGGCCAAGTTCCCTGTTCCTCTCATCAACGAACTGCCAGCCGTTCCTTCGGCTGCCGAGATCGCTAACCCTACCGAAGCTGCACAGAAAGCCTACTACATGGCCATCCAGAAGGTAGCTCTCAAGGCTCAGATGCTCTCGAACGATGAAACCTGCGACAAGGCACAGCAGGAACTCTTCGAGAAACAGCTGAAGACAAAGATGATGAAGATCTATGGTCTCACCGAACGCGAATATGCTATCTATGTCGGTGATATTCAGGGCACCGAAAAGGAGCAGCAGGAGGTGGTTGCCAAGACTCTCGGATTCAACCCCGAAAACCTCGTGGAGGCTTTTGCCGATATCGAGAATATGTCCGAAGCCGAACAGCAGGCTTATGCCAAGGAGCAGGCCAACAAGATGATGAGTGGTAGTGCCGATGCCATCGACAAGGTGTACCAGAAGTATGCTGTCGAAATCAAAAAGTACTCTAATATGACTGCTGAAGAGGCCAGCAAGAACATGCACCAGATCATGAACTTGGCTATGGCTGGCAAAGAGAAGGAGTCGGAGGCTATCGGCTCTAAGATGGAGAAGGATATGATGGCTTATCGCAAGACTCTCTCGGCCGAAGATCAGAAGAAGGCTAAGGAATTCGACAATAAGATCCAAAAGGAGATTCAGGAGGCTATGAAGACCGCCTCTCGTTCAGCCTCTCCATTGGGCAACATGATGGCTGCTATGGAGGAGAATGCCAAGAAACAGCAGCAGTTGCAGGAATTCATAAATAAGCAGAAGGAATACCAGGAAGCCCTTGGCAAAGCTATTCCTGATGCTGCCATCGACAATCAGAAAGACTACCAGTTTGCTGCCGCTGAACGTAAAAAGGTGGAGGATCTGCGAGCTAAGATCATGGCTAACGACGATCCTGCTGTCTATAATCCGCTCTATGCCCAGGCTAACGAGATTATCCATACATACCGTACACGTGCAGCACAGGCATGGCGTGCTGATGTCGAAAAGCGTTTCAATGCCATCAAGTCCTCTTTGCCAGGCATTATCAAACTGAATCGTCAGGCTATTGCCGACAAAATCATTCCAGAGTGTATGCTCTACCGTGCTCCATTGAACATGGTACTCTCGGCCTGCGAAACACTCGAAAATGCTTATTCCGAAATGCCTGCCGATTATCCAGTTCTCTATCAGGCTGAAGTGGTTCGTCAGGTCAAGTTGGCTGAGGGTGAACAGATGTGGTGGCCTGAGTTCTATGTAGCAGAGACCGTATCGAACATTTTGGCTGGCAAGACCATTTTCAAGTCTTCCAAGGGTCAGGTTTATCAGTTCAATGCCGGCAAGTGGGTGAATGCCACCAATATTAAGACCAATACCAAGACGTTGGCAGGCGAAACTAAGGCCAAGTCGCAGAAGTGGACTTCGAGCGATGGCAAACGTACCGTGACTTATGTCGAGGAGGGTGGCTATTTCCTCTTGCCTGAAGGTGACATCATCCAACCTCGTGCTATCGAGAAACAGGGCAATAACTTGGTTTGGGCCGAGATCGTCGAAGAGGAGGATAATAATGGCAACTCAGTCATCAAGATCATCAAGTACAGTTATAAGCTATAACCGATTATCGATAACCGATAATCGTCAATCATTAATCGTCAATCGCTTGAAACTCTCTTTTTATTGTATAACTTTGTGGGCAGTTGCTTTGCCTCTGTGTGGAGGAACTGCCCCTTTATTAAAGGAAAAAGGAGAGGGGAAAAAGGAAAAGTTGGATTGCACACAGGCTGATGCCTACGTAAAGGCCAATCAAGCGGCATGGTATTCGATATGGAAGGATCTCGAAGTGAATCCTAAACTGGCCGAAGCGGTTATCTACCCAGAGTTGATACGTTACAGCTATTGGCAGGACGAAATGGAAAAGACTGCAGTATCTAACAGCTACGTAACTTTGGGTACACAAGGACCAGATTTCTCAGTAGGACATTTCCAGATGAAGGCTTCGTGGATTGAGGCACTTGAGCGCCGCTGGATGAAGTGCCCGTTGCATCGCACCCTTGAGATCTATTTCGATACCAGCGACAGCCGTTTCGCCCGCAAGGCTCGTTTGGCCCGTCTGTCGGACGATTCCTTCTGGCAACCTCTCTATCTGGCATTGTTTCTTCGATTGCTATACATCGATTATCCAGACATAGCCGATCTCCCTATGCAAGAACAGGTACGTCTCTGCGCTACAGCCTACAACAATGGCGCTGCCCTGCCAGGCCCTGCGTTAGGCGATGTGAACAAGCTCTACAGATGGAGTTCGTTATCCTCTTTCCACACCGATCTGGTAGCCACACCTTTCACGCAGATGTACTGCTACGGAGAAATCTCGGCAGCACACTATAAGAATCTACAATAAAACCCAATTTAATAATCAATTAAAATTCAAAAAAAACTATGAAACTTATCAAGTTCTTGGCCATGATGCTCATGGCAGTTACAATGTCTTTCGGTATGACCGCTTGTGGTGATGATGATGACGAAGAAGAAACAGGTGGTAATAACTTCAACCAAGGAGATATTTCGGTAATCTATACCGCCAAAGCAGACAAACTCGAAATCGAAATGAATAGCCCAGTTCTTAAAGAGGTCGAAACTGCACTCTTCGAAGGTGACAAATGCACCAGCTGGAAAATTGTTTTCACCTATTCTTCCGAAAGCTATGCAAATACAGCATGGAAGCAAATGCAAGAGCAAGATTTGGAAGATATCTACAGCAAGAACGGCAAAACTATCACCTGTGACATGGGTAAGATTGCTGGTCTTGAATACGCAACTTATCAAATAGTTAAGGAGAGCTTCGATGCCAAGGCAGATACCTACGAAAAGCAAGGTATGAAGGTTACCCGCAAGTAATTATCACTTCGACTTACAATAAATAGCGTGTCTAAGTCCTATGGGGCTCAGACACGCTATTTTTCATTCCAGGTCAACAAGACATCGCACAATCTCATTGCCTGCCATATATCGCCAACGGAGGCTGCTATGGGGCAAAGCCCGATAACTTTGGTGACGCTCTTGCGCTTTGAGTTGCAGTTGTGCTTCGGTAGCGGTTACAATAGGGGGTGATTCGTAACTCTCATCGTACGCCTCAAGAAGCAACAGATTACCACCCAGACAAGTCTGGAAATAAACTCCCCCGGGCTTATAGAACCGTTCATGGTCGGAACCGACAGGAGGGAAGCCGTCTTTGAGCAGTATGACTACCGGATAGCCGGCATCACGTATCTTTCGTACAATGGCGCGTTCGCCTTCGCTGATAGCTGCCGAAAAAGTGACAACACCCTGTTGGGCACGGTTCATACACATTTGCTCTAACTGCTGCAATTGTTCGATGCCGATAGAACGCGAGCATTCCACCATCTGTCGCTCCGGCCAATCCAGAAGCCAATGGTTACCCATGCTCCGGAACCTGAGTTCTCCTATCAAGGTATCTTTATGCAAAACGAACAGCTCTGGGTTCTGCTGTTTCATCCAGCGCCTATAGGCGTTGTCATGCACATACTGAATCAAGGCTTTCAGCTGGCCTTTCCTGCTGAGGGTTCGGATAAAGGGCTGATCAAACACTAATCCGGGGCGGCTACCTGCAGGTTCACCCTCTGATGCGTGGCACGCACCAGAAATAGGAACGGAACCACTACCTTCTGAAAGTGGAACGAAAGAACCGCCAGAATGCAGAACAGAATCGGAACCACTTGAATCCAGAGATGAAAGGGAAGAACCACCAGAATGCTGGACGGAATCGGAACCACTTGAATCCAAAGGTGAGTCTGGTGCAGAAGCGCCAGTGTGACCAACGTTTTGGGGCCAAACACCATATTGCTGAGCCAGGTGAGTCAGTCCCATTCTAATGCCATGTCCAACTTGACGAATCGTTTGCAACCCATTCTGCTGCACCCAAACCACCACATGAATATGGTCGGGCATAATCATCTTAGCTACCAACTTCATACCGGGATGATGCAGTTCGAAGTGCTGCATATCTTTCGAAACCGCAAATCCGAACGGACTCAGATTAACCACAGCAACATGCCCCTCTGCATCTACCAACTTAGGCACACAACTTACATGATCTTTATGAGCACCTCCCGCTGATGTAGAGGAATCGGCCAAGGGTTCTGTAGCGCCTGCAGGACCATTAGTGACACCACTGCCGCCAGGGCCAACTGGAGTGCCTGTAGGGTCAGCAGGAGTGGGCGTGCTGACTGAAGCCTCAGTGTTATTCTTTTCGTCCGTATTCGGAAACTGTGCCACAGTTTCCTGTGCCTCATTAACTTCAGCATTAGTACCACCAGACTGACCAAAATTCGAGATTTCAGCAACGCCAAGTTGCCCCAAAATGCACTTTCGACCAGCCACAACAAAAGTCAGGTGGTAAATTCCCTCACCCTTCCAGATATCCTTATGTCCTTTCCAATGGAACGCCATATAATTGGTAGATTAGTCAGTTAACGAACAGAGGCTGTACCGAAGCACAGCCTCTCATAGATTGAACAGAAGTTACCCCAAAATCACTTGGTGAACTTGACACTTCCCTTTACATCGGCCGAAGAACTGGCCACTGAGATAGTAAAGGTACCAGGCTCCAACTTCCACTTGTGAGAAACCTCGTCGTAGAACTTCAGGTCATCGTCGAAGATGTGGTAAGTGACGGTCTTTTCCTCTCCTGGAGCCAACTCGATCTTCTCGAAATACTTCAACTCCTTGGCAGGACGTACCACCGAGGCCTTATCGTCGCCCACATAGAACTGGACAACCTCCTTGCCAACCACATCGCCGGTGTTCTTGACCGTAACAGTCACATTATTGCCCTCTATGACAGGCTTGCTATACTGGAAAGTAGTGTACGAGAGTCCATAGCCGAATGGGAAGATCACATGACTGCCCTTGGTCTGATAGGTACCGTTCTGACCAACTGCATCGAACCAGCGGTAACCCAACAGGATATCCTCAGCATAGACAACGGCCTCAGTACCCTTGCCCAAATGACTACGGCCATTGAGCGATACATTGCGAGTAGCGCTGTTGATCTCCTTGTTGGCCTCGATAGCCTTAGCCTGCTGGGCAAAGAAGCCCTTCTTCAAGAGATCGGCTGACTTCGGATTACCTTTGCCAAACTGGAAATTGGCAGGCAAAGAGTCGGGGGTAACACCCGGATAAGCCACGCGGCCCATCTTGTGAGCAGGATAATCCTCAAGCGCTGCAGCCATAGTGAATGGCAGCTTGCCCGAAGGACAAACATCACCTGAGAGTACATCGACCAAAGCATAACCCGACTGACTGCCATTGTACCAGGCCTGAACCAAAGCAGGAGTCTTACTCAGCCATGGCATTGCATACGAGTTACCACTCACGATGACGGTAATCATATTCTTGTTGACAGCCAACAGACCTTCGATCAGCTCATCCTGGAAGAAGTCCAGATGATACGACAGACGGTCGCCACCCTCACAATCCTCGAAATGGTTCTTGTTCAAACCACCGACATAGATCACAAGATCGGCCTCTTTAGCCTTTTCGATGGCTTCGGTACGAAGCTTTGCCTGCTCTTCTGCTGCAATAGGGATGATCCGTCCGTACATCGATGGACCAGCCTTATATCCCTGCGCAAACTCGATGGTAGCAGCATTGCCATAGCGCTCCTGAATAGCACGCAATGGAGAAACCTCGTCCTTGGCCTTCAGTTCCGATGAACCGCCACCCTCAGTTAACTTACGAACAGCATTATCACCTACCACAAGAATCTTCTTGTACTTGTCGATATTGATAGGCAACAATGGCTCGTTATCGTTAGGGTTAAGGTTAGGGTTAAAGTTAGGGTTATCGTTGCGAAGCAACACAATACCCTCTTGAGCAATACGGCGGCAGGCAGCCAGGTGTTCAGCAGAATTCATCTTGCCGAAGCTCGAAAGCTTACCGGCATTAGGAACCAAACTGGTACGTAAAATCAGGCGCAACATACGGCGAGCCTTGTCGTTCACAACCTCCATCGGTATCTGACCAGCCTTGACTTTGGCCAAGTAGGCAGAACCAAGATAATAATCATCGTAACCGAAGCCGTTTGCCTCCGAAGTCAGACCATTGGTGTAACTGCCCATTTCGAGGTCCAGACCATAGAGGGCAGCCTCGTCTGTGTTGTGGGTAGCACCCCAGTCGGAGATCACAGCACCATCGAAGCCCCATTCCTCCTTCAGGATCTTGTTCAACAGCACTTTGTTGTGCGATGCATGCTGATCCATGTACTGATTGTAGCTTCCCATCAGACTCCATGCTTTGCCTTGCTTTACTGCGGCCTCGAAAGGACGCAGATAGAGCTCGCGTAATGCACGATCGGAGACCTTGACGTCCACATGTCCACGGAACTCCTCCTGTTCGTTCAGCGCGTAATGTTTGACGCAACAGGCAACTCCATTGCTTTGCAATCCCTGAATGTAAGGAACGCACATACGCGAAGCCAGATAAGGATCCTCACCCATATACTCGAAATTACGTCCATTGAGAGGCGTACGATAGAGGTTCACGCCTGGGCCAAGCAGCACGTTCTTCTTGCGATAACGGGCCTCCTCGCCGACGTTCTTGCCATAGATCATCGCCATATCTGGATTGAAGGTTGCAGCCAGACAGGTCAAAGCCGGAAAAGCGGTACAATAGTCGTTGGTCCACTGTGAGTGGTCCCAATTGTTCCAATTGATTTCCATACGGACACCGTGAGGTCCGTCGCTTGTATAGAGTTCCGGCACACCCAATCGAGCCACACCTGGACTTGAGAACTTGGACTGAGCATAACTCAGACGGCATTTCTCTTCGACTGTCATCTGGCTCAAAATCTCTTCCACCTGCTTCTCGATATCTTGGGCCAATCCAGCAACCGACACCAACACCATAGCAGAAGTAATCATTAATTTCCTTATCATAATGTTATTTTTCTTTTCGATGCTTCGAATTATCGAAATCTCGAAGCATCGAAACTTCAAAATCTCGATAATTCAAAAAATCAAATTTACAACTTCACCGTAGCAGCTTCGCCATTGTAGGTAACCACGATGCCGCTGGCCTCTGGATTGTAGCCCTGAGGTTTATCGGCGCTAACTGGAACAACCACAAAGACGCGATTCTCAAGCATGCCGTCATAACGGCCTTCGCGTTGACCGATGGTCAGAGTCTTATTGGCCTCATCGTAGGTAAACTTAATGGTCGCAAAGGCACCCTGCTCATAGTTGTAGTTTGTACCTTCGTCCTCATAGAGTGTAAACTCGCCATCTTTGCCTTCATAGACAAAGATACGGATCTCGTCGGCTGGACGCTGGTCAGTGTATTCCATGACGTCGCCCATAGGGATGATGGAACCTGCAGGCACAAAGAGAGGAATGCGCTCGTATGGAGCCTCACACACCTTGGTCTCACCACCATTCGAAACCACCTTGCCCGTATAGAAATCGTACCAGGCTGAAGCGTTATTGATGTTGTTTTGTTCTTTTGTTGTTTTGTTCAAAACAGGGAAATAAACCTCACGCTCGCGAGCCTTGTACTGGAAGACAGGGTTTACCATGATCGACGGACCGAACATGAACTGATAACCGATGTTACGTACAGCAGCATCGTGATTGAAGTCCATGACCAACGGACGCATGATGGTATAGTCATCGAAGTGAACCTGAGCAGCCAACGAATAGATGTAAGGCATCAAACGATAACGCAACTCCATCTGGGCCTTGATGGCCTTATAGGCAGGATGTGATTCTGGAGCAATGTTCCATGGTTCACGGAATGGGAACTGACCGTGCGTACGGTACATAGGAGCAAAGACACCCCACTCGTGCCAACGTACATTAAGCTCACGCCAATCCTTCAGATCCTCGTTTTCACGACCGGTAGCGTCGAAGAATCGCTGAGCAGCCTCATAGCGTTTCTCGACCGAGAATCCACCGATATCCTGACTCCAGAACGGCACGCCCGAAATAGAGAAGTTCAAACCGGCAGTAATCTGAGTCTTCATATCCTCCCAACGAGTACCGATATCACCACTCCAGGTGGCAGTACTGTAACGCTGTTCACCTGCAAAGCCGTTGCGGGTCAACAGGAAGACACGGTTGTTGTTTTGTTCACGCTGGCCATTGTAGATAGCTTCAGCATTCACAATCGAATAGGCATTGAAGTATTCGTCCGACGAACCGAGGTAAGTAGGACCGCACAACAGTTTGCGATAAGGAATATCGGTACAATCACGCACATTCGGTTCCGACGCATCCATCCACCACGCATCCATGCCGATGGTGCCAAGGTGTTCCCACAACTGATTCCAGAATACCTTTCGGGCATCAGGATTATAGGCATCGTAGAAGGCATACTTGTAACCTAACCAGTCATAGAGAGAATCCTTGATCGACTGCTGGTAGATAGCACCCATCTCGTCGAGTTCCTTGAAGTGCTCGGTGATCAGGTAATACTTTGGCCAGCAGGAGATCATGATCTTGGCATTCATGGCATGAATACTGTCGATCATTCCCTTAGGATCAGAGAATCGGGTAGGATCGAACTCGAAAGCACCCCACGAATCGGGAGTCCAGTAGTTCCAGTCCATCACGATGTTGTCGATAGGCAGATGACGCTCACGGAAACCACGCAAGGCATCTACAATCTCGTCCTGAGTCTTGTATCGTTCACGGCTCTGCCAGTAGCCCAAAAGCCATTTAGGCATGATCTGCGCCTTGCCTGTCAGCTGACGGTAGCCCTTGATTACCTCGTCGGCATTATCGCCAAAGATGGCATAGTAATCCATCTGCTGTGTCATCTCACTCCAGAACGAAAGCTGGTTCTGGGTAGCCTCATCAACAGGAGCCAAGGCACGCAGGCCACAATAAGCCTCACCGCCATCTGGTTGCCACTCCAAGCGGAACTTATAGCGCTTGCCTGCCTCCAGTTTCACGGCAAACTTACGTGCATTAGGATTCCAGGCAGTACGCCAGATGGTCTGATCGCCCTCTTTGCCTGTACCCATCACATCCTCGGTATAAACATTTTGATCGTCGATGTAGATCTTCTGGTAACCGCTGTAGTAATGGCTGAAACGATATTCGCCCGAAACCTTTGGTTCTATTTCACCTTCATAGAGCACAGTAGCTTTGTCCAGACGGAAGGCTGGGAGGTTCTTGGCCGACTTCAGGTTCTCAAAATAGATAGAATCCTCGTCACGCACCAGTGTTTCCTGACCTGGGCCGCTATAGGTTCCGGTCAACGATCCAGCCTTACCCTCTTTATTATATAATGTGAAGAGTTCCTGCAACTGGCTATAGTCTTTCGGATTACCGAAGCGCATCATCGAATAGCTGTCGATCAACACGCCATAATTGCGACTCGATACAACGAAAGGAATCGAGACCTTGGTATTATACTGGAACAACTCCTCGTTACGGCCTTTGAAGTTCCATTCGTCGGCCTGATGCTGACCTAAACCATAGAAGGCTTCATCGGCAGGACTATCGAAGATCAGTTGAGTGGTCCATCCTGTATATTTGGTCGGATTGGCCTTTTCGGCAGGACCCTGTTCGTTGCGCGTCCAGACGGTCTGTTCGCATTCGTAAGGCTGGAAGAGCTTGCTGCCCTGTGCCTGTTCTGCCAATAGTTCTTGGCCTTCCAGGTCGGTGAACCATACACGGCCATTGCTCTTCAATACATGTGCCTGAATAGCCGAAGTCTCGATAGTAACGGTATCTCCATGTTCCTGGAGGCTGCGAAGTTCAGCTCCAGTCTGCTGTGGAACGATAATAAGCGATGGTTTGTCGGCAAATTTCTGCTCGGCAGTAGCGCTGACTCGAATAATCTTTGGGCCCATCACTTCGAGGCGTACCAACTTAGCATCACCCGATTGCGTTTTTACTGTCACTTGATTGCCGTTGTGCTGGACATCGCTGCACCCAGTCATCAAGGCAGCAATTGTCAGCAACGAACCTGCTGTAACTGTTTTTTTCATGTGTGTTTAGTATTTTAGAGTTATATTTCAACTTAAAGTAGTAAAAAGGATTTTAAGGGGAGTAATTTACTCCTGATGGATTACCAATCATCCGTTCGGAATGGGAAGGCAGGCAATTCGTTGCCACCCACCAGCGTTCCCTTCTGGAAGTCGTGGAAGCAATAGCGCACAGCCACAGGCTTCGGAACACTATCCGAACGAACCAGCACCTGATTGGTTTGCCAACGGAGCGAGGTGTAGTCGGCAGGATAGAACTTTCGGTCCTCGCCAGCCACTTCAAAACCCTGGATATCGTAGTTGCGGCAGATACCCATCTGCAGATCGGTAAAGCTGACCAGACACGTATCGCCACTTATCTTCAACTCCTTGTATCTTGGACCTGCACAACAAACCTGTGGCAGATTATAGACACGGTTGAGGGCTACCCAGCACAGACGTTCTCCCACCTTCTGTTTCTGACGTGGGTGGATATTATGCAATTCGAAATCTTCAACCAGATCGTTGGTCGAAATCATGAAACTGTTCGGAATAAGCTCCTGAGCCTTGTATTGCTGCTCGCGCAAGTAAGGAGCACGTTCGTCTTGCTCGCCCTCGTAATCGTAGGGTGCAATCTCGACATAGTGGAATGGAATGTCACCCAAACCGATCTTATTGCGCCACAACTTGACCATGGTAGCCAGACGCTGTGCGTACTGAGTGCTCGCCAATCCATTGCCCACATTGCTACAGCCCTGATAGAAGATAATACCCTTGTAGGTATAGTTCTTGACAGGACAGAACATCGCATTATACATCAACAGCGGACGGATATATTGAGGTTCAAGCTTCCAGATATGTTCCATTTCGAGATCAACGTCATCATACATGGCCAAAGTGCTCCAATCGCTCCAGCTCTCGACGGTCGAACCTCCGTAGGCGATACATACAATACCGACAGGAACCTGCAACGACTGCGTCAACGAAGCGGCGTAGTAATAGGCAGTAGCACTCCAGTTCATAGGATTAGGGAAGTGGGCATCGGTCCATTGGCCATGACAATCCTCCTGTTCCTCGCTCTGCTGCTCCATCTGTACCATCATCATACGCACACCGGGACTCTGACGGAAAGCATGGGCAGCCGACGAGGTTCCATCGAGCACGCTGGCTCCAGGGAAGCCCTTCAGAGGCATCTCCATATTACTTTGTCCACCGGCGAGCCATACTTCACCAATCAAGATATCGCGAACCACCAGACGGTCAAAAAGCTGATTGTTGTTATCGTAGCGGATATCGTGAAGGTTTCCCATGTATTTGCTGTACTTGTACTCGCAGATCTCGATCGAATCGGGCTTGAAAGAGGCAGCACCGGTCTCGACCTCGAGCATCCAACGGCCCTCCTGGTCGGCACGCGTCTTGTAACTCTGTCCGTTCCACGAGGTCTTGACAATAATCAGGCTCTGTTCGCCACACCAGCCCCAGATTCGCGGTTTGCTCTCACGTTGCAGCACCATGTGATCGCTGATCATCGAGGGCATCCTGATTTCAGCCTCTGCCGAAGCAATACCTAACAGCAGGGCGAAAGCAAATAATAATTTCTTCATAAGACTCTCCCCAGCCCTCCCTACGAGGGAGGGTGTATTTAAATAATGAACTTATGTTCCGCAAGTAGTAACTTGCTTACTCTCTGTAGTAAAAGGGAGCAAAAGCCTTTTTACTACTTTCAAGTCGAGCTTGCGAAACTTGAATAATGAATATATTTTGAACCTTCAGTAGTAATTTTTACTTTCCCTCCCTCGTAGGGAGGGTTAGGGAGAGTCCCTCAATAACCTGATCAGCAATAGCTTTATGTCCTTTGATCGATGGATGGCCATCCTGCTTGTCAATATCCTTCAGAATGATGACAGGCACACCATAGTGCTTGCAGATGATTTGCAGACTCTCGCAGAACTCAGGTTTGAGCTGTGTATTCTGAATGATATAGATCTTGGCCATAGGGTAGTTCTGCTTCATGGTCGAAAGCAGACGAGCCATAGCCGGACGGAAGTACCACATATCGTTTTCTGTCCAGTTGGCATACTTATAATTGCCTAACTTCTCGCCGGTCCATGAATCGTTGGTGATACAGCAACTCAAGATCACATCAGGTTCGCCGAGGTTCTCGACACGGGTATTGAACGAACGAGGCTGATAGTTTTCGTTCTGATAACCGAAATAACCAACTGTACTGCCAGAATAACTGTTATTCATCTCCAGCTTCCAGTTCATACGCTCAATGACCTGCCACCACCAGGTCTGTTCAACCTTAGTCACATCGTTGTTCTTGTCGCGACGAGGATTATTCTCGGTATAGTACCATGACTCATTAGTAGCAGGTGTCAGATAACCCTCGAAAGTAGAATAACTATCACCAAAGATTGTCACACGAGTTTGCGCTAACATGGTAGCTGAAACAAGGACCAGAAGTCCAAACAAAAGATTCCTTTTCATATGGATAATATAATTTATAATTCGATTTACCGATAAACGATAACCGATTTACCGATAATCGCTAATCGCTAATCGACAATCGCCAAACCGGCAATCGTGCGCAAAGATACACAAAATAGATACAAACTCCAAATTTTGTACCTTTTATCTTTCTCAAGAGAAAAGAAAGGTCAAGAAAATAACAAAATAATACCACATTGTGGGCAAAGGTAAGGTAATGGTGTGTGCTTTCGATTTGTACGAATAAAAATAAAGTTCGGGAGTGACAATATTAGTGTGTACATTGTCATTAATTGAGGTCCAGAAAATCAATGTTCCAAACCTTTGCATGATTACTGCTGTGAAAGAATCTGCAACATCTCGGCTGGAGTGACAACAATATGAGTCACGGGAAAATGCTTACTATTTCCCGTGACCAAATAGGCATCCTCCTTGCTAAGTGCGACCTCGTAGAAAACGCGATCATCCTCATCTGGCATTACAGAATCATAAGGAATACGTTCCGAATCTATACCATTATCAACAACAAGTTTAATCAATGCTTCACGAGCTGCAGGCAAGAAATGAAATTTATCGCGCGACAACACCTCTTCATACTCTGCAATAATCTCAGAATGATACAGTGTAGTAATCCTACCATCAATTACAGCATTGATAATCTCAATAATAGTAGATTGACTAGATTTCGACATTAAGGCTGATACCAATACATTCGTATCCAAAACTGCATAAATCATATGTTAGCAGTCTCATTAGTAAGTCGAGCTTTGCGTTCAGCACGAGCAATAGCAATCTCAGCGTTAATTTCATCAATTGTCATCTCCGGACGATCTGCATTTGCAATACGGTTTTCTGCCAATAATCTAGTCAATCTCTCGCGATCTGACTCATCTCTTCTTCCAATAGTAAACGGTATCGACTTAGTCTCAGCCACGGCACGCATAAATATATTCATAGCTGTATTAGCATTCATGCCAAACTCTTCGCAAAGAGCTGTAAAAGTAGCCTTCAGTTGCGCATCTGTACGTACGGTCATTGTAACTTGCATAATAGAAAAGATTAAAATTCAACTTCAATTTGAATGCAATTTGACATCATTTTGAGTACAAAAGTATAGTATTTATCTTGTATTTGCAAGTAAAATCATATTTTTTTTTATATTTTTAACCTCAATTACGACTTTTATATAAAATATGTTCTCAAAAGGAGTCAATTCACATCTGTGTTAATTACTAAACACACAAAATGTGGCGACCTAAGCTTTGGAATATACAAACTGCCAACGTACTTGTATATTCGAACGATTCGGAAGCTACTTACAAAGAATTTTGCTTCCAACGACGACCTCCCACACCCTTTCGAATTTCGACAGGAGTCTTTCCGAACGCTTTTTCGGAAGCTAAAATCAAAGAGATAGAGTTACTATAGCCACATTGACGAGCCACAGAGGCAACAGATTGCTCGGTAGTCAGCAGCAGATGCAAATAAACACCACTCAGAAATCTCGCAGCAGCAGATTAATATTTTTCCGTGTTTTCCGTGGTTAAAATATATCTCCCTCACGCAGATTATTTATTATATCTCCGTAAAATATGTATGAAAATGCTATTTTAATGGCTGTTTTTAGTGTTTTTTGAACAAAAACAATACATGAAAAGAAGATTTTAAGTATTTTTTTTCCTTTTTTAGAAAATAATTTGTTACTTTGCGCAGTCTATATTCTGCTGAAAGCCTAATGGTGGGTAAGTGGGAATAGATGCATATACATAAAAAAGGCGTAACTGAACGCTTTGGTTTTGACGTATCTGAACTTCGCAAATTCAAACTACTTGTCAAAAACAAAGCAACGGGGGCGCCCCTAGGGATGTGTTGTAAGTCCTTGTGACACTTGATTTCATTGGGTCAAGCGTACTCATTGGATTATTATATACATCATGCGTGGGGCTTTCAGCGTTGCTCGTTTCGACAAGTAGGGCAATGCGAAGGCCTAGATACGTGGAACGGGCATCAGGACTGGCTCCACGCTTGAACCAGAATCCATCTTATAAGACACTGATAATCAATGCTAATATTTTACAAAATTGATGCGTTGATACCGTAATGTTCCCAAGTATAAACATCTGAGACAATTCTTTCCCAATTGCTCTATTGGGATTAATATACAAAGAAACGGCAATTTACAGATTTTAACACTGCGAATTGCCGTTTCGTCATGATTATGTCCATAATGGTTGAGAATCCCAGTTGCTCGGGAAACCCATAGCAGTAACATCGACCGATGGGTATGTTGTAATCAATGTCTTTAGTTTGCTCTTGAATGCGTCACAGCGTCCCATCGAGTCAAGCCAATAGGTAATGCAACAGGTGATTGCATATAGCTTGTTACCATCGATGCCGTTTGTGTCAATCCATGCTCCGCGTAATGGTACACTCAATTGAGGAGCATTGGTCAGGCGGCGGTTCCAGATACGTGAATGATGGGCACAACAGTTTCTGAGAACGGTAAGACTACGCATCCAACTTTCCAATACCTCATGCTGGGGGAGATTGAACTGTCGCGCTATGCGTTTCTTGGTCTTAGTGTCATTGCAGTTGTAGTACAGCTTTGACAAAGTACCGAATGATGCCAGTTCCAAAGTCTTCCATGAGGGAGGGAACACTGGTTTGTCGTATCGTTGCTTATGTTCCTTGATAAAATCCTCTTTACTACGCTGCAATTCTCTATCAACTGCATTCATGTTCTCAATAAACTTGTGCTCGTCATCTGCAAGACATGTGTCATAGAACCAGAATGCGCCATGCTGCATGGAGAACTCGTGATTAACCTTAGTGCGAAGCGCAATCTCTATTTCTTGTATTGCCTCAAACATAAGTATTCGCAGTTGTGTATCGAAATTGTAGAGAGTCAACGCGTCTTCAAACCTGCTATTAGGCTTGAACGTATGAAGAACTTTATCTGCCTCCATCGGACGCAGATACTGAACAAACCTGAAATAACTAACTTCGCTGAGGAATTTAGCAGCATATATCTCGTCGCCGAATAACAATCCTCTGTCCTTGAGGAGTTGTATCTGGTCTGCAATTGATAGTGGCTGCTTGGTGTATAGTCTAATCGTACTCATATAAAGCAAAAGACCCGCCCTGGTTCGCTGATCTAACGAGAAGCGTGGCGGATTCTGTTGGTGCAAAGGT
>JAZRXX010000036.1:0-2305 GCA_045600485.1 Bacteroidales bacterium
ACAACAAAAGTCGTACACGCCCGCTCAAATGCAGTGCCTAATGGCACAATAGAGCCGATTATTTAGAACAAGAAATAATTAACAGAATTACACGAGCCGTGTGCGGTGAAAGTCGCATGCACGGTTCTTGAAGGGGAAAGCGGGGGTACCCCCGCAGACCTACTTGGAAAAACAAATGAAGAATATACCATTACAACTAGTCAAGGACTACGCCATTGTGTGCCTGTCATACATTTGTGTTTTGCTCTTTTTGCGCCCAGCATTCTTTGGAGAGTATAAGATTACCGAATCGCTCATGGTGGTTGCGGTAGTGCATACCATAGTACTCTTGATTGTGGTTGGCATTGGCGAGAGTATTGTTACTTTCCTGTTCAAAACACCATTCTCTTACAGCGATGCTCTGATTACAAGACTTCAGCATTTTGCTCTTTGTGGTGCAGTGGGGGTACCTGTATTAATGGTGCTACTCACACAAGCAAACGTAATCATGATGCACGGGATAGAGCATGCAGATTATGCTTGGCATGACAAGGATGGAAATTTCACTCTGGAGTGGATGCTGATGTCGCGTTCATCATGCGCTGTTGCCTCATTTGTAATCGCCATGGCAATGACTGCACTGAGCGAATTGCGCCAGATGCGATACGTTTTGCAGGAGTTGTTGCAGATCAATCAGATGCTCGAAACGGAGCAAAGCGTTCTTCGTTCACGTCTGCCGAAGGATAACGTCACGGATAAAATCGTCCTTCATGGAGACAATCGTGATTCGTTAGTGGTCAACCCACAGGATATCGTTTATGTGGAGTCTATTGCCAATTATCTCAATATCGTATATTTCAATGATGCTGACCTGTGCAACAAGCGGCTGCGTTCCTCCCTACGCGATATAGAAGATGCGTTGGAGGCATTTCCCTTTATGGTTCGTACCCACCGGGCGTTTCTGGTCAACATCCACTTCATCACGCAGGTGACAGGCAACTCGGCAGGAATGAAAGTCTCACTCTTCAGTTGCGACAAGGTGATTCCTGTTTCACGTAGCAATATCGGAGAATTCAAAATGAAGATATCTGAAAAGATTCTGTAATCAATAATTCAAAAGTTCATCTGTCCCTACATCTATACCGAATATCCCCAACTATTGCAGATTCCATTGATTTCTTGTTACTTTGCACTCGCAAGCTGCTTCGCACCACGAGCCAGCAGATTTCAATTAGTCAAACTAAAAACTATCAAAGTATGAAAAATGAAATTGATCGTAAGCAGACAATTTTAGAAAAGGTTAGCAAGGTATGCAGACGCATTGAGGTGTTTGTCGTATGTCTCTTTGGTGTGCTGATATTCCTGGATATATTTGATGTGAGAATAGACTTCGGCAATAGCCGTAGCCTGAAACTGACGGTATTCATCCTTATCACTGGCTTGTTTATAGTTACAGATACAGTAATGGTGTATCTGCAGACATTGAATGACAGTTTATCAAAAAAACGACTGGCATGGAACATTGCAATAGTATGGGCCGTGAATGCGTTTGTGCTTACCTGCACGCATAATTATGTCTTTGGCAGCAGTTTCTCGCATATTTACCCAAAAGCAGATTCTGCAGCATTTATCATAGGAGGTACACAGTTTATGTTCTACTCGTTGCACATGTCGTATAGAAGAAAACAAATTAAGAACAATGATAGATAAGATTAAGCGAATACTACAAACCACGACATGGTACACACTGTGCTTCGTATTCTTGCTGACCATGAAGACACCATTTGGCGTGCGCATCAATTATGACAAAGGTTTTATTACTTTATCAATTGTGTTTGCTTGTGCGGCGACTGTTTTTCTTATCTCGTCAAGCATCTGTATCTTTGCAAATCTACTCAGAGATGACGGTTCAACGAAAGGTTTCTTTAGGGACAATGCCATTATGTGGGCATTCAATGCCGTGATGATTACGCTGTTAGAAGGACTAATCTTCGGAGAGGTGTATTACCTGATCTCCATTCCAACCACTCTCTACATCTGCTTCATCAACCTTGGTTTCCAAACGCTCTGCTATTGGATCAGAAATCTGTATCGAGAGCGGAATGAACTGCTGGCAATCAACGAGATGCTGAAGCAGCAGCAGGAACTTCACGCAATGCAGTATGATGATGACCCAACACCAGAAGAAGAGAAGCAATGCATCCTTCATTCCGATTATAATGATCAGGATATCATCATCCATCCCCACAGCTTCATCTATGTGGAGTCGGTGGGCAACTATGCCGACGTTTGTTATATTGACAATGAACAACTAACAAATACAACG
>JAZRXX010000037.1:0-3557 GCA_045600485.1 Bacteroidales bacterium
AAAATATATAACCATGTCAGCAAATAAGAATGCGCAACTGCGTTACCAAATACTGGACCGTTGTTTCAGTAACTTTAGACACAAATATACCATTGACGACCTCGTTGAGGAAGTCAATGAGAAACTCTATGACATCAATGGAACAGCAGTGTCGCTGCGCCAAATACGTGAGGACATCAAGTTCATGAGAGACAGTGTGGGTTACAATGCCCCAATCGAAGCATACCAGTTCGATGGCAGGAAATGCTACTACCGCTACTCAGACCGAAACTTTACTATCTTCAACAACGAGCTATCGCCCGAAGAGGTACGCAACCTCAGTCAGACCATCAATATTCTGCGTCGTTTTCGTGGTGTTCCTTCGTTTGGTTGGATAGAAGAAGTTGTTTCGAATCTGGAATACCGGTTTGGTGGCAAGACTATACAGGAGAATGTCATTTCCTTTGATCAAAACGAACGTCTGAGAGGACTTGAACATCTGCCCATGCTGATAGATGCAGCCATCAATCACCAGTCTCTTCGTCTGCTCTATTGTTCCTACAAAGGCATTGAGCGCGACGTTGTGGTCTTTCCCTACCATCTGAAACAATTCAACAACCGATGGTTCCTGCTTGCCTTGGAAGAGGGAAGGAAAAGTCCACAAATCACCACCTTTGCACTCGACCGTATTGTAAAGGTTGAAAAGGATGATACCAAGTTCGTGCCTAACACAGATATTGATTTTAATCGCCATTTCGATGACATTGTCGGAGTCACCTTTATGGCACAGAAAGGGGAAGAACCAGAAAAGATCGTCTTGCGTTTCTCATCCGGAAGGTTTCCCTATGTGGTATCCAAGCCACTGCATCCGTCACAGCAGACACTCAACGAAGAAGACTGTACCATACAGCTCTGCGTTCATCCAAACCACGAGCTCCGTAGCCTCATCTTTTCCTTCATTCCCGATGTAGAAATACTCTCTCCAGAGTGGTATCGGGAGGAGATGAAAAAGAAAATTGAAGAAAATTTGAAAAAATATTTTATCGATGAAGCTTGACTGCACAGTAGTGTCGTACCTTTGCAGCGTCAATCAATCAGAAGCGGGTTTGAAACAACAAAAAAATGCAAATCTGCTGATAGATTAGACAAGAGAGACATCTCTTTAATAATGTACGATCTTTGAAACGATGAAATACGGCGAGGCGGTCGACGCTCGGGAGAGATACTTCGAATCATACATCCTTTTTTTTAAGTGAATGCCACCTGCTTCAGGATTATTTTCTACATACAGTGGCCTTCAAGGCAGATGTGAATCTCCAGCCAAAGCCCCCTTTGGTTCCTGGCAGAAGTCCTCCTTATTTATTATATAAGCGACAAGCTGCCCCCCCCATTCTTGCAAAAGAATATTTTTAAACCCCTCTCCATCCCCATTTCACCGTCCCGCCTTCGTTTCAAAAACATCAAGCAAAAGAAAAGCGTTCTTTGAAAATATCTGAATAAAAAACTCTTTAATTGAGAACTATGAGTTACAACGCAAAACTGCGTAGTGACAACATGATTCACAATCACGAAGGAGCAAAGGCATGGATGTTCACACCAGAATTTGAACTCTATTCCACAGTGGTTTGCACCATGTCGATAGATGACAAATTCTACGAATCCGCCTCCAACCGCATCAACCGCATCGCAGACCTCGTTCGCCTGGTTCCTGCCGAGTTCGTTGCCCAGCTTGCTGTCTATGCCCGCACCGAGATGCATCTAAGAAGCGTTCCGATGCTCTTGCTCGTAGAATTGTCTCAATGCCACAGCGGTGATTCCCTTGTGAGTCGTGCTACGGCAAAGACCATTCAGCGAGTAGACGACATCACCGAACTTCTCGCATGCTATCAGTGGCGACGACGCTCCAGCCAGCTCAACAGCCTGAGCCACCAGTTGCGCAAGGGCATTGCCGAGGCATTCAACAAGTTCGACGAGTATCAGTTTGCCAAGTACAATCGCGATGACAAGAAGGTAACACTGCGCGATGCTCTCTTCCTGGTTCATCCCAAGGCGAAGGACGAAGCCCAGCAAGCCCTCTTCGACAAGATAGCAGACAACAGGCTGGAGGTTCCCTATACATGGGAGACTCAGTTGAGCCAGGCTGGACAAGTGAAAGGTCTCTCCAAGAAGGAACGCAAATTGCTCAAGCAGACCACCTGGAAGGAACTCATCGAGAGCCGCAGAATGGGTTACATGGCAATGCTTCGCAACCTCAGGAACATGCTTTCCTGCGGGCTTGACGATGCCACCATGCAGATTGTTTACGACTATCTCAGTGACGAACAGGCAGTAAAGCAGAGCAAACAGCTTCCGTTCCGTTTCTTCTCAGCCTATCAAGCACTTTATAAGCCTGTCTTATGGAGTATAGAGGAGCAGCTTCGGAAAGTTCGCTGCCAACTGGATTGGATGACGCATCGCAATTATGCGCTGATAAAGCGCAAGACGTGCAGAAAGCGTTCTGATATTCGCCCTTCAACCATGGTTGCTGCATTGATCAAGTGCAAACTAGTGCAGAAATCCAAGTTAATAAAAGGATGTCATTGGCATATCTCGCGTCCACAGTATGTGTACAAGGAGCAGACACGGACGAGTCGTCACCTGCAGAAGTATGTTAACTATCTTCGGGCGATAGAGAAGAGATTGCTGGACAGATTGGACGAAGTCTTACCTCGCGAAGCGTTGGAGTGTCTGGATACAGCAGCCAAGCACTCATCTTCCAACATTCCTGCTTTCAGTGCTGACACACGCGTCTGCATCGCTTGTGATACTTCTGGCAGCATGATGCGCGAGATCAGCGACAGCAGTATTATCGAATGCTACGACTTAGCCCTGTTCTGCGGAGCCATGATGAAGCATAGATGTGCAAATGCTGTGGTTGGCATGTTCGGTGACACGTGGCTGCCCATCGATATGCCGCAGGACAACATCATGCAGAATGTAATGAAGATGCGTGGATTGGTAGGATCGGTCGGTTATTCCACTAATGGACATAAGGTCATTGAGTGGCTGATCGAGAAAAACAAGGTGATGGACAAGGTGATGATCTTCACCGATTGCCAGCTTTGGAATTCAATATTCGACGCTAAATCATTGAGCCAGACATGGCGAACTTACAAGGCAACCGTTGCTCCCGATGCCAAGCTCTACATATTCGACCTTGCTGGCTACGGACAGAGTCCCATTGACATAGAGACCGAAAGGGATGTCTATTGCATAGCAGGTTGGAGCGACAAGGTGTTTGACATGCTTGCTGCCTTCGAAAAGGGAAAGAGTGTTATCGACGAGATCCGTCGGATAGCCGTATAACACTCAGCGAATCAAGGATTGTTACAACGTGGAGGAGGATTGGATTCTCGGGATGAGAACCGCCTCACAGATTATCCGACGGATGTGTGAAAATGTTATTATTTATCAGTAAAACAACAAGATAATGCCTGGTTGCCATCATCAAATATAGCAACCAGACATTTTTTGTGTATATTTATCCTTCAAACACAACAAAGGAGGTCGCTCTGAAAAAATGCAGAATGACACAGCCA
>JAZRXX010000038.1:0-68972 GCA_045600485.1 Bacteroidales bacterium
TGATGGGAAGTTTGAGGATGGTAGAAACAAAGGGTTTCGAGAAATACACAACTTGCATTTGTTGGGAGCTAGGATGGCTGTTTACAATTATTAACGATAGCTCGGAAGGTAAGGGTGGCATTTAGATGCGGTTGCCCTGTAGCGATAATAACCGATATTGCTATTGTCAGTTTTGCATTCCAAAGCAGCATTCGATAAAACAGTGGAGAAAGCAAATACAACTTCCATATTGTAGCAATATACCAAAGATTTGTACAAAATAGTATGGAAATGGTAGTACTCCAATCGTGTGGTACTCCTGCAAAATAATCAACAAGCAGTTTACAAGAGCCGACAAATAGACAAGTTGGTAAAATACGAACTATTCTATTCCGATAAAACTGTTTGATTTCATTCTTTTGTAAAGACTTGGCTATACCCCACCCAGAAATGAGCATAAAGATATCGACACCGCAATTACCAAACATATGGAAGAATTTGGTAATAGGATCATCATCCATCCACCACTGATGATACAACATGACTGCAATCATGCTCAATCCCATCAGCAACGATCGCTTCTGGGAAATAATCTGATTCAAGTCAATAGAAGATGGAACATTAATCATAAACGACAAAGATTACTGCAAATCTTTAGCATCAGGTTACCCCGTCCCTTCGATTTCTGCTCACATGCCTCTAATGAATCGACATTCAAGACATGGGATGCAGACGAGAGAGTGGAAACGACAAGTCCTTTTTCCCCGGTACAATCTTGGAACTGACCTATACGAACATCGTCATCAGAAGCGAAAATCGACAAGACTCGATTTTGCGTGATGGTCATCATTCCCTCATTCCAAATCTTCTGTACCTGCTCCATCGAGAAATTCGAGGTGTAGTGCAGTTCTATATTTGTTCCGTCAATACGAGCAATCGGATAGAAAGACTGAATCATGTCTTTATATTTAGACTCTTTTCGTCGCATCTGGATAAGTTTCAAGTTTTGCCAATGCTCCTTTAGTTTCAAAAACGCGAGGAAATCTTCTTGCGACAATCGAGCTGTATAGAGTGGAGAATGCAGAGTTCTGGAGAAACTCACATCGTACATTGAATCAATGTTACTATTGGACATCAAGATGACGTTCTTTCTCCAATCAATCGTCTTGAGGATCCATCGTCTGATCTTTGCTTTCTTTTCCTTCCAGGATTCTGCGGCGCTGGTCGGTGCCATCCACGATCCTGCGAAATGATGAATGCTATAAGTCCTGTCAGTTGCATGAATCTCCAATGTATGAAAGTCCTTGGGCGAAAAGAAATCTTCTGGAAATACATTAATTACCTCCTCATCTTCGACAAAATCCTCTTTCGCTTGGATTGGGTGATACTTGTATTGTGATTCTATGCATGCTCTGAACTTATAGGGTAAGGGATAGACATCGTAATCACCATCCGGTGAGATGAAATTCTTGCCTTCGTAACTGTCCAACATGTCCTTGATCAAAGGATGGCCTTTTTCAAAACCAAGAACAGCAGCTTCTATTCCAGTTTCCGATGGTTCTGCGCCTAAGAAATATGGCAAATCAAGTAAATCATCAAAGGATTTCAAGACTTCTACATCCGTATCCAAATAAATACCACCGAAATGATACAATGCATACATTCGGATATAGTCTGCAGCAAAGGCATATTTGTGAGTATCGAATGCTTGATCAACCCACTTACTTTTACCTCTCGGAAATCGATCGAAATTCCAATGCACAAACTCATAGTCCGGAAGATATTTCTTCCATGAGTCCATACACCGTTGGATCTTTTCTGGATATGGATCGGAACTCAGCCAACAGAAATGAATTATCTTAGGAATCATTGGTCAATACAAACATCTGGATACCCGCAACTGCTTGGTACATGCAAGGAGAATCAAACACAATGCTGTAACGCAAATTGCAGAAACAAACCAATAAATCAAGAAATTTGGAAATCTTCCAGACAAGAAGAACACAAAATACATGTGTAAAAAATAGGCCAATGTGCTTATGTTTCGCAATTTCTTGAAATAAGTTGAATCTGGAAGTTTCCACATTAGAAGCAGCGCTACAATGCAGAAAGCAGTTAAGTTTGCGGCATACGGGATTCTCAACAAGTAGCATCCCATTGACAAAAACAAGGCTACAATAATCTGCCATTTTTGTGACATTATTCCCTCTTTATATTTTGCCAACAATAACCCTAACGACAAATAGGGAACTGCGACGAATAGTCCATTCCTTGTGGTTAGAAAGACCCGATAATACCACTCAATCATTGTTGAGTCTGCTTTAGCTATAATACTTCCAGATATTGGACGAAGTGCGTCCATGAAACGAGCACAAAATACTAGAACAACACCCAGTACGGCAATACCCTCAACCGACACTCTGCATTTTGAAAATAGCCAAACAATAATCGTACCAAATATCAAAGCCCAAAGATACCATAATGGCCAGGAACAAAAGTTCTCTCCCATAATTAATATACCTTGCGTTATAGATATTGAAGCATCGCAGATCGACATAGTACGGACGCCCCATATAGTCAGTGGCATATAAATGATGGTATAAACGGCATACATCAACAACAGCCTCTTAACATACAGAAGAACACCACCTGTTGTTATCTTGCGATATAACAAGAACCCCGAGATTGTGAAAAATACTGGTACCGACAAATCAAACAATTTATATGCCAATTCAGAATACTCTCGTATGCCACAATGAATTGCGACTACCATATACGCCATAACGAATTTGGCAAGATCGAAGCTATTGATATTGGAAGACATCGTTGACATGCAAGATGACGTATTGTTTTCAAAAAAATCGGTTGCCTAACTACTATTTCAAAAAAGCAGACACTTTTGCCTTTAGTAAAATCTTCGAAGCCTCGGGAAAGACACACATCCACTTCCAGAATGAAATCTGCAACAGCTTCTCTTTGGCTATATGTTTTCTAAATAACAACTCTTTATGATATTGCTTCTTTCGATTCAATTTTATCAGCAGACGGTCCACCAATCTTGTAGCCTCAATCTGTTCGTAGATTTTCTTTTCGTCAACGGTAGCAATGGTAGAACCTTCGTTCCAACGATTATAGTGGTAGAGAATCGTATCTACGAACGAAAACTTTCGGGCACATAAGAAACAATTGCTGACAAAGTAATAATCCTCGCCATTGTTGATGCCTTCAGGAAAATGTATATCATTATCCTCTATCAAAGTGCGACGAAACAAATGTCGCCACAACACTGTCCACTGGCTGGCTATCATATCTCGCCTGTAGGTTTCAATGTCTGTATGTTTCGATTCAATCTTCCAGATAGCATCCTTCCAGACTACATCCAAGTTGCATCCAACAATGTCCGATTGGTTCTCCTGTGCCGATTCTACCATCTGCTTAAGCATGTCGGGTTCAATCCAGTCATCGCTATCCACCCACATGACGTATTCACCTCGTGCCTGCTGCAAGGCGAATTCTCGAGTGCGGCCAATGCCTTGATTCGACTGATGGAATACGTTGACTCGGCTGTCCTTTGCTGCATAAGCATCACATATAGCACCAGATTCATCAGTACTTCCATCGTCAACCAGTATCAGTTCAAAATCCTTGAAAGTCTGACCAAGAATACTGTCAATGCATTTCGACAAATAGCATTGGACGTTATATATGGGTACAAGAACAGAAACTTCCATCCGAATTTCAAATTGGTTGGCAAATGTAGTATTTCTGCCCTTTTTGCCTTGGATTCTTGGGGTATAGCATACAAACAACACCAGATTCCAATGCTGGATTCAAATAGTTTCTGCGAAAGCTGAATCGGTCCTTGAGGTTCATTAAAAGCATCAAATCTGCCGTAGAATATAGCCCATTATCCATTACTGACAGTAACTTTGCAACGTTCGGGTTGATGGTGGGTTGATGGTGGGTTGATGGTGGGTTCAACAAGCTTACTCGTTCAATCTTGCAACTGTGTTTCTTACTTTTTCTATCATAGTTGATACCAACCAATACTACATCCCCGACATAAGACTGCAATGATTTCACATATTGCTGACGCTTGATCTGTGAGATTGCAGTGTCTGCCGATTTATCATATTTTAATTCCAAGACTATGGCAGGGGAATCTACATTCTTGAAAGGAAGTAAGACAATATCTGCAAAACCTTTACCTACGGGCAATTCTCTCAGCATTTGGTATTTACTCCTTGCTGTATAGAACGCCAAAGTGAGTACACATGCCAAAGAATTTTCATCATTATACTGTAGAATACTGGTATTATCCTGATGCACACAATCTACAGCCTCGGCAACTGCCGCTTCTTCACCATCTAATACACACTCCAGAAGCTCATCAGACAATCTCAAAGCAGACACAACAGACGACCACCCGGTTTCTTTTATCGCATCCTCAAATTCCTGACGCACTTCAAAATTAGGAATGCGTGCATTCCGAGATTCCCAATGAAAAGACAGATAACCTAAATGGCACAACAGCGTCAAGACATCATCCTTGCATTCTATGCTATGCATATCATTACTGAACCGAAGTGTATTGACAGCAACCGAGGCACCAGCAAACAATGCAACAACAACATCTTTTAACCCCTCAAAATTCATGGTCAAATACTGTCGAAGTGCTTCAAATGTATTAGTGCTGGTCCAATAATTCTCCAATCGTCCCCGTTTTAAGGCTTTCATGACGGCATAGGGATTATACATGGACTGCTCTTCTCCAATTTGATACCCATCATACCATTGTTTAACGGATATAGGATCCGCGTTATATTCTTCACACAAAGATAAAACCTCCTGTTCCGTAAAGCCGTAATACGAGGCAAGATTCGCAGGACTCAACATCGTATATTCCTCAAAGTTATTTAAGGCAGATTGGGTGTTGTATCGTTTTATTGGTAAAATTCCAGTAAGATATACACCTGCAAAAACAGATTCCGAATGGCTACCTTTGAAGAGTCGCTTTAACAAATCAACATATCCATCCATTTGCTCTCCTTTTCCTTCACGACAGAGAGCATCCCACTCGTCAATCAAGCAAATGAATGGTTTACCCGTATGTTCAACAATACGGATAAGGAAATCCATCAAATCATCACTTTCAAACTTAGTAACCTGCGCATAGATAGACTGAAGATCATTGCATATATCAGCTTGCATCTTACTGATGATATGTATGTCATTTCTGTACTTAGTCAGAAAATCAGTCATATCAAGATATATTACCGGGAAACGATTCAAATTTGAAAGGAACGATGGAGAACTGCAAATTTGTAAGCCTTCAAATAAAGATGACGAATCACAAGATTGATCATAGTAAGCATTTAGCATCTTGATGGCAACCGACTTTCCAAATCTTCTGGCACGAGTTACACACATAAAGCGATTGTCAGTAAAAAGGACGTTATTGACATGCTCAATAAGCATACTTTTATCAACAAAGGAGGTATTCCTTATCGACTTGAATCCATCATTTCCTTTATTCAAAAATACTCCCATAAGTATCAATTATCTTGTATATTTCGTAAGCAGAGCAATATTGAAACTGACGCATTATAACAGTAACATCCTACCACCTAGTTTTCATAATAGCACAGCTTCGCTAAAGGCTATCACATTGTGAAGCCACAAAGTCGCAATAAAGGAGACATTAACGTCGTGCGCAAAAATAACAATAAAATACCATACTTCAAATTTATTTGAATAATAAAAAATCGTGGCATCTGGAATTTGTCCAAATGCCACGATTATGAAATGTTAGCCTTGCAATCCTATGCTTCCGGTTTTGCCGTTGCTCGCCTGCGATTGCTTTTTGCAACAGCCATGCTATGCCTCAATTCCGCAATAACCTCATTGCATTGATTGATTGCAGAAGCTGCCTTCTTCCGACGAGCTTCGATCTCTGGATTATCGCTCCAATTATTACCCCATGCTTCCAGATATGAAACCAAAATATGGTAGTTGAAAGCCAATTCGTTCATCCGTCTCTTTGCCTCTCCCTTCTCCTTTTTCGATACCTCATCTGCTTTTTGGGTTAAGGCAACTATGAACTGATCAACAGACACCGAGATCTCATTATAACGCTCTAACAATCCAACTTTTTCAAGAAAAGGAAGCCACTCGGTCCTAAGGTGTGTAACCAATGCCGACAAAACGCCCAAACGTTCATGTAAAGGCAGACGAAGGATGGACAAGGGGAACACTTCTATAACCTCATGATTTAGCTTGCTAAACTCATCCCTTGACACCTGCTTATATTCAAGTTCGAAACTCTTAAGGATTCGATAAAAATAACGATATTTAGTATCGATGTCAGCAACAATCTTCTTGATTATTGGAGTTGTATCAAAACCTCTATACAATCCTACAACATCATTCATTGCCGTTACATCCTGCTCATATTGAGTTACAATCTGACGAATCTCTTCTTCCTGATTCAAATTTTCGCTTTTGAATATATCTAATACGCACTGATGGAAGTTCTGACAACGAGCCTTACTTAGAGTGCTAAGATAAATTACAGTTACACTATTGTATTCTATCATGGGTCAAATGTTTTTCGATTTGTTAAAAGTTTTGCGCATCAAAAGCATATAAGTTTTTAAATCAAAGAATTTTCAACAACTTAGTTTCTTCAACGCACAATAGTTGTTAAATTTTCAATAATTCAAAATCCTTACTGTTTTCGATTTACTAAAAATTTTAGTATATATAAGACAAAAGGGGTTCTATATTAAAAAAATTCAACAAATTCAAAACAGAACGTTCCATTGCAATCATGAACCAACGACGGCTTCCAACATTTGTTGCCATTGAGGAAGGATACATTCCATTCGGAAATCATTCGAGCGTTCATAGGCATTTTTCCCAATCGTTCTCTTAACTCTTTATCACCAATCAGCCGAAGATCACAGAATACATCTTATAGCACATAATGAGCCAGAACTCGTTGAATAGACTTCACATTCGTACCTCGTCCGAACTCTTTGACAAATGGCTCCGTGGCTCCCATCACCCATATCTTCATGTGGCAATCATC
This sequence comes from Bacteroidales bacterium, assembly GCA_045600485.1. Lineage (GTDB taxonomy): Bacteria > Bacteroidota > Bacteroidia > Bacteroidales > UBA3663 > Liminaster. The sequence continues at coordinate 7,070 of JAZRXX010000038.1, forward strand.
ATCTAAGGTACCGGCCGTCTCCACGCAAAACTGTGTGATAGAGCGATATGGCAAGGAGTGATAATCTCTCTTTAATCCTGTCACACCCTCCACATTCAACATGATCAGTCTCTTGTTGGTAAACACCCACTTGTCTCTGATCAGCTTGAAAGCAGCCTCAATCTGCTCTCCTTCGCACAGTATTGCTGAAAACTCTTTCTTCAGATTCTCTGGATCCATTTCGGACGCATTGCCGAATATCATGTTGAATAATCCCATAAACGTAAATTAAATCTTGTTTCGACGTAATCGCAAAACTAACAACTAACACCACCTGGATTAGGATGAATAATCCAAGCTAAAAGTCTCTCCCAATCTCTAAGAATCACATCCATAGAAAAGTCTTTCGACCGTTCATAGGCATTATTTCCAAATCGTTCTCTTAACTCTTTATCACCAATCAGCCGAAGAATAGCAGCAGCCAATGCCTCAACATTTTCAGGCTCCACCAAAATGCCATTTTCTCCGTTGCGAATGATTTCTCGTGGACCATTCGGACAATCGAAAGCAATCAAAGGAAGGGAACATGCAGATGCCTCAAGGAGAACAAGACCCAAACCTTCATGCCGGGAAGAAAGGACATAAATGCTGGCGTTCTCAAATCTCGCTTGAATTTTATCGGTAGAAGGGAACAACTTTGCCCTCGATAGATTCAAAGAGCTAAAAGTATTGTGAACGTTACCTGTATCGACACCTGTATCTCCCCAGATTTCAAGCGACCACTCGGGTGCCTGTTCTTCAACCATTTTCCATGCTTTTAGAAGCATGTCAAAGCCTTTCTCTTGAGCGAATCGGCCTACAGAAAGAACGACATTGTTTGAATGCGACAAAGGATCAACATTATCAAATGTTAATGGATTATAGATTTGATGAATCCTCCTGGCATCAACATTCTGTTCTGCAATATATAATTCCCTATCCTTTTTAGTCAATGTAATCAAATGGCTGCCATTGGATTTAATTTTCTCTAATGCAATATGTTCATGATGTACCCGTTTAAAGTATGCATAAGAAAAATTATCCCATACGACATGCTTGATACTTGCTCCCTCGATTGCTGGTATCGTCAAATTGGCAGACAGCAGTTCCGTATCAATCACTACATCCGGTTTGATCCAACGGAAAAATAGCTTACACTTCCAAATCAAATACTTAGGATGCGTTGACAAATACCTTGTTTCAAAAGCAGAAAGCAACGTATGTATCTTGATTCTACCATCACATCTGAAGAACGACTTACCATTGCCATAATGAGACAACACATGGACATCATATCCATGTCTTGACAATCCACTGGCAATAGAGAGCATCACTCGCTCTGTACCGCCACAATTTGATATATTGACAATGGTAAAGCAGATGGTCATTTTCTTAACAGCACGAGTAAACAAAGTATTCCTGGCAGACAACGATATAATATTCGATAATAGATTCCCTTTATTGAAAACAGTTTATATTCTTCTCGCATTTTACCAGCATAAGAAAGGAAATAAAACAAATGGCTAAGTTCTGGTATTTTTTCATACTCCAGAATATTTGAAAGCATTCTTGAAATAAAATATATCTTCTTTCGAAGACAATGTTCCCACCCTAGACTATTGTAACAATCTAATGCAATAGTTTTGTATGAATCAATCTCTTTTATGCTATGAACTTCCGAATTCATTATTCCCAAAGGATTTTCTCTATAAATATAAGTATTCATAAAGCAAAAAGCAATTGATTTTACACAATTAGCGAGAAAAAAGGTCCAATGATTATCTTCGTGTATTATTCCTTCCTTAAATAAGCATGAAGATTTCAATATTAGATCTCTTTTCACAAGTTTATTCCATGCAGAAACTGGGAATCCTTCATCATTTAGCATATGTGCCTGTATCCACTTAGGATTATCACTATACTCTGGAAACTGAAGATTGTTCAGGTCAAAAAATTGCAATTTGCAAGAACAACTACCTTGAACCAAATGTACATTAGGGTATTTCTGAACTAAAGCCCACATCAATTCCAATGTGCTTGGAATAATAGCATCGTCTGAGTCTAAGAAAAAGAGGTATTGTCCTTTTGCTGCCCGTATTCCGGTGTTTCTTGCACTAGATAATCCTGCATTGTGTTCATGTTGAATAATAGAAAAATGAATCAGTCCTGTATATTTAGAAATCAGTTTTTCTACAATTTTTATACTGTTATCCTGGCCACAATCATCAATAATGATACACTCAACGGACTCTGCCATTGTTTGGTTCATTACACTTTCTATGCATTCCTTTATATATAATTCAACGTTATATACTGGAATAATAACAGAAATACGGAAATTCATTGTTTACTGCCAAACATTAAATCACGAATTCCAACTAAAATATCATAAACTCTCATCACATAAAATGGATCCCAACAATTAATCAATGCAGTTCTTACTTTAGAATCCTTTACATCATCATAAATCCAATGGATAAAATAATGTTTTACCTTAAGTCGCTGACGAACAGATGGAATATAACCTTTCTCGCAAATATAACGATAAATAGACAATAATTCCCTGAAAGTAGTTCCATCTGCATACAATCGTTTAGTTGTATTACTTCTATGCTGACGAAAACAATTAAGCATAGCATGATTGAAAGCCACATTTCCTTGCTCGGCTATTTCAATCCAGAACAGTTGATCTCCAGCTCCTTTATAGTTTACATATTGAGTATCTACATTCAATGCCACATCTCGTCTAAACAATGCCGAACTTGCATTTTCTACGGTGTTCCCTATACAAAGATATTTTTGTATAAAAACTAACCCTGATAAATGCTCCACTATACAATCCTGCTTTTTGTGTTCAAGTGGAATTCCGCTTGTATCAACATGGAGCGAATCCACAAATGCCAAAACACATTCTGGATCTTTATCAAACTCAAACACTAATGCGTCTAGTAATGTTGGCTCACAAAAATCATCACTCTCTGCTATCCAAATCAAATCTCCTTGCGCTAATTTAATCCCTTTTTGCCATTGTTTAAAAGCACTTCCTCCATTTGTTTCATTATACACAATCTTTGTAACCTTAGGATGGTTACGATATTTCTCAATTATTTCATGGCTTCGACCTCCATCAGAAGAACAATCATCCAAAATAATAACTTCGAAATTTTGGAAAGTCTGATTCAACACGGATTGTATGCGTTGATCCAAATACTCTGAATGACAAAAATTGGGAATGACAATAGAAACAAACATCACTTTCAATATTTATTTTCGACAATTTTTTTCCCCTACGATCGCATTTTTCTTAAAATCAATTTTACAAAAAATATAATCGAAAATCTTAAGAATAGATTTCATTATATCAGCAGGAAGACCACCTCTGTCTAATAATGCTCTTAATCGAACCAATGAACGAGTATTATTATAATAATCTAGTGCATTACAAGTATTTCGAATCATATGCGAATACACCTCATTCCTGATTCGTTCCTTTTCTGCACTACAACCACTATCGGAACTACTTATCCCCGACATGTCATAATAGCAGACAACAAAAGGCACATAATGGAAACTTCGGAATTCTAATGCACACTGAATCCATCGTTTCCAATCTGCGTATAGTCTATAAGATTCATCAAATCCCTTTGACTGTAAAATTATCGTTTTTACAAATATCGACTGTTGGCAAATATTCTTCTTTTCTAACGAGTATATACCTGCAATATCAGAAAAATGCTCTTTATTTATATGGTCTTCATAAACTTGAATCCAATCGCCATATATTATATCAGAAATAAAAGCTTCTTTAAATACCTTTTCCAACGTTTCTAATGAATAGAAACAATCCCCCGAATTCATAAAATTCAAGTACTCTCCGTGAGCCACAGCAATGCCTTTGTTCATGGCATTATATACCCCTTTATCAGGTTCACTGCACCATAGGAAACGTTGGGAACTATTATCTATTGGCGATTGGCGATTGGCGATGGACGATTGGCGATGATTGATTGGCGATGGACGATTATCGATGGACGATGAATATTCTAATGTTTCTTCTAGTTGTTGCTCTTTCAAATTCTCTGCCGTGAATCCAGGCAATGAGAAGTGCTCTACATACCATTGAACACTATCAATGGCAGTTCCTTTAGAAAGTGACTGTGCAAGGGTTTCTATATATTCTTTTGAACCATCGGTACTGCCTCCGTCAACAATGATCCACTCAAAGTCTCGCCAAGTCTGAGACAGTACGCTGTCAACCGTTTTCTTGAGACCAGCAAGATTATTATAATTGATGGTGATGATAGATAGCTTCATAGATTAACTAGAAACGAAGGAAGGAGAGAAACTATTTAAGGCACACGGATTATGGTGATTGTGCTGATTATTTACAGACATTCACGCACAAAGATTACAACTCTTTGACGACCTCTAATGTGAGACCAAGACTTTGGGCAATAACTTCTAAGGGAACGCCATTAGCCTTTAAGCTTCTGGCATTTTCTATAGTAGCTTCTGCGCGACCTTCTGCGCGACCTTCTGCGCGACCTTCTGCGCGACCCTCTGCGCGACCTTCTGCACGGCCCTCTGCACGACCCTCAATAGCAGCAGCACTAATAACGTCATTTTGAATCATGACGGCATTAAGGTGCTCATCATAAGCGAGCTTTTCGGCTTGACTCATCGCCATATACTCCAACTTGCGCTTTGCCTCCTGAAGTCCAGGGGCTGTTGTTTGCTCGTTAATCTCTCCATCCTTGAGATACTTGATCCATTCTTCCAAATGCGTTTCTGCTATCTTATTGAATGCATTAACCCGGACAAGATAGTATTCTGGAAAGACTTCTTCAGGTGATTTCATATTTATCACATTCCGCTCTTTGGTGGTAACCTGAAGTTCGTCATGCTTGGTCAAACCGATGAACTTGGTCTGGCCTCTATAGACATAGTCATCCCCTTTGCCTAAGTCGAAATACAGAATACTGATGGAATAGACCTTCTTGACCTGATCATACTTGTTGCCTAGATGAATATGTTCCGTTATGGTCTTTGCTACTCCATATAATATGCGCTCAAGGTAATAGATTTCGCGTGTCAACTGTATCTCCACAAGAATAATCTCGCCCTTGCTATTCTTTGCTTTGATGTCCACTCTATTGAACTTATCCGCCAGATCCTGCTGATTGCTCTCGCTCTCCAGCAGTTCAATGATGTGAACCTGCTCCTGCAGAAGGACGGTACAGAGTCCCTCCAGGATACTAAAGTTGGCTTTGTCGCGCAAGATCTTCTTAGCGGCCCAATCGAATCTTATATATTTATCGTATGCCATAGGTAAGATATTAATTTATGCGCTCTCAATGTGACAAAAGTTTACAAGTCATTGAGACAATACACTATACTAAACGAGGCTCTCAATTTCTACCTTTGTTAAACCTGTAGCCTGTACAATGGTATCGATGGAAACTCCTAATGACTTGAGGTTGCGAGCCATAGCAAGTCGTTCTTCTGCACGACCTTCTGCACGACCTTCTGCACGACCTTCCGCACGACCTTCTTCCCAACCATTTTCCCAGCCTTCCTCTCGACCTTCGAAACGACCCGTCTCAATAACGCTGCGTTGATAACGAAGATTTTCCATCATACGACGATATGACTTACGCTCTTCGTCAGATAGCGAATCAACACGCAGACGTTCGCGAGCAGCAGCAAGTCCAGGAGCAGTCGCCGTGGCGGGAATGTCTCCCGTCTTCAGGAAACTGATCCACTCATCGAGCGGAGTTTTGGCTACATCGTTAAACTTATCGACTCGCAATAAGTAATACTCTGGGAAGATATCAGATGGATAGTCGCAGCCAAATGCTTTGCGCTGAGCAGCGGAAAGCTTCAGTATATCATTCTCATTATGAATACTTACGAAATTCGTAGTGCCCTTATAGGCATAATCATCTCCTTGACCTAATGAAAAATAGACGATGTTGATCGAATAAACCTTACGAATGCGACTGAAGGAATCGCCCTCGCTGATATATTCGGTAATGACCTTCGAACTGCCATAAGCCATACGATGAAAGTAATCCAGTTCGCGATTATTCTGTATTTCAAAGAGAAGAAGTTCGCCATTTTCATCTTCGGCTAGCATATCGACACGATTGAACTTATCGTCCTCCGTCTCCTTGTTCCCTTCGCTTTCCAGAAGGTTTTTAATACGTACAGGATGTCCTAAGAGACTCTCCAAGAGTCCCTCCACTACACAATAATCAGCCTTGTTGCGAAGCAGACGCTTCATGGCCCAATCAAATCGAATGTAATTGCTCATAATCGTATTAATTTAGTATTAAGGTGTTGCAAAGATATTACAAATATTCGAGATGTCCAAATGTTTTAGCAAAAATATGCATGACTATTATGTATTCTCGTCCAATTTGCGGTGAAAGATTACTATATCTTGTGCTGGAAATCTTCCGATATCCATCCAGATCGAAAGTTCTCTGTGGTATTACGCTTCTTTGCGATTTCAGGAGTTCTGGAACTCGTGCGATAAGTAGCTCATGATCGCCAAAGATAGTCTCTCCTGCACACATATCAAATTCAGCATATTCTCCTAGTCTGACTCCTGAGTGGCGAAATCCAATAGTATGTTCTGTAAGCCGAAAATGAAGAATGAATTACCCTCTATGCCACAACTATGACTCGAAAATAATATTTCATTATACTCCCGAAAATCTTCTACAGACATCTTATCAGATACATACTTCTTGTATTCATCTGATTACAAAATTGCGAATTAAGACTTGGCCAATACGGATTCGTACACCTTAGCTAATTGAAGTGCAGATTTCTCCCAGGAATAAAAATTTAGCCTTTCTCGTTGTTTCTGCTTTAATGATTCAATTTGCGTATTATCCATAGCAAGAAAATCCTCCATTACTTCAGCAAGATTTGATTCTCCGCTCTTTAATGTGAAATATATAGCTGCATCACCCGCAATCTCAGGAAAACAACTTGCGTGATTAAGCAAAACTGGACAATCTGCTTTATACGCTTCGAGAATTGGTATTCCGAAGCCTTCGTATTCGCTCGAATACACAAAGCAAACAGCATGATGATAAAGTGTATAGAACTCATCATCTGTTTTTACCCAATGTTGAATAAATCTATCTGTAAAGCCCAAGCCATCGAGCATAGCTAGTTCGCTTTTATTGAAAGATCTGCCAGTACAAACTATCTTCAATTCTGGATGGCGAACTAGATTTTTAGCCACTTCATGAACAAACAGATCAAAGTTCTTATATATATTTCTATCTCCCACATAAAGTATGTACGGGAAATTATAAATCGACAGGGTATGGTCCACCATAGGAAACGAACAACCATGATACACCACATGAACTTTCTCCTCGGGCACACCCAGAATCCGAATTACATCCTCTTTGGTCTTTTCACTTACCGCAATAATTGCAGAAGCTAAAGGTGCGAGTCTTCTCTTTCCAATAATCTGACCATCCGTCTCTGAATCGAAATATTGAGGATACAATTCAGGAATCATGTCATGAATGGTCAACACAAAAGGCTTACCCTTCAAATATTGGACAAAATAATCGTCAAAGAAAGTGGGATGAAATATATCAAAGTCACCTTTATTCAAAAGACGAATAGATTCTATTTGATTATATTTCGTTTTATCCCAATAAACATAGCGACTATAACCTTTTAACTGTTGATAAGTATTGAACATCGTTTCCTTGTACTTCCAAATGAAAGGAAGTATCCAATGTTCCAAATCTGTATTAATATCTGCCGCCAAATTTTCTTCTCTAATATAAGCATTATTAGACTCTCTCAGGGCAAATACAGCTTGTATTTCCTCCGGGAAATGCTTATACAGTTCGATGAAGCAACGCGAAACACCTCCATATCGCTGCATCGAGAACGCCTGATGATCAAAGAGGATCTTCATGAAACGAAATAAGACAGAAGAAATTGAATTATCAAGTGCAGCTTTGAATAAGAGCGATGCAGATGACAAAGCCGCTTCAAAATCTTATATGAATTTAACTTTCTTTCACGACAATATTTCAATAATTGACGAAATAATCTTTTATCGCGATTATAAGCGATATCTAAAAAGCCACTAGACAAAGAATAGTCTGATTCATATCCATTGGCCTCTGCTATAGCTTGCATACGGATATGCGCCATAGCCCTTATTCTTAATTCCTCAAATCCCTGACAATTGCCACTTGTCAAAGATCCGTCTCGATTCGTTAACACATAAAGTGTGTGCTTGGATATTTCAATTCTTGGAGCAAGGCAACCAGCTGACACATTAAAAAAAATGTCATTTGAAAATGGAATCTCTTCATATCTAATTCCAAAATTCTGTATAAACGAGAATTTATAAATCTTACTCCAAGGAGTATTGTGTCGGCATCTTAATATTCTTTCTTTTTCTTCTGCAGGCAAATCACCATCAATAATATCATTAAAGAAATAACATCTATCTCCTTCTTGTGAAATATCACTCGAAACTACATTTTTATGCTTAAAGAAAATGATGTCCGATTGTGAGTCTTTATAATAATCTAATAAATTGGAAACTTCCGTTGTAAAAAAATCATCTGCATCTGCAAAAAGAATCCACTGACCAAGAACATGATCCAATCCAATATTTCTTGCTCTTCCTGCCCCCTTTCCTGTCTTGTCAAAAAATACCTTTGCATTAGGTCTATCAAGCCCTGGGAAATGATCAAAATCAACGATATTAGGATCACTATTATCATCGACAATAATAACCTGAATATCTTCCCTCTGTGGAATTGATCCAAGACAACGCAGTAAAAGGTCTGGAATATTTTTGTGGGGGATAATGATTGAATATATGTATGGCTGCATATGCAAACAAAAAATATAAAAAACTACAGTGAGGATAGTGAAGCCGATAGGCCAGACTCTTTTTGAAATTGCTCTTGGATACACTGCTTCAATTTATTTTGAATTCTTATACCTCTATTAAAAGAATGCAAAAAAATCCAGATCAATAACAGTATCGCAATCTTATATAACTTCTCTTTCACACAATTATTCAAAAAAGAGAAATATAACCTTTGTGAGCCCTCAAACTTAAAAGAAAACATGTCTTGAATAAAATAGAGATATAAATATCGACTTAACTGTAAACGTCTAAAGGGAGAATAAAAGTTGTTGCAAAAATCAAGTATTATTTTTTGCCAATTCAGTGCCTCTTTTTCAATATTTGAACTCGTCATTATTGAACCTTCATTCCAATACCTAACATAAGTTGGCTCAAATACGAAAGCCCACCCTTTAACTTTTTGCACCAAATAAAACATCCAATGATTATCCTCATGTATAATGCCTGGTTTGAAAAATAAGTTATTCTCCAAAAGATAATTTCGACGAATCAACTTATTACATCCATTCACAGGAATATTTTTTCCCATTTTAAACGTATTATACTGAATCCAATATCTATCTGTTGTATATTGATGGTCAGAGAAACTACTTATGTCATAATATTCCGATTTTCGATCATCCAACATAAACCCCATCACTACATCTACATCCGAATGTATTTCGACCTCATTTGCTAATAATTCCATTGAATTTGATGGGATTTCATCATCACTATCTAAGAAATAAATATAATCTCCAGAAGCTACTTGAATTCCTGTATTTCTTGCAGCCGAAAGACCTCCATTTTTTTCTCTTTGAATGAACTTAAACGTAATTGGTCCTGAGTATTTTTCTATATAATCCTTACAAATTTGAGCACTATTATCTGGTCCACAGTCATCAACTAATAAACATTCTATTTGACCATCATAGGTCTGAGATGCTACAGAATCCAAACACCGGACAACATACTCTTCTACATTATAAACAGGGATGACAATAGAGATCTTCATTCTTAGTCTAAATAGATTTTTTCTGTGTCTTTCAACCATGTATTAAAAACTCGACTTATTTTGCCATAACTATTGTCAATAAAATGCACACGTTTTCCCATCAACATTGCCAATATCCCTGCATGCATACGAGTAGCATAAATTTCAGTATAAGGCATAAGGAAATCCACTCCTTTTCTAATAATATACGGCCGATAAACGTTTTTTATAAATAAATCATATAATCTATATTGGCGTTTTCGTAATAAGTATTGTTTTATTTGCTCAATACGACCATAAAAAGAAAAAGTGGGCCAATCAGACACAAGTGCATCAATTTCTTGAATAAACTGAGTTATCTTTTCAGACTGCTTTTTCTCTTTATCCGTACGCATAACAACTAAAGGCCTGCGTTCAAATCCATCATTCTTCGTAAGAGCTTTGTCATCAATAAAAAATGCCATATCTGGAACAAGATGGATTTCACAATTAAAGTTACTCTTTGCGATCTTAAATGATTCCAGATCCCTTACACAAAGAATAACTTTTTTATGACGATTGATTAACGTTGCCATTTCAGACAAATTATGTTCTTCGTCAAAATGAATCGTCTGAGGCATAAATAGAATTGGATTGTCAGGATATTGCCTCATTACGAACTTCCAGAAATTTGGTGCAGTAGGCCATATATCTCCAAAACTTCCAGAACCACGCATTATCAGCAAATCATCCTTCGATATCTTTGGATGTCTTTGCTCAAAAGATCGCATTGTTGTATACTCCTTACAATTTGCGTGCTTAATTGTTTTAAGGAATTGGAATTCGCCCTCCATTATTAGAGTATCTCCCACATTTTGATGATCACACATCATCAAGTATCGATAATCGTGATTTACAAGAGGTGTTAATCTATCTGTAATGAGTGCTCTAAGTTCTCGTAGTTTTTCCGTTGGAGTCATTTGGGAAACTTATAAACATTTTTAAGTTTCGGGAGTTAAATTATTAATAAACAGACAAAGGTACATGAATTAGCAACGCTTTATCATTTCATTGTAGGAATTATATCATTTCTATTCGAGATTCAATACACTCTTTATTATGTAAAATCACGCCCCAAGAACGATTCCAAGCACTATACTCCTTCTTGTCCGCATATTCTACGTATTTTATTTCAAAAGATAACAAGTTCATAGCAACATCATAATTAATATTTGCTTCTCCAAAATCTTTTTTTCCCACCGCAATATGAATTTTATATCTACCTTTGGGTAAGCCATGCAGATAAATCTTCAGTCTGACCTTATATCTATCTACATTTTGAGGGACTGGCATCATCTCACTGACAAAATTGACAACTCTTATATCAGAAACATCTGTAATTATTACAGAATATTGGCTTTCTTTTTGACGAAATTTATTCCGATTCATCAAAATTTCGAGTTCGATTGGTTCATTGGTAGCCATAGCATTTGGCTCCTGATTAAGCAACGAAACTTCTTTAATTTCAAGATCTTGTTCTATTCCAACGAATTGTTGTGTTCTATGTTCTTTCCCAACGACAACATGAGACACCAATTTTTCTATACTATTTCCTAAATAATAATCAACCGCGTCACTAGAAGTCCCGGAGAAAACCAATTGACCATTTTTTAAGACAATTCCAGTTTTACACAAATTTCTAACCGCTGCCATATTATGGCTAACAAATAAAACGGTACGACCACCAGAAGCCACCTCACCCATCTTACCAATTGCTTTCTTTTGAAATTCAGCATCTCCTACTGTAAGGACTTCATCCACGACAAGAATCTCTGGTTCAAGAAAAGCAGCAACTGCGAACCCCAAACGGACAGACATGCCGGAAGAATAACGCTTTACTGGAGTATCAATATAACGTTCGACTCCAGCGAAATCTATAATTTCATCCAATTTGCGAGTAATCTCCTGACGAGTCATACCCATTATGGAACCGTTCATATAGATATTCTCTCGCCCAGTCATCTCTGGATGGAAGCCGGTGCCGACCTCAAGGAGGGAAGCTATACGACCACGATAGAAGATGTCGCCAGTGCTTGGGGCTGTGATATGACTGAGGAGTTTCAGCAAGGTGGACTTACCGGCACCATTCTTGCCGATGATGCCAACGACGTCTCCCTGTTCAACCTTGAAGTTGATGTCCTTCAAGGCCCAAACGTAATCAGAATTGCCTTTCTTGCTACGATCGTTAACCTCGCCGATCTTCAGGTAGGGATCTTCCTTGCCAAGAATGCTTGTCTGGAACCAGCGGTTCAGATCGTGCTGGATGGTGCCGGTACCGACACGACCCAGGCGGTATTGTTTGCCGACGTTGCGGAATTCTATTGCTATATTTTTATCTAACATACGACGATTGTTTTTTACGACAATTAAAACAATTATGACAATTATTTTCTTCGATGTATGATTTTTCCATCAATTGTAAGAATAGCGTCTTGAATATCATCAAACAAATATCGTTCTACTACACAGGACTTTGGAGCGAAGTTCACGAGTATTCCTGCCTTGGGTTTGCACAAATGCATATAATTGAATAATTGTGCTCTATGATCATCTGTCAATGCACTAACAGCTTTTAATTCTATAATATAATTTTCATCAGCCAAGAAATCTAACCGGAATTCAGACTCCATCTTTTGGCCTTTATATATTGGATGAAAAGAAACTTCTTTCTGGTATGGAATACCTTGTAATTCTAATTCTCTTTTTAACCCTTCTTGATAAACATATTCATTGAGACCAGGACCTAATTCTCTGTGAACTTCGTAAAGTACACCTACTAATTTATAAACATTATCAGACACTTCTTCTAATCTATTCAACATGTAATTGTCAAAATTGTAATAATTGTCGTTCTTAAAACTCTATATTTAGAACCTGTTCGATGATGGGGGCCATGTCGAAGTATTTGTATTGGGCAAGGCGGCCACCGAAGAGGATAGTCCCACTCTGAGCCCCCAAAAGGGAGGAGGAAGAAAGATCCTCGGGGAAATGGATGCCCTGGGTGTGCGCAATTTCTTTGTATTTTGCCAAGAGGGTGTTGTTGCGATTGTCGTTGACTGGATAAAAAGGCTCCATGCCGGGTTGGTATTCGGTGGAGTATTCTTCACTAACGACGGTCTTGGGACAATTGTAAACTTCCTGACCGAACATCTCGAAATGCTTGTGTTCAATGACGCGGGTATAGGACTGCTCGTGGCTGGTGTAGTTTATGACAGCATTGCCCTGATAGTTCGGAGTGTCTTCTATGCGAGTCTTGAAGGTTACTGTACGCCAATCAAGGGGGCCTTGACTATAGTCGAAATACTGGTCTATAGGACCACAATATACGAGATTATTCGCAATTTCACGCCAAGAATCTTTTAATCTTAACCCTGACAATACCCCCTTGTCTTTTGAGTCACGCAGATTTTGCAGATTTGGGAGATCATTAAGATTAACTGTGAAGAAATCGAGGTTGGTTATGGTGTCGACGCCATCCAATAACGCGTTAATAAGCTTATTATATCCACCGATTGGGATGCCTTGATATCGGTCATTGAAGTAGTTGTTATCGAAGACTAAACGGACAGGAAGGCGCTTGATGATGAAGGCAGGCAGTTCTTTGCAACTTCTGCCCCACTGTTTCTCGGTATATTCCTTAATGAGCTTAGAATATATATCTTTGCCGACAAGCGTTAAGGCTTGTTCTTCAAGATTACAAGCCCCCTCCCAACCTCCCCCCATAGGGGAGGCCTTTAACTCAGGCTGACCATTTGCGCGATGCTTTCTATTAATTTCTTCAACCGCTTCTGTTCTCTGCTCTTCAATGATCTTTTGTGCTTCCTCTGGTGTCCTTACTCCCCACATCTGGGAGAAGGTGTTCATGTTAAACGGCAGGTTGTAGAGTTCGCCTTTGTAGTTGGCGACCGGGCAATTGGTGTATCTATTGAATTCGACTAAGCCATTGACGAAATCCCATACCTCTTTATTATTTGTATGGAAGATATGGGCGCCATATTTGTGAACTGGTATGACTGTCGCAGTTTCAGATGATTTCAGAGTTCCAAGTGGCAAGCCTGTTGTTCCATCGTAATCTTCGCAATAGACATTGCCACCGAGATGTGGACGCTTCTCGATGACGAGACATTTCTTGCCTGCCTGCTTGGCTCGGTAGGCGAAAGTTGCTCCAAAAAGGCCGCTTCCAACTATTAAATAATCATATTTTTCTCTCATATTATTATTTTCTCACACAAAGAATAAAAGGGAAAAGATAACCTTAGCTAATCGATATGGGAACCTTACGTAAAGTGTAATAAGGGGGAAAGTCAATCCTTTGTCCAATCATAGCCACAAACAACTCTTCCAAAACCCTCTCCCATTAAATTTGATACATTGAAATTAAACAACAACCCTATTGGTATATTAAGGAAATGCAGATAAGTTCTTAACTGCTTAAAATAAACAGGTTTAAGTTCTTCTACTGACTTCAACTCGATAACAATTGAATCATTTACTACCAAATCAAAACGGAGAGTGTGAACATCATCAAACTCATTAGACAAGTCTATTCCTTTGTATTTAATAGGGACTCTACCTTGTTGACGCACACTGAAACCTCTTAATTCGAGTTCGTATTTTAGCGCTTTTTCATAACAACTTTCAAGAAGACCAGGACCAAGTTCTTTGTGAACCTCAATTGCTGCGCCAATGATCTCTCTACTGATGTCCTTCATGATAATAATCTTTGTTACTTTGTACCTTCGTGTGAAATATTATCTCACACAGTGTCCATGAAGCGCTGTTCGGTGCGGTTGAAGATGAGGACGGCAAGGAACATGGTGATGCAGAGGAAGATAGTGCTGTAAAGGAGGCCTTGAAGATCGAAAGTGCCACAACCGAGGGTGGAGTATTTGAAGGCTTCGAAGATGGGGGTAAGAGGGTTCAGCTCGATGATCCAGCGATACTTTACGGGAGCAAAGCTGAGGGGATAGATGATTGGAGTGGCGTACATGAAGAGCTGGACGCCGAAGCCGATGAGGAACTTGAGGTCACGATACTTGGTGGTCCAAGAGGAGATGATCAAGCCCCAGGACATGGCATGAAGGCCAGTCATGGCAACCAAAACCGGAGCGAAAAGGAACGAAAGCGTAAATGAAAATGTAAATTGCCCTGTTACCACCAAATAAATATAGATGAACAGGAACATGGAGAACTGAATCAGGAAACGAATCAGGTTGCTGGTGATGGAACTTAACGGTACGACCAAGCGTGGGAAATAGACCTTGCCAAAGACTCCTGCATTACCTCCGAAGACGTCGCTACAAGCTCCGAAGCACTGGGAGAAATAGCCCCAAAGGGCTACGCCTGCCATGTAGAACAGGGGCTGAGGAATGCCATCGGTGGAGATGCCAGCCAAACCTCCGAACACGAACATGTACATGATGGTGGTGGTAATTGGCTGAATGAAGAACCACAATGGACCAAGAATGGTCTGCTTGTATTGTGTGACGATGTCGCGCTTGATGTACATGTAGTAGAGGTCTCGATAACGCCAAAGGCCTTTGATATCGACATCAAGCCATTTCTTTTTAGGTTGTATGTGATTTATGATTTCCATTTTTCAACGATAACGATAACCCTAACCCTAACTTTTTTTGAAGGGTAAGAAGATATAATTCAACGATAACCCTAACTATGATGGGCGAAGGGTATTAATTAATCCATGTAATTGTTTTTCTATTTCTCTAACCTTAATGAAAAGATCATTGTATAATTCATCTGATATATATCCTATATTTTTTCCAATTATTAATTGAGTTTCTACCTCAAAAGCCGACCCTAATGAAAAGTCGAGGAAATGAGCAAACTCGACATCTGATGGCTTTGCAGACCCTTCTGCAATATTGCTTGGTATACTGACAGCAGCTCTCTGTAATTGATCGCATAAACCTTTTTTCTCAAACCATGGCATATCTGAAGTAACTTTATAAATATAAGATGCAAACGATACAGAATCTTGCCAAACTTTATAGTTTCTAAAATTTCTTGCTCCTGTTGCCATGCTAAAGAATAATTTAGTTAAGGTTAGCGTTAGGGTTAGGGTTAAACAGAATCGGACTCCGATTCTGTTTTACTCTCCTTTTCTCCATAATAGCCGTAGCCATAGTTGTAGCCGTAGCCATAACCGTAACCATAGCCATAGCTGTAGCCATAGCCGTAGCGATAGTAACCATAACGGGAATGAAGAGCCTCGGAGCCATTGAGAATGAGACAGAGATTGTTGAAGGTCTTCTCTTTGTAATACTGCTCAATGACAGGGAGGTGACTGCGTTCCATGACACCAACACGGACAACAAAGAGGGTGACTTCGGCTAAAGGTTTGATGATTGTGGCATCTGCTACGATCTCTGCTGGTGGACAATCGAGGAAGATATAGTCATATTCCTGCTTGGCCTCGTCGAGCATCTGCGCCATGCGATCGCTCTGCAGCAACTCGGATGGGTTTGGTGAGGTTCGACCAGCAGGCATCATGAAGAGATTCTCGTAACCGGGCATTTCGACAATGGTAGAACGCCAATCATCGGTCTGGCCACTCAGATAGGTTGAAACGCCTGCTTTGGGACGACCTACGTACTTGGAGATGGATCGTTTGCGAAGGTCAAGGTCCAAGACCAGAACTCTCTTGCCCGAAATGGCAAAGGAGGCTGCCAAGTTGGCCATGATGAAGGTCTTGCCAGAACCAGCATTGATGGAGGTTACCATGATGACCTTGCTCTTATCCTTGGAATTCGGCCCGACGATGAAAGCCAAGTTGGAACGTATGATACGAAAGGCCTCGTTGATCATGTTCTTACTGTCGGACTTGACTTCCAAGATAGAATGGGCAGTATATCTCTTCTGTTCTGCTTTGGTACGCTCCACCATCGGAAGTTCTCCGACAAACGGAACCTTCACATTATCGACGTCACGACGACCACGCACTTTGGTATTCATCAGATAGAGTATCAAAATGATGACGAACGGAATGGCGAAAGCAATGATTGACGCATAGGTCTTGATCTTCTTGGTATCGGGAGAAATCGGTGCGAAGCTGCCGGATGGAGCACTGATCAGTCGGGAGTTGTAGGCAATGAAGGCCTGGTTCAACTCGGTTTCCTCACGTTTCTGGAGCAAGTAAGTGTAAAGCTGCTCCTTGACCTTCTGCTGGCGCTGAATACGTTGCAGATACTTGGACTGATCGTGCGCATTGACCAACTTTCGGTTGCTCTGCTGATGACGACTCTGGGTGGTGTTGATCTGGGAATTGATGACCATCATCTGGTTGTCCAAAGAGGCTAATATCACACCACGCTGTTCCTCGAGTTTCTTGTCATACTCCAAAACGACAGGATTGCGAGGTGAGCTTTGCGACAGAATCTCGTTACGTGTCATCAGCAAACTATTGTACTGTGCAATCTGACCTTCGGCCGGGCCATTGCCTATTCCGGTATTGGCAGGCAACAGCGTGGAAGCATTCGCAGGATCGGAAACATAGTTGCGAACATAACGGCACATGTAGAGCTGCGTGTTCAGGTCTTCAATCTTCAGATCCGACTGCATGGACTGGCCAAGAAAGGTTCCAGAATTGGTTCCCGATTCCGGCAAAAGATTGTCAGACTTATAATCGTAGATCTCATCTTCGACCTCACACAATTCGTTTTCTATCATCTCCAATCGTTCGCCAATAAACTTAGAGGTGGCAATGGCAACCTGATTACGGTCCTTTACCCAATTCTGATTGTAGAGGTTGATGACGGTATTGATGACATCTTCGGCTCGCTGAATTGAGGTGTCGTAATAGGTGATATCGATGATAGAGGATTCTTCGGGCGACCACACAGAGAGCTTGGACGAACAAGTGCCTGCCATATCATAGACAGAAACTCGATTGACATGGATCTCGAACAGATTGCTGGTTGTATAACTGGGACAACGAGTGATGACCAGTCTGCCCATAAGGCAAGATAACGTATCATCGAACGAGACAGGTACGACCTCTTCCCGATACTGACCAGCATAGGATTGATTGTACATGGTAATGCCACCCTGACCATCCAACTTCAGGGTGAGTCGGGCATAATCGCGGTCGTTCAAATCCAAGAACTCCACCTTGACAGGAAGGCCAGCGCCATACAGGTCTTTGTCCAACAACTTGCCTGTACGGGAGTAGCTGGTATTCAAGCCCAACTGACGAACCAATTCCACATACAATGCCGGTGCCTTGAGGGCAATCAATTCGTTGCTGATATTGGAATTATTCTTGTTGATACCTACAGCACTCAAACCGTCGGCGACACCACCAATGGACTCCTTGCCATCGCTCTTGATCATCAGCTTGGCGGTACGACTGAAAACTTCCGGTGTCGTCTTAATCTGATACCACGCAAAGGATCCACATACGAGAGCGGAGAGCACGAACCACCACCATCGACTCAAACAGAGGAAAAGGATGTCTCGAATATCGATGCCAGAGCCAGTGTTCCCTCCCATCTGGAATGGATTGTTGGCTTGCTGCTGGATGATGACTGTCGGCTGTGTATTCTCTGATTTATTCTTATCTTCCATGAGAATGTATTAATTGGTAAGGTTTCGGATCAAAAGGAACAAAGAGAGTCCAGTTGTGAACAAGGACAAATAAACGGAATAGGTACTGAAGTTTGTTCCATTGATAGTTGACTGCTGCAACTGCTTATAGTTCGGTTCAACATAAATGATATCGTCCTGCTGCACATAATAGGCTGGAGAACTGTACAGTTTCTCGCGACTGGTCAAGTCCAAACGATAGGTATTCTCTGAGCCATCTTCATTTCGACGAATGAGCAGGACATTCTTGCGAAGTCCATTGATGGAGAGATCTCCAGCCAATGCTATCGCTTCGAGTATCGTAGTCTGGTCTTTTTGAAATTCGACAAAACCACCACCCCATTCTCCTAACTTGTAGAAACCGAGGTTACTGTATTCGACCGAGACATACGGTTCTTTGATCAGCTCGCTTTCAATGATCTTGTTCTTGATGTATTCTTCTGTCTGCATGCGATCCAATCCGGCAATACGGATCTTGCCGATGAATGGGAACTCGATCTCTCCCATCTCATCGATCGTATAGGAATTTCCACCCTTTTCGGATTTCGCCGAAACCCGGCTGAACATCTCACTCAATTCCTTGTTTCGGGCGCTGACGTTGATACTGATCTGATCGCCAGGACGAAGCTGAATCTTGTGCTGTAACTGTGTCTCGACTTTGGCGTAAAGGGTATCGACATCGGGAATATCATTCAAATAGACTATATCCTTGCGACTGGCACAGGAACTGCAAAGCAGAACGCTGACGAAGATGGTAAAGACAACACTAACGTTAACCCTAACCATAACGCTAACCATAACCTTAACCATAACGCTAACCTTAACCCTAACTATATTTAGAAATTCTGATAAAATCATAAACAATTTGAGGAATTGTCTTGCTATTGACTGATTGGAATTCGCAAATTCGTATTGATAGAATTTGATCACTTTGAGAGTTTCTCGACAAACATGTTCCAGATGAACTGGGGATTACCAAGTCCATAACGGCGGAAGAGGCGACGTGGTTCGCGTGACCAACGATAGAGCCACTCCATGCCATAACGCTGCATGAACAATGGTGCACGAGGAACGGTACCAGCATAGAAATCGAATACTGCCCCAATGGATCCCACATGACAATGGATATTCAGTTCCTGCCAGTGTGTATAGGCCCACTTCTCTTGCTTGGGGGCGGTCATTCCTATCCAGATCAAATCGGGATCTTCTGCATGGATACGGGCAATGATGGCATCGTTATCCTCTTTGGAGAACTCTGGCTTGAATGGAGGGGAATAGGTAATGACCTCCAGATTCGGGAACTCGATGGCAGCCTTCTCCCTGATCATTTCGAGAATCCTTTCGGACGAGCCGATAAACATGACTTTCGGCTTGCGACGGTTAGGATTGAACTGACGCCAATAAGGCTGAGATTTGTCGAAGGCGTTATTGTGTGTGGAGTTCTCTACTGGCAATTCGTTCTGGAAAGAAAACGCATTGCCATTCAGTTTCTCCATTTCGAAGCGAAAGAGATCCCATCCGGTACAACGATGACGAGGACGGCTCTTGGCGCCTAAGAATCGACATGCTAAAACGATACTGGTCCCGTCGGACAACAGTACATCGCTCTGCAACAATGCATCTGCAAAGATATGATCTTTACGGGCCTGATTATAACTGTAGGCATTGATGGTATTGATCAATACTTTACCCTCGGGTATGGACCACAATTCACCTCGGCACTCGAGAAGATCTAAATTTTTCAGACGAAATGATTTATTCATTATTTGGGACGATACAATCTAATTTTGGTACAGCTTCGCTGATGCATGTCACATGAGCGAATGCATAAATCGGGTGGTCTTGGACAAAACTATCTCCAAATTTTTACAGGCGCAAATATAATTAAATAATTATCTTTGTCCAAAAATCATCAACAAAAAATGCCATTATTCGCGCTTTTTTGTCGAATAATGGCACTAATTAACTGTACGATGTCTATTTTGTGTTGAATTGCAACACTCGGCAAACTACTTTACGACCCAGATATCAGGGAGATTTCTTCCCTGTTCATTGTAGTCCAATCCATAACCCACGATAAAATCGTTGGGGATTTCAAGACAACAATAATCCAGCTTCAACCCCTCAACACGACGTGCATTGGGTTTGTTCAAAAGGACTGCAACACGAACCTCTTCAGCTCCCATCTCTTTCAGTTTTTCGACCATGTGCTGGAGTGTAAATCCGGAGTCGCAGATATCTTCGATGACAACGACTGATCGACCCTTGACAGGTTCAACCAAGCTGCCAATTGTTCGCACCTTGCCCGTGGTTTCTGTACCCTCGTATGACTTCAATCGCATGAAAGTGATTTCGGATGGAATGGTGATACGACGATAAAGATCGGAGGCAAACACAAAGGCCCCATTCAGCACACAAATAAAGAGGGGGTTCTTGTCCGAAAAGTCCTTATTAATTTGAGCAGCAATACGCTCTACCTCAACGAGAATCTGAGCCTCGCTGAGATAGGGTTTGAACTCTTTATCTGATACATTCATAGACAAACTGTTTATTCAGTCATCTTCTTCAATTGCTTGAGCAACGCAAACATCAACAAAGCGCTCACTAGACAAAGGGCAATCAAAATGGTCCAGTTATACATCAAAGGAATCTGATTCCACAATTTTGAAGGGAGCATACTTGCGTAGTTACCAATAGCAGTGGCTACGAACCAACCGCCCATCATCAAGCCCTTGTATTTTGGAGGAGCTACCTTGCTGACAAACGAGATTCCCATTGGAGAAAGGAGCAACTCTGCAAATGTCAGCGTCAGATAGGTTGAAATCAACCAACCTGGAGAAAGAATACTCTGCGTACCATCGCCAAGATCCATGGGAGAGGTCAAACCAACCGAAGCCATCGTAATGACACCAAAGCCAAGAGCTGCCACCAACATACCACAAGCAATTCGTGTTGGCGCTGAGATTTCATGTCCCCTCTTTGCCAAACCATCGAAAAGCACCATACTGAATGGAGTCAAGGCAACGACAAAGAAAGGATTGAACTGCTGGAAATCGGAAGGCTGAGCCATCGTTGGGTCGGCCATTAGAGAATAAAGAGCATAAGCGCCACCTAACAAAGCGACTGTTATTACTGCGCAAATCGAACGTGTTGCTGTCACTTTCGACTGAATGGCAGAAAAAGCAGTATAAACAGCAACTGCTACCAATGCAAGACTGAAGATGTTAAAACCAAAACGCATTGGACCCTCTACGGTCAGGTTCGTATACTTCTTAGCAAAGAAAGTGAGGGCAGAACCATTCTGATGGAAAGCCATCCAAAAGAAGATAACAACAAAATAGACAAGCAACAAAGCAAAGATACGATCGCGAGTTTGCTTTGGAGTCAGCACATCGGCTGCTGTTACATTGTCCTTAGCCTTCTGTGCGGTTACATCAGCATGCTTAAACCAGCCACGGAAAGCAAAATATACGATAGCTGAGAATACAAGCGAAATACAAGCAACACCGAAGCACAAGCCATAGCCGCCAGACAACACCCTAAGATATTCAGGATCGTTGTTTCCTGCATCGTACACCATTCCATACTGACTCAAATAGAGGTTAGTAACCCATTTTGCCATTGATGGTGCAAACATTGCACCGATGTTAATAGCCATGTAGAACAACGAGAATGCAGAATCTCGACGTGAGGCATACTTTGGATCATCGTAAAGATTACCTACAAGCACCTGCAGATTACCTTTAAAAAGACCTGTACCAATAGATACGAACGCTAAGCCACCAATCATGACAACTTGCGCAGTGGCAATATCGTTGGTAGGAAATGACAGGCCCAAATAGCCCAAAAACATCACAATCATACCGATGGTTACGCATCGGCCATAGCCAATCTTGTCTGAAAGCCAGCCACCTACGAGTGGGAGGAAATAAACAGCTGCCAGAAAATATGCGTTAACAGTACCTGCAGTTCCCTCGTCCCAGCCAAATTTAGCCTGCATGAAAAGGGTAAAGATGGCAAGCATGGTATAGTAACCAAAACGCTCACCAGTGTTGGCCAATGCAAGTGCATAAAGGCCTTTAGGTTGTCCTTCGAACATAACTTATTATTTTTACATGTTTATTATTCTTTTACATTAGGAAGTTCCAATCCATAGCCCTTCTTCTTATCTTCGAGCAGAAGGAGAAGCGAAATGACGATAGCGATAACTCCGAATGAAGCAAAAATGGTCATCGACTCGGTGTAGTCTATGAATCCATCGGCTGCGGTATTCTTCTCGTTGACCGAACCAATCCACATTGGAACCATCGCCAAACCGATATTCTGGATATAAAAGATCAATGCATAGGCTGTTCCCAAAAGCTTCATCGGAATAATCTTTGGTACCGATGGCCACATAGCAGATGGAACCAAACCAAAAGCGACACCAAGTACAACCATGACTGCAATGGCAAGTATCCAGTTGTTGAGTGGCAATGCGAAAATAGTATGAACCAAGGTCAAAAGCACGGAGCCCATAATCATAAGGGTTGCACCCTTGCCATACTTATCGTAAACTCCTCCGAACAACGGAGTGAGGATGATTGTACCGAATGGAAGCATGGCCGGAATCAAGCCGGCAACCTCGGGAGCAACACCATACTTGAAGACCATCAGTTTGGTGGCAAACTTCAGGAATGGGAAGACTCCAGCATAGAATGTCAAGCAGAGGAAGGTGATGTACCAGAAACCCTTGTTGCAGAAGAGGATTTTCAGATCTGAGAACTTGAAACCCTCTTCAGGCTCTGTCTGAGAAGCAGCTGCCGCCGTGTCCTCCTTCTTGTCCATCACATTATATACAATAAAGGAAATCATGCCAATACAGAGACAAGCAGCACCCAGACCGACAGAGGCAGAAACACCTCCCATCGCCTTGGCGATCGGCAAAGAAGCGCCCAATGCCACTGCGGTACCAACACGAGCCAAGGCAACCTGCAAGCCCATGGCCAATGCCAATTCATGACCAGTAAACCACTTTACAATCACCTTGGAAATGGTAATTCCTGCAATTTCGCAACCAACGCCATAGATAGCGAAGCCCAAAC
The DNA here is from genome assembly GCA_045600485.1 of Bacteroidales bacterium. Classification (GTDB taxonomy): domain Bacteria; phylum Bacteroidota; class Bacteroidia; order Bacteroidales; family UBA3663; genus Liminaster. Next base: position 30,714 of record JAZRXX010000038.1, read on the forward strand.
CGGCATAGGCAACCTGTGCCTGAACATCGCCACCGAACGGAACCCAAATGGTGTCGGCACCAAAATCGTTGGCACATGCCCACCACTTGATGACTGCACCCAAAAACATCAGGGCTGTTGACATCAATCCGGTAAAACGGATACCAAACTTGTCGAGAATAATACCTCCGAAGAAAAGTAGAAGCAGGTACACATTCATCAGTCCATAAGCACCAGAGAACCAACCGTACTCCGATGACGACCAACCAAGACCTAATCCCTCTTCAGCTCCCTTGGCCGCTGTCAGCAGTGGCTCAAGTGGCGACATGACATCGGTAAAGAAATAACCGAACATCATGGTAACTGACACAATAACCAGGGCTGTCCAACGAGCTGCTGCGCTATCGCTCAGTTTTTTTTGAATCTGTTCCATTTTATAAAGTTATGATTTTAATTTGAATTTTCGCAACCAACACCGTATCTGTGTCCACAGACGGCTTCTTTTACTTTTGATTACAAGCGTATCTTCGAGCCCCAGCATCGCCTCTATCTCGCGATAGTGCTGAAGGGAGAAATCTCCCATCTCCAGCCGAATCTGACGCAGGGAATCCTTGGCTCTTGTCTGCAACATGATCAAGGTACTGACCGGACTTGGTGTCACCTCTACCTGCTGGGCCTCGGGCAAAACGACAGATCCACCTTGTGGCGTAATGGTAACAAAATAACAATAGCCAGCCACAACAGAAACCAGTTCTGCCTGATAGGAATCCACCCACGACTGCCTATTACCTTCGAACTGTGTCTGCGTCGATCGCCAAAACTTCAGGCACAAACCACGCTGCGCCAATAGATCTATACGGGACATCGGATAATCACCCCAAGGCTCCATGTTCTGAATATCGGCATCCAACTCTGCTATACGTTCCAACTGACGTTGTTCCTTACGGCATAGTGTAGTCCAATCGACATAAAGAGGCGAAACATCAGCCTGAGAGGACTCCTCAACGGGTAGCCCAGCCCGTATATCCTCCTTGGTGAGATGTTTGCGCATTTCCTGCAACATTTCTTGCAGCAATGGGGTAATATCGCTCGAATTCACGGTGCAAATATAACGTATTTTTTTCAATTAGTACATCACTCCGTCTTCTTTTTTATTATTATGTATTGTTTTTGGTCCGAAAATTTGGTGGATATGCCATTTTTTTTGTAAATTTGCACCCAAAACAACCCAGCTAATGAGAATAAAGAACTATCTGGCCTCTTTGCTTATTTACTGTAAGCACCACGTCTTTGGCACCATCATCACGATGGCGATACTTTGGTTGTGTTTTATCAGCGACCATTCGTTGTGGGCCATCTGGAAGTTGCAAAGAGAAAAGGACAGACTTCAGACTGAGATCGTCAACTACCGCAACACCATCAACCAGTTTGAACAATCAATCAATGAGGTAAGCGGTGATCGCGATGCAATGGAACACTTCGCCCGAGAAAAGCTCAACATGAAGCGACCGAACGAAGATGTTTACCTTTTCGACGAGTGAACGATGACGTTGACGATGAACTTAATGATTTTCAAAATTCATGAAATACGTTGAACAAATAGCTTATATACTTCTGGTGGGAGCAGTATTACTGGCTTCCTATAATTATGAATGGCTGGAGATTGCCAGATATGTTGCATCCGTAGGTGCCGCAGGGGTTGCGGTTGTACGCCTACGGGAAAGATACGAAGGCGACAACCTCCGATTGAAGAGACTGATGCGTCTGCGCCGAATGGTCGGCATTGCCTACGTCATCGGTGCTGGACTGATGTTCAAGGAGCACAACTATTGGTTGGTTGCCTACTTGATAGGCGTCATTCTGGAGCTCTACACCCTGTTTGTCTTCAGCAAAGAGAGTAACAACAACGAAAAGAAATAAAGTAGTCAACTTAACGACAACGAAACCATCATGAAAAAGATTTTTGCACTTACACTTGCAGTCCTGCTCTGCATGCCAGCTATGGCCAAGAAGCAGAAAGATGTCGCTCCAACATGGCCTAATGGCGATGTTATGGACAGTTGGTTCCAGGACACCACCCGCATTAATGTTGAAAGTCTCGGCAAGCAATACCGTCTGACCGATTATCACATCAATGCCGATGGCCGTATTCACACACAAGAGATTCAGGCGCTCATTGACCAAGCAGCCAACAACGGAGGTGGTGTGATTGTTGTGCCTTCGGGTGTATTCATGACAGGAGGTCTTTACTTCAAACAAGGTACACATCTGCATCTGGAACAGGGTGCCGTCCTGATGGGCAGTGATTTCATTGGTGATTATAAGTTGAACAAAACGCGCATTGAGGGTGAAACCTGTACCTATTTCGAGGGACTGATCAATGCCATCGGACTGGATGGATTCACAATCTCTGGCCAGGGAACCATCGACGGCAATGGTCTGCGTTATCACCAGCAGTTCTGGTTGCGTCGAAAGTGGAACCGCAAATGTACCAACAAGGATGAACAGCGACCACGACTGATTTGGATTTCCGGTTGCAAGAATGTACAGTTGGAGGGAGTCAGTTTCCAGAATTCAGCCTTCTGGACTACACATATTTATAATAGTGATCACGTAAAGTGCCTTGGTCTGCACATCTACAGCCTGCTCCACCCAGATGACTCAAAGGGACCTTCGACCGATGCCATCGACCTTGACGTCTGCCACGACATTCTGGTTTCCGGTTGCTATATGTCGGTCAACGACGATGCTGTTGCCATCAAGGGTGGCAAAGGTCCTTATGCTGACGCCTTCGAGAAGGAGTATCCTGGCGTCAAGATTCCTGCCGAAAACGATGGCAACGGTGCAAACTACAACATCCTGATCACCGACTGCCATTATGGAGAATCTCACGGTTGTCTGACCATGGGTAGCGAGTGCGTACACAGTTGGAATATCGTGCTCCGCAATATCAAGATCTCAAAAGCCGCCAACAATCTGCTTTGGCTCAAGATGCGTCCGGACACTCCTCAGCGTTACGAATACATCACAGTTGAGAACATCGAAGGTCCTGTACGCAACTTCCTTCTGGTCAAGCCTTGGACCCAATTCTTCGACCTGAAGGGCCGTCAGGATCCACCGATGTCATACAGCGATCATATCGTGATGCGTAACTGCAAGGTTGAGTGCGAATCTTTCTTCAACGTGAAGCAGCAGGAGGATGTATATCACCTTTCGAACTTCACCTTCGAGAACTTGGAGATTACCGCTCAAAAGGACAAGGAGATTGACGCGACAATCATCGAAGGTTGTACCACCAAGAATATCAACGTAAAATGATATTACCTGCAGAATGGGCTGAACAAGCCTTTGTACAGATTGCATGGCCTCATGCTGACACCGATTGGGCTCCGTATCTCCAGTCGGCTTACGATTGCTATTGCAATGTAGCTCGTGAGATTTCGAAACGCGAGGACTTAGTGATTGTAACCCCAGAACCGGACAACGTGAAGGCCTTGCTCGATGCCACTCCTGGAGTCTGCATGGAACGCGTCCATCTGTTGGAGATCGAAACCAACGATACCTGGGCACGCGATCATGCGTTCCTGACCAGTGTCGATGCTCAAGGCAATAAAGCACTTTTGGACTTCATCTTCAATGGCTGGGGACAGAAGTTTGCCTCGAACCTTGACAATCAAATCAATCACAAGGCTTTTGCGTCGCTCAACCAGCTGCTCAATGGAAAAGGAACCTACGTGGGACCTATCCGAATGGTATTGGAGGGAGGTAGTGTGGAAAGTGATGGAAAAGGAACCATTCTGACCACCACCTCTTGTCTATTGGCTCCAAATCGAAACTATTACGGTTCGAAGGAGCAGGTCGAGGAGTTCCTGAAACCATGTCTATCGGCCAAACGAGTTCTCTGGCTGGATCACAGTTGGTTGGATGGAGACGATACTGATGGACACATCGATACAGTAGCTCGTCTATGCCCAAACGATACCATTACCTACATCCAATGTCTCGATACGAAAGATGAGCATTACGATGAACTGAAGGCGATGGAGGAGGAATTGATGGCTCTCCGTACAGAAGAAGGACTCCCCTATCAGTTGATTCCTCTACCTATGCCTGAAGCTATCTTCGAAGGAGACTTTGCAGATGCCGTACAAGAGGAACGCGAACAACGTCTGCCTGCCACCTATGCGAATTTCCTCATAGTGAACGGAGCCGTGCTGATGCCAACCTACGGACAACCAGAAAACGATACTCTGGCTATGCAACAGCTACAAAAGGCTTTCCCGAATCGTGAGATTGTAGGCATTGATTGTCGTGTTTTGATCCGACAGCATGGTTCGTTGCATTGTATCACGATGCAGTATCCAAGGTAATCTTGATTACAAGTTATTAGTTTTTAGTTATTAGTTAATAGTTTTTAGTTATAAGTTGAAAGCAGAATACATCATTAGCAATACAGATTGGAAGAAATGTCCAGACACCAACCTGCCGGAATATGCCTTCATTGGTCGAAGCAATGTGGGTAAATCCAGTCTCATCAATATGCTGACTCAGCAGAAGGGACTTGCAAAGACTTCGGCGAAACCGGGCAAAACGCTTCTTATCAATCACTTCAAGATCGAAGATAGCTGGTATATCGTCGATCTGCCAGGATATGGTTATGCTCGCATCGGCAAAACAGGACTCGAAAAACTGCAGAAGCTGATTAACGGTTATATACTGAACCGCCAGCAACTCACATGCTTGATGCTATTGATCGACAGCAGACATGAACCCCAGAAGATCGATCTGGACTTTATGCAAATGCTTGCAGAAAACGGAGTGCCGTTTGCCATTATATTCACAAAACTCGATAAGATATCGAATCGTGAATGGCAGAAAAACCTCAAGGCCTACAAAACTCGTCTGGAACAAGATTGGGAGGAGCTACCTCCTATCTTTGCAACGAGTTCCGAAAAAGGCACAGGACGAGACGAAGTATTGGGTTATATTGACCAAATCAATAAGAGCTTAAAGGGAGAATCGTTTTGAGTTTACAGGTTACAGTTTTCAGTTTACAGTTTTCAGTTTTGAGTTAGAAACAACAAAGAATAAAACAACATAAAAATAAGAATATGGCAATGAATAATTGGTACGAGTGCCGTGTTAAGTTCGAAAAGACACTCGAGAATGGAACCCAGAAGAAAGTGACAGAAGTTTACCTCGTAGATGCAATGAGCTTTACAGAGGCTGAGAATCGTATTATTGAGGAGATGACGCCATTCATTAGCGGAGAATTTGAAGTATCGGCTGTCAAGAAGGATCGTATCGCTGAAATGTTCATCGATCCAGAAGGTGACAAATGGTATCGTGCAAAGGTTATGTTCATTACTCTCGACGAAAAGAGTGGTGCAGAAAAGAAAGCAGCATCGACAATGCTTGTACAGGCTAAGGATTTCCAGATGGCTGTCAAAAATCTGCAGGATGGCATGAAGGGAACTATGAGCGATTGGGAAATAAACACCATCTCCGAGACCGTTATCATGGACGTTTATGGAGTTGTTGCCAAAGAGGTCAAAGAGGGCTAAGCTGCACATAGGCTCTAATCGATAGAAACAAACTAAAATGGTCAAAGAAAATCTTGAAAAGGTACAGACATCGCTTCCTGAAGGAGTGACTTTGGTGGCCGTTTCGAAGTTTCACCCAGCCGAGATGGTTTCGGAGGCCTACGCTTGCGGTCAACGTATCTTTGCAGAAAGTCGAGAACAAGAGTTCCGCGTAAAAGTCGAGAATCTTCCGACCGACATTCAATGGCATTTCATCGGACATTTGCAGACCAACAAAGTCAAGATGGTAGTCCCTTACGCTACGATGATTCAAAGCGTTGACAGCGAACGCCTGCTGGACGAGATAGAAAAGCAGATGCAAAAATGCGAAAAGCCATTCATCGAGGTATTACTCCAACTGCATGTTGCTCAAGAAGAGAGTAAAAGTGGGTTTACCCCCAACGAGATTCTCACATTATTAAATAATACACGCGTGCGCGAACGTTGGCCACATATCCGACTGCGAGGCGTGATGGGTATGGCATCCTTTGTGGACGACCAGGAGCAATGGAGACGAGAATTCAGAGAAATCATGAACTGTTATCATTCCCTTCTCGATGGACCACTCAAGGAACAGAGCATAACAGAAGAACAGTTTTCGATTCGTTCATTTGGCATGAGCGAAGACTATCAGGTTGCCATCGAAGAGGGATCCAATATGGTCCGCGTCGGCACAACCATCTTTGGTCCGAGAAACTATTAAGGGTTAACGGTTAAGGGTTAATGTTTAAGAGTTTAAGGGGTTAATGTTTAAGAGTTTAACGGTTAAGGGTTAAAGTTAGGGTTAACTTTAAATTAAAATTATGAAGATTGAAATAAAGAATACAGACGCATTACATGATGCAGCTCGCGAATTTATCGCGAACATGGAAGACAATACGGTGTTTGCCTTCCGTGGTGAGATGGGGGCCGGCAAAACGACATTCATCAAAGCTGTGTGTGAAGTTCTTGGTGTTGAAGACGAAGTCAATTCTCCGACTTTTGCCATCGTCAACGAATATCGTTCTGCTACGGCAGAACTGATTTACCATTTCGACTGCTACCGAATCAAGGAGTTGGAAGAGGCGTTGGACTTTGGATTCGAAGACTACATGGACTCTGGTGCGCTTTGCTTTATCGAGTGGCCAGAGAATGTAGAGGATCTCCTTCCCGGCGATGTGGTCAACGTAAAGATCACCGTTCATGAGGACGGAAGTAGAACCCTTGAATTTTAACTCACTTGAAAACCAATGTTAATATACAATACGACATTCCATGTTGAGGAGGCTGTACTCCAGAAGTTCCTTTGCTTTGTAAAGGACGAGTATTTTCCCGCTGTCACAGAGGGAGACTATCTGGTTCGTCCAAGACTGGTTCACCTGATGGGTGATGTAGGCGACGGATTGATGGGATATGCCGTGATGGCCGATTGCCCTGGTGAGATTCTCAACATCAAACGATGGAGAGAGGCTACCGGTAACAAATTGATTGCTCGTCTGACGGCTGAATTCGGGACCAAAGTTCTATCCTTCAGTACAACAATGAAAGTGATTAAAGAATAACTCTATCATTAAAACATATCCCCCTGCAGAATTTCTGCAGGGGGATATGTTTTCTATAGGATCATTATTACCCTTTGACACAATCAGAAGGGGTAATTAATTCTTGCAAAAGGAACTTGGTTGTCGGCGTATCGGCCTTTTTATTCTTGTCGGCCGACAAACCACAAATTTCTTCAGGAGTACCTTCGGCCATAACATGACCGCCAGCAGAACCGCCATCGGGACCCATATCAATAATATAGTCACAACTCTTGATAACATCAAGATTATGCTCGATCACAAAAATGGAATTGCCTCGATCCACCAACTGATTGAGCACAGATAGCAGAACTCGTATATCCTCGAAATGAAGGCCTGTGGTTGGCTCATCCAGAATGTAAAGCGTTTTTCCCGTCTGTTTCTTGCTCAATTCCGTAGCAAGTTTCACTCGTTGTGATTCTCCTCCCGAAAGAGTTGAGGATGGCTGACCGAGCTTGATATAGCCTAAACCTACCTCTTGCAAGACTTTGATCTTGTTCAGAATAGTTGGCACATTCTCAAAGAATTCACAGGCCTGATTGATGGTCATGTCAAGCACATCGGCAATAGATTTTCCCTTAAAGCGAACCTCCAGAGTCTCACGATTGTAACGTTTGCCATGACAAGCCTCGCAAGGGACCATCACGTCGGGCAGGAAGTTCATCTCAATCGTCTTGTAACCATTGCCCGAACATACCTCGCATCGTCCACCACCCACATTAAAGGAGAAACGTCCTGGTTTATAGCCTCGCATCTGTGCCTCAGGCAGAGTAACAAATAGATTTCTAATATCCTGGAAGACTCCTGTATAGGTAGCAGGATTGCTTCGTGGGGTACGTCCTAAGGGGGATTGATCGACATTGATTACCTTATCGATATTCTCCAATCCGACAATCTCACGATAGGGCAAAGGCTGAGTCAGCGAACGATAGAAATGTTGTGAAAGGATAGGCTGCAAGGTGCCCTGAATCATACTAGACTTACCGGATCCCGACACACCCGTTATACCCACCAGACAGCCCAAAGGAAACCGGATATCGATATTCTTAAGGTTATGGCCCGACGCACCCTTGATAACCAAGTTCTTGCCATTTCCTGCACGTCGTTGGGCTGGAATCTCAATCTTTTGCGTACCGTTAAGATAATCTGCCGTCAGTGTATGCTGACGAAGCATCTCTTCTGGAGTACCCTGAAAGACAACCTGTCCACCCTTTCGTCCGGCTGCTGGACCAATATCGACAATATAGTCGGCAGCAAGCATCATATCACGATCATGCTCTACGACAATAACCGTATTGCCAATATCACGCAACTTCTTGAGAGAATTGATGAGCAGTTCATTATCCCGCTGATGAAGACCGATGGATGGTTCGTCGAGGATATAGAGAACATTCACCAACTGACTACCAATCTGAGTGGCCAACCGGATACGCTGGCTCTCGCCACCCGAAAGAGTCATGGTTGCACGACCAAGTGACAGATATCCCAATCCGACATCCAAAAGGAACTGAAGACGGGTCCGGATCTCTTTGAGAATCTCGCCTGCTACAGTCTTTTGCCGATCGCTGAGATGTTCTGGCAAATCCTGTATCCAGACCTGCAAATCAGCCAAGGTCATGTCCGATACTTCGGAGATATTCTTTCCTGCCAAACGATAATGAAGAGCCTCGCGATTGAGACGTTGACCATGACATACTGGACATTCTATTTCGCTACTGAAAGACTCCGCCCATCGACGTTCTTTGGCAGAAGCTTCATCACCGATGGAATCCTTGATGTACTTGACCAAACCTTCGTAAGGCATTGTCATTATTGAATATCCTGTATGTGCATCGTCAATATGATATGATTCGCCGGTTCCATAAAGGACGCCATTGATCGCCTCTTCCGGAATATCTTGTATGGGCGTATCAAGCGAACATTGATAAGTTCCCAGCAAGGCCTCAATCTGATGGAAAATCATGGAGTTCTTCTGTTTGCCCAAAGGAGCAATACCACCCTCAGCAATACTTAGTTTCGGATCTGGAACAATCTTGCTACGGTCAACTTCAGTAACTCGTCCCAATCCATGACAATACGGACAAGCCCCCATTGGTGAGTTAAAAGAGAAATCATGTGGTGCTGGATCTTTGTAGGCTAGACCGGAAATCGGATCCATAAGCATACGGCTGTAGTATTTGATCTTCTCGTCGCCATCCTTCTCCATCACCATAATCATGCCTTCGCCCATGCGCATGGCCAAACGGACCGACTCTCGCAGGCGCTGCTCATCGATACCTGCAATCTGCATCTTATCGACCACAAGTTCAATACTATGATTCTTGTAGCGATCCAGCTGTAGTCCATGCAGGATCTCTCGCATCTCGCCATCGATCCTCACATTCAAGTAGCCCTTCTTGCGTAATTGCTCGAAGAGTTCCCTATAGTGGCCTTTGCGGTTACGGACCAATGGGGCAAGCAAAAACACCCGCTTTCCTTCGTAATCTTTCAGGAGCAACTGAAGAATCTGGTCTTCGCTGAACTTGACCATTTTCTCACCACTCTCATAGCTATAAGCTTCTCCGGCTCGGGCATAGAGAAGGCGGAGGAAGTCATAGATTTCGGTTGTCGTTCCGACCGTCGAACGAGGATTATGGTTAACCGTTTTCTGTTCTATACTGATTACTGGGCTCAATCCGGATATCTTATCAACATCCGGTCGTTCAAGGTTCCCTAAGAAGTTGCGGGCATAACTCGAGAAAGTCTCAATGTAACGACGCTGGCCTTCGGCATAGATAGTGTCGAAAGCCAGCGATGATTTACCGCTACCAGAAAGTCCGGTAATGACGGTCAACGAGTAACTTGGAATGGTTACATCGATATTTTTCAGATTGTGGACGCGTGCGCCCAGTATCTCTATTGGCACGTTAATTTTAACTTATATCTTTTAACTAATAACTCAGTTTTTCGCGATCGAAAAACTACTTTGCCTTCCAACCCAAAGCGGCAGCACCAAGAATAGCAGCTTCACTGGATTTCAAAGCCGATGGCAGCAACTTGATCTTTCCCTTCCAATAAGGAAGCAGATTTGCCTCCATTGCCTCACGAATCGGATTCATCAAAATATCACCTGCCTGGGCCAATCCTCCAAACAAGACGATTGCTTCCGGTGCTGAAAAAGCAACAAAATCAGCGAAAGCCATACCCATGATATGACCAGTAAACTGGAAAATCTCTTTTGCCAATTCATCGCCAGACATAGCTGCATCATATACATCTTTCGAAGTGATAGTGCTTGGATCTAACTTTCGCAACAGACTATCCTCCTTACGGGTTTCGAGGAATTCGACGGCGGTTCGCGCCATACCGGTTGCTGAGCAATAAGTTTCAAGACAACCCTTTCGTCCACAACCACACTGGCGTCCATCACGAATGGAACAAGTATGGCCCAACTCTCCGGCAAAGCCATCGCAGCCATAAACAAGTTGGCCGTTGATTACAATTCCGGAACCGACACCCGTACCAAGCGTTATCATGATAAAGTCACGCATACCACGTGTCGCACCATAAGTCATCTCACCGATTGCAGCTGCATTGGCATCGTTGGTTACAGCAACAGGGATATCAAGTGCATTGTTCAACATCTCACCCAACGGAAGCACACCCTTCCAAGGCAGATTGGCTGCATTCTCGATGTTACCGCTATAGAAATTGGCGTTAGGAGCACCAATGCCGATACCTGATATCAACTGGGGACCACCGACCTCACCCATCACACGGCGACAACCTTTGACGAGTGCCTCCAAGAAATCCTCAAACTCTTCATAGTCACGGGTCTTGATAGTTGTATTGGTGACTACTCTTCCACGAGCATCAACAACACCTATGACAGTGTTTGTCCCACCCATGTCTATTCCTAATACGTATGGTTTACAATTTGACATGATACTATAGATTTATTGACGGTGCAAAGATAGTCAATTTTTCGACATCGACCAAGGATTACACCCTCATTTTTTTCTTTTTTAACGAAGTTTCAATACTTGTCCCTTTTGTACTTGCGCTGAAGTCAGCTTATTACGTTTAACAATACTCTTAACTGTCACTCCATATTTCTGTGAGATGGAATGCAAAGACTCACCCTTTGCAACTTTATGCGTCGGATAAATCTTCTCTGCCTTCGACTTCTTGGGCTGCATATAAATGCGCTCTCCCTCTTTCAATTTATAATTCTTAGGCATATCGTTCCACTTGCGAAGCTGACGTGCCGATACCTTAAATTCTTTGGCAATAGCGTTGAGATTATCATTCTTTTTTGCCTCTACAAATTTCAGTCCATGACGCTTGGCGGTACTATATAAACGATGTGTAGATACGGGCGCAGCTGCAATCTCTTTCAACGACGAAGACTTTGTCAATTTGTCATATTGGGTAAGATTGTAACGTTCGATGACATCGCACAATAACTCCGGGTACTTAGGGTTAGTGGCATAACCACACTTCTGCAACCCTTTTGCCCAACCTTTATAATCGGTAACATCCAATTTGAACAATGGAGCATAACGAGTACTGTTCTTCAAGAACTTCGAATGATACTCGAAGCCTTCCTGCACGGTCTTGAACTTGCAGAACGGCTCGTTAGATGCATCATCATCGCAACGCACCACAGGACCGGTCCAACCACGATAAGCCTTGATGCCGAAATGATTGTTTGCCTTTACTGCAATATAACTGGCACCATAAGCGCTCTCAAACATACCTTGTGCCAACGTAATACTGGCAGGAATGCCATAAAGCCTCATCTGACGCTGTGCTTCGGCTGCATAAAGCCGACAGTATTCGGAAGCAGATAGTCTCGGACCCTGATCTGGACAATTGGAACGTGCAAGCAATGTCTCCGAAACAGCGATATTAATGGACAAAACAGTTATAAAACAGGCAATTTTAGAAAATATTGACTGAATTATTTGGCAGACTGCAGTTTTTATCATATCTTTGCAAAAAGTTTTTCTGATTATGAAAACAATTGAAATCGGTGCAAAGATACAAATTTGTAGCCACATAGAGCTCACAAAAGAGCAAAAAAGTGTTGTTGAAGCCGCAAAAAATGCTACTTCTGGCTCATATTCCCCCTATTCTCACTTCAAAGTTGGCGCTGCCGTCCTGTTAGACAACGGAGAAATCATTTGTGGCGCCAATCAGGAAAATGCGGCATATCCCTCTGGTCTATGCGCCGAACGCACCGCAATCTTTTACGCTAGCGCCAAATATCCAGATGTTCCAATCAGGAAACTTGCCATCATCAGCCGTCAGGGAGAAGAGTTCGGCAAGCAGATATGTTCTCCCTGTGGTGCATGTCGTCAGGTCATCTGCGAATCCGAATATCGAGCAGGCGCGCCAATCGAAATACTTCTTTGCTCTGACACCGAAGTCTATATTTTCGAAAGCATCGAAGCGCTCCTTCCGTTTGGATTCAGTGGCAAAGACCTGCAGCAATAGACAAATCGGCATCCAAGAAGAGCGATTTCAGAAGTTATCAACACTTTTTTTGTTCCATTTTTACCTTCTTTTGGCAAAAATGGAACTATTTTTTTATTCACTTAAAAAAGCAACAATTTAAATACAATTCAAAATTATAAACAAAAGTTATCAACATTCTAAATCAGCACTTTCCAAAGTTATTATTTCGCGTGCACACCGACAAAGAAAATGTTGATAACTTTTTATTTCGCCAACAATACATCATACGTAACTTCTTATTAATTAAGCTCATTAATCAAACAAAGCAACACAAAAACCACAAATTCACAAATCATTCATAATTCATTACTTAAAATCAACAAGTTAGACTTCTCCAAACAAATTTAGAAAAAAATCACTCTTGGAAATAAAAAAAAAACTTATTATCTTTGCACTCGCAATTTTCAACAAGTATAAATCGCACACTTTTATAATATAGTATAAAGAACTGTTTTGATCCGTATAATATGGAAACATCTTACGAGACGCAGTGGGAACAATGTCTGGAAATCATCCGGGACAATCTTAACAACGAAGAAGCCTTCGAAGCCTTCTTCGCCAATACTCGTGCCATAAGTTTCATCGACAATAAACTGACATTACAGATTCCTTCAAAGTTTGTTCATGAGCGTCTTGAAACCGAATACTTTGATCTGCTCAAAAAGACCTTACACCGTGTATATGGAAAGATAAATCTATCTTATCAAATTCCGGTCGCGCAGACAGAAGTTATCAAGGTCAAGGCCGAAATGCACGAAGAAACGGAACAGATACCAGATTTCGACTCTCACCTAAATCCTAACTGCACATTTGAATCATTCTGCGAAGGCAAGAGCAACGAACTTGCCTTAAGCGCAGCATTGACCGTTGCACAAAAACCAGGCAACAATGCGTTCAATCCATTCTTCATCTTCGGTGCATCTGGAGTCGGCAAGACGCACCTTGCCCAATCCATTGGTGTGTACGTACGTGAACATAATCCTAAAGCACGCGTACTGTATGTCCCAGCACATCTGTTCAAGATTCAGTACATGGAGGCAACACGCAATAACCAGTTGAACGACTTCATCAACTTCTATCGCTCGGTAGATGTACTGATCGTTGATGATATCCAGGAGTTTGCCGGCAAAAGCCTAACCGCAACCCAGAATACCTTCTTCCATATCTTCAACTATCTGCATGGTGCAGGTAAGCAGCTAATCATGACCTGCGACCGTCCTCCTGTAGAGTTGGCCGAAGACCTTATTCCACGTCTGTTGACTCGATTCAAGTGGGGATTCATTGGCGAGATTGAGCATCCAGACTACGAACTTCGCAAGAGTATATTGAATGGCAAATGCGACAAAGAAGGCCTCATCATCAGCGAAGATGTCATTGACTTCATTGCCCGTAATGCTACCGACAACGTACGTGATCTGGAGGGCATTATCAACTCCCTTCTCGCCCACTCTATCGCATTCAACCGCCCAATCAACGAAGAATTGGCTGCACGTGTCATGCGCATGATTGTCAAGATTGAACAGAAAGTAATCACATGCGAAGCCATCCTGCAGCAGGTTGTTTCGGCTTTCAGCATCGATATGAAGAGCATCAACAGCAAGAGCCGCAAGCGCGAGATTGTATGGGCTCGTCAGGCTGCAATGTCTTTGTGCAAGAAATATACGACACAATCTGTCAGCCGTATCGGACAGGTTGTAGGTGGACGTGATCACGCCACTGTTCTTCACGCCTTAAAGAACGTCGAGGATTTACTTCAAACCGAAGTTGAATTCCGCGAAATGTACAAAAAGGTAGAAGAGAAACTTCAAGCAAAATAATCAAACCAGTTATATTGCCAAGAGACCGGGTCAACTTTTGATTCGGTCTCTTATTTTATACCCCGATTCAGGTGTATTGCCTCAAAACATAGAGAAAATAGCAAGCAAAGCAGCGAAAAGCAGTTTCTCTATAGTAAAACTCGAAAACAAAGCTGTGGAAAGCAGTTTCACTATGGTGAAATCCTAAAACAAAGCTGTGGAAAGCAATTTCACTATGGTGAAAGCCGAAAACAAAGCTGTGGGTTAGAGTAAGTGGAACAGAACAAGCAAAATAATAACGTACCAACGGCAAGAAAACACCATTGGCACGTCATTGTAAAATAAAAGCCAAGACGAATCAAATTGAGAGTACACGAAGTACCTTGAGCAAATCCGGATCAATAGGTTTATCCTTCTTGATTGCCTTAGCGAAAGGAATGTTCACGATTTCGTCGTTGCGAATACCTATCAGGACGTTACGCTGGCCCTGCAACAAAGCCTCGACAGCAGCATAACCAGTACGAGAAGCGAGGATTCGGTCAGCGGCAGTTGGAGAACCACCACGCTGCAAGTGTCCAAGAATAGAGCAACGCACATCATAATCCGGGAATTCCTCCTTCATCTTCTGTGCCAAGCCCATAGCACCACCATTTGGATCCTTGCTTTCGGTCACGATAACCAAAGCAGAAGATTTGCTCTTACGGAAGCCATTGTCAATAAGAGCCTTCAGCTGCTCGTACTGGGTTTTCTCTTCAGGGATGATAACATCCTCACAACCGGTAGCAATCGCACTGTTGAGAGCAAGGAAACCTGCATCACGGCCCATTACTTCGATAAAGAACAATCGTGCATGCGAGGTCGCAGTATCACGAATCTTATCGACACAATCCATGATTGTGTTCATCGCAGTATCGTAACCGATGGTTGAGTCCGTGCCAGCCAAGTCGTTGTCAATCGTTCCTGGAAGGCCTACGATAGGGATATTATATTCATTGCTCAAGATGGTTGCACCTGTGATTGAACCATCACCACCGATTACAACCAACGAATCGATCTCATGTTTCTGCAAATTAGCATAGGCTTTAGCACGGCCCTCAGGAGTCTTGAACTCCATACTACGGGCAGTCTTCAGGATGGTACCACCACGAGCAATGATATTACTAACACTTTGTGTCTCAAATTCTGAGATACAATCCTCAATAAGGCCCTGATAGCCTCTGCGGATACCATAAACACGCAAACCTGCAAAAATGGCACTTCGGGTAACGGCACGAATCGCTGCATTCATACCAGGTGCATCGCCACCACTTGTGAGGATGCCCACACTTCTAATCTCTGCCATAGTTAAACTAAAATTAATAATTGATAATATAATATCCCACTTTCGATGGGTTAATTTTGATTGGTTAATCGTTTTTTCACATATTCTGCCACAGCCTCCATCTGCCATCGGGGCGTTGAAGTCGCACCACACACTCCGACATTTTCCGCATCTGCCAGCATCTCTGGATTCACTTCATCCAACTGACTGACAAAATAACTACGCTTATTGGCAGACTGACAGACCTCAAACAGCGCTTTTCCATTACTGGACTTTCGTCCGCTGACAAAAAGCACCACATCATGCTCAGATGCAAACTGACGCATGTGTGGGATTCGATTGGCTACTTGTCGGCAAATGGTATCGAAGGTCTGCAACTGACCCTGACAAGCCATTCTGCGGCTACATTCTTCGCTCAGTTTTCTAAACTGCTCCACCGACATAGTCGTCTGCGAAAACAACCGTACCGGACGAGAAAAGTCTATCTTATCCAGTTCATCGTCATGTTCGACGACAATCGCCGTATTATCCGTCTGTCCAACAAGGCCCTCCACCTCTGCATGTCCATGTTTGCCAAAGATAACGATCTGAGCATCGGGCTCTGCCTCATACATTCTTCGGATCTTCTTCTGCAACTGCAATACAACTGGACAAGTAGCATCAACAATCTCAATTCCATGCTCCTGTGCCAATCGATAGGTTGATGGAGGTTCACCATGCGCACGCAGCAGCACTTTGGTATCATGCAGATTCTTCAAATCCTCGCGACTAATGGTCACCAGACCCTGTTCCTCCAAACGTTTTACCTCCTGGCTGTTGTGTACAATATCGCCCAAACAATACAATTGCTGTCGGGTCTGCAACTCAACTTCAGCCTTCCGGATAGCACTTACTACGCCCGGACAGAATCCAGATTCCTTGTCAACTTCAATGATCATTGCCTATTATCTCTTTGGCCCACGAAAGCACCAGTTCATTCTGTTCCGGAATGGTCATATTGCTGTTGTCCAGCAGACGGGCATCTGAAGCCTGTACCAAAGGAGAAACTTCTCGATGCGAATCGATATAGTCTCGTTCCTCGACATTCTTCAACACCTCGGCCAAAGTCAAGGTATTGTCGCCCTTTGCCTGCAATTCTGACAGACGGCGCTGTGCACGCACTTCGGCCGATGCTGTCACAAAAATTTTCAGTTCAGCATTCGGAAAAACAGCCGTGCCGATATCTCGTCCATCCATGACAATACCACCCTCCAAGCCCATCTGTTGCTGCCAAGCAACGAGTTGACTTCTGACAAATCCAAGAGCAGCAATCGGGCTGACACACGACGAAACGCGCATCTGGCGAATCTCCTCCTCTACACATTCTCCATCCAAGTAAGTCTGAACCTTACCCTCTGTCTTTTCCTGTCGGATACGGATCTTTCCGACAGCCTCCTGCAATCGTGTTTCATCAATCTTCTTGCTCTCGAAATCCATCATTCCGTTCTGCAAGGCAAACAATGTTACTGCACGATACATGGCTCCTGTATCCACATACAGATAGCCCAATTCTTCTGCCAGTTTCTTGGCCATGGTACTCTTTCCACATGAAGAGTGACCATCGATTGCAATTGTTATCTTTTTCATAATTCAGTCATTTAAAACTTATATCCCAAGCCAAACTGCAGACTTCCATCAACAGCATTATAGCTGGCATAACTCAACTGACATCTCAGTTGTTTCCAATTCAGGCCAGCACCCAACGAGAGACCACGCATGAAACCTCCATCGCCTGAAAATTCCCTCTGACGCCGGAAATTGTAGGCTCCTGCCAAATAAAAGTTTCGGGTAGCTATCCACTCAACGCCCCACAAAAGGTGATTCAGCAGCTGCTCCGAACGGCTATATTCATACACCTTCCCATCGGAAGTACGGTAATCCTGATCCCAATCCAACAAATGGATTCCCGTCAACGACAAGCAGAAAGGAAGGTGTTCCACCTCTTTCGTAAGGCCCAGAGTAAGTTGTGTCGGCAAGTGACTCTTCCGGTTCTCCATCTTCTTCAGCTGACCACCCAAGTTCGACAACACTACCGAAAAACTACGTCCCGAAGCTTCGTTATAGTAATTTAGTCCGACGTCCACACCCAAAGCGAAAGCAGAATACTCCTCATATTTACTATAAATAGCGCGCGCGTTAGCACCAATACGCCACTTTTCGTTGATCGGATAACCGAGACCACCCTGGAAGGCAATATCTTTAGCACCAAAAGTACCCGTAGGAACACCACTTTCGTCATAACCATCAAAATCACCATAATTCACATATCTCACCCCAAACTGCCAAGCACCTTCATAACGGAACTCTCCAGTAAAGCTGGCATAACCGAGATTGATATCCGAAATATAGTTCATGTACGACAAATTGAGTTGTCGCGCCATCTCAGGACATAGCAGAGCCGGATTCTGATCAGCCAATGCGGCTTCTGGCTCAACCACACTGATAGAAGTGCCTCCCAATGCTGACACATGGGCAGATACAGGCAATTCAAGGAAGCCATACTCTCCCACCTCTTGCGCCCGAACTACCGACATAGCCAAGCCGAAAACTGTCAGAAACGAAACAAATCTATTCATATCAACATGTACCATCATTTGATTTTTTTGGTACATCAACTAACGTATTTTTCGTTAATTTTGTATGCAAAAATACCGTTTTTTTGCCGAAAGAGCAATTTTTTTCACGAAAATCATCATTTTTTCCATAATTTTTGTCCGACTTTCGAAAAAAATGCGTACTTTTGCTGAACTAAAATACCAAAACAATAAAGTTTAACCCCTATGGAAATCAAGAAAGATCCGAAAGTGAATCTCGAGTCCAGAAAGAGCACATACGTACTCACTGGTCTTGTAGGCATCCTTGCGATCCTCTTCATTGCCCTTGAATGGTCAAACACTACCCGTCGTACCAGCAATCTCGTTGGCCGTACCGCTGAGGTAGAAGAAGAAGAAGAGATCGTGATGACCGTACAGAACAATACCCCTCCACCGCCACCACCGCCACCAATGCCTGATGTCATTGAGCAGTTGCAGGTCGTTGAGGATGACGTCGAGATCGAAGAAGTCGAGATGCAGAGTCTCGAGGACGATAACGACACCCAGGTACAGGTTGTTGACCTTAGTTCAGAATCAGGACCATCAGATGAAGAGGAAGCCGAAGGCAACCAGATCTTCACCGTTGTAGAGCAGCAGCCAGAATTCCCTGGTGGTGAGGCAGCCCTGATGAACTACATCAAGAAGAACCTGAAGTATCCAGCATTCGCTGCTGAGAACGGTATTCAAGGTCGTGTTACTCTTTCCTTCACCGTTGAGAAGGATGGTTCTATTGCCAACATTGAGGTAATGCGTTCTCCTGCAGAGGAGCTCTCAAAGGAGGCTATCCGCGTAGTGCAGTCAATGCCTAAGTGGAAACCAGGTAAGCAGCGCGGTAAGGCTGTACGTGTTAAGTACGTACTTCCTGTTACCTTCCGTTTGCAGTAATACAAGCCACACTATAGGAAGCCCTGCCCATCGCGGGCGGGGCTTCTTTCTTTAACAACACATATTATCTATTATCTTCGCATGTACACGCTCGAAGAGTTATCAAGCCTGATCCAGCAAGGCATCGATCAAATCAACTATCCTACATTAGCACCGCAGCTTTACGATCCAGTCCGTTACACACTTGAGACGGGTGGAAAGCGCCTCCGTCCGACATTGGTACTCATGGCCAACAATTTATTCAAGGATGATGTCAGCGCAGCTATCGTTCCGGCTGTTGGACTGGAGATGTACCATAACTTCACCTTACTGCACGACGATGTTATGGACAAGGCACCAGATCGTCGTGGCCGAGCAACCGTACATGTCAAATGGAACGACAATGTAGCGATTCTTTCAGGCGATGCAATGCAGGCCTTGGCATACCAACTTATTGCAGAATCTCCTGCCTACTGTCTGAAAGAGGTAATAGATATTTTCAACACCACCAACATCGAGATTGGAGAAGGTCAGCAACTCGATATGGAATTTGAGACACGCAACGATGTATCCATCGCTGAATATATCGAAATGATCCGACTCAAGACCAGTGTGCTATTAGGTTGTGCGCTCAAGATGGGTGCGCTCATCGGCGAAGCAACAGCAGCACAGACACAAGCGCTCTATGATTTCGGCATCAACCTCGGACTGGCCTTTCAGTTACAAGATGATTGGCTGGACTGTTGGGGAGACCCAAAAACCTTCGGCAAACGCATCGGCGGAGACATTCTCTGCAACAAAAAGACATTCCTCCGCATCACAGCAGAGCGCAACGCCCCGCTTCCTTCTGTCAGCATCGACGACGAAGAACAATACATCGAAGCATTCAAGAAGTATTACATACAGACTGGAGCCGAAAAGGCTTGTCGAGAAGCCATCTCCAGCTATGTCCAAAAAGCCAAGGAATGCCTATGCCAGCTGGGGCTTCCTGCCGAAAAGACCAGCGTACTTCTGGCATTGACAAACAAACTCGAAAACCGAAAAGTGTAATCAATAATCGCAAAACATATGCCATACCGCCGACTTCCGAACACCGATGTAGCCCGCATCTACGCTCTTCAGAAAGCTGTTGAGATGGAGGGTTTCAGAGAGAAAGGTGAACTCGTCTTGAGTTACCAGACAACACAAGATGCACAACAGTTTCTCAACGTATTTCAGCGCGCTCATCGAAAGTATCAGCAATGCTACGACCTCCACACCAATTCAAGCAAGAGTTATCGCAAGGAATTGCAGATGGCACGCCTATACGTTTCGCATTTCATCCAGGTGCTCAACATGACTATCATGCGAGGCGAGTTGCGCAAAGAAATCAAAACAGCTTACGGACTCAGTATCGACAATCCGAACACGCCAGACTTGAATAGCGAACTGGCTGTTCAGGAATGGGGAGAAAAGATCATTAAAGCAGAGGAAGAACGTACCATCAAGGGGGGCGTACCGATCTACAATCCAACCATTGCCAAGGTCAAAGTACATTGGGGCATTTTCAACGAACATTTCTTCAACCAGAGATTGCTCCGTGCCAATGCCGCCAAAGCACTCGAAGAGGTCACCGAAATGCGTCCACAAGCCGACGACATTATTCTCGACATCTGGAACCAGGTTGAAGCGGTTTACAAAGATCTCCCAATCGAGGCCCGCATGGCCAAGTGCAAGCCATTTGGACTCATCTACTACTACAGGACAAAGGAGAAGCTTCGTATGAAAGCCGAGCAGATCCAACATTCAATAGACTTTTAATATGCTGATTGATACACATTGCCACCTCATCGACGACGCATTTCAAAATGACGTAGATGAGGTGGTTCATAATGCAGCCACCAATGGAGTTCAGAAAATGGTATTGGCCTGTTGCGACGAAAAAGAATACCAACCAATCCTCCAACTGTGCAGCAGATATCCCGAACAGCTCTACCCCACCATTGGTATCCATCCCGAAAACATGGCCACCGACATACAGTTGCAGTTCACTACTCTTTTCGAGCAAGCGGACAAGAACCCAAACCCAATCGTCGCAGTCGGAGAAGTAGGCATCGACCTGCATTGGGACAAGAGCAGATTCACAGATCAACTATGGTTGCTCGAAGCACAGGTCAACTGGGCATTAGAACATGATCTGCCCATCCTGTTTCACATACGCGATGCCATGGCCGAATTTCTCAATTTATGTCACGACACATTATATAATAACGCACGCGCGAAAGGCAAAACGATGCGAGGAATCCTCCATTGCTACAGCGGAACAACAGAAGAAGCAAACGAAGCGCTCAAATATGGAGATTTCCTCTTTGGTATCGGTGGAACATTGACCTACAAGAAAAGCAAGATCCCTGAAGTCGCGCAAAGCATCGGACTCTCCCGAATCGTACTCGAGACCGATGCCCCCTATCTTGCTCCAGTTCCCCACAGAGGTCATCGTAATGAACCAGCCTATACAGCCGACACATGCCGTTTTATGGCAGAACTGTTCCACACCGACTACGAAACAGTAGCCCAAGTGACTACGTCTAATGCACGCCAATTGCTCAACATTTGAGGCAAAAGAAAGGTTAAAAAGAGATAAATCGCACAATAAAAGACAAAAATATAGGCTGAAAGTGAAATAAATTGAAGAAAATTGCACAAGTTTCAAAAAAATTTATTTACTTTGCACCGTTAAAATGTAAACAATCAACCCAATTAATTAACAATTTTAAAAACACAAAACTCAATGAAAAAGTTTTTCGTGACACTGTCAGCTATTGCAATGATGGCTCCAGTATTTGCTCAGGAAGCTGAGGAGACCGTTTCTTATCATCAGGTCCTCAAGGGCCAGTTCATCGATGGTGGTCCTGGCTTTATGTCTCTCGTTGCTATTGCCCTCGTTCTCGGTATGGCATTCGTTGTAGAGCGTATCATTTACTTGAACCTTTCAGAGGTTAACACCAAGAAGCTCGTTGCTTCTGTAGAGGATGCTCTCGAGGCAAACAATGTTGACGAGGCTCTTGAGATCTGCAAGAAGTCACGTGGTCCTATCGCTTCTATCTTCACCCAGGCTATGATCCGTTTGAAGGATGGCCAGAGCCTTGAGGATATCGATAAGGCAATCACCTCATACGGTGCACTTCAGAGTGGCTACCTCGAGAAGAACCTTTCTTGGATCACCCTCTTCATCGCTGCAGCTCCATCACTCGGATTCCTTGGTACCGCTATCGGTATGATCCAGGCATTCGATGACATCGTAAAGGCAGGTGATATTTCTCCTACAGTCGTTGCAGGTGGTATGAAGGTCGCTTTGATCACTACCGTAGGTGGTATCGTTGTTGCTCTTATTCTTCAGATTTTCTACAACTACCTTCTTTCTAAGGTTGAGGGTATCGTAAGTGACATGGAGGATGCCTCTATCTCTCTTCTCGATGCTATCATCAAGTTCACCGTTAAGAAGTAATTAGTTAAAGAAATTATTGACATCTAAAAGTCAACAACAATGAAGAAATTAAGTAGTATCACACTTTGGGTACTGATGCTTGTTTCAGTTGTCATGTTGGTTCTCTTCTTTATGGCAGAGACTACTAACGAGCAGCTGTCTAACGGTCAGTTCCAGGAGGTGTCTACCTTCCTCGATCCATTCCTTTACTGGGCATATTTCGTGGTAGGTTTGGGTATCATCCTCCTTATTGTATTTGCTTTCAAGACCTTCGCTACCGACCCTAAGGCTGGTATTGCAGGCTTGATTGGCATCGCCCTGTTCGTAGGTCTTCTCGCTATCTGCTATTTGATCAGCCCAGCAGAAGGTTTCGAGCGTGTTGTAAATGGTGAGACCGAGGTTTATACCGAGAGCACCATGAAGATGATCGATATGTGGTTGTACAGCATGTATGTCCTGATCGGTCTTCCAGTTATCCTTGTCGTCCTCTTTGGCGCAAAGCGTGCAATCATTAAATAAGATCTGACCTATGGCAAGAAAGAAAAGAAAAGCGCCGAGTATTAACTCGTCATCAAGTGCCGACTTGGCATTTACCCTGCTTATCTTCTTCCTCGTGGTCACCTCTATGGATACTGATGAAGGTCTTACTCGTCTGCTCCCACGTTGGACAGAGAACCAGGACCAGTCAATGGATATCAAGAAACGTAACATTCTGAACGTCCTCGTCAATGCCAACAATGACCTCATGGTCGGCGACGAGTTTGCTAAGGTCGAAGATCTTTGCGAGAAGGCAAAGGCATTCATCAAGGCAGAAGGCGAATTCTCAGGTGATCGCGGTCCTGAGTATATCCAGGCTAACGCTGATAAGTATCCAGAACTTGTATCATTCTTTGGTGCTGATACCAAGACTCCAAAGAACCATGTAATCTCTCTCCAGTCTGATTATGGTACCTCTTACGAGATGTACATCAAAGTACAGAACGAGTTGGTAGCCGCTTACAACCAGATTCGTGAAGAGCTTGCACAGAGCAAGTTCGGTAAGCCATACGACGAAGAGGAGCTCTCAAAGGAGCAGATGCAGGCCATCAAGGACTACTATCCTATGAATATCTCCGAGGCTAACGCCAAGTATTAATCACCAAACAAGAAGACTTAACTATGAGTAAATTTAATAAAGGCGAGAAAAAAGGCATGCCTGAGTTGAACACCTCATCTCTTCCTGACTTGGTGTTCTCAATCCTGTTCTTCTTCATGACAATTACCCACATGCGTGAGGAGACCGCTATCGTTGTGGTCAACACTCCACAGGCATCCGAAATTGTCAAGCTCGAGAATAAGAGTTGCGTTACCACCATTCTGGTTGGTAAGCCAAAGGATAAGAAGCGTGGTGTAGAATCATTGATTCAGTTCAACGATGACTTCCTTGACATGGAAAACGTTGTGCCTAAGATGACACAGCAGCGCCAGTCAATGAAGGAGGTTGATCAGCCAAAGATGCAGATCTCTATGAAGATCGATCGTGAGACTAAGATGGGTGTTGTTACCGAGCTCAAGACCGAGCTTCGTAAAGCCCAGTGTCTGAAGATCAGCTACTCTGCCAAGAAGCAGATTCGCCGCAAGTAAGACATCTCAACCCGATAATGTAACGCGGCAGAAACTCTCTGCCGCGTTATTTATTTAACTACAACGAAATCCGTCAAACCAACAATGTACAAAAGAATTCTTTTGAAGCTCAGTGGCGAGTCGCTCATGGGCAGCAAGCAATACGGCATCGACGAGGTACGTCTGGCCGAATATGCACAACAGATAAAGCAGATCGCCGACATGGGTGTCCAGATTGGCATCGTTATCGGCGGTGGTAATATCTTCCGTGGCTTGAGTGGAGCTGGCAAAGGCTTTGATCGAGTCAAGGGCGACCAGATGGGTATGCTGGCTACAACGATCAATGCGTTGGGACTTTCGTCAGCACTCAACGCCATTGGACAGAAGGCACGCGTACTCACAGCCATCAATATGTTCCCAATCGGCGAACAATATAGCAAGTGGCGTGCTATCGAGGTTATGGAAAAGGGCGAAATTGCGATCCTGGCTGGTGGCACTGGCTGTCCTTATTTCACCACCGACACCGGTTCTGCATTACGTGGCATCGAGATTGAGGCTGATGTCATGCTGAAAGGTACTCGTGTTGATGGCATTTACACTGCCGATCCAGAGAAGGATCCGACAGCTACCAAATTTGACAAAATCACGTACGACGAGATTTACCACAAGGGACTCAAGGTCATGGACCTTACAGCTACCACACTTTGTCGTGACAACAAGTTGCCTATCATTGTCTTCAACATGGACAAAGTTGGCAATCTGGTCAAGGTAATGAGTGGTGAAAACATTGGTACACTTGTGTACGAAGAATAATAAACATGAATAAAGCGTTGGTCAAAGCATTGCTTTTGGTAGCCATGGCACTACCCACTCTGCCCCTTTTGGGAGGCGACGGAGAGACAGACCAACGCTTTAGCATAGATCTCACTATGGCTGGAGCGGGTAGTAACGGCAAATTTCTACCCATCCACCTCAGCAATTATGAGTATGGTGTACTCGGACCAGAGGGTGACCAATTCTATTTGCGTCCAATGGTCAATTATCGGCTTGACCGCCACAACTTCCAACTCGAAGCGGTGGCCGATATGGTAGCCTACGCTTCGACCGAAACATCTTACTATAACAGATACATAGTTTTCCAGCAACTCTACGCACGCACATCCTGGAAGAAATACTTCATATCGATTGGCCGCCAGCAACACAAACAACGACTGGTAACTCACTACTTGAGTTCTGGCAACATGGTACTCTCGTCCAATGCACGGCAGCCTGTAGGCATTCGTGGTGGCATGAAAGACTTTGTCCGTATGCGAGTGCTTGACGAAAAAGTCGAAGTATTGCTCGAAGGGTTCATGGGAAGATTGACCGATGGTCGTTACAAACAGAACAGATACGATCTCTACGAAGACACCTATGGACCTTTGGGCGCCAACGATCCACGTCGGCATGGCGATGTACCACATCATCTCATTCAGAATACCTGGATGCATTACGCTGCCTTTATGCTCCGTTCGCAATCCGATCTTCCTTTCTATGCCGTTCTGGGTATCGAACATGCCGCGATGTACGGAGGCAAAGTGGATGGCACAAACCAAAATACGGCATCCGGTCATTTTCTCACAGCGCTCGGAGGAAAAGGAAAGGGAAAGCATGGACTTAATGTCCAGAATAACCATCTCATCGCCTTCGATGGAAAGATGAAATACAAACGTAAACGTTGGTCCACTTCGGTCTATAGGCAGATATATGCCGATGACTTGGACGGGAATGCCTTCCGATGCGGATTGGATGGTCTTACTGGTATCGAACTTCGTTTCCATCGTAAGCCCTTCTTCAAGTTACTGGTGTTCGAATATCTGCAATCCACACGTCAAGGTGGAGTCGTCTATGCCAACGACAGCTATTGGTACGATAACCACAAGCACATCTACACCTCGGCAGGCAATTCCAACTTCTACAACGACGAGTGGTATGGCGCATGGGCTCATCGAGGCATGGCCATTGGCAATCCATTATTGGCCTCTCCTGCCTATAATCCTGATGGTTACAATGGATTCTCCAAGAACATTGTACGAGCCTTCAATTTCGGTATGACCGGACGATTCATCGAAGATTTCAGCTATCGACTGCGTTATACCTTTGTCAAAACTTGGGGCACTCCTTATCAGCCCCTCATGCAACGAGAATTCAGCAACTCTGCCAATCTCGACCTTCAGTATGATTGGGGACAATGGCAGTTCATTGCCCGAGTTGCCTACGACCATGGCCAGATTTTCGGCAATCAATGGGGATATGCGTTTTCTGTTACGCACAAGGGCGAGATCTTCAATTGGTGATTGAAAAGGGAAAGTTGTAAAAAAGAGAGACGAACGAAGAATGACTTTGAATGGTTCCGATGAATAAGAAAATAGTCATATTGCTTATTACAGTTCTGGCAGCTATCACCATGACTGGGTGTCGGCTGAAAGGCGAAGATATAGGAAACCTTTATGGGCGATGGCATCTTCACAGCATCAGCGACCAGGACGGGATTATCTACGAACCCGACACGGTCTATTTGAGTTTCATGGCAACAGTCTATGAGTATCAGCCAAACTGGCAATACGACTGGGGCACATTCGAGCGGAAAGACGATAGTCTCACCCTCAACCCACTCGCTTATATGTCGGCATTCGGATTCCGAGATCTGATGCACAACGATGCATACGATGGACTCAAACCAATTTCATTCGAGATCAGTACGCTGACCGACAATGACCTTATCCTGCAGAGGTCAGACACAATCTGGATATTCTGCAAATTTTTAGACTAAAATCAAATCATAGATATTAAATTGATTATTTCATGTTAGACGTTAAAACAACTATCAAGGAGGCCGAAACCAAGATGCAGGCCTCAGTCGATCATCTCGAAGACACCTTCGATCACATCCGTGCTGGCCGTGCTTCGGTCAAACTCCTCGACGGAATCAAGTGCGAATGCTACGGCTCTATGATGGAAGTCAGCCAGTGTGCCAACTGCTCGACTCCTGATGCCAAGAGCATTCTCATCCAGCCATGGGACAAGTCCATGCTCAAAGCGATCGAAAAAGCCATCATCGACTCTCCTCTCGGTATCATGCCAGAGAACAACGGTGAGTACATCCGTATTGGTCTTCCTCCAATGACCGAAGATCGTCGTCGTGAGCTCTCAAAGAAGGCAAAGACAGAAGCCGAGAATGCTAAAGTTGCAATCCGTAACATCCGCCGTGATGTGATTGAAACCTTGAAGAAGGATATCAAGAACGGTCTTCCAGAAGACGTAGAGAAGGATGCCGAAGCATCAATGCAGAAGTCACACGACAAGTACATCAAGTTGGTCGATGATCTCTACAAGGACAAGGACGCTGAAATTATGGCAGTTTAAGCGCTTAAAGCGCTTAAACACTATAATTTCAAGTTATTAGTTAATAGTTAATAAATAATTCTAGTGCATCATCTCGTCGAGATTAAATAATAACTCACACAAAGATGACTAAGGGGGAAAGACTTTTTGTCTTCGTGCCTTCGTGTGAATTTATATACAAGTCATTGAGACAATACACTAGGCCACAGGGACCTAACTAATAACTTATAACTAATAACTTATTTTTAACAATATTACTTTTAATTTGAAAAATTGAAAGGAATAGTAGTAAAAAATACCGGCTTCTGGTATCTCGTTCTTCCCGAGGGCCAAAAGCTTCGCAATGAACTCCTTCTGCTGGATGCCACACAGCAGCCAGCAGAGGGAGGTCTTGTTCCATGCAAAGTCAAAGGTAACTTCCGGCTCAAAGGCATCCGGACAACCAATCCTGTAGCTGTAGGCGACATTGTCACCTACGAAGTCAACAACGAGGGCTTTGCTTTCATCACAGCCATACGTGAACGTCGCAACTACATCATCCGCAAGTCGATCAATCTCTCAAAGCAGGCACATATCCTCGCGACCAATCTGGACCTCGTACTCCTCGTGGTAACCGTCAGCCATCCGCAGACCTCCACAACCTTCATCGATCGCTTTCTTGCCACTGCCGAAGCCTACAACGTTCCCACCATCCTCGTCATCAACAAAATAGATATGCACGATGCCGACGAACAGCAATATGCCTCCGATTTGGCTTACCTCTATCGCTCCATCGGCTATACGGTCTTCCCCATCTCGGTCAAGACTGGTGTAGGTATCGACGCACTTCGCAAAGAATTACAGGGCAAGGTTACCCTCCTATCGGGCAATAGTGGTGTAGGTAAGTCCTCTTTGCTCAACTATCTCATTCCTGACGTTCACACACGCACAGCAGAACTAAGCGACGTGCATGATCAGGGCATGCATACCACAACATTCTCCGAGATGTATGTATTGAACAGCAACGACGATACAACCGAATCCCCATCTTCATTTTTGATCGACACGCCCGGCATCAAGGGCTTTGGCACCATCGAATTCGAGAAGGAATCCATCGGACACTACTTCAAGGAGATTTTCCGTATTTCGGCCGATTGCAGATTCGGGAACTGCACACATACACATGAGCCCGGGTGTGCTGTCATCGCAGCCCTGAACGAACATTTGATAGCACAATCCCGTTACGACAGTTACTTAAGCATACTCGAAGACGAAGATGAAGGCAAGTACCGAAATTAAATTGCAAGTACCGAAATTAAATTGAATGATCTGATAATCGATGAAAAACAACATTGCATCCATAATGCTTACCTTATTGCTCCTGCTGACCATCAATCCTTTGATGGCCCGCAAGCATACGGTCAGCGACAGATGCAACACAGGTGATCCTCGATTCGATTCTCTGCTCGTTCAACTGAACCGACGCGTAGAATGGTACAATCACGAAAGTGTCGGCAAACTGGAACTCACTGCTGATATACACGCGACCTCATGGAGCGAGGGACACAGTTGGTGGACATCGTTGATACACGATATCCTTCCTTTCGACTATCGCCAAGGTGATACCACCCATCTTGATGCTACGGTTAAGGCTGCTTACCAGACACCTTGCGATCTGCTGCTTACACCACTGATGCTCCAATCTGACAACAACCATCGCAACCGACGCATCCTTCACGAACTTTATCCAGTCATCTTGCCGGTCTATTCAATGCGTGTCATGCGCGACAAAGGAGACGACAAGCATTATGTCCTCCCCTTCAGCAACGATGGAATTCGCTTGTATCGATACCAATCGGTTGACACGACCCTACTTCCAACCGACACTTTAATCACCATCTCGTTCGAGCCCAAGAAGCCACATCATGAACTCCTCGCAGGTCAGGTTGACATCCTTCTCTCCAGCCTCACCATTCACGAGATTCGAGCCACTGGGCAGATTGATTTCGGACAGATAACAGACACATTGCGTTTCGCCACCATCGACGGCTACCACGTCATGCAAGGCAGTAGTGTTTCGCTCGATTACAAATACGGACGTCTGCATGGTCATAATCATTACGACTATACACTCAATATCGATCAGATTCTCCCCAAAAAGGCCTTTGATCCCCGACTCGAACCATTAGACCTTTCGGATGTCTATAGTCCAGAGAAAAATTCAATTATCAAGAAGCAACCGGAAACCATCGAGTCATTGAACCTTGAAAAGACAAACACAGAGACCATTCTTCCTGACTCACGTCTCCGAGCCCGAAAGTTTCTGCAGAAACTACCGTCCCGCATGGTTTCCTCCTCCAGTTTCGAAGCATTCGGATCTGACGTGCGCATTTATGGACCGCTCAATCCCGCCTATATCGGTTACGACAAGATCAATGGAATTACCCTTCGCCAACGACTTCGTTTCTCCCGGCTCTATTCCAACGGACAGAGTCTTCGTGTCATGCCGGAAGTTGGTTACGCATTCCGACTGAAGGAAATCCGCTATCGCTTCGATACAGAATGGAACTATCTGCCAGAACATCGTGGATACCTCTTGCTACGACTTCAGAATGGCTCCAATGGGTTCTCCTCACGATTCAAGAGCGAGGTAAACAAAACCATACGACGTTATAGACGAAACCTCGATGATACAGAATACCCTCGTCTCAACACCCTGTCATTCGACTCCCTCGGTCTCAGATTCTTCCGTCGTTACGAGTTTACGCTCGAACATGGTGTCGAGTTAGCCGATGGTCTCATGTTCAATTTAGGTGCCACCTATAGTATCCGTCGTCCAGTCAAACGTGGTGTCTATGCTACAGCCGAAAAGGTCGCTGATGCCACTATCGACAACCGGTATCTGGATATGAACCCTTACCTCCGTTTGTCATGGAGGCCCCATCTGTATTATTATCGCGAAGGACGCCAGAAGTTCCTGCTCAAGAGCGACTGGCCCACCTTCACCCTTGAAGCTGGCCAAGGCATCAAGAACTTCTTTAAGTCACGAAGCAATTACACCCGTTTGGAATTCGATACACATCAGCTCATTCAACTCGACAATTCACGCAACCTCTCCTGGCACTTCGGTGCTGGTGGTTTCATCAAGCAAAAGGAGGAATTCTTTGTCAACTATACCCATTTTTCCCGTTCTCAGTACCCATCCACATGGGATCGTCGCGCCAACGGAGGAACATTTGCGTTGCTCAACGATTACTGGTACAGTTCATCTGCCTCCTATGCACAAGGACACATCATGTACGAATCTCCATTTCTGCTCTTCCATTGCATGCCACGTATCTCGAAATACATCATCAAAGAGCGCATCTACTTGAGTACACTTTGGGCTCAACGCAAAAATCTGTATGGAGAAGTCGGCTACGGCATTGGCAACAATTACTTCAATGCCTCTCTCTTCGTGGGATTTATGGGTGATCATCCTGTCGATTTTGGAGCCAAGTTCTCGATTGAATTGGATCAGCATCTATAACCGAAAAACAAACGTTTTTTGCAGTCTTGACAAGATTAATTAATTGATCAAGAATTAGCAAATTAGAGAATTATCTTGTCTCCATAATAATATCTCTTAGTTATTTGTCGCTTCAGATTACAAAATAAAAAGAAGAAAAAAAGTATAAAAAGTAAAAAAAATAGATATAAACAGTTCAACATATTGAATAATTTTGTATCTTTGCCCCCTGAAACTCTATACTGATTAAAGATTACCATCTTTATAATATACGCAACACAATGAAGAAACCAAGTATAAAAACTTTTTGCACAGCCCTTGCTGTGCTCCTTTGTCCTTTGGGGTTTGCCAACTGCGACTCCAACGATGGACCAGAGATAAACATTATCCATACCAACGATACACATAGCCAGATTGATGGCATCTACATGGACGAACAGCCAGTAGGAGGTGTCGTTGAGCGTGCATCGTTCCTCGAATTGATGCGCCAGCATGATCCTCAGTTAATCTATCTGGATGCTGGCGACATGGTACAAGGATCTCCCTATTTCAACATTTGGAATGGTATGATCGAAATGAAGGCCATGAACCTTCAGGGATTGATTTGTTCTACATTCGGAAATCACGAATTCGACAACGGCATAGATTTTCTCAAGGATATGCTGGACTATGCCTGTTTCCCGATCATCAACTGCAACTATGATGTGAAAGGAACCCCGCTCGAGCCTTATACCAGAACATCGATGGTCATCGAACGAAAAGGTGTACGAATCGGCATCACTGGTGTGACATGCGATCCAAACAATCTGATCTTCAATCGCAACTGGGAGGGTATCAAATACATCAATCCAGTCATTGCAGCCAATACGGAGGCTGCCAAACTACGTGATGAGGGCTGCGACGTCGTCATTCTGTTGTCGCACGTTGGCTACTACCCAAACGACTCTACAGGCGATCGTTATATTGCGTCCAAGAGCGTTGGTATTGACATGATCATCGGTGGTCACACCCACACGAACATCGAGAATGGTGAAATTGTCAACAATGCCGAAGGGAAACCTGTCATGATCACTCAAACCGGAGCCAAAGCATCACCAATCGGATTCGTAAATATCAAAATGCAGAAAAACGGACGCCACAAGGATGGCACTGATGCATTCAAGGTAAAAGAGATTAATTGCAAGAAACTTCATCCAGATCTCTTTGATTTGCGCACCTACGGGCGTGTAATGAGTGATTTCATTTCCCCCTATCGCGATAGTCTGGAACAAAAGATGAGCACCGTCTTAGGACGTTGTGCGCACGATTTGCCACGATTCCGTCCGGAGAGTCCATTAGGAAACTTTACCAGCGATGTACTTCGTGCCGTGGGGTCTTTGCACTACGATCATCCTATGGATATCGGTGTGATGAACGTGGGAGGTCTGCGCAACGACCTCTATGCTGGCGATGTCAAGTTGGGAGACATTTACCGAGTCTTCCCATTTGAGAATACGCTGGCTATTCTGGAGTTGAAGGGTGCTCAGATCGAAGAATTGGTACATCAAGTCGAAGGCAAAAGATTAGAGGCCTTCTCGGGAATCTCGTGTACACTGAAAATTGACCATGGCGTCAAGGCAGACGGCGAGTCGTACGAGAAGATCACGGCTTCCAACATCAAAGTGGGTGGTGAGCCTATCGATCCAGAACGCATCTATTATCTGGCAACAATCGACTATCTGGCAGAAGGTAACGATGGCATGTTGGCCATGACCAAGGCCGTCAAATACACCAACACCGGTATCCTGCTCCGCAATCTCATGGTCGATTACATCATGGAGCAGAATGCTCAAGGCAAGACGATTGATGGACGAATTGAAGGACGAATCGAAGTTATTGGACAAGAATGAAGAGGATCTGCCTCATAGTTTACACATTATTTATTTTATATAGTGCAAGTGCCCAAAACATGCTGAAGCGCGCTGACGTTGAATGCATGGAACATTGGGTGGACAGCATTATGAATCAATTAACCCCGGACGAACGTCTGGGGCAATTGATTATGCCCATTGTCAACAGTACAAACGACGATGCCCACCGTCAGATTATCATCAATGACCTGAAGAACTACCATGTCGGAGGTCTGTTGTTTTCAAAAGGAACCATCATGACGCAAGCCAAGATGACGCAGTACGCCCGCAAACAGGCAAAGAAAGCGCCTCTATGGATTGCATTGGATGGAGAGTGGGGACTATCGATGCGTCTGACCGATGCCATCAAGTATCCTCGCAACGGTGCCTTGGGCACAATCGATCCGGAGATACGCGACAGTCTGATGTATCAATATGGACTGGAGACTGCGCGCCAATGCCGATTGATGGGCATAAACATCAACTTTGCTCCTGTACTCGACATCAATTCGAATCCCAACAATCCGGTCATCGGCAACCGCAGTTTTGGTTCTACGGTATGGGAGGTTGTTCCTCCTGCCATGAGCTATTGCCAGGGACTGGAAGAAGGTGGCATATTGGCCGTAGGCAAACATTTCCCAGGACATGGCGACACCGACACGGACAGTCACCAAACGCTGCCCCGCTTGAATCATGACCGCGAGAGAATGCTATCGTTTGAGTGTGCACCGTTTGACTGTTTTGTAAAAGGAGGTTTCGGTGGTTTGATGATGGCACATCTGGAGGTTCCTTCTCTCGATTCAACGGCCAATCTGCCTTCGTCGCTTTCTCGTCCGATTGTGACCGAACTGCTCAAGGAACAGATGGGTTTCGACGGACTGATTTTCACCGACGGACTAGCAATGAAAGGGGTGACCAATGTACCAGATTATCCAGTCAAGGCACTGCTGGCCGGCATCGATGTATTGCTCGATCCTGTACCACTGAAGACACAATGGAACAACTTGAAGAAAGCAATAACCGATGGAAGACTACCTCAAAGTCTGATAGACGAGAAGTGTCGGAAGGTACTGCGTTGGAAGTATGTACTTTGTGTTGGTCGCGAAAAGGAACTGGACACCAACAATCTTGTGAATCGAATCAACACAACTGCAGCCAAAGCTCTTAGAGACACGTTGGTAGCAGAGATTGAAAAAGCAAAACTGCGTCCAGCTCAACCTACCTCGTCCGTTATAGCACCAAAAGATACAACAAACAGGGAATATGATCCGACTGAACAGGGCTTGCCAGAGCAAGAATCAGGGGAAGTGATATCCGTTCCGGAGTGTTCAATGCACAAAAAAGCAGATACCAGATTCCAAAAGGTCGATTCCTTGATTGTAAATGCCATCGAACGGGGAGCCTTCCCTGGTTGTCAGGTACTGGTAGCTCATAAGGACGAGATCATATACAACAAGGCATTCGGGTGGCTTGATGCATCACACAAAGAACCGAACACACTCGAAACTGTCTATGATCTGGCTTCGGTCAGCAAAGCAGCTGCCACCATTCCTGCACTGATGAAGGCTTACGACGAACACGACATGAAGTTCAGCGAGCTGATCAGCAAATACGTACCGGAACTGCGAGGCACAGACAAAAAGAATCTGACATTACGTCAGGCACTCTACCACGAGACGGATATTCGCGATGGTTATACATTCTATGCTATGACCTTCGACACAACATCGTTCGACAAAGTATTCTACAGTCCCAAGGAGGTAGCTCCATTCACAATCCGTCAGGACAAACGATGCTGGTTCCAAGAGGGCCTACGATTCGATCCATTCTGGATTTCGACAACAAAAGACGACACCCATACGCTGCCAATCGCTCAAGACATGTGGCTGAACCCATTGTTCCGAGATTCTATCGTGCAGAAGATTGTCGATTTGCCGCTGAAGAAACCGCATCGTTATCGCTATTCCTGTCTGAACTTCGTCCTTCTGCGCAAAGTGATCGAAAACGTTACCCATACGCCTATGGACGAATATCTGTACAAGAAATATCCTCAGTTCTATGGTCCTGGCAAACTCTGTTTCCGCCCATTGGAAAATGGCGTTCCTCTGGAACGTATTGCGCCGACAGAACAGGACGACGCATTACGCCATCAGTTGCTGCGTGGTTATGTGCACGACGAACTGTGTGCATGGAGCGGAGGAGTGGAGGGCAATGCGGGCCTGTTCGGAAGCGCCACTCAACTCTATCCTGTCTTGCAGATGTTTCTGAATGGAGGCAAATACGACGGAAAACAGATTGTAAACGCAATCACAGTCGAACGCATGACAACCCAGAAGAGCCAAATCTCTCGACGTGGTCTTGGTTTTGACAAGCCTGAGTTTGATCCACGATGGAGAACAAAGCGCAATCCTTGCAGCCTGAAATGCCCTGCAACTGTCTATGGTCATACAGGTTACTCGGGCACATGCTTCTGGATTGATCCAACCAACAAGATGATTTACATCTTCCTTTGCAACAGAATCAACCCTGTCCGTTGGAACACTTTGTTGGGTGAAGAAGATATCCGCCAGCATATCCAAACTCTGATTTATGAAGCTATAAAATAAAACCACCCTCATCCTGACTGAAATAGGAGAATGACTTCTCGCCGAAACAAATAATTAGCTTCAGCGAGTCTTTTGCAGAGGTTTGGAGATGCACATCAATACAAAAGATGAAAAAACAGCCTATATTCTTGCAGAAATGCAAAATAATGGGCTGTTTTTTTGTATATTTGAAAAAATATCACTAAATTTGCGCCCGAAAAACCGATAACAATAAATTAAATCTAAATAATTATGAATGGACTTACCGATATGCAAACCGCCATTTTGCTGATGATTGTCGGCATGGGAACGGTATTCGTAATTCTTATTTTGATCATCAATCTTTCGAAGTTGCTGATCGTTGCTGTCAACAAATTTGCTCCAGAAGAGGAGACTACCAAGAAAGTAGCGAATGCAGCTGCACCTGCTGCCATTCCTGCAAATGTTGAGGCTGCAATCAAGGCAGCAATCGCTCAGGTAGCACCTAAAGCTGTCGTTACAAAAATTAGCAAATAATTTTCGAACTCCAGCTTTAAGTTAATAGTTAAAAGTTAAATAGTTTTGGCAGCTAAGCCTAACTAATAACTAGTAACTAATAACTTTGAAAAACATATTATTACAAAGAAATATTAATATTTTGAAAAATATGGCAAAAGAAGTAAAGCTTTCTCTGGTCTTCCGCGACATGTGGCAGAGCGCTGGCAAGTACCAGCCTCGTGTTGACCAACTTGTAAAGGTAGCTCCAAAAATCATTGAAATGGGCTGCTTTGATCGTGTAGAAACTAATGGTGGTGGCTTCGAGCAGGTAAACTTGCTCTATGGCGAGAACCCGAACATCGCTGTTCGTCAGTGGACCAAGCCTTTCCATGAGGCTGGCATCCAGACACACATGCTTGACCGCGCGTTGAATGGTCTCCGTATGTTCCCTTGTCCAAAGGATTTGCGCAAACTCTTCTACAAGGTCAAGAAGGCACAGGGTACCGATATCACCCGTATCTTCTGCGGTCTCAACGATCCACGCAACGTTATTCCATCCATTCAGTATGCCAAGGAGGCTGGTATGATCGCACAGGCTTCGCTCTGTATCACCTTCTCTCCTATTCACACTGTAGAATACTATGTCAACCTCGCTAAGACTTTCATCGAGGCAGGTGCAGACGAAATCTGTTTGAAGGATATGGCTGGTATCGGTCGTCCTAAGAGCCTCGGCAAGATCGTTGCTGGCATCAAGGCAATCAAGAAGGACATCGTTATCCAGTACCACTCACATGCTGGCCCTGGCTTCAACATGGCCTCTATCCTCGAGGTTGCTGAGAACGGTTGTGATTACATCGACTGCGGTATGTCTCCACTCTCTTGGGGTACCGGCCATGCTGACGTAATTACCGTCATCGAGACTTTGAAGGATGCTGGCTTCCAGGTGAAGGATGTGAATATGGCTGCATACATGGAGGTACGTACCATGATCCAGGAGATGATGGACGACTTCCTCGGCTACTACATTCCAGCTCTCAACCACCTCAACAACTCACTCCTCGTTAAGCCAGGTCTCCCTGGTGGTATGATGGGTTCACTCATGACCGACTTGGAAGAGAACCTCGAGGGTCTGAACCGTTGGAAGGAGAAGAATGGTCAGCCTAAGCTCACCACCGACGAGATCTTGATCAAGCTCTTCGACGAGGTTGCTTACGTATGGCCAAAGATGGGTTATCCTTGCTTGGTAACTCCATTCTCACAGTATGTCAAAAACCAGGCTCTCATGAACGTTCTCCAGATGGAGAAGGGCAAGGAGCGTTGGAGCATCATCGCTGACAACCACTGGGATATGCTTCTCGGCAAGTCAGGCCAGCTCCCTGGCCCAGTAGCTCCAGAGCTCGTTAAGATGGCAGAGGAGAAGGGTCTTAAGTTCGAGACCGAGGATCCTCAGATCTACGCTCCAGACAACCTCGATGAGTTCCGCGCTAAGATGCAGGCTAACGGCTGGCCTCTCGGTGAGGACGACGAGGAGCTCTTCGAGTATGCAATGCACCCATCTCAGTACGAGGCATACAAGAGCGGCAAGGCTAAGGCTGACTTCGAGGCTGACCTCGCAGAGCGTAAGGCTAAGAAGGCTAACGCTGGCACTGGCGAGATCAAGGCTCAGGACCTCAAGGTTACCGTCAATGGCGAGACCTACACCGTATCTATCGCTCCTAACGACGGCAGCGCTCCAGCAGCTCCAGCAGCAGGTGCAGCTCCAGTTGCAGCAGGCGAAGGCGCAGACGTTCTTGCTCCACTTGAGGGTAAGTTTGCTCTTGTAAAGGCTGCAGGCGAGAATCCTGTTAAGGTTGGTGACATGGTTAAGAAGGGTCAGACCATCGGCTACATTGAGGCTATGAAAACCTACAACGCTGTTACCGCTGACTGCGACGGTCAGATCACCGCTATCCTCGCTAACCCTGGTGACAAGGTATTCGAGGATGATCCAATCTTCAAAATCAAGTAAAAATGGATTTCAGTACTATATTAGAAAAATTGTATGAGATGACGGCGTTCAGCAACATCGCTGCTGAACCTACCTTCCTCATCATGTATGCGCTTGGCCTCCTATTCCTCTATCTGGGCATTGCCAAG
>JAZRXX010000039.1:0-82766 GCA_045600485.1 Bacteroidales bacterium
CATTCTATTGCAGAAACTGCCAAGAAAAACAACAATTCAAAATTCGATGCTATTCTCGCTGTCGTAAGTCAGTGAGCAGAAATCAATGTTTCTATTTCGACGTAACCCCTAGCTTAAACTGGGGGGGCTGAGTAGTTACAAGAATGCATCAATTTGTTAAACATTCTTAAAATTTAATCCGAAAATTTGGATAATAACAACCGAAAACTTTATATTTGCACCGTCATACTTCACTATGACACCATATCAAATAAACAAACATAGTATTAACCCCTTCATTCAAGTTATCAATGATCAACATTCAAGATATCACTTTTGGCTATAGCAAGTCAAAGGAAAAGGTATTCAACCAGTTTAGCCTCAAGTTTGAATCCAACTGCATCTATGGACTTTTGGGCAAAAATGCAACAGGAAAATCCACACTCCTCAAACTCATTTGCGGATTGCTTCGTGCCAAAGAGGGCGAAATCACAATTGATGGTCTCAATGCCAAAGAGATGAGCAAGGCCATGCTCGAAAAGCTCTATCTGGTACCAGAGGAATTTATCTTACCCAATGTCAGCCTTAAGAAGTACATTGAAATGCATCGTCCATTCTACAAGAACTTCAGTCAGGAGGTAATGGATTCCTGCTTGAAAGAGTTTGAGCTGCCACTTGATATGAAACTTTCAAAACTGTCGATGGGCACCAAAAAGAAGGTGATGATGTGTTTCGCACTGGCAACCAATACTCAGATACTGGTCATGGACGAACCCACCAATGGCTTGGACATTCCATCCAAACGACAGTTCCGTAAGATCATTGCCAGCAACATGGCAGAAGGACGTACTATCATCATTTCAACACATCAGGTCCATGATGTGGAAATGCTGCTGGATCATGTGGTCATCATCGGCAAGGAGGGTTTATTGCTCAATGCCTCTACACAGGAGCTGTCCGACAGTTATACATTTGGCACCAATCCTGAAGGCGAGGTTTTGTATAGTGAAAAGAGTGTAGAGGGCACAATGTGCATGGCCCGTCGTACAGAGATGGAGGAAGAGACACCAGTCAACCTTGAGTTGCTGTTTGAATATGTCAATGCTGCTAAATGATCCGGCTATGAAAGACCTCATGAAGTTCTATTGGCGATTAGACAAAATGGGCTTTCCCACAACATTTGTTTTATCGCTTCTGTTGGTTACAGTATTTAGCATGCTCTTTATTGGATTGGACGGCAGCAAGTTGGATTCAGCCCATAACCTTCGTTCATATTATAGTTGGGCAGAGGTATCCCAGAGTTCTCTTGATTCGCCTTTGTCCATTATGATGGGTACTGTGTTTGCGAGTGCAATGTATTTCTTCGCATTGCGCGCCAGTTTCCTTTTCGGTATCTTTAGACAGTATCAGATCAGGATGTTACCGGTATCAATGAAGGACAAGTTCCTGTCTCGACTGTTGGTTTTCGGACTATCGTTCATTGTCTATTTGACCGGTATGTTGGTCGCCGACTATCTGCTCATCCCTTCCATATTGTTTTGTATCCATGGCGTTTGGTTCCCTGGCACAATGATCAACTGGCTTGTCTGGTATCTTGCAACATACTATCTGCTTATTTTGTGGCAATTTACTTTATTCATTCTATTGGGAATTCTTATTCGTCCTGGTTTTGTCTTGATAATAAGCGCCTTGTTGATCAATTTGAGTAGTGGCTATGTGAAAGCCATAGCCATGCAATTGTGCAATATGGACAATAGACAGATTGCCGCTATTCTGTTGGTCGGCACAATACTCAACCTCCTTCTCATGTGGTATTTCTTCAATACTCGTCGAGATGTGAATTATATTACTCTTCAAAAAAATTGAATGATTATGCTTAAGATAGTAAATATTTATCATCAGTTTGCATTGTACGCACTCTGGGTTAGTCCATTGACCATCTTATTTCTTTTTTACTTGGCTGATGGAAATGCTGATAAGGCATATCATGTGCTTGCTTTTATTGGCCTTACAAAAGTCATGTGGATGCCAGGGACATTTCTTCGCTGTTCTGAGGCATTTCAGTTGTTGCCCGCTTCTCACTTCAATAAGTTTGGTGGCGTATTTTTGACTGTATTATTCCTGACCTGTATCAATCTGGTCATGTCTATAGCCAGTGAGATAGTTTACGTCCTGTCTGTGGGAGGAAAGACAGATATCTGTATGGGAGGATTTATTCTTTTCCTGATACACCATGTCTACTATCTTGCTTTTGGCTTGTTATTGATCAGTCTGTCCTTCTTCAGTGCTTCTTTCTTTCGGAATGCAGGGATGAGAATATTGTTTAAGTTTATTTTGATAGTCCCTTTCTTTCCAGTATACACTCATTTGGATCGGCATCCGATCTCAAGTGTAGTTCTTAGCATTGCAAGTGTGGTATTATCGGCCATCATCTTGTGTGTTGCATATCGATTTTATAGACGCTGGCAATTCGCCAATGATGGATTCCTTATGATATGATTACATCGAACGAAAAGACTATATTCGGTAAAGTAGCCTATCTGATCTGCGAGGAGATCCTAAAGGGAAACTATCAGGCGGAAGATCGTATTCCTGGAGTTCGAGAACTGGCGGTAACCTACGAGATCAACTACAACACGGTACTTCGTGCCATGGAGGTTTTGCAACGCGAGGAGATTGTCTATCAGAAGCGTGGCATCGGCTATTTCGTCTGTTCTGATGCGAAAAAGAAACTTCTCAAAGGTCAGAAAGAGGAGTTCATCAAGCAACAACTCCCCGAGCTCTTCCGTCAGGCTCAGATGCTAGGCATCAGCATCGATGACATTATAAAAGAATGGGACAAGTGGATAAATGTGTGAATAACCCGGAGAAATTGTGAATAAATAGGTTGATAAGTGTTTTTTTTATGAATTATCAACCGAAATATAAAATTATACTGTATCTTTGTGCGCAGAAAGTACGAATACTTAATAGCTCACAATTAATACATATTTATTACATGATACCATTTCACAACAAAAGGATATACCTAAGGCTCATACATTGCATTATTCTCGCAGTCGCCTGTGTCGCCTTTGTCTCAACCGTCTTTATTTTCGACAAGATTCGAGAAGAAAAAGTCCAAATGGAGTGTGATCAGAAAGTCATGTCGGACTTCAGTACACTCATAAATGCCATCAGCTTAGAACTGCAGAAAGCCAAACAGCCCGTCATAGACTTTGTAGAGCAGATGGGCAGGGACTCCACATTCAACTACAGAGACGAAAAACAGGTTTACGGAGCATTAGAGAAAATGCTTGAAGATAATCAGGAACTTTCGGGTGCAGTCATGGCATTCGAAGACTGGGTTTATCCGCAATATGCCGAACATAACGGATTTGGTGCATTGATTCGCCGAGAGGCAACAGGACTGGTATCATTTCAAGTTGGCGAAAGCCGAGATTTCCGACACCTAAACCAATGGTACAACCGACAGATCCAGGGAGATCTGTCGGCCGATTGGTCCAAACCCTTCTTTTCGGACGATAGCGTAATGATTTCAACATTCTCCGTTCCTATCATGGAGAACGACAAGTTTGCCGGTAGCATTGGCGCTGATATAGACCTCACGCCACTGGCAGAACAAATCGAAAAATACAGACCATATCCAACCAGCATCGTTGCCATGATCAACGAAGATCTGGACCTTCTGATCCACCCAAACCGTTGGTATATTGGCAATGTCCGTTTGGACGAAGCAATGACACGAGTGGGCATCAATCCGAAGATGCACCCATTGTACCATTCCAAAGATCGACAAGGAGGTGTGACCTACGACTATATGGGAGGACGCAGGATTGCCTTCCTCTATATTCCTATTCCCGACACACATTGGATGTGCATACTGTATTGTCCGACCGAAGAAATATATGAAGCGGTCAGATTCAATCAGATTATCTTTATCGTAATAGGCAGCATAGGATTAATTGTCCTGGGCACCATGTTTGGAATACAAATACACAAACTGATTACCGAATACAAAAAGCTAACTACCTTCAACGGTAATTCTTACGAAGACTTTGAATAAGATGTTGCAGTTCCTGCTGTTCGAATTGTTCTGTGAAGAATGATGTCTGCAAGTGGGACTGCAATTCTTCTAATGTAAAGAACCTGCCCTCATCAACCTCGTCATGATCTGGCTGGGGAACACCATCGTAGGTAACACAAAAAGCAGTTACCAGTTCTCGCTCGCGCGATGATTGCCAAACATATTGGAACAAGTAGCGACATTGTGCGAGATCAATTTGCAAGCCAAGTTCTTCACGAGCCTCGCGGGCTACCGCCTGTTCGAGGCTCTCGCCATAATCTACATGACCACCCACACTGGTGTCCCATCGACCTGGGGCAATATCTTTCTTCATCGAACGCTTTTGCAGATAAATACGGCCTTCGGCATCCATCACGTGCAGATGGACAACCGGATGCAAAGCCATCGACTGACCATTATGACAGTATTTGCGAGTAGCCTGGCCCACCACATTTCCCTCTTCGTCAATGAGTGGAAACAACTCCTGCTGCTCTTCCTGCTTTGGATAAACTAATGAAATCATAGATTTGATAGAGATAGGTACTATAGTTGCTATAGTCGCTATAGAAGCTATAGAAGCTATAGAAACTATAGTCGCTATAGCCAAAAGAAAACTGCGGCCCCGGATTCCCGAGACCGCATATTGTATATAGCCTCCCTCCCCATTAAGGGGGAGGGTTGGGGAGAGGGTCTGCTTAATCAGCCAACTTCGCCTTGATGAACTCGCGGTTCAAGCGGGCGATGTTAGAGATCTTCTCTGACTTAGGACACTCCATCTCGCAAGCGCGGGTGTTGGTACAGTTACCAAAGCCGAGTTCATCCATCTTGGCAACCATAGCCTTAGCACGACGAGCAGCCTCAACCTTGCCCTGTGGAAGGAGAGCGAACTGGCTAACCTTTGCAGAGACGAAGAGCATAGCTGAACCGTTCTTACAAGCAGCGACACAAGCGCCACAACCGATGCAAGAAGCAGAATCCATAGCCTCGTCAGCATCAACCTTGCTAATCAAGATAGCGTTGGCATCCTGAGCAGCACCACAGTTGATTGAGGTATAACCACCAGCCTGCTGGATCTTATCGAA
This sequence comes from Bacteroidales bacterium, assembly GCA_045600485.1. Lineage (GTDB taxonomy): Bacteria > Bacteroidota > Bacteroidia > Bacteroidales > UBA3663 > Liminaster. The sequence continues at coordinate 5,128 of JAZRXX010000039.1, forward strand.
AGCAGAACGGTCAACCATCAGGTCACGGATTACAGGGAAACCTGCAGAACGCCATGGCTCAACAGTGATGGTCTCCTCATTCTTGAACTTACGCATGTGCAACTGACAAGTTGTGATAGCGTCGTCGATACCGTGAGGACGGCCGTTGATATAAAGTGAACAAGTACCACAGATACCCTCACGACAGTCGTGATCGAATACGATTGGCTCCTCGTGCTTGTTGATGAGCTGTTCGTTCAAAGTATCCATCATCTCGAAGAATGACATCTCGGTGCTAACGTGCTCAACGCGATAAGTCTTGAATTCGCCCTTCTCCTTTGGGCCACGCTGACGCCAAACTTTTACGTTTACGTTAAGAAAATTTTCTTTTCCCATAATTATGTTGTTTTGTTATTTTGTTGTTTCGTTGTTTTGTTATCCTGTTCAGCCTGTTGTCCAAGTGAACAAAAGAACAAAAGAACATAAACAACAGAAGGAACGAATATTAGTTCTTATAGTTACGAGTCTGTACCTTGATCTCCTGGTAGTCGAGCTTCTCCTTCCAGAGCTCAGGCTCCTTGCCCTCGCCCATGTACTTCCAGCAGCCGACATACATGAAGTTAGCGTCATCACGCTTAGCCTCACCCTCTTCGGTCTGGTGCTCCTCACGGAAGTGACCACCACAAGACTCCTCACGATGGAGGGCGTCACGAGCCATCAACTCACCGATCTCGATAAAGTCAAGCAGACGACAAGCCTTGTCGAGCTCAACATTCAGGCTGTTAGCCTCACCTGGTACATAAACCTCCTTCCAGAAGGTCTCACGCAATGCAGCGAGCAGCTTCAAGCCCTCTTCGAGTCCAGCCTTGGTACGACCCATGCCGACATGCTCCCACATGATGTGGCCAAGCTCCTTGTGGATAGAGTCAACACTACGGCTACCCTGAACTGCCATAATCTTCTTAATCTTCTCCTCAACATTCTTCTGAGCCTCAGCGAACTCAGGCAGATCAGTTGAGAAACGAGGAACCTGGATCTGGTCAGCGAGGTAGTTCTGGATGGTGTAAGGCAATACGAAGTAACCATCAGCAAGACCCTGCATCAAAGCAGAAGCGCCAAGACGGTTAGCACCGTGATCAGAGAAGTTAGCCTCACCTGCGCAGAACAAGCCCTTGACAGAGGTCTGCAGTTCGTAGTCAACCCAGATACCGCCCATGGTGTAGTGGATAGCTGGGAAGATCATCATTGGGGTCTCGTATGGATTATCGTCGGTGATCTTCTGATACATCTGGAAGAGGTTGCCGTACTTGTCAGCAACAACGTCCTTGCCAAGACGGTTGATAGCGTCTGAGAAATCAAGGAATACAGCCAAACCAGTGCTGTTTACGCCGAAGCCCTTGTCGCAACGCTCTTTAGCGGCACGTGAAGCAACGTCACGTGGAACCAAGTTACCGAAGGCTGGATAACGACGCTCCAAGTAGTAGTCACGATCCTCCTCTGGAATCTGGTGACCCTTGATCTCACCACGCTGCAAACGCTGTGCATCCTCGAGCTTCTTTGGAACCCAGATACGACCATCGTTACGGAGTGACTCTGACATCAAGGTCAACTTAGACTGGATATCGCCGTGTACTGGAATACAGGTTGGGTGGATCTGAGCGTAGCAAGGGTTAGCGAACATAGCGCCCTTATGATAGATCTGGATAGCTGCAGAACCGTTGCAAGACATAGCGTTGGTAGAGAGGAAGTAAGCATTACCATAACCACCGGTAGCAACGATAACACAGTGTGCAGAGTGACGCTCCAACTCACCAGTTACGAGGTTACGGCAGATGATACCACGAGCACGCTCAACACCCTGCTCGTCCTTGATGAGGACAACATCCTGCATCTCACGACGAGAATACATGGTAACATTGCCCTTCTGGATCTGACGGTTCAATGAAGAGTAAGCACCGAGGAGCAACTGCTGACCGGTCTGACCCTTAGCATAGAAGGTACGAGATACCTGAGCACCACCGAATGAACGGTTAGCCAGGGTTCCGCCGTACTCACGAGCGAAAGGAACACCCTGAGCAACACACTGGTCGATGATGTTGTTTGATACCTCAGCCAAACGATAGACGTTAGCCTCACGAGCACGGTAGTCACCGCCCTTGATGGTATCGTAGAAGAGACGATATACTGAGTCACCATCGTTCTGATAGTTCTTGGCAGCATTGATACCACCCTGTGCAGCGATTGAGTGTGCACGACGTGGAGAGTCCTGGATGCAGAAGCACTTTACCTTGAAGCCCATCTCGCCGAGGGTAGCAGCAGCAGCGCCACCAGCGAGGCCTGAACCTACAACGATGATATCGAGTTTACGCTTGTTGGCTGGATTCACCAATTTCTGGTGAGCCTTATAGTTAGTCCACTTGTCAGCGAGCTTACCCTCAGGGATGCGGCTGAGTTCGGGAGCAAGAATATTTTCAGTAGCCATAATCTTTCGAAATTATAAATGAAAAATTAAAAGTGAAAAATTAGCAACCAGTGAAGCCGCCGTTATGAGCAATAGCAGCAACTACTACAGAAGCAAAACCAAGGATGATGATGGTTGCCCAAACATAGCTGGTGCAGATCCAACGATCCAACCATACCTTGTTGTTCAAGCCGAGGGTCTGCATCGAAGACCAGATACCATGAGTAAGGTGGTACCAGATAGCGCAGAACCAAACTGCATAAATCACAACGGTAACTGGGCAAGCAAATACGAGGCTGATCCAGTCGAAACCAGCGGTAGGTGCGAACTGACCCTCAACGCCTGCCAACTCAGCAAACATCATGTTGTACCAGAAGTCCTTCAGGTGGAGGAGCATGCCGAGGAATACAATCACGCCGAGCACGAGCATGTTCTTAGCTGCCCAATGTACTGGCTGCTTGCCACTGACAGCATAACGCTCGCTACCACGAGCCTTGCGGTTCTGAATAGTCAGAATGAAGGCAAAAATAAAGTGGAGAGCTACCAAAGCAGCCAAACCGGCAGTTGCAATAAGTGCATACCAGTTGGTGCCCAAGAATTCACACACCGCGTCGTAGTAGTGATTGCCAGCAGCAGTGCCAACCATCACGTCATAAACATAGACGAGGTTCATCGCCATGTGGAAGGTAAGGAAAAGGACAAGAGCACAGCCTGTCACACTCATTACCACCTTACGGCCGATAGAAGAGGATGTTAACCACATAAAAATAAATTTTAAAAATTATTGAATAGTTGATATTAAATTTTGCACGTATAATTACATGTGAACGGTGCAAATTTAATAATTTTCCACGAAATAGCCAATTTATCACCGTTGTTAGTTGTACTATTCAAACAAAAATTGCTATCTTTGCCGTATGAAAATAGCAAATATAGAGTTGCCAGACCACGCTGTGATGCTGGCCCCAATGGAAGATGTAACCGATGTCGGCTTCCGTCTGCAGTGCAAACAGTTCGGTGCAGACATGGTCTATTCGGAGTTTGTTTCGGCCGACGCACTGATCCGTTCGATCGATAAAACGATGCAGAAACTGAAGGTGCTCGACGAGGAGCGCCCTGTCGTCATTCAGATTTATGGCAAGGATGTAGCTTCGATGGTCGAAGCTGCCAAGATTGTCGAAGAGGCCCATCCGGACATCCTCGACATCAACTTCGGGTGTCCAGTCAAACGTGTCGCTGGCAAGGGTGCCGGCGCAGGATTGTTGCAGAATGTGCCGCTCATGCTCGAAATCACTCGCGCGGTCGTTGACGCCGTTCATATACCCGTTACCTGCAAAACGCGTTTAGGCTGGGACTGCGAACACAAGATCATCGTCGAACTGGCTGAACAACTCCAGGATCAAGGTATTGCTGCATTGGCCATACACGGGCGCACGCGCTCGCAAATGTATAATGGAGAAGCCGATTGGTCTCTTATCCGCGAGGTAAAACAGAACCCTCGCATGAGAATCCCCATCATCGGTAATGGTGATGTAACCTCTGCCCAAATCGCCAAACAACGGTTCGAGGAGACGGGCGTCGATGCCATCATGGTCGGTCGCGCGACCTTCGGCCGTCCATGGATCTTCAAAGAAATCAAGCATCTTCTCACTACTGGCGAGGAGCTCCCTCCTATCCCACTTGACGAATGTATTCAAGCGCTGAAGCATCAGGTTGAGGCCTCAGTTGCCCGCATCGGCGAGTACCGAGGCATCCTCCATATCCGCCGCCACCTGGCCGCCACCCCTGTATTCAAGGGAATCCCGAATTTCCGCGACACTCGCATTGCGATGCTCCGCGCCGAAACGGTTGAGGAACTTTACCGAATCATGGACGACGCCACCATCATGGTACGTGACTTCCATTGCAATAGCGAAGAGTAATACTCCATAATCATGGAGAAATATCTTAATCAAGGAAACAAATGGAAGAGTGGGGATTAGCAGGATTATTTGTGGCGGCGTTTCTGGCCGGAACTCCCTTCCCAATGAACTCGGAAGTGGTACTGAGCGGACTGTTGGTCGCTGGATACAATGCGACAGTATGCATAATAATAGCAACTGTCGGCAACTGGCTGGGAGCTATAGTCAACTACTTTCTGGGAAGACTGTGCACCTACGAACAGATGCTTCGCTGGACAAGAGCCAACCCTCAGAAACTGGAGAAAGTACGCATCTTTCTGACAGGCCGTGGGCTTTGGTTCGCATTAGGTTCTGGACTGCCCATCATCGGCAATATCGTAATCATCAGTTACGGAATCCTTCGTGCCCCCTTCTGGAAAGTGACAGGAATAATGTTCGTCGGACAACTGGTCAGATTCTCAATCTGGACTCTTTGCACCCTTGGCCTCATCCAACTATTCTAGTAAGGGAATTTCACTAAAAACTTCTGCCAAATCTGTGTCATCCGTGTTCATTTGGCCACAATGGACATCTAACCGTACAGGTCGAAAGTTTTTGAGCACACAAAAAGTAAAAAAGGAGACAGACTTGCGTCCGTCTCCTTTCATTATATGTTGTCAGGGAACAATTACTTAATCACAGTGCCCAGAACGGTGTACTTGCGACCATTGCTAATAATGAACAACTGACCATTCTCGATACGCTTGCTGGTAATGTGCTTAACAGCTGGAGCAGCACCAAGCATTTCAATAGCGGTAGATTCGTGAGCAAGACCATCCTCAGAACCGGTGTAGTACAACTCGAAGCCGTTGCAAACGAACCAGTCGTTGGTGCAAGTCTGACGCTTAACGAAACCAAGACGATACTCACCAGCCTTCTTAACCTCGAAGTTCAGCCAGTTGATACCGAAGAATGGGTTGCCCTCTTCGTCGGCAGCATCGAACCAAATCTCAGCCGAAGCCTGCTTGTTTGGATACCACTTGCCCTTGAAGCTTTCGGTAGTGGTAAGGCTATCGATGAACTGTGTACAACCGTCACCGCCCAAACTGTCAGCACAGAGCATATCAGCTCCATTCTTAACAGCTACACAGCAAGTAGTATCGGTCTCACCAGCAGCGATAGCATAGAGCAGAGTCTTATACTTATCGAGTACGGTGCAAGTATCCTCATTGGCCCAAGTACCACGACGATAGAAGGCCTGAGTTACGATCTGATAGTGACCAGCTGGCAAATAAACCTTCTGATAAACATCGAAGTTCTTATTGTACTGCTCTGCATTGCCATTGTTGATTGCCCAAGCATCGCCATTCCACTGGGTATCAGTTTCGAATACTGGGTTAAGAAGACTCTCTGCCAAATCCTGTGGATTCTCAGCACCAGCATCAGCCTTGAGGACAGTCTTGACTGTAGCATACTTCTCATCGAATGCAGCGAAGAATTCTGCAAGCATCTGAGCAGTCAACTCACCATTGGTCAAACCAGCAGAATAGGTATTAGCCCACATGCCAACCTCCTCGCTGATAGCATCATCCTCACACTCCTCGACAGCCTGAAGAAGATCAGTCAACTTATAGTTGAAATTAACAATAGTATCAAGCTGCTGACGAGCGACCTTAAGAGCTGCATTCAAAGCAAGTACACTGTTGTAGAGTTCCTCCTTATCGATAGATGCATTACCGGCAGCAGCCTTGGCAGCCGAAACAGCACCATCGAGAGCCAGATACCAATCTGAGATCAACGGAGTCTCGGTATTGTTCAAAATAGCTTCAGCATCAGCAGAGAACTTCTCGATAACGCTCTTTGAAGCTGCCTCGTTCTTACCCATATAGAAGAGACGGAAGTTAGAGAACAATACCCAGTGCTTCAAATCGGTAGTCTTGGCAGTCTTCTTCACGCCGATACGCATCTTACCGCCCTGTACAAGACCATAGGTAGAAGCCAGATAGTGACCCTCGCCATTAGCCTTTGGAGTATAGAAGCTATAGGTAGCAGCAGTCATATCATTAGGAATGAACATGGTCTTGTCATCGCCCATATTAATTGGAGACCAGGCGCCAACAGTGCTTGGATTCTTGTCCATAACACCGGTCTCTTCGTTCTCGACACCCATGAAGCCATCGTTCAAGATGCTTGGCATAGGAGTCTCGAAGTCACCCATGTAGAGGCAAGCCTGAATTGGCTTCTCGCGATTTGCCCAAACATCAGCAGGATCACCATAACGATAGAAACCGTTGAAAGTAATTTCATAAAGGCCATCCGGAACGCCTGCTACCTCCTGATAAATATCGAAGAGGAAGCCGCCTGTTGCGCCCCAACCGCCATAAAGTTCAGCACTGTAGTGGCTAACGCCATCAACCTTATACTCACCACCACGTGGATTGTTGTCCTCGCTCTGGTTTACGGTTGAGTGATTAATAGTCCAACCGGTCCATTTATTCTTTGCGCCAGCAGCAGAGAAATCAGGATTAATAAGCATATTTGTACACTCCTGACCCTCATTCAAAGATTTAATAATAGCGATTTGGGTTATTGCCTCCACGAATTCGATCTCCTCTTCCAAAGCCTTGTTATCGAGAGTAAGTTCGTAGATAATGGTCTCGTAAGTACCATTCTTGAAGACAGGATATTCATCATCTACGCCAGTCGAAGCACCTGGATTCATCTCCAATCTGAGATAGGTAAAGAGACGCATATAATATGGATTTGACTCATCGACAGCCATTTTATTGAGCTCTGCCTTAGCCTTAGCGCAAGCCACCACATACTTCTCGTAAGCAGCCACACTTGAGGCAACAGAATCATTCAAATCCAAGATAGTCTGATAAGCAGCCAAAAGACCCTCAACGCTTGAGGCATCCTCATAGTCGCCAACAGCCTCATTGAAGGCCTCCTTCAGATCATACATTGCGAGAACATCGTCATCGAGTTCCACAGCATCGAAAGCAGAATTAGCCTTCACCTGATCAACAGCATCCTGTGATGCACCGAGATAATAGATCTTGATATCCTTGAATGCCAACCAGTCGATATTAGCATCCTCCAAACGGAAGCCCAAGGTCAATGGGTGCTTTTCATTCTTATCGGTACCAACCAAAGTGTAGCCGGTAAAACCACCATCCTTCCAGTACCAACGCATGCCAGTGAAGAGGGCGGTTGAAGGATCCTGCTCAGCAATATCGTTGCTGTTCATATTACCAAACATTACTACACCCTGCAAACCATCAGCCTCCGAAGCATTGTTCTGATCGTAAGGACGTGCATTGATGGTGTACATGTAAGCACCAGCCTTAGGAGCCTCGAGAGTAGCATACATCTTCTGATCCATCAAGTGACTCTTGTCGTTCTTATTGATCCAATTCTCGAAGAAGTTGGTGGTCATATCTGTACCATCCGTATTACCTTCGGTTGACCAGCTATTGATATGCCAGGTACCGTTCTGACGATCGGTAGTATAGACACGCTTCCAGTACTTGCCAAGATCGGTATCGTTGGTAGGAACTACAGCATCACCAAACAGACCTGTAACGTTTACCTTGTTATCGAGCGAAGCAGACTCAATATCGCTAAGAGCCTTGTCCTTGATGATCTTATCCACCATAGCCTGAAGTTCATCCAAAGCAGCAGCTGTGGTCTCGGTATTGAACTTGGCAATAACAGAAGAAAAATCAACAGAAGGATTGTCGTTGATAGCCTTTGTCAATGAATTATAAACACCACGAGCCTTCCACCACAGTTTGAGGTTTGGCTGAACGTTAGCCTGCTCTTCAGCCGATACAAATGCCCAAGTATATTGGAAGTCAATATTTTCAGCAGCATCGGCAGCACGGAAATAAGTACGTGCATCGACACCCAGATCTACACCAAAATAACCATTGAGATGAGTGGTTGACAAATAGAATGTATTGTTCTCCTGCTTGGTCAAAACCCACTTGTCATGAGGACGGTCAGCATTATTGTTTGGACCATCCACCCAAATGCCATTCTCATTATCTGCGGTCATCCAGCCAGAAGTTGACTTGTTGGCAAAAATGATACATGTGGTATCCTCAGCCTGTGAGATCAACCACTTATAACCCTTGTTATCACAGCTTCCGCTGTAAAGTGCTGTCAAAGCGGTTACATCCTTGCCATTGGTAATTGCAGCACGAGTACCCCAATCAGAGCCGCCCTCCAAGAAGGCGCCTGCGCCCACATTATAAAGATAATAACTAGATTCAGAACCTACAACATCACCGACGGCAGTCGCAGTACAACTTGGGCGCCAATGATCGAGATTCAGATCTTCAGCATTCATTCCTGCTGTCGAACAGAGGAACAACGCAGCAAAAAAGATAGAATTCTTTTTCATAGTAAGAATTGATTAATAAAGTTTGTTTGTTTCGATTTTGGTTGTTGTTTCGGCTGCAAAGATAATGTATTTATTGCAACTATAAATACTGAATTAAAAAATTGTAAAAAAATAAGACAAAGAGTTGCATTCAAAAGCTCTTTTCAAAGTCTTATGCCATCTACAAATTACAAATAAACCATCAATAACAGCCATTATGTTACCATTTTTATATTCAAATGAAACAAAAATTGCAACATGATTTAATCGATTGCGCAATATCCATTTCAGCCAGCCAGAAATAAGAAACGCCATAAAAAAAAGCCCTTTTTAGAAGTTCCCACACGGGGGTTATTGTACAATTTTGCACATTTTACGCACTTCTTCCTTTCTCTTGTATTTCGCTCAAATACCCCCGAAATTGCAAAACATACTATAAAAAACAGTTCAATTTGACTAAAAAGTTAAAAAGTTTTAATAGTTTTTTCCGGCATTTGCACAATCTTATATAATTATTGCCTATTTTTGCACACGAAAACAAACATCCAATTTACATTTCTTCCAAGAGTATCAGACTTGCTCTTGCGAACCTTTTCCATGGAATATTCTATAAATTATCAAAACAATAACCTGCAATGATTAACCGATTATTAACTTGTATTACGAAGTTAAGGCTTTACTATTTGGCCATTGGGGCTATCGGAATGAGCGGACTCTTCTCCGCTTGCGAGAAGGACATCCTCGAAGGTCAGCCTGAATGGTTAGGAAATTCTGTTTATGAACGCCTTGAAGAGGGAATTGAAATCAATGGTAAAGTGGAGACCTTCAAGACTATGCTCTCCATTATCGATGATTTGGGACAGAAGGAGGTGCTTTCCAAAACCGGTTCTAAAACCATCTTTGCCGCTTCGGATGCCGCTTTTGAGGAATGGTTCAAGAACAACGATTGGAACGTACATAGTCTCCAAGAGCTCAACATGAACCAGAAGAAGATATTGCTCTTCAATGCCATGGTCAACAACGCCTATTTGGTGGATTTGATGAGCAACGTACCGAGCGACCCTCCGCAGCAGGGCCTTTGTATGCGTCGCAAGACTGCAGCCGGCATCTTCGACACCATCTATACCATGTCTCCGAGTGAAATGCCAAGCAATCCTTTGAATGATCCCCAAAAGGATTTGTGGGCTCGCTACAGAGCTGCCAATCAAACGTTGAAAATCCTGAAAGATAATACCACCCCTACCATGATTCACTTCTTGCCGAAGTTTATGGAGAAGAATGGCATTACCGACATGGACTTGGCCAAAATCACCAACGGACGTTCGACCTCTATCCAGGATTCTTGGATCAATGGCCGAAAGATCATCAGCAAAGAGCAGACCTGCAAGAACGGCTATATCTATGTGGTGGATGGCGTCATCGAGCCTAACCGCAACATGGCCGAGATCATCAATCACAACACACAGACAACCGAGTGGGCCAAAATGATCAACCGTTTCTCGTTGCCCTTGGCCGATAAAAATATAACCAACGATTACAAAGCACTGTTCGGCACCAGTGATACACTTTACACATTGCGTTATTTCTCCGATTGGACTACCTGGGATGGAGAAAGAGGCAAATTATTTGCCATGATTTCTGGTAAGGACACGGTTGTGGCACCTGGCACATTGCTTTTCGATCCAGGTTGGAATCAGTATATGTATAATAACCCGATGGGCTTCGACCTTCATTATGACGCTGCCGCTATGATCGTCCCTTCCGATCAGGCCGTTAAAGAATGGTGGGATGGCCCAGGTTTGGGTCTCCAGCAGGAATACAAGGAATTGGACAGTATCCCTCTGAAGGTGCTCTCAAAATTGCTTCGCGTTCACATGCTCCCCTCTTTCATCGAGTCTGTGCCTTCGAAGTTCAACAGCATCGTGGATGATGCAAAGGCACCTCTCGGCATCAAACCAGAGAATGTCATTGAATGCGAAATGGGCTGCAATGGCGTAGTCTATATCACCGATCAGGTTTTTCCACCAAGCGAATATCGCTCGGTCATCTATCCAGCTTTGGCTCGAGAGAGTTTGATGGGTGTTATCTACGACGCCATCGATCGTTGCGATTTCGGTGCCTACTTGACCGCCAGAGGTCCTGTGTATAGCATGATTCTTCCCTACAGCACAGCAACCAGCATCAACACCAGCTACACCGACAATATCTACTTGAAATACATAGATCCATGTACCGCTGGATTGACTTTCCAGTTGTTGTATGAGTTCTATTTCGACAAAACCATGCAGATGGCTCAGGCCAAGTGTTATCCGATCAAGATGGCAGAGGATGGCACCTACACCCGTGTAGCAGGTTCTATTCTCACTCCTAATAACACCTTGATCCTGAATCGTCTGAAAGATCTGGTTGACAACCTGATCATCATCGGTTCGCTCAACCCAGAACAGAAGTACTACAAAACCAAAGCCGGTAGTGTCATCTACGTAGATTATCATGACAAAGACCACGTTTCCTTTGCTGGTGGCTGGGAACAGCAGTGGGGTAAGACCATCCCATCCATTACCACCTTCGACATGGGCAAGGAGGGCAATGGTATCTCTTATGGCGTTCCAGAGGCACCAACCACCGCAACACTTTCTTTGTATGAGGTATTGAAGAACCATGCAAAAGAGGATGCCGAGTGCACCAGTGCAGCCGACTCCGCCTATCGAATGTTCTATGAACTTATTCAGGGAGACTTGAGTACCAATAAGCTTCTCACCCGTACAAGCGGCAAGAACGAATGCGCCAACAGCAAGAACAACTTGAACTGTACTCTCTTCGACAACTATAATTACACCGTTTACGTGCCTACGAACAAAGCTATTCGCGCGATGATTGAGGGCGGATTCCTCCCAACCTGGGCCGACTATGCCGCTGCAACAGACTCGAAAGAGAAGGAGAAAATTGCCACTTTGATTCACGACTTTGTCCGTTATCATGTGCAGGATAACTCTGTTTATATTGGCGGCAAGCTTCACGACACATTCAAGTCCCCAGACTCAGAGAGTTATGAGACAAGCAAGATCAATGACCAGACCCGTCGTTACTACGCTGTCTCGCTTACATTGACCACCAACAGTCTGGAGGTAACTGACCAGTTGAACCGTACCGTCCATGTGATGAAGGATAAGGGCCTGTACAACAACACCTGTCGTGAATATTGGATTGAGAATCAGGAGGGAAGCCAAGCCTGGGATAAGGCAATGCTCCTTAGAGCCTCCAGCAACGCCGTCATCCACCAGATTGACGATGTTTTGCTATACAGTAAGGACCAGCAGACCCGCTGGCAGTCTCTTGTTAAATAAGTAATCATAGAAAAGAATGAATATGAAAAATAATATCCGCAGAATCCTGATGCTTGGGGTCTTTTCATGCCTTTGCTCTCTGACTATGATTGCACAGGAGAAGATTTCAACGATTCATGGTACTGTCGAGGACGAATTTGGTCCATTGATGAGTGTAACTGTCTGTGAGGTGGATGCCAACGGACGTGTTATCTCTTCTACCTTGACCGACATCAATGGTAACTACTCCATGAAGGTCATCAACCAAAAGAACAAGATCAGGTATCAATATGTAGGTTTAAGCCCGGTTACCAAGGAGATCAAGAGCGCCACCATCAATGTGATGATGGAATCCGCTCAGACGCTTCAGGAGGTCACCGTAACCAAATCGAAGACCATGGAGGGTAACTCCCTGCACATTCCAGAGCGAGAAATCGGTGTCGTAAAACAGACCATCTCGATGGATGAGTTCGAAGGTTTGGCTATTACCACCGTCGATGAGGCCTTGCAAGGTCGTATCGCCGGTTTGGATATCGTCTCTCTTTCTGGTAACTTGGGTTCAGGTTCCGTCATGCGTTTGCGTGGTGCCTCTTCCCTCTCTTCCCTGACCAACGAGAATCCGCTCATCGTAGTGGATGGCAACATCTGGGATGTCGATATGTCGAACTTCGATCTCTCGGCTTCGAGCGACGAGAAGTTTGCCGAGCTTTTGAACATCAACCCAGAGGATATCGCCTCCATCAACGTACTGAAGGATGCTGCCGCCACCGCCATCTATGGTTCTCAAGGTGGTAATGGTGTCATCGAGTTGACGACCAAACGTGGTCAGCGTGGTGCCCCAAGAATCACCTATTCTCTGAAATTGACCGGTACCTATCAGCCAGAGGGCATGAAGCTCCTGAATGGTGATGACTACACCATGATGCTCAAGGAGGCCTACTTCAACCCACGTCAGGATGATGATGCTGCCAACATCGATGAGATCAGCTACAATCCTAACTTCCCGGAGTACGAACAATACAACAACAACACCGATTGGCGTGATGCTGTTACACAATGGGGCCTTCGTCAGAACCATTACGTGACCATCTCCGGTGGTGGTGAACGTGCTCAGTTCCGTGTTTCCGGTGGTTTTGATAACGAAACCGGTAGCGTAATCAAGCAGAAGCTCCAGCGTTTCTCGACCCGTGCTAATCTGGACTATTCTGTCAGCCGCCGCATTCGTGTCCAGACCAACTTCGCCATGACCTACACCAAGAACTGGCGCAACTCGGACAACCTGTTGGCTATCGCTCAGAAGAAGATGCCGAACATGAGCATCTATGAGCAGGATCGTAACGGCAACGATACCGATCGCTACTATAATATGTTACAGAGCGGCAAATATATGGGTAACGAGGTGTTCAAAGATGATCAGCGTACGATGGTCAACCCAGTTGCCTCGGCTCATTTGGCCAAGAACATCTCTTCCTCTTACAACCTTTCGCCAGAGTTGGTACTCAACTACGAATTGCTGGGCATGGAGGAGGACGAGCACCGTCTCACCTGGCGTGGTCAGGTCTATATGAATATATTTAATGAGTATGTAGATCGTTTCTATCCTTCGGAGTTGGTTACTACCGTTTGGACCTCAGGTCACAACACCTCGTTCACAGGTAGCACCAAGAGTCTGTCGCTCACCACCAAACACACCTTGACCTTCAAGCCTCACTTCTCGAACGAGGATCACAGCATGATGTCTATGGCACGCTTCGAGATGAATATGGGTACCAGTAGCGGCCAATCGACCTCTGGTAGCGGCCTCCCTTCAGGTGGTATCACCAGCCCGGATGCAGGTGGCAAGAACACTGGCATGAGCAGTAGTTTTGCCGAGTGGAGATCTATGTATTACACCTTCTCGACCCACTACTCCTACAAGAGCCGTTATTCGGTTGGTTATGATATGCGTGTGGATGGTACCACCAAGTTTGGACCAGATCACCGTTGGGGTGTCTTCCCAGCTGTCAACGGTCGTTGGAACGTAATCGACGAGGCTTTCATGGATAAGATTGCTGAGAAGGCTAACATCTCTATGCTTGCGGTTCGTGGATCGTTCGGACGTTCAGGTCACGCTCCTAACCGTGATTATCTCTATACTTCGCAGTATGGCTCAGGCAGTGGCTATCTTGACATGACCGCTATGCTTCCTATCAACTTACGACTGAACAATTTGAAATGGGAGAAGGTAACCAGTACCAACTTCGGTTTCGACTTGGGCTTCCTGGAGGATCGATTGACTACAGCATTCGAAATCTATCACTCGACCACCTCCGATATGTTGATGGGTAACTACCGCATCCCATCGAACTCCGGTTTTACCACCCTTGCCTACAGAAATACCGGCAAGATGAGCAACACCGGTTGGGAGTTCCATATCAATACCAACCGCCTGATCAAAAAGGGTAAGTTCACCATGGACATGAATGTGAACTTCGGTAACAACCGCAACGAAATCCTCGAGATGGATGAGACGATTCTCAAGAATATGAAGAATACAACCTTCAACAACGAGAATCGCCAGACTTTGACCCGTGTACAAGAGCACAATCCATTCGGCTCTATCTACGGCTACCGCAGCTTAGGTGTTTACCAATACGAGTATGAAACTGTTGCCAACTTAGGTAGCAAAGAGGCTCAGGCCGCCTTCTTCGCTGAAGGCAAGACAGCTCCAGTGGCCAGAGATGCCGAAGGCAACATTATCTATAATGAGAAGGGCGAACCTATCCGCATGATGTTTGCCTATACCAACGACGGCAGTGGCCGCAACTACACCTTCCGTGGTGGTGATGCCATGTATGAGGATACCAACCACGATGGCCAGATCAACGCTTTGGATGTTGTCTATTTAGGTAGTTCATTGCCTAAGTTGACCGGTGGCTTCGGCTTCACCTTCCTCTACAAGGAATGGCGACTCTCAACCCAGTTCACCTATCGTGTCGGTAACAAGATCCTGAATATGGCACGTTTGGATGCTGAGGCCATGATCAACAACAACAACCAAAGTCAGGCCGTAAACTATCGTTGGCGTAAGGAGGGTGATGTAACCAGCATTCCACGTGCAATGCATGGCAATACCACCAACTACAACACCATGATCAGCGACCGATTTGTGGAGGATGGCAGCTACTTGCGTAACAGTTATCTCCAGCTCTCGTATGCCTTGAAGACCAATTGGCTGAAGCAGATGCACATCAACAAGATCAATATGTATTTGAGTGCCAACAACCCATTGATCCTTACGAAGTACACAGGTGTGGATCCCGATGTTAGTAGCAGCGGCTATGGTCCTGCCACAGACTGGGGACAGACACCTCGTGCCAAGTCGTTCACTTTTGGTATGACCGTAGATTTCTAACGGTTGTGCCTTGGATTTATAATCTTAAATGGATTCAAAAAACATGAAAATATCTGATTCAATCAAAAAGGTCCTTCTATTGGTTGGCTTGAGCCCACTTTGGGGAGCTTGTAGTGATTTTCTCGTAGTTGAGCCACAGAACATCATTACAATCGAGCAATTCTGGAACGAAGAACAGGACATCACCAACTCGATTGCAGGCTGTTACTCTGCCATGCAATCCTATGGCATGATCAGCCGTATGATGATCTGGGGAGAATTCCGCTCTGAGAATGTGATCAATCGTGGCATCATCGAAAAAGACGCACATCTGGAACGACTTCTGAAAGAGAACATCACTTCCAACAACGTATATTGCGCCTGGAACGAGTTTTACAATATCATCAACCGATGCAATATCATCATCTATTTTGCACCCAAAGTGCAGGAGAGTGACCCTGCCTACACCAAGAGCGAGCTCAATGCTCATATTGCGGAGGCTACCGCCATCCGAAGTCTCTGCTACTTCTATTTGATCCGAACCTTCCGCAATGTTCCTTACACAGAAGAGCCCTATTTGGATGATGCACAGAAGATGAATGTAGCACCCACCAATTTTGCTACGGTATTAGACAACTTGATCTCCTCTTTGGAGAAAGTCAAGGATGACGCTATCGTCTATTATCCAAAAAACAGTACACTCGCAGCAAGGTATCAGACAGGACGTATCACGCAGCTGTCTATTTACGCCATGTTGTGCGAGATGTATCTTTGGAAACAAGACTACGTGAAGTGTTGCGAATATGCCGACTTTGTCATCAAATTCAAGACCAAGTACATTGAGGATCACAATGCAACAATCGTCGACTATACCCCTTTCTACGGTTATCCATTGATGTCTTGTCGAAACACCGCAACGGGTATGTTCGGTGCTGCCTTCAATGATCTTTTCGTCAATAACAACAGCAACGAATCGATTTTCGAGCTCGCCTTTGTCAAAAACAACGACAACATGCTTTGTAACGGCCCTGTCAGCAATTTCTACGGTGCACAGAATCTGACCGGTTGGGTACAGCCTTCGCTTTCCATCCAAACAGCCGCCAAGAGAGATGGTAAGACCCTGTTCGCTGATAACGATGGCCGACGCTACGAAAATTTCCGCTTCAACAGTGGAGGTGACGTGCTTGGCATCAACAAATACACCATTCAATCGCAACTCTCTCTGACCGCTACCGCCAGTTATGGTGGAGCAAACGAAAACTGGGGAGCACAATATCCAACGCATGGCAAGGATAACGAATCCCGAAACAAGAGCAGTTTCATTATTTACCGTCTTTCGGACATCATGTTGTTGAAGGCCGAGGCACTCTGCATGCAGATGCAAGACAGTGCAACCTCCCTTTCAGAGGAAGACCAAGCACTCCGCGACAAAGCCTTTGAGTTGGTTGATGCAGTCAATCTGCGATCGCAATATCAAAGCAAAGAAACTCCAACGTCGGTCTTGAAAAAATCTGATTATAGTACCAAAGAGAAATTAAAGGACTTGATCTATGACGAACGTAATCGCGAACTGATGTTTGAGGGCAAGCGTTGGTATGACCTTGTTCGTTGCTCTTTGAGAGAGAACAACACCGACTATTTGAGAAGCAAAGTCAAGAACAAGAGTACAGATCTGGCCAGCATTGTTGATAGCTTCTTTTCTCGTATCGACGCCATCTTCTGGCCTTATCACTTAGACGAAATCAAGGCGAACGACGAACTGGCACGTTACCAAAACCCTGCTTTCGGTAGTGGTGAAAATTCCAGCATATCAAAGAATTGATTTGAAAATTGAAAACATACCATTATGAATATCAAACATATCATTAAGGCTCTATCTGCAGCACTTCTTCTGGTCGCGTGTAACGACGAACCAGATACTGAATACTTGTACTCTTTCAAAGGAGAGATGATGAGCCAATATCTGGAGAACAGAGCCGAGTTAAGCCAGTTCAACGAGATTGTTTGCCGTGCTGGTTTGAACAAACAGTTATCGGCCTATGGTCACTATACCTGTTTTGCGCCTACCAACGATGCCATCTCTGCGTGGTTGCAGGAGAAGGGTGTCAGCCAAGTCTCAGAATTATCAGATGCTCAGTGTGATACGCTGGCTCGTACCCATTTGGTCAATGTCTCCTATTCCACCTTCGAAATGAAGAACGGTGTATTGGCCACCCAGAACATGAACAATCGTCCTATTGAGATTGGCCATGAGGTAGATGAGAATCAGAATCCAGTGGTCATTTTGAACAAGAAGACCAAGATCTTCTTCGAGACACAGAACGACTCGGTTGAGAATGGATTGGTGCATCGCATTGACGGTGTTTTGGAGAACTCAACCCGTGCATTGCCTAACATGTTGCGTAACAACAAACGAATCACCTTGTACAGTGCCGCCTTGGATTCTACCGGTATCTCCCAATATATCGACGAAGTGGGATATATGGATGATACTTATCGCGACACCGACGAATTTTATGATTACATCACTGGTAGCAATATCCACGAAGCTGCGACTCCACCAGATTATCGTCTGTTTGGATTCACTTTCTTTGCTGTACCAGACGAAGTCTTGGAGAAGAAGTACAACGTAAAAGACCTAAAGGGCCTTTATGACCTGGCTTGTTCAATTTATGATCCGATGTATCCAGACGATGTCAATAAGGAGGAACATGATTTTAAGCACTTGAACAGTCCAATCAACCCATTGTATCGTTTTATGGCTTATCACACCCTGAACCGTAATGTACAGGGTTGGAACTATTTGACCGTAAGAGACGATTTCGGAGTCATCACAACTATGATGAATCCTGTGGATTGGTACGAAACACTGCTTCCTCACACCATGGTAAAACTGGAGCATCTTGCCTATGAACAATGGCAAGGAGTAGGTGGAACTTATGGACAAATGGGGCAGTATTACATCAACCGTCGCGTGGATAATTATTATCCAGGCCCAACAGGACTTATGGGTGCCAAAGTGGAAGATACAGCCTTGGATAAAGACTATGACCACATGGCCTTGGGTGGTGTATATTTCTACATTGACGACGTCATCAAATTTGACAATAATACACGTGACATCGTCGATAATACCCGCATCCGCATGGACTTCTCTACCATCTTCCCAGAAGTCATGACCAACGATATGCGTATGAATGGCGATCGCACAAAAGATGATGACAACAGTACCACTTCGTATGACCACACCTTCAAGTATGGCCGAAACTTCTACTTCCCTAATGGCTATTTGAACAATGTAACGATTGGTGGCAATGGCTATTTTATTTACCGTCGTCCCCGCCAGGGTTATTGGTCGCTGCATGGTGACGAGTTCATCTGTCAAGGCAATTACGATATTACCTTCCGTATTCCACCAGTACCCTACAAGGGTGAATGGCAGATTCGCTTGGGCTATGCTGCCATGACCATCCGTGGCATTGCACAAATCTATTTTGGTGACGAAGACCAAATGAAGAGCAACAACCTGACCCCACAGGGTATTCCTTTGGATATGACCCGAAACTTGTCACATGAATCTATTTTGGGTAATATGTTCACCCGCAATGGCAATGGATACACCAAATTCGATACCATCCAAAAATCCGAAGACCGCAAGATCCTCAAGAACTTGGGCTTCTATCGTGGTGCCAATGGTGGTTACCGTACTGGTGGTAGCGATCAGCAGCACTTCAGCGAGATTGCAGAAACACTCCGCATTGTGCTCTGTACCCAGAATATGGATCCTAATAAAAATTACTATTTGCGTGTTCGTGCCGTTTCATCAAAGATGGGTAACAACAATGAGGTAATGCTCGATTATCTGGAGTTGGTGCCTAAGAGTGTCTATGGTATCAGCGATGGTGATGCCGTTGAGGATGACCTCTAATATGAATAACGATAAACCGATTTTGAACAATATGAAAAGTTTCAACAATACAATAGGCAAAATGCTGCTGTTGATGGCTCTTCCTTTAGGTTGGAGCAGTTGCTCTGATACTTGGGATGACCATTACAAAGAGGAGTCTCACGCCGAAGGAACCTTGTGGAAGGCCTTGGCCGAGGATGCTGAAATTTCGAATTTCAAGAATCTTC
Organism: Bacteroidales bacterium; assembly: GCA_045600485.1. Lineage (GTDB taxonomy): Bacteria > Bacteroidota > Bacteroidia > Bacteroidales > UBA3663 > Liminaster. The sequence continues at coordinate 24,668 of JAZRXX010000039.1, forward strand.
TGACAGCGGTCGATTTCCAACGCACGCTGGATGCCAGTCAGGTATTTACCATTTTTGCACCAACCAATGAAGCCTTCACTACGACAGAATGTGATTCATTGATTGCCTCCTATCAAAAGCAAAAGGCTAAAGGTGTGAAGGATGAATACAACACCGTCATTACAGAGTTCGTCAAGAATCATATTGCACTTTATAACTATTCTGTCTCATCATCGACCCAAGATACCCTGGTGATGATGAACGGAAAGTATCAGGTGTTAGGTAACAACAACATCTCCGGTTCCGAATTTGGCCGAAATAACGTTCTTACCAACAACGGTATCCTGTTTACTATTAAAAAGCAGGTTCCTTATACACCTAACATTTACGAATATTTGGCCAAAGATTCGGACTTGGACAGTCTCACGGCCTTCATCCGCAAATATGAATATAGAGAGTTCATCGCAAGCCAAAGTGTTCCGGGCGATATTATTAATGGTCAAACCCACTATCTGGATTCCGTGACCCGACTCCGTAATAATATTTTCAGTCAGTTGGGCTCGATGAATACCGAGGACAGTGCTTACTGGATGCTTGCTCCAACCAATGCGGTTTGGGAAGCAGAGTTAGCCAAAAACATGAAGTATTTCGAATACAATACCAAAGTAAAGGAGCGCGATTCGTTGATGTATCGTTTCCCTCGATTAAAGATTGTTGAGGGAGTCCTTTATTCGAAGTACTACAATCGTAAAGATAGTCTTGACAAGGTCATGAAATCGACAGGAGCACAGCTCTTGGCCATCGGCAAAGGCTATTCAAAGGAAAATCCCCGCGAAGGTTGGAGATATTATTTCTATGGAGATGAGTCTTCGGAATTAGGTGCGAAGGATCAGCTGTTTGCTGGCAAAGAAGAGACAGAATGTAGTAATGGCACCATCTATAAGGTTACTGACGAGTGGCCACTTTCAGATGAATTTATGAAGAGAAGCACCATTGTTATGGAATCAGAAGTATCAGGTTCTGTGGATTCTGTCTATTCGATGGTTACATCCAAGAACCCAGGTACCCGCGCTCCTAACACAGTGAATGTAGATCCGAAGAACCCATTCTACAACCAGGTTTCTAACCACAGTTTCATTGAGATTGCACCAAAGAGTCTAAATGAATCCAAAGTCTTGTTCAATATTTACAATGTTCTTTCCAATGTTGAATATGAAGTCTCAATTGTAGTAGCTCCAAGTATGGCTGCAGATTCTTTGGCACAGCCAAACTCCAATGTCTTCAAAGCAACTGTCTTCTACCAGGATGCTAAGGGAAAAGAGACCAAGTTCCGCCAAACCAAGAAGTTGACCTCCGATCCTAACAAGGTGGATACGATTCTGCTTGGCACACATACCTTCCCAACTTGCTCGTATGGATTGAGTCAGGCTCAAGTTAAGATTCTTCTGGAAGATGATAGTAATAACGTCAATTTGAACAAAGGTTTGGAATCCGCAACCATGAGAATTGATTGCTTCATCCTCAAACCAACCAATAAGTAAACAACCGTAATCACAAAAAGAACTATCAGTCGATATGAAAAAATATAAATTGTTAGTAGGAACCGGTCTCTTGTCTCTCCCACTGTGCCTTTTGGCCCAGGAAAGAGTTGTTACGGGAAAAGTACTGGATGCCGCTACGGGAAATCCGGTGGCGGGTGCCATTGTTAAAGCCAATGGTGCCAATGTCAGTGCGCTGACGAACGAGGAGGGTACCTACAGTCTTACCTTACCAAAGCATGTCAGTTCATTGAAGATCAGCAGTCCTGATTACAATGAATCGATGGTTGGTTTGAAAGCAAGCGAAGCTCAGAAGGTGGTCAAGCTTTATTCTCCCGAGTTTAAGGCAGACTACACCCAAAGCCTGAAAGCGGGTGTCGATCAGACCACCGGGATTGACCCCTATTCAAACGCCAATAACGTCAAGCAGGAGTTGCAGGACAAATTAGGAGCATACGCTTACAACCAAACATACAGTGGTGCTCCTGGTATTGGCTCCGTTATGTTTATTCAAGGTCTCAACTCCCTGAATGCGAATGCCCAGCCATTAGTGATTCTGGATGGTGTCATTCTTGAGCAGCAGTACGGCAAGGAACTTCTGCATTCCGGATTCTTCAACGATATTCTCACCAATGTCAATCCTATGGACATTGAAAGCGTATCTATTATCCGCAACGCAACGGCACTCTATGGAGCTCGCGGCGCCAATGGTGTAATCCTCATTGAGACCAAGCGTAGCCACTCTATGACTACCAAGATTACCGCTTCTGCCTCTGCAGGCATCAGCATGGAACCTCGTTACTATGAGATGATGGATGCAGCACAGTACCGTGGTTATGCGTCGGAGTTGCTCAAGGGCACAGGAACTTCCATTACCAACTTCAAGTTTTTGAATTCCGATCCTAATTATTATTACTACAAGCAGTATCATAATGAGACCGATTGGAAGGAGAAGGTCTATCGCGAAGCCATGACCCAGAACTACGGCATCAATGTCGAGGGTGGTGACGACATTGCGATGTATAACCTTTCGGTCGGCTTTACCAGCCTGGAGGGCAATCTGGAATGCAATGAGATGAACCGACTTCACATCCGTTTCAATTCGGACATCAACATGACCGAAAAACTCAAAGTGAAGTTTGATGCCTCATTCAGCAACGTGACCCGCAATCTGCGTGACGACGGTGCTCCACTTTCCTACGACGAGGGTACTCCTTCTTCTCCATCGTTCCTGGCCTATGCCAAATCTCCATTCCTGAGTCCTTATTCCTACGGTAATGGAGAGCTGAGTAAGACGGTCTATGATATTACAGACGAAACCTATCTCGACGAGGTTATCTCCGCCCATGGCCAATACAACTATAAGTTGGCCAACCCATGGGCCCTCAACCATTATGCTGAAGCAGAAAACAAAAACCACTTCGAGAACTCGTTGATGAACCTCACGGTTACTCCAATCTATAAGTTTAATGCAGATTGGTCTTTGTCCGAACATTTCTCATACAGTCTGGTCAACACCAACAACAAGTATTATCTTCCAATCAACGGTGTACCAAGTTTCTACTCAAGCAACGTAAATGACCGTCGCGAGAATGTGGTACGTTCATTGGCCTCAAAACAGAATTCCATCTTCAGCGATACCCGTGTGGATTGGAACCATGTTTTTGGCGCTCATTCAATCAAGGCTTTTGCGGGTGCTCGTATCCAATGGGAAACCTATACCCGCAACGCACAGATTGGTTATAATACCGGTTCGGACAAGACTCCTTTCATGTCTTCGGGATTGATGAATGCCCAATCATCGGGCAGCAACGAACCTTGGAGAAATATCGATTACTACATGGAGGGTGACTACAACTACAGAAACCGTTATTTTGCCAAAGTTGATTTCAGTGCCTCAGCATCCAGCCGATTCGGCAACCACGTTGATGGCGGATTGAAAATGGCTGATGTTACATGGGGTCTCTTCCCAAGCATTCAGGCCGGTTGGGTAATTACCAACGAAACCTGGGCAGCTGGCATCCAGGGACTCGACTACCTGCGTTTAACCGCTGGCTATGACATTAGCGGTAACGATGCTATCGACAACATGGCTGCACGCAGCTTCTTTGGTGCCTCAATGTACATGAAAGCCATCTCAGGCCTTTCGATTGCTGGCATTGGCAACCCAACCATCAAATGGGAAACGACCAACCGAATGAATGTCGGCTTGCAGTCCAGTCTGATTGACAATCGTTTAGGTGTAGAATTCAACTACTTCAACAGCAAGACCAAAGATCTTCTTTCTCTCCAGGCTTTGGGATTCCTCTCTGGTCTCCCATCGAACTGGGGTAACGCAGGTGAGTTGTCTAACACCGGTTTTGACGTAACAGTGACAGGCAAAGTCATTGCTACCAAGAACTGGAGCTGGCAGGTGGGTGCCTCTATGGGTCACTACAAGAACAAGATTGAGCAGTTGGCTGATGGCAAAGCATATTTTGATACCGAAATCTGTGGCGCAACCATCAGAACCGCTGTCGGGAATGTTGCGAACAGCTTCTATGGCTACCAGACAGCAGGTGTCTTTGCTTCTTCCGAAGAGGCACAAGCAGCAGGCTTGTACTTTATGGATGAGAACGGTGTAGATCGTCATTACTTTGCAGGAGGTGATATGATCTTTGTGGATCAAAACGACGATCATATCATCGACGAAAAGGACCGCGTCATGCTGGGAGATCCAAATCCTGACTTCTATGGAAATATCACCTCGAAGCTGAGTTGGAAGAACTTCTCGTTGGCCGTTGACTTCAATTATGCAGTCGGCAACGATGCCTATAACTACATGCGTTCACAATTGGAGGGTGGCAACCGCTTCATCAACCAAACCAAGGCGCTTACCCAACGTTGGCAGATTGAGGGACAAAAGACCGATGTGCCCAAGATTTCATTCCAGGATCCTATGGGTAACAGCCGATTCAGCGACCGTTGGATCGAAGATGCCTCATACCTGCGTCTGAAGGGGGTTACCCTCTCCTACAAACTGCCTTTGAACATGCAGTTCATCCAGGGTCTTGAGTTCTGGGTACAGGGCAACAATCTTTACACATGGACCAAGTATTTGGGCAGTGACCCAGAATTTGCAGCCACTACCAACGTCATCGGTCAGGGTATCGATTTGGGACTTGTTGGTCAAAGCCGCAGCTTTGTCGCAGGCGTGAAGATTAACTTGTAATGGTTAACGGTTAAGGGTTAACGAATATTGAATAAATGATTATAATATAAATATGAAATCAAGATTTTCATTTTTAGCGTTAGGGTTAACGTTATCGTTTGGGTTAGCGTTCTCCTCTTGTTCTGATTTCTTTGAGATAGAATCTTCGCATTATATCGATTCCGATAAGGAACATCTGAATAACGCTACGGATACCATCTATTCCATGATCGGTATCTTGAATAAGCTGCAGGCCATCGGTGATCGCACCATTCTTTTGGGAGAGTTACGCGGTGATCTGATGGATGTGACCGACGTGACCAGCGCAGACTTGCGTGATGTGGCGCTTTTCAAGACTTTAAGCGATGATAACATCTACAATCAGCCGATTGATTATTATGCCATCATCAATAACTGTAACTATTTCATCGCACATGCGGATACTGCCTTGAAGAATAACCGTAACGATCAGATATTCATGAGCGAATTTGCGGCAGTCAAGGTAATTCGTGCATGGACCTATTTGCAGCTGGTGACCACGTATGGTAAAGTTCCCTTTGTGACAGAACCAATCTTAAACTCAGAAGAGGCACTTCTTGACTATCCTATGTACGATATTCAGCAGGTTTGCGATTATTTCTTGAATGAGGATGATCTGTTCAGTCTGCGCAATGTTCCATTGCCGAAGTATGGAAAAATCAAAGATCTGCCATCTGAAGCATTCTATTTCCCAATCGATGTTGTTATTGGCGATTTGTATCTTTGGAGCCATAACTATTTGTATGCTGCCGCTTATTATCATGCGTACTTAACCACCAAAGAGGGACACAACTTTTTCCGTCCTACAGGAATAAGCCGTACTCGTTGGGAAAGTAAAAACGGTCCAGTAACTTGGGATACAAAAAAAGAGGTTAATTATGGTGAGTGGTACTATTTCTTTGGAGATGGTAGCGAGAAGTCAACACCTGACAATTCGGAACTGATAACCATCATACCGATTGATATTCCAGGAGACTCTGCCACTGCCGAGAGTCATAATAGTAATCTGGTGAACGTATTCAATTCAACGTCTGAAAATGACTATAAAGCCAGTGCCAAGCCTTCGCAGTATATGATTGATCTGTCGGCCGCACAGAATTATTGTCACTACTATGAAAACCAGCTATCGTATGCTCCTAAGAATCTGCCTGATTATTGTTCCGGAGATCTCCGTCTTCAGTCTATTTGGAGTTCTCATGATTATTATGTAGTAAAGGCAAACGGTGAATCATACTACTGCCAATACATCGACAAGTATCGCACCAATAATATTCATATCTACCGATTGGGGCAGATTTATCTCCGTTTTGCTGAGGCAATCAACCGTGCAGGCTATCCTCGTTATGCTTTCGAGATTCTGAAGACAGGTGTCAACAGCGAGGTATTGCGAAATACAATTTGCCCAGAGTATCGCAATGACTCAGTTAGGTTGGCAACCGCCTTTAGCTTCCCATCCTCATATATTACATTTAAGGCAGGAAGCAGCAATAATAATGCAAACACCTTGGGCATTCACGCCCGTGGTTGCGGTTATACTGTGGCTGATACGCTTTATGCTATGCCTCACAATGATGCCATTACCGACTCGTTGGCACAAATTGCTTGGCAGATTGAGAAAGTAGAGGACCTGATTGTCGATGAATTGGCATTGGAGTGTGCATTTGAGGGTATTCGCTATTATGACCTGATGCGTGTTGCTTTGCATCGTGATGATCCAACTTACTTGGATAGCAAAATCAAAGCTCGTCGCGGTGAAGGTAAAGACTCTGGCATTGCCACTGATTTGACAAAGAAAGAAAACTGGTTCCTTCATTGGAATAACCAAATCGGATATTAATTGATATGAAGCTACGTAAATATTATCTTCTAAGCACTCTGCTTCTCCTTCACCAAGGAGGAGTTGAGCGGTTTTGTTTTGCAGAGGGACGCTTACCCCATACCAATCAGTATCTCTCTGTCAGTACAGCAACAGCTACACCTGTCAGTTTTCAGGTGGGAGCTGACATTTCTCAGTACAGCATCCCAGAGGCTCCCTTGAATTGGGGCATGGATGTTGCGTGGGATAGCGAAGATAATGTGATTCGTGGCACCAATTATATTGGTAAGAATGTCTTGAACATTGGCCGTGTTTCGTTCCAACCAAGCGACTTGATTGGAGCAGACGGACAACTTTCGGCAGCACAAAAGGCCACCTTACAGAGACGATTGGATCACATTGCCTTGAGTGGTGTCAAAAATATTGTGCTGAATTGTGACCACGAGGTTCTGATGAATAAGGACAATTTCCCCAATTGCGATCAGAACTATGCCAATTATAATGGCAAGCCCGAGGAGTGGTACAAAGTCATTAAGGCATCGGTATTGTATTGCCGCTCAAAAGGGTTCAATGTGATTACCATTTCTCCTTTCAATGAACCAGATTTAGCCGCTTGGAAAGAGGGATCTCAAAGTGAGTTCAAAGCCATTGCCAAACTGATTACAGAAGATCCAGATCTGGCAGGCATCCGTATTTCGGCAGGCAATACCCTCAATTGTGATCAGGCAGCCAGTTGGTACAATGCAGTCAAACCCTACGTAACAGAGGGTAATACCCATCAGTTGGCCGGTTCCTTTGATACCTATGCCGCTTTTTGGCAGTTGGTTCGTAAGGATGGCAATCATGCTACAGCCGATGAGTTGCACAATGTCGGAGAGGCCTTCATTGGTGCCCACTATGGTATGCAATCCGGCATTTGGTGGGGCTGGGACGGCATCTCACGTGGCGAATACTGTAAAGCATCCCATTCCGGCAAGGAGATTGGCTATGGCGAGAACCGTAAAGCATGGAGTGCTGCCTGTGTCTATAAACGTGACAACGGACGAGTCGATGCCTTCTTAGGAACGTCAGAACGTCAGGCAACCCCATCAGAATATGAGTTCGTAGCCACCGATGCCCCCTCTTATTTCAACGGTGTGGGTCCTGCCTATACCTACACGGTAACTATGCCTGGAGGCAAAGGTTACCAAAATGGACAGATCAATGCCGAACGCATGATTCAGATTCACAGTGGTTCCGATGTACCTTTGTATCCTATTACTGCCGGCAAATATGTCATCATGAACGCCAATTCCAAATTGTGTATTGGCTACTATAACAATGCAACAACCGCTGGTACAGAAATTGCCCAGCGACGCTACACTAACAAGGCATCAGACAATGTGCTTTGGGAGGTAGATCCAATTCCAACCGACAAAGAGGCAGGCGATATTGGCTACTTCTACCTCCGTTGGGGTGCAAATCGCAATCATGTGATCGACATTCAGAACTGGAGTACTGCTGCTGGAGGAAAGATGATTGGTTACCCTGGTGGATTAGGCACCAACGAACAATGGCATTTTGAATATGCCGGCAACAATTATTGGTACATCCGTTCCCGTCACAGTGGCCTCTATCTCGAGGTCAAGAATTCCTCGACTGCTCAAAATGGATTAGTGATCCAGGCAGAATATACCGGAAAAGCCAATCAGCAATGGCGCTTCATGCCGGCTGCCCAATCCCCATTGTTGGAATTGCAGGCACCAGACGCTCCACAAGGCGTTTCTGCACAGATCAACTCTGCCTCCATCCAGCTCTCCTGGCAAGCCAATACAGAGGCCGATTGTGCAGGTTATGCCATCTATCGCAATGGTAATATGATTGGTCGCATGATTCAGGGAACCGAGTTCTTAGACAACGATGTTCAGCCGGGTGTTGACTATGACTATCAAGTTTCAGCCATCGACAATAGCGGCAATCAATCCGCCTTATCGGAGACTGTCACCGCTGGATTGGAGAAAGATAAAAAGGCGTTGATTCTTCATTATACGTTTGAGACCGATACTTTGGACCAAACTGACAACCAGTTGGATCCTGTCATGTTGGGTACTCCAAACTACAGCAAGACCACGAAAAAAGTGGGTAATCAGAGCCTTCGTCTCTATTCGTCCTCCCGGTGCCTGATGCTTCCTGCTGCTATGGGCTATTATGAGCAGCTCTCGCTCGCCACTTGGGTCAATGTAAGTTCTTCCTCTAACTGGCAGCGTATTTTCGACTTTGGTAATGGAACCGACCAGTATTTCTTCCTGACACCAAGCAATGGTTCGGAGATGCGTCTGGTCATGAAGAACAAGGGAGATGAGCAGATACTTTCAGCCACCAAATTGGGCTTGGGCTGGCATCACATTGCCGTAACCCTGGCGCCAGATAGTGTTGTACTCTATGTGGATGGAAAGTCCTATAAATCGGCCACAATGAACATCCGCTTGTCCGATTTCACGCCAAAGCGTAATTACATAGGTCGCAGTCAGTATGCTGCAGACCCATTGATGCAGGGTTATCTGGATGATTTCCGCATCTACAATTTTGCCTTGACAGCAGATCAGGTACAACAAATCAGGAATGGAGAGGAGGTCTCAAGCATTCAGGAGTTACCGAGTGGAATTGAAGAGGCAACCATCCTCTATTCATTAGATGGCAAACCGGTTTTCGAAACGCCACATAAACCAGGATTGTATATCAGCAAACAGAAGAAAATCATGTTTGCCCGTTAGTGGATTATTATGAAAAAAAGTATCTTTACAGCCCTCATGGCCAGTTGCCTATTTACCATAGCAACTGCGCAGACGGAAGTTACGACAAAGTTCATCAAGAACTCCTCATTGGAATCTGGCTTTACCAGCTGGAGCAATGTAGGCATGCAACTTCAGACCAATACAGACTTCAAGGTGAAAGCAGCGACCGCCTATGCGGAAAAATGGGTTGAAAAAGGTAAAGCTGTAGGCAATGCCTCATTAACGCAGCAACTCAACAATCTGCCTGCCGGCAAGTATCAGTTGGTAGTAGCCGCCCAGAACTTGAACCAGAATGCAGACAACACCCAGTGTGCCGGTGCCTACATCTTTGCTGGCGAGGAACGCACTTCGGTCTATACCCCAAACGATTATTCGGTCGATTTCACTACCTATTCTGGTTCATTGGAAATCGGATTTAAGGCAGAAAATGCCAAAGGTAACTGGCTGGCAGTTGATAACTTCCGACTCTATCAGGTGGGCGAGATTGAAACTACACAGATTTTGGATTCAGTGAAATCATTGGTAGCTATTGCCAGAGATTTAATGAATGAATTCAGAAATGAGTCCAATCTCAACCTGCAAAGTACAATTCAGGAAGCTGAAGCCCTGACCGCCGAAAGCGAAATCTCAGAGATTCAATCCGTCTTCTGCCGTTTGACTGAGGCCATCGAGAAGGCACGTTTTGCTATCCTTCTGGAAAATGCGACTCCTGGATCAGGCACTGCTCCTAAGGTAACCAAAACTGTGAAATTTGTAGCTACAGGTGCTACTCAGGCACTGATGAGAGCCACCATGACAGGTAGCAATATCCTGGAACGAGGAGTCTGCTGGAGTACCGAACATGAACCTACCGTATTGGACAATCGTACTACCGAGAATTTCTCCTTGAATGGTTATATCTTCCATATTCGCAACCTCAAGCCATCGACCGTCTATTATCTTCGTCCATACGTAATGAACAAGACCTACACCGTGGCTTATGGCGAAGAGGTGAAGATTGTTACTCACAAGACCGGTAATTGTATCGGTACTTGGGACAATGGGGCCCCTTCCGAAGAGGCCAATATGCGTTGCCGCAATGCCATCCGACAGACAATCGACTTCTTCAACGAGTGGACAGGCATCATGGGCTTCACCCTCTCGGGCCATTATGGTGCACAAACACCTACCGCCGACTGCAGTTATGGTGGTTGGATGCGCATCGGCCCTAATACAAGCTATCAGGCTATCGGTACAGTGATCCATGAAACAGGCCATGGAGTCGGAGTAGGCACCTCTGCCCGTTGGGACGATAAGAACTTCCACGATTGGCAATGGAAAGGTCGTACAGCCAATGAGGCACTCCAGTTCTTGGAGAACAAAATTGGAGATGAGAACTGCTACTTTGTAGGTGATGATAAACACGGGTGGGGCCAAAATGCTACCTATGACTGGTTCGTAAATGGTGCAGACAAAGACACACACACTGAGCTCCAATACATTGGTGGATGTGTATTGCTCCATTCTCTGTTTATCGATGGTCTTTGTCCTACCTCAAGTTATGCCAACGGACTTGCCGGCTATACCTACAATTTCGACGATTCGACCAAGTACTACCTCATGTGCAAAGATGCCAATAGAGGATTGGGCATTGGCCTGCTGGAATCGCAGAACTCCTACGGCATGTATCGCGGCAAGATTCTGGATTGTATGAACAACGATGATCCTCTGCCTATCTCAGCTGCATGGTATCTGGAGTTTGATCCAACTACAATTTGCTACAGATTCCGCAGTGCTGCCGATGAAAAATATCTGAGTCACAGTCAAACCATCTCGGTGTCTAAAAAGACAACTCCAGGCACAACCGAACTATTCCAGTTGATGCCAGATCGCACAGATGTCACGTTGACCGATGCGGACAAGAAGAAATCCTTGAAAACCCATGGCTATTGGCTGACTTGGAATAACAGTGGCTATAAAGCCATGGCCGCCAACGCCAAGAAATATGATGGCATTGCAGAGATTGTTGAACTTGACATTACAGATGCGGCAACCATGCAGCAATGGATCATTTTGAGCGAAGAGGAGGTTCTCTCTATCAAGGGAGCTTCGGCCGTTGGTATCCAAGAACTCCATTCAGAAGAGGGAAGGAACAATTTGAATTATTACGACATTCAGGGTCGTCGTATCGAGAATAAATCTGGCTTAATTGTTAACAATGGAAAAATAAAATTAGTAAGATGAAACGAATTGCATTACTTGGAATTTTGTTGCTATGCATCGGTACCGCTTTCGCACAGCGTCAGGCGGATAAACTCGATCGTGGCCTGATTGCTATGAAAGTAGGCTCGGGAGTCTATTTGAATTGGCGTCTGTTAGGAGAAGAATACTATGACGTTAAGTTCGATGTGTATCGTAACGGAACAAAACTCAACAATGCACCGCTCGACATCACCAACTTTACAGACAATGGAGGTACCCTTTCCAATACCTATACCGTTGCTCCTGTCATCGATGGTGTGGCTCAGGGCCAGTGCAAACCTGTTTCGGTCTGGAGTTCCAGCTACAAAGAGATCAAGCTGACTCACCAAGGCATCCGAAGCACATTGATTCCTAATGATGCCTGCTGTGCAGATGTGGATGGCGATGGCGAATTGGAGATTCTGATGAAGTTCGACAACGAAAGCGAGATGGCACAGAGCTATCCGAAGAATGGCCCTGTAGTGAATGGTGTCACCACACACGAATACTCGATTTTCGAAGTCTTAAAGTTGGATGGCACTCGCCTTTGGTGGGTCAACTGTGGTCCTAACATGGGCGACTTCCAGAACAACGAACAAAATATCATAGCCTATGACTGGGATGGTGATGGAAAAGCAGAAGCAGTGATGCGAGCTGCCGACGGAACAGTCATCCACATGGCTGATGGCAAAACCTATACAGTAGGTAATGCGGCCAGCAACATCCGTGGTGAAACAGGTGGTGGAACCAACTGGTTCATGAGCCCAGATGTTGAATATCTGGTTTACATGAATGGTGAGACCGGCGAACCATATCAAGTTATTCCTTATCCACTCCTGCGTCTTGAGCCAGGCGAAACCGACATGGTAAAGGCATGGAGCATTTCGACCGGAAAATACGATGGTGGCCACCGTGCCTCCAAGTTCTTCTTTGGTGCACCTTATCTGGATGGTCGCAAGCCAAGCATCTTCCTGGCTCGTGGCATCTATACACGTCATAAGATGATTGCCTACGACGTTAATCCTACCACCCACGAGTTGGTACAGCGTTGGCGTTGGGACAACAATACCCGTGGCCCATGGTTTGGCCAGGGTTATCACAACTACAGCATTGCCGATGTTGATATGGATGGCCGCGATGAGATCGTGTTCGGTTCAATGGTCATCGACGACAATGGTAAAGGACTTTCGACCACAGGTTTCGGCCATGGAGATGCCCACCATGTCAGCGATTTCAACCCATACATGCCTGGCTTGGAATTCTTCGGCTGTAACGAAGACGAGCAGGGTTTCAACTACAAGGATGCTACAACCAGCAAAGTCTATGCTCAGCAATTGCATGTAGGCAAGGATGTTGGCCGTTCCATGGCAGGTAACTTTACCAATGACTTCCCTGGTGGCCTTGGCACTGCATGGGGTGACCCAATCAGCACTGTAACCAATGCGCCTGTTTCTGGATTGATTGCCACTGGTGTCAATTCCAACTTCCGCATCTATTGGGATGGCGACCTGTTGTCTGAAACCTTCAATGGAGAAAAATCCAACGACAGTCCGGGTGTTGTTGCCAAATATGGTAGCTGGACACCTATCTACACTTGCGAAGGTTCATTGACCAACAACTACACCAAGGCAACCCCTTGCTACCAAGGTGACATCTTTGGCGATTGGCGTGAAGAGATTATCATGCGTACTCCAGACAGGAACATCCGCATCTATTCAACCCCTGTTGCAACCAAGCATCGCATTCCTACCCTCTGGTCCGATCATCAGTATCGCAATGCTATGGTTTGGCAGATGTGTGGCTACAACCAGCCACCTCACCTCTCCTACTTCCTGGGCGAATTGGAAGGCTTGACCGTAGCCCCTCCACCACTTACCATGAATGGCCGTATCGAGGTTGCCAATGGTGGCAAGGTCGATGCCTCGCTCAACGGAAAGCATGCTATTGTGTGTGAGACCAACGACACTGAGGTTTCTTTGGCCGACGGTGCTGCTCCTTCAATCATGACTTTCAATGTACCATCGTGGGTACAGGGTGCAGCTGCATCGAACAGTACCACTCCAGTACCTATCATCCGTAGGAGTTATTATACTTGCGATGTCACTTCCGGTTCCTTGTCAGGCAACGGACGTCTGGTTAAGCAGGGCGACGGTATACTGAACTTGCCTGCTACCGAATTTACTCATTCAGGCGAGACTCACATCTGGGGAGGCACACTCAACTTCGACGGTCAGATGAACAACACCCACATGTATCTGGATCGCTTTGCCACCTTGAACTCGAAAGGTGGTAAGTTCAAATACATCAGCACAGCTTATGGTTCGACACTGAATCCTGGTGGCGAGAATGAGTGTAGCACAATTACCATTGACACCCTGATGCTTGGCTTCGGTTCACGCATTCTGGTCGATCTCTACAGCGAGGGCATCGTTGCCGACAAGATTATCAGCAAATACATCAGCATCGAGCAGAAGAAGAGCAGCGAGTGGATTAAAGCAGGTCCTGCCTATCTGGCTCCTGTCATCGAATTGGTAGGACATTTGAACGAAACCGATAGCAAGATGCTTGCCGGCAAGTACGTGATTGGCGAAGTATCGGGCGAAGTCGAAGGCAACCTTGATGCTGTTGTCATCGAAGGACTGCCTACCGACAAGAAGGCACTCTATGTAGAGGATGGTAAACTGATCCTTGAGATTTTCGGTCTTCGCAACCCATCGTCGGTTGTCTGGACTGGCGAGGAAAGCAACGTATGGGATTTGGCCAACACCCAGAACTTCTCATTAGACGGCAACACCACTCAGTTCGTGTCTGAAGATGATGTTGTATTCAATGATTTCTCTGTCATTCGCAACATCTCTCTTGTTGACGATGTGGTTGCTGGTACAGTAACCGTCAACTCAAGCAAGAACTACACCTTCAGTGGCAACGGAGCGTGGATTGGTGAGACCAAATTTGTCAAGAGTGGTACTGGTTCTGTAACTATCAACAACGAGAATAGGTACACAGGTGGCAATGCCCTCAACGGAGGTACCACCATCGTCTCATTGTTGTCCAACAGCCTCAGTCCTGCTGGCAACTTGGGTGCTGTAACCTCCAACGACTCACAATTTACCATGAGTAACGGCGCTGTACTCAAGACTACAGCTGCTGTCGAAATGGGTTCACCAATGCGCATGGAAGGCGAAGAGGGCGGTGTGATCGAAAATGCCGCTGACTTCAAGATGGACAAGAGCTTCACTGGAACACTCCTGACCAAGAAGGGCACTGGTACCTTGTTCCTCTTAGCATCCAACACCGTCAAGCGTATTACCATGACTGCTGGCGCATTGGCTGTGGCTGGAGGTGCTTCTCCTAAGGTTATCGAATTGCAGGGTGGTACCCTGTATGACGATGGTCAGAACACTACCCACGAGATTGTTGTTCCATCGGGCAAGTCGGCCACATGGCAGTTGTCATACACCTATTATACTGCCTACAACAATAAGATTACAGGCTCCGGCACATTGACCATTGTGCCACGCAACACAGTTTCGCGTGTTCGCATTGTGGGTGATTGGAGCGAGTTCGAAGGCACGATCAAACACACCAACACGAATATCTGGCTTCCACTCGATGCCTCAACAGGTATGCCTAACGGCACATTGAACATCTCAACTGGCTGTACAGTAACCAACGTAGCCAAGACCTTCACCATCGGCAAACTGGCCGGTGCTGGCAATTTGGCCCACCCAATTGCCAACTTCCAGAACCAGACTGCAGTGAGTGGCAGTAACACCTGGCGTGTAGGCAACAGCTGGGAGAAGAACGGTGACTGCACCTTCAGTGGCAAGATTACGGATGCCGGTGGTGCCAACAAGAGCAATTTCGAGAAGATCGGTACCAACGTCATGACCATCAGTGGTGCATGGGATAATACCGGTTCGGTCAAGGTTTCTGAAGGCACACTGAAATTATCAGGCTCAGCCGTACTGGGTACTGGCGAACTTACCATTGCCCAAGACGCCATCATGAACGGTAGTTCTTCAGGCAACCTCAAGAACTCGATGGTAAACATCAATGGTATCTTGCACCCTGGTATTTTGAACCCAAGCGGTTTCTTCTCCTTCAACAAGCAGTCGGTAACCGTCGGCAAGACTGGCGAACTTCAGTTCCTCGTCAAGCAGGCCTCAACCAGCGCAACTACCATGAGCGGTACCTATATCAAGAATATCGGCAAACTGACCGTCAATGGCAAGATTGTCATCAGCCTCTATGGCAGCTATCAACCTAAGGAGGGCGACGAAATTCGTCTGTGGAGCGATGTAACAAGTTTTGCAGGTACACCTACTATCGAAATTGCCGGTTGGGATGCAACCTTCGATACAAGCAAACTGGACGAAGGTGTAGTAATTGTTACCAGCGCAACCGTTGGCTTGAACAAGGTTAGCAACGTCAACAGCGATGCTCCTGTATATTATAACCTCCAAGGCCAGCCTGTTGCTAATCCTCGCAGTGGCCTCTATATCTCAAAGGGTAAAAAGATTATCATCAAATGAGAAGAATCTCAATCATACTCGGACTGATTGCACTCTCCTGCTCGATTTTCGCTGCCAACAAGGTAACGACAGTCAATCAGGTGAGTGAACCAGTCACCCTCATGGACAATATTGACTATGTCATCTCCTCTACAACACCTTTTGCCGAGGGGGGCATGGTCAATATCACCAACACCGACCATGCAGTCTTGATTCTGCAGAACATCAAACCAAGCGCAGTTCTTGCCTCGTGGTTGGGCAAATATGTTCAGATCAACGGCGAAAAGGCGGTCAACAACAGCAACTGTCAGGTCAAGATGTATGCCCAAGGTGCCATCATCATGCCCTATGGCAAGAATTTCCGTCCACTGACTGTCTATTCCGAAAAGAAATTTCAGGGTGAATCGGTCAACAGTTTCGGTCTTGAAAACACAGGTGGTTTCATGAACACCTTGACCGATGCCAAGCTCAACAACCGTATCCACTCGTTCAAGCTGAAGCGTGGCTACATGGTTACCTTCTCGACTCGAGCCGGAGGTCGTGGCTATAGCCGTTGCTTCATCGCCGACAAGGAGGATCTTGAGGTATCGGAATTGCCGACTGTGCTCGACGGCACTATCTCCTCGTACCGCGTTTTCCAATGGTATGATGCCGAGAAGAAATCTTTGGCCAACAACACCTCAGCAGAGGCCAATGCAGCACTGCAGGTTACCTCTTGCTATAGTTTCGGCCCCGGTGAGACCCGCTTGCCAGATCAGGAGTGTATTCCTCATCACATTCATGAGGGATGGCCAGCACCAAGCGCATTGGGAAGTTGTACCTATTCTTGTCACATGAAGACCAACAACGAACCTGGCAATTCGGCCGATCCTGATCCATGTAGTGTAGAAGATGTACTACGTAATTGGGAGGAACTGATGCGTACAGGCATGCGTCTCTGTTCAGAATCTTCGCACGATGGCAGTTGGAACCACCTCCGTGCCTTCATCGACTCCATCGATGCTCGTGGTTGGCGTTGTGATATTCTGGATTTGCATTGCTATTGGGCCAGTGGCTTCAACAACATGCAGAGCTACTATAATAACTATGGTAAGCGTCCTATCTGGATCTCTGAGTGGGTGTGGGGTGCCTCTTGGAATAACAATGGAGTCTTTGCATCGAATCACAGAACTCAGGAATCCAATGTAGCCGAGCTGAAAAATATCCTACCTGTACTCAATGCCTCTCCTTATGTAGAGCGTTATTTCTATTGGAACGATGAGCAGGATTTCTCCAAGATCTACAAAGATGGAAAGTTGACTCTCTCCGGAGAATACTATGCCAGTGTCAAGTCGGGATTGGCCTACGATCGTACATACGAAAAGATTCCAAACAATCCTCGTTCTTATGCTCCAGGCAACCTTTCGGCTTCGTTCGACAAGAATACCCGCAAGGTACTATTAGAGTGGAACGAACGCAATGGCGAGTACAACAAGGAGATGAAAATCCAGTGCAAACGAGGTGGTACCTATGTCTGGACCAATTTCATGACCGTCGATCTGCAGGAGGCCGAAGCCGACTATTCGTTCGAGGTGGATGCGGTCGATGGTGACATGTTCCGCATTCGTGTAGTCGATGTCAATGGAACTACCCTCTACTCCAATGAGGCAACTGCCATCAATCCTGATCTCCAATACGGCGATGGCGTTACAGTTGTGAAGGGAGGTGAAGCCATGACCAAATATCTGGGTGGCAACCAACTTATCAACGGCGACTTCGAATTAGGCCTGTACGATTGGACCAATGGTGCTGGCAATGCGCTCTCTGCCCCTAACTTTCAGGCCGTACCTGAAGGGGGTGTTGATGGCAGTGCCTACCTGCAATGCTACGGTGGAGAGAGTTCGACCACTGGGGCACAATCCATCCGCCGAGTGATTGACGTAGAACCAGGCGCATGCTATTTCTCTGCCGGTTCCGGTAGCCACAACAATTCCGGATCACAGCACTTTGCTCTTTCGACCGATGGAAATCGCGAGAGCCGCGTTCTCATCAAGTTTGACGGCACCAACGAATGGGCCAAGTTCAGCAGTGCCTTTGCTGTCAATACCGAAACCCAGTTCTTGATTCAGTTGCATAACCTCGATGGTGTTGCCCAGTTCGACAACCTCATGTTCTGCCAATTGTTCGATACCCCCGAAGAGGCAATGTCGGATGCTTTGATACATGAGAAAAAGAGAATTGATGCAGTCATCGCTTTCAACAGCCAATTTCCAGAGCTGAACGAGTATCTGCAGGCCTCTGTCGCCAAGGGCAACGATGCAAACCTTCTTGAGGAGGATGTAAAGTGGGTCCTTGCGCAAATCAAGCATCGGAACGATAGTCTGCAGAAGGCTATCCGCAGAACAGATTTCGAAAAGAGAATCCCATTTGAGGCAGATGCTAACCACTATCAGTTATTGACCTCATACGTCAGCAATCCTAACTTCAGCAGCGCTTCAGGTTGGACCACCGCTTGCGGCACCTATACCAAGGGTGATCAGCGATTGGCTACCCAGGCAGGCAAGACCTGCTGGAATGCATGGTGGAGTCTCTCGTCAGCAGGAAATGAGAACCAGACTTTGGCCATCAAACAGACCATAGCGAATTTGTCACATGGTTTGTATGCCCTAGAGTGCAAGGCCACCACAGAACATTTGTGCGAAAACGACCAGCATGCCTACCTGAAGGTCCTGGAGACAGGAGAGACGGTCGAGTCAACCTATCTGCCATACGGCAATCTGGATCTGCCTATATTCTCGGATGCAGAAAAATGGCACCAGCTCACCACCTCCTATCTCTATGTCGGGGACAAGGGGAAGGTTGAGATCGGTTTTGTCGGGTCAAAGCAAGGGGTCAAAGACAAGCAGTGGAAACGCTACGGCTCACCATTGAACGAAGGTGACAACCGCGAAGGCTGGTGGTGTGCTACCGACTTCAATTTGCGTTATATACCGATGTCGATTGTCGAGATGCCAGACAAATCGGGTTGGACAACCATCTGTATGAAGAGGGCCGTTAGTGCAGCACCATCGGTCAAGTTCTATCGTGTAGCAGGTATTCTGGCCAACGGCACTGGTGTATGTATGGAAGAGGTTACCACAACCAAAGCAGGCTACCCATACGTTGTATGCAACGCTGACACCAGTTCATTGTATCTGTTTGAATCTGGAGCTGATGCTGTCAGTGCCAAAACCGACAATGGATACAAGGGCAACTTCGAAGTGAACTCGCTGGATACCTATTCCGAAGGTGGCATCCGTCTGGTGAACGGTGAATGGGAGGTGGTGACTTCCGACAAAATTCAGATGGGTCCATTCTCTGCCTATATTTCTCGTCCAAGCCGAGTCTCTGTACTGCAGAGCTGGGAGGGCCTGATTATGCCACTGAAGGGATATACCTCACTGCACAACATTGGATCTGAGCAAGACGTTGAGGAGGGATGCCTCTTCAATCTCTCTGGTCAACAGATGACGGAGGCTCAAGGTCTGGTAATCCGACAAGGCAAAGTTATTTTTGTAAAATAAACCTTATCAAACATGTTAAAATCTTTATTTCTAGCAAGCGAATTTGTTGCATTTCTGTTCACTTACTTCACGGGCAATAACCCCGATCAGGAACAAATCTGCTATGCCCTCTCTGACGATGGCTACAAGTACACACTCCTGAATCAGGGCCTCCCGGTAATCAAGAGCGACAGTATCGCCTTCACCCAGTGCGTTCGCGATCCACACATCCTGCGTGGCGAAGATGGCAAAACCTTCTACATGGTTGCTACCGACATGAAGAGTTCTCTCGGCTGGGCATCGAACCGTGGCATCGTACTCATGAAAAGTACCGACCTCATTCATTGGACACATTCAGTAGTCAACATTCCTACCCGTTTTCCAGACAAATGGATGAACGTAACCCGCGTTTGGGCACCAGAGACCATCTATGACCACAAGGCTGGCAAATACATGGTCTTCTTCTCAATGCTCACCGACGACGGCCGTTGCAAGTTCGATAAAATCTTCTATGCCTACGCCAATGCCGACTTCACCGATCTGGAAAGCGAACCTGTCTATTTGTTCGACAACGGATCAGCTACCATCGACGGCGATATTGTCTATAACGATGCCGATCAGCTCTACCATCTCTTCTACAAGAGCGAGGCTCATGGTGGCATTCTGCAGGCTACAGCCAAGCAACTCACAGCCGAACCCGGTCAGCCCTTAGGCAGCCAGTGGACCAAGATCGATGGTCATGTTGAGGTTTGCAAGAAGGCAGTTGAGGGCGTTGGCGTCTGCAAGAGCCTCGATGGCAAGTCTTGGGTTGTTATGTATGATTGCTATGGTTCACATCACTACCAGTTCTGCAAGTCGGCCGACCTGAAGACCTTCGAGTGGGTAGCCGACACACATACTTCGGGAGCATTTACCCCACGTCACGGCACTATTATGCCTATCACACAAGAGGAGAAAGACCGTCTGCTTGCCCAATGGGGCGATACCCAGAATCCTATCCTTCCGGGGTTCCATGCAGATCCAGAGGTACTTTACAGTAACTTGACCAACAAGTATTATATCTACTCGACCACCGATGGCACTCCTGGTTGGGGTGGACATGACTTCTCGGTCTTCTCGTCCGACGATCTTAAGACCTGGAAAGACGAAGGCAAGATGCTCGATGTGAAGGGCGATCAGGTCAAGTGGGCTGTGGGCAATGCTTGGGCTCCATGTATCATCGAACGTAAGGTGGGCAAGAACCAGTATAAGTATTACTTCTACTTCTCGGCCCATAACCCAGAATCAAAGCGCAAGGAGATTGGCTGTGCTGTGAGTGACTCGCCTACAGGTCCATTCGTGGACTGTGGACATCCAATCATCACCGATGCCGACCGTCCGGCCGACGTCAAGGGTGGACAAGCCATCGATGTTGACGTGTTCCAGGATCCGAAGTCTGGCAAGTTCTATCTCTATTGGGGCAATGGCTTTGCTGCTGGTGCCGAACTGAACGACGATATGATCAGCATCAAGTCTGAGACCAAAGTCAACCTCACTCCCAAGGGGGGATCTCTCCGTGATTATGCCTATCGTGAGGGCACTTATGTCTTCTATCGCAAAGGCATCTATTACTTCCTCTGGTCGGTCGATGACACCGGCGCCGACAACTATCATGTTGCCTATGGCACCAGCAAGTCTCCTTTAGGTCCAATCGAGGTTGCCAGCGAGCCTGTTATCTTGCAGCAGCGCCCAGACAAGGGCATCTATGGCACAGCACACAATTCGATTCTGAAGGATCCAAAGAAGGACCTCTGGTACATTGTTTACCATCGTATCAATCCTAACTTCCGTGGTAGCCGACGCCTCTCACCAGGCACTCATCGCCAGGTTTGTATCGACCCGATGTATTTCTCGAAAGATGGCAAGATTCTTCCGGTTGAGCCTACCAAGTAAAATTGAATCAAAATCCTTTTGAGTTGAAATCCAATCACTCATGTTCAAAAAAATAAGGACATACCCAGCAATGAGGTATGTCCTTGTTTTTTGTCTAAGAAGTCAGATTACTGCTGAACCTGAGTACCCATCAGATTGAAGTGCTTGCCATTGCGAACAACGGTAACAACGTTGCTCTTGAGGAACTTGCCATTCTTCTGAGCCTTCTCGTCGGCCAAAGAAGCAATGCCAGTAACCTCTTCGCCACCCTCAACGATATAGCAACCGGTATTGAGCTCGTAGGTGGTGTTATAGAGCTTGAATGCGCCCTTGGCTACAATCAGGTCACCTACAGAGAACTTCATGTTATCGCGACCAATAACGTACTCAACATCTAAGTTCGATGAACCGCTCTCAACGAAGTTTGGACCCCAAGTGGCCAAAGTATCACCCATCAAACCATAGCAGTTGAAGAGTTCGAACTCCTTCTCAGCGCCATTCTTGGTGTCGGTTAACCAGATGTTGACTGAGCCATACTTTGCGAAGTTGGTTGGCTTAAGGAACATATTGGAAATATAACCCTGAACCATGATTGTGTCATTGTCCTTGATAACGCCTGCAGACTGAGCAGCCTTAGCCTCGGCAATAGTGTAGATCTTGTTAGGATCGGCCTTGATAAGCTCAGGATCAGGCACAGGAGCGAAGTTGATGACGAAATTATTGCCTTCAACGTCGGTAGCATTGACAGAGAATACATAGGTAGTATCTACAATCTCAGCCTTGATGCTGGCAGTAGCCAAATCCAACGCTACTCTCGAACCATCCTCATAGAAATAGTAAATCGCCGTATAATCAGGATCCATATCTGCGAGTGAATAGTTACCAGCCACCTGTTCTACATCCTCACCATTAGAGAACGATACATAGAAGGTGGAATCAGCAGAATAGCCAGTAATATACCAGAAGCCCATATCTGCAGCAGCATTAACCCAATGAGGCTCTGCTATATTGATGCGTACAGTATCAGCGAAGGTAGGCAAAGGCTTCTGAACATAACTGAGTTTATAGAAGTGACGCTTGGTGCCCATAGTAGCCTCGATATGCATCAGACCTTTTTCATCGAGAGTATAGCAGTAGGTTGCAGAAATGGCATCCTCGATTGTCTCCTCGGTCTCGTAGTCATAGACATTGGTGTAATCTGGATCCATATCAGCAAGGGTGTAGGTAACACCAGGCTCAAGAGCGGTCTTACCCTCTGGATAGAGGATGTCGAAGCAGTAAGAGATATTGCTACCGGCCTCAGCCAACTCAAGATAGTATTCAACACCATCATATTCTTCACCATAGAAATCATTACATACAACTTCAACTGTATCGACCACGATTGGTGTGGTTGCTGTAGTCATGGTAAAATGACCAGCCTTGCCCCAAGTGTTAACGAGGTTAGCCTCGAGGTTGAGGTTACCAACAGCATCGTAGCTGACCGTAACGGTGCCGCTGTAGGCCATATAGAAAGGAAGACCCAGATTGCCAGTAGCAGTCAAATTGGCAAAGAAAGTGCCCAGCACACCATCCTCGTCGACTACACATGGCATGGCATTGCCTGCTTCGTAGCCATCCTGTACGGTATAGGTTCCAGCAGGAAGAGACTCTGCTGTACTATCGAAGAAGAGGTAGGTAGAGAAAGCAGTCTTTGTGTCTGTCATTTCGATATAGGCGTATTTGACACCTGTGCTCAATTGGCTAATCTTATTCTTTTCAAGTTCGTTGGTGGTGTATGCATACTCAACATCTTCCTGCATATCGTAGTCATCACCTTCGATTTCAGGAGCAGACTCGCTGAAGTTGACCACTATGTCCATGTTGGCAGCCAAAGGCGATGGGCTCACCCAGTCACCCCATGCACCGAGTTCAATAGCCTCGCCATCGATGGTAACAGCGACCTCACGATTTGTAGCATCTGACCATGCAGTAACGAAGATGTAGTTGCCTGCCTCGATGCTGTTGGCACCCTTCTTAAGTACAATAGCCGGCGCGTAAGTCTCTGTGTTTTTGTCGGCACCTGCTACCAAATTATCGACCTCCGTCATACCATTGACAGTAAGATTGACGGTGTAGGTAGTAGCTATAGTTGATGTGTCTGGAAGTACTGTCGTTGTAGTGTCGCTGACAGTATCAAGCTTCTTGTAGAGCTGCACAGGTTGCTGTCCTGACTTGTAGAAGCGGAAACGCATCTGATCGGAAGCATAGTTAAAACGAATAGAAACATCACCACTAGAAGTTGTTTGGATTAGGTTAACATTGAGATCGCCATCCAATTCAATTTTAACCTGATGCTTGGTAGAATCTTCAGCAAACTTAAGTGCATTAGCGTAAGTAGGAGCAGAAGTGCCCGATGACATGAACTTACCGTTGTTCACACCACCAATTACCTTAAGGGCATAAGCTGATTCAACTGAAATAACGTTGATTTTTGCACCATCATAATTGATAATCGTATCACCTTTTAGGGTTACTGCGGTGCTTCCCAACGCTATATCTTCACCACTGAAGGCATAATTTTTGCCTTCTTTATCTTGGCCAACGAGTACATACTCACCGGTCCAATCGATTGGTGCAGTGGTTACCTTGACGTAATCTGCACCCATCATACTTCCTGCTGTGAACAGGGAGATGAGAGGAAGTAAAAGTTTCTTCATAGATAAACCAAATTGTTTAATAAATGAAAGTAAGAGTAAATGAAAACACTTAGTGACTTGGTCGTAAAGGGGAATAAGCCCAAAATCTCCTTTATGTTAGGTCGATGCAAAGTTAAGTTTTCTTTTAGAAAGATGCCATATATTTGCAAAAAAAAAGTACGGATTAACGTTTTTATCCGTTATTCCGTACTTTTTGATTATTTATGAAACATTTACCTTACAAAAGGGCACAACAAAAAAGTATCCATTTGCTGAATAATATCCAGAAAACTAAAGACTCGTTCCAGAAGCAATAGAAACGCAATAGACCTTGACGTCACGGGCATTGCGGGCATTGAAGTAAATGCAGTCGCCACGGTGACTATAGATGGGATGTGGATGTGCATCCTGACCAAGCCAATCGCTCTGGTGCTTGCAAAGAGGAATCCACTGCAAGGTACCATGATTCCAATCTGGCACAACTCGGCTGATGTACTCGCCATCCTTCTTGTGAGGGTCAGGACCATTGTCGGTCGAATTGTCGAAGATAGGTTTGACCTCGTCGGGGAACTTGAAGTAGCCGTCGCAACAAAGCACCTGCTGATGATCCATAGTGAAGTGACCATAGGCGTTGAAGTCTGACGGCAAAGCAATCTCCCAATACTGTCGGGTTGACAAACAGTAGCGACCTACCATGGCAGGACCATCTGCATAACCACCATGATAGATGATGTAATCTCCATCGTCGCTCCACATCTCATGGCAAACCCAATCCTCAGCACGACGTGGATAGCCTGCCGTGTTGCCCAGAGTACCGTCGCCCATAGTGCGAATCTGTGCATAACTATCGGTCGCATGATCATACAACCAGATGCGACGAATGCCACAATTGGTTTCGGGCCACTCGTTGTTATACATAATCAGGTCGGGGTTCTGAGGATTAAATTGCACATGGGTAATCCAACAGTTAGGCACAACCTTTTCGTAGAGAAGTATGCCGTTCTGGGTATCATAGACCGACAAATAACTGTTGAGGTGTTCGCGCTGCACACGACCATCGATGTTGTAGATGGGACGGCGGTCGAGGCCTGCGCCTTCAGTGGCGGGATCATAATCCAGGATGCGGTCATCGGTCATTGGCACGCAGAGATAGCGTCCACAAGCAGAGACGTGGGTAAAGGCGGTCATACGACCTGCAGGCACATTGTTCAGTCGGCGTGGGGCTTCGTTGAGGCCCGCTGTCATGATTCCGTCACCTTGAACGTAGAAGATACGGTTTCGTACGGGATCGAGGCATACTGAGGCCTTACCGAGTCCCTGGTGTGGGGTTTGGTCGAAATAGACGTAGCTCTTCAAGGTTCCCTCACGGTTGTCGGTGATACGTCGTTCTTCGCCTGTCTGGAGATCCCGAACAAAGACGTTGGGCGATGCGAAATCTCGGTCAGACATGACATAGAGATAACGATCGTCGGCCGAAAGCGATGAACAAGTAAAGTAGAGCAACTGGGTATCGAACATACGCTGTTCGCCAGTGGCTTCACTTCCAGAAATGAGATTGCGCTGATTCATAGCAATATTTCGGTTAGGGGTTAGGGATGTGGGGTGAGGGAGAAAGTTAGTTATTGCAACGTCTTTTCATTCGTCCCTTTAACTTCTTTTCTCTTCACTTTTACTTCTTTTACTTGATAAACGTCTTTCGCATAGGAGTGAAGGTATCGATCAACATGCCGTCTTCCAGGCATTTGCAACCATGCACAACATTAGGGACTTTCATCAACATATCACCAGCGCGGACAATGCGTGTTTCGTTACCGATGGTAAACTCGAAGACACCACTCTCCACATAGGTGATCTGACAATGAGGATGGCTATGGAGATTACCACAAGAACCAGCCTTGAAACGCACTTTGACGACCATGAGATTATCGTTGTAGGCCATCACCTTACGACTGACTTCGCCCGGATCGGCCGTACGCTCCCACTCCAAATCGGAGTCGAAGACAAAAGGTTCGCTACTGATGGTAATTGGGAGGGTGTGCACCTCCTCTGCAAAGGTTGCAGGTTGCTTATTCTCCATAATTTGAGTATTTTTTGTTACCACGGAGGGATCAAGAGGTCCCTCCGTGGCTTGGTTTAGAACTTATAGCTTACACCCACTTTGGCCCATCGGCCTGGCTGTGGAATGTCTTTATAGTCGTAGTACTGCTTATCGAACAGGTTGCTGCAGTCGAGGTAGGCTGACCAAGAAGCGGTATCCCACGACAGACGGCCATCGAACAGAGCATAAGGCTTATTGCTGATGCCCACACGATCCTGGAATCGCCAAGCGAGCGAGAGGTTCAGGTTGCGCCAAAGCTTGGAATCTGCCTGAAGGACGACCTTGTGACGAAGATAATCCATGGCATACTTGGAGTCAATGACCTCAAAGTCGTAGGAGGAAGTCTCGTCGATATAGGCATATTGGAAACCAATCTTTCGCAATGGAGAAGAGGTCCAGATCTCGCGCGGGAGGAAACTACCACTGAGTTCAATGCCCTTGTTGTCGGAAGTGAAGTTAACACTGTGATAGATTCCGGTACTGGTGGTCGGGGCGGCATCGTTGTAGGTCACCCAATCGATCATGTCCGACTTGTGGCTATAGAAAACCGAGGCTTCGGCCTTCCATCCGGTCTGACGGAACCGTAGGCCTAACGAGACATCGTTCGTCTTCTCTGGCTTGAGATTACGGTTGCCCTCAATGTTGTTGCCACTATAGTAGAGATCGGTGTAAGTAGGCATGCGCAAAGCCATGTTCCACGATGCAAAGAGTTTCCAGCTGTTGGATGGACGATAACTGATATCAACACCCGGATAGAAACGCCAACGGGTATCCATACCGGTATTCATATTGCCCAACAAGCCAAAAGAGAAGGTCCATTGGTCCAACAAGATATCATGCTCGATGAAAGCTGATACGTTGGTTCGGCAATCATGTTTGGTATAACTGAGGGAATCGACGGCATCATGACCTTGGAGCTTGACAAAGTCAGCACGATCAAGAGGCTCTCCTAATTTGGTCGAAAAGATTCCCTCGTGACGAGCCTCGATGCCAACACTGGTCTTGCCCAAACGGCTCTCAAACCAAGCATTGGCGTTACCGCCCCAAGTATCGACCTTGTGAAAATTCTCGCCTGCTGGGTTGTTCCTCAACCACTGATAATGATCGAACCATCGGTTCCAATAGAGCGAACCATTGAGGTGAACAGCACCCAACTGGCTTTCGGCACGCAAGGCCGACATATAGCGTTCGTTACTCTCCCACTGCTGATTATTTTTGGCGCCATAGAAGGTATTGGCTTCGTAGGGCTTGTAGCTGTAGCCTGCCTGTGCATCAAGACGAACCTTGTCGCCCTCGTAATGGCCCTGATAGAAGGCGCGTGTCGATTCGTAGGCAGAATTAATCGTAGCACCATCCGAACGGCTATAACCTCCACTCAAACGATTGGTGAAGGCACCCTTGCTGTGACCCAACGAGAGGTCTGCCCCAGCATATCCATAGCTACCTCCATACAATGAACCCTGTCCCGACAGAGCATTATGCTCCTTCCCTTGGGAGGGCTGGGGGAGGCTCTTTGTCACCACATTAATCACTCCCGTAAAGGCACTGGTTCCAAACACACGGGCAGCAGGGCCTTCTAGTACCTCAATACGTTCGATGTCCTGCATCGAAACCGGGAAATCGGCAGAAAGGTGACCGGTGTGAGGTGACGAGATGTTGATACCATTCAGGAGGATGGTGATCTGGTCGAAGTTTCCGCCTCGTACCGAGATATCGGTCTGGACACCAAATTCGCCACGCTGACGAACATCGACGCCCACGGCGTATTCCAGCAGATCGTTAACACTGTGTACTGCCGCTGCGGCAATATCCACAGCGGATAGTACAGTTACAAGACGAGGTGCCTGCATCTGGGTGAGCGGCACTCGTGAAGCGAGGATTTCAACATCCTCCAAGCCAACGACCAGACTATCGGAGTCGGCCAGATCTCGCTGCATAGGCTGACTGGCGGCATTGAGGCTGGCAGGATGAGCGGCATTGGCCTTGAGACCTACCGAAGCAAGCATGGCCACACTCAAGACGCCGATGCGAACCTCACGATGCAGACTCTGAAAACTGGCGTAAGAAGCACCACTAAAGCGCTTCCACTTGGCTGAACTGTTTTTTGAACTTAACATTAAATATAAAAAAATTAAAAATAATGGCCAGCGAACTCCGTCGTTGGAGCCGCTGACCATCTTTCTTGTATAATTACGACCTGAAATTAATCAAAGTCGAGAGCCTTACGTGGAGCTGAGAATACACGATTGAAGTCATCGCGGCTGCCAACAACGAGATTCTCGAAGTCGCGCTGACCGGTACCAGCAGGAATGAGGTGACCGCAGATAACGTTCTCCTTCATGCCCTCCAGATAATCGGTCTTGCCGAGAATGGCTGCCTCGTTGAGCACACGGGTAGTCTCCTGGAAGGAAGCTGCCGACATGAAGCTTGAGGTGCCCAATGCTGCACGGGTAATACCCTGCAACATCTGCTCACAGGTTGCTGGTTCAGCATCGCGTGCATCAACCAACTTCTTGTCCTTGCGACGGAGCATTGAGTTCTCGTCACGCAGACGACGAGCAGTAACCAACATGCCAGCCTTCAACTCGGTGCTGTCACCTGGCTTGATGATATACTTCATACCCCAGATGCGATCGTTCTCGGCCAAGAAGTCGAGCTTCTCGACCTGCTGAGACTCGAGGAAGCGGGTATCGCCCGGATTGAGAACGGTAACCTTGCGCATCATCTGACGAACGATAACCTCGAAGTGCTTGTCGTTGATCTTTACACCCTGCAGACGGTAAACGTCCTGTACCTTATTGACGATGTACTCCTGGACGGCTGTAGGACCAAGGATGCGAAGAATATCGCCTGGTGTAACAGCACCATCAGACAATGGCATACCAGCGCGAACGTAGTCATGCTCCTGAACGAGCATCTGGCGGTTCAATGGGATGAGGTATGCACGGCTGTCGCCATACTTGCCGGTGATGATAACCTCTCGGTTACCACGTTTGATCTTGCCATAGGTAACCTCGCCATCGATCTCAGCCACAACAGCTGGGTTAGATGGGTTACGTGCCTCGAACAACTCCTGAACACGTGGCAGACCACCGGTAATATCGGCATCCTTGCTGACAGAACGGTTGATCTTAACGATGATAGCACCTGGCTTGATGTCCTCTTGATCCTCGACCATGACGTAAGCGCCAATAGGCAAGGTGTAGGTAGCAAGTGTATCGCCCTCGGCGTTGACCACATGAACCATTGGAGCCTTGGTACGGTCCTTCGATTCGATGACGATCTTATCCTCGATGTTGGTTGTATCGTCGGCAACAGTCTTGACGGTTTCACCTTCGATTACATTCTCGTACTGAACGCGACCAGCATGCTCGGCTACGATGACAGCGTTGAATGGGTCCCATTCTGCAATCACATCGCCCTTCTTGATCTGGATACCACTCTCGAGGAAGAGAGTAGAACCATAACCGATGTTGGCCTGCTGGAGAATCATACCGGTATTGGCATCCTCGATACGCATTTCGGTCATACGGCTGACGACAACCTTGTTGATTGTGCCATCCTCCTGTGGTGCATCGATCGTACGGAGCTCATCGATGATAAGAGTACCATCATAACCAGCCTTCAAGTTGTTGACCGCAACGGCGCTTGATGCA
Source organism: Bacteroidales bacterium (assembly GCA_045600485.1). Taxonomy (GTDB): domain Bacteria; phylum Bacteroidota; class Bacteroidia; order Bacteroidales; family UBA3663; genus Liminaster. The sequence continues at coordinate 54,602 of JAZRXX010000039.1, forward strand.
ATACCACCAGCGTGGAAGGTACGAAGTGTAAGCTGGGTACCAGGCTCACCGATTGACTGTGCTGCGATAACGCCGACAGCCTCGCCCTTCTGAACCATACGGTTGGTAGAGAGGTTACGGCCATAGCACTTGGCACAAACACCATGCTTAGACTCGCAAGTGAGCACTGAACGGATCTCAACCTGCTCGATTGGAGAATCGGCAATGGCATCGGCAATGCGCTCTGTGATCTCTTCGCCAGCAGCAATGATCAACTCGCCTGTGAGTGGGTGGATTATATCATGGACAGTAACACGGCCCAGGATACGCTCCTTCAGCGAAGCTACTACCTCATCGTTGTTCTTGAGCTCGGTGCAAACCAAACCACGCAATGTGCCACAATCCTCCTCGCGGATGATAACATCGTGAGCAACGTCAACAAGACGACGGGTAAGGTAACCTGCATCGGCGGTCTTCAACGCGGTATCGGCAAGACCCTTACGGGCACCGTGAGTAGAGATAAAGTACTCAAGAGCGGTCATACCTTCCTTGAAGTTTGCCTTAATTGGGTTCTCGATGGTGTCGGCACCCTCGGCACTTGCCTTCTGAGGCTTGGCCATCAAACCACGCATACCGGACAACTGTGCAATCTGTTCCTTCGAACCACGGGCGCCAGAGTCCATCATCATATAGATGGCGTTGAAGCCCTGCTCTGCCTCGGTAAACTGCTTCATTACGGCATTGGTCAACTGGTTGTTGACACTACGCCAAACGTCGACTACCTTGTTGTATCGCTCCTTGTCGGTAATCCAACCCATGCCGTACTCCTCCATGATCGAATCAACCTCGTCATCACCCTTCTTGATGATGGCTGGCTTCTCGGCTGGTACAAGCACATCGCCCAAGTTGAACGAAAGACCGGCACGGAAAGCCTCATAGTAACCGAGGTTCTTAACATCGTCGAGGAAGTCTGCAGTACGTGGAATACCACACCACTTGATAACGTCGGTAATGACGGTACGGAGTGACTTCTTGGTAATAACGTCGTTGACGAAACCAACCTTCTGTGGAACCTTCTCGTTGAAGATCAGACGACCTACTGAAGTCTCAACCAAACGCTTGATTGGATTGCGACCATTCTCGGTATCAACATCGTTGACAACACACTTGATCTTAGCCTGAAGCGAACAACGACCTTCGTTGTAGGCAATCATTGCCTCTTCTGGACCGTAGAAGGTCAAACCTTCACCCTTGTCGTGGTCACGGAGCTTGGTGATGTAGTACAGACCAAGTACCATATCCTGCGAAGGGACGGTGATAGGTGCGCCGTTGGCTGGGTTCAAGATATTGTGTGAGCCGAGCATCAGAATCTGAGCTTCGAGGATAGCGGCATTGCCCAATGGCAGGTGAACAGCCATCTGGTCACCATCGAAGTCGGCGTTGAACGCAGTACATGCCAATGGGTGCAACTGGATAGCCTTACCCTCGATCATGCGAGGCTGGAAAGCCTGAATACCCAGACGGTGAAGTGTAGGAGCACGGTTCAGCAGCACTGGATGACCCTTCATGACGAGCTCGAGGATGTCGTAAACAACTGGCTCGCGCTTATCGACGATCTTCTTGGCCGACTTAACGGTCTTGACGATACCACGCTCGATGAGCTTGCGGATGATGAATGGCTTGTACAATTCGGCAGCCATCAACTTAGGCAAACCACACTCATTCATCTTCAACTCAGGACCTACGACAATTACGGAAGGTGCAGAATAGTCAACACGCTTACCGAGCAGGTTCTGACGGAAACGACCTTGCTTACCCTTGAGCGAGTCAGAGAGAGACTTCAAAGGACGATTGGCTTCGCTCTTGACTGCGCTTGACTTGCGTGAGTTATCGAAGAGTGAGTCAACTGCCTCCTGGAGCATACGTTTCTCATTGCGGAGAATAACCTCAGGAGCCTTGATTTCGATGAGACGCTTGAGACGGTTGTTACGGATGATGACACGACGATAGAGGTCATTGACATCGCTGGTAGCAAAACGACCACCGTCGAGTGGTACCAAAGGACGAATCTCTGGTGGGATGACTGGAAGAATCTTGATGATCATCCACTCTGGCTTGTTGCGTTCAGTTGAGGCACGGAAAGCCTCGACAACCTGCAGACGCTTGAGAGCCTCCTGCTTACGCTGTACAGAACCATCTTCATTGGCACGAGCACGAAGTTCACATGCCAAACTATCGAGATCAACCTCCTGAAGGAGCTTGAGGATAGCCTCAGCACCCATCATGGCGACGAACTTGTTTGGATCATCGTCCGGAAGGTTACGATACTTCTCTGGAATCTGCTCGCACATCTCCATGTACTCGTCCTCCGAAAGGGTGTCGAGTTTCTGGACGCCGGCAATCTTCTCCAAGCAACCTGGCTGAAGAACGACATAGCGCTCGTAGTAGATAACAGAATCAAGCTTCTTGGTTGGCAAGCCAAGGAGGTTGCCAATCTTGTTAGGAAGCGAACGGAAATACCAGATGTGAGCAACTGGAACAATCAACTCAATGTGACCGCAACGCTCACGACGTACTTTCTTCTCAGTAACCTCAACACCGCATCGATCGCAGACGATACCTTTGTAACGGATACGCTTGTACTTACCGCAATGGCACTCATAATCCTTTACAGGACCAAAGATACGCTCGCAGAAGAGACCGTCGCGCTCTGGCTTGTATGTACGGTAGTTGATGGTCTCAGGCTTCAGCACCTCACCGTGAGAGTTCTCTTTGATTTCCTCAGGTGAAGCCAGACCAATATTGATCTTGGTAAAGCTGAACTTCTTATTGTTGTTTTCTTTTCTAAAAGCCATAGTCTTTTTCGAAATTAAAAGTTAATAGTTAAAAGTTAAAAGTTTATTTAACCATTAACTTACTCAAACTTGATGCTGAGACCCAGACCACGGAGCTCGTGCAGAAGCACATTGAGAGACTCTGGAAGGCCTGGAGTAGGCATGTTATCACCCTTGACGATTGCCTCGTAAGTCTTGGCACGACCTACAACATCATCAGACTTGACAGTCAATACCTCCTGGAGAATGTGTGCGGCGCCGAATGCTTCGAGCGCCCAAACTTCCATCTCACCGAAACGCTGACCACCGAACTGAGCCTTACCGCCCAGAGGCTGCTGTGTGATGAGAGAGTATGGACCGATTGAACGAGCATGCATCTTGTCCTCAACCATGTGACCGGGCTTAAGCATGTAAGTCACACCAACAGTAGTCATCTGGTCGAATGGTTCACCAGTACCACCATCATACAACTGAGTCTTGCCATAACGTGGGAGACCAGCCTTATCAGTCCACTCGTTGAGGTCATCGATAGTTGCACCGTCGAAGATTGGAGTAGCGAACTTCTCGCCCAACTCACGACCTGCCCAACCCAAAACGGCCTCAAAGATCTGACCGAGGTTCATTCGTGAAGGCACACCCAGAGGGTTCAATACGATATCAACAGGACGACCATCGGCTGTGAAAGGCATATCCTCGTCGCGAACGACCTTCGATACGATACCCTTGTTACCGTGACGACCGGCCATCTTATCACCGACACCGATCTTACGCTTCTTGGCAATATAGACCTTAGCCAACTTGATGATGCCCGATGGCAGATCATCACCGATAGAGAGGTCGAACTTCTTACGGCTGAGCTCTGAAGAAATCTCCTTCGAGAGGTGCAGGTAGTTCATGATGGTAGCCTTCACCATCTGGTTGGTGTGATCATCGTTGGTCCACTTGCTGACCATGACACCACGGTAGTCGATAGCGCCAAGTGTCTCGTTGGTAAATGGCTGGCCCTTGCTGACAACATCGATACCCATGAAGTCCTTGACACCAGCTGAGTTCTTGCCTTCGAGCAAGATAGAGAGCTTCTCGACCAACTTCTTCAAGAGAGCATCCTGGCGATCCTGATAATCCTGCTCGAGCAATGGCATCTGAGCACGCTCTGCCATACGAGCCTTACGATCCTTAACCGAACGGCTATAGAGAGCAGTATCGATAACAACGCCATGGAGTGATGGGTTAGCCTTCAATGAAGCATCCTTCACATCGCCTGCCTTGTCACCAAAGATGGCACGGAGCAACTTCTCTTCTGGAGTAGGATCAGACTCACCCTTAGGAGTAATCTTACCGATCATGATGTCGCCTGGCTCGATGAGAGCACCAACACGGACGATACCACGCTCGTCGAGATCCTTGGTAGCATCTTCGCTGACGTTTGGAATGTCGGCGGTCAACTCCTCCATACCACGCTTGGTTTCACGAACCTCAAGAGTGTATTCGTCAACGTGCACAGAAGTAAGGATATCCTCACGTACAATGCGCTCGCTCAATACGATAGCATCCTCGTAGTTATAACCCTTCCAAGGCATATAGGCAACCTTAAGGTTCTTACCAATAGCCAACTCGCCCTGCTCAGTTGAGTAGCCCTTGGTCAGGATCTCACCAGCCTTAACCTTCTGGCCTTTCACGCATGCAGGCTGAAGATCATAGGTAGTTGACTGGTTGGTACGGCGCCACTTTGGCAAGTAATACTCCTTTACGCTGTCTTCGAACGCACAGAACTCTTCGTCCTCAGTACGATCGTAACGTACACGAATAACGGTAGCATCAACAAACTCAACCACACCATCGCCTTCGGCAATAATCTGTGTGCGCGAGTTGCGGATCAGCTGCTCTTCGATACCGGTACCGACAATAGGAGCCTCGCAAGTCATCAAAGGTACTGCCTGACGCATCATGTTGGATCCCATCAATGCACGGTGAGCATCGTCGTTCTCCAAGAATGGAATCAAAGCAGCAGCGATTGAAGCAATCTGGTAAGGAGCGACATCTATCAAGTCAACCTGTGAAGGTGAAACAACAGGGAAGTCAGCGCCCTCGCGTACAATAATATGATTCTCTGTGAAGTTACCATTGTCATCCATTGGAGCGGTGCTCTGAGCAATCTTCTTGCCCTCCTCACCTTCGGCGCTCATCCATACAACACCCTTATCGGTCAAATCAACCTGACCATTAGCAACCGTACGGTATGGAGTTTCGATGAAGCCAAGCTCATTGATCTTGGCAAAGACACACATTGAAGAAATCAAACCGATGTTTGGACCTTCAGGAGACTCGATTGGACACAAACGGCCATAGTGGGTATAGTGTACATCTCGAACCTCGAAGCCTGCACGGTCACGGCTGATACCACCAGGACCAAGAGCCGACATACGGCGCTTGTGGGTAATCTCGGCCAATGGGTTGGTCTGATCCATGAACTGGCTCAATGCGTTGGTACCAAAGAACGAATTGATTACGCTCGAAATAGTCTTGGCATTGATCAAATCGGTTGGTGTGAAATCCTCATTATCGCGAACGTTCATACGCTCACGGATAGTACGGCTCATACGAGCCAAACCGATGCTGAACTGATTAGCCAACTGCTCGCCTACGGTACGGACACGACGGTTCGAAAGGTGGTCGATATCATCGACGTCAGCACGGCTGTTGATCAACTGGATAAGGTAACGGATAATAGCAATGATATCCTCCTTAGTCAAAACACGACAATCAGGATTGATGTTCAGATCGAACTTCTTATTGATACGATAACGACCTACATCACCGAGGTCATAACGCTTTTCAGAGAAGAAGAGGTTCTGGACAACTTCGCGAGCCGATGCATCATCAGCTGGCTCAGCGTTACGCAACTGACGGTAGAGATAGATTACAGCCTCCTTCTCCGAGTTGCTTGGGTCCTTCTGCAATGTATTATAGATGATAGCATAATCATCGAGGTGAGCATCCTCACGCTGCAACAAGATGCTATCGGTGCTTGAATTGAGAATCAACTCGATGTTCTCGGCGGTCAACTCCTTCTCGCGGTCAATCAATACCTGATTACGCTCGATAGAAACAACTTCACCAGTATCTTCATCAACGAAATCCTCAGTCCAAGACTTCAAGACACGAGCGGCCAACTTACGACCCTCGTACTGATGGATGGTCTCAGGCTTGACCTCGACAGTCTCAGCCAACTTAAAGATCTCCAAAATATCCTTGTCACTCTCGAAACCGATGGCACGGAGAAGAGTGGTTACAGGCAATTTCTTCTTGCGGTCGATGTAAGCATACATGACATTGCTGATGTCAGTAGCGAACTCGATCCAGCTACCCTTGAATGGGATGATACGAGCTGAATAAAGCTTAGTACCATTAGTGTGCAAGCTCTGACCAAAGAATACACCAGGAGAGCGATGCAACTGAGAAACGACAACACGCTCAGCACCATTGATGATGAAGGTGCCCTGTGGTGTCATATAAGGAATCTGGCCAAGATAAACATCAGTTACCTTAGTGGTGAAATCCTCATGGTCAGGATCAGTACAGTAAAGTTTCAACTTGGCCTTCAACGGTACATTGTACGTCAGACCACGGAGCAGACACTCTTCGATCGAATAACGCGGAGGATCAACGAAATAGTCGAGGAACTCGAGCACATAGTTGTTGCGGGTATCAGCAATTGGGAAGTTCTCAGCAAAAACCTTGAAGAGACCCTCCTTCTTACGCTCCTCCGGTGGAGTATCCAACTGCAAGAAGTCATGGAACGACTTCAACTGAATATCCAGAAAGTCAGGATACTGCAGTGGGCTCTTAGTCGAAGCAAAGCTAACTCTTGGCTTCATATTTTCCAGAATCTTATTTAATGTTATTAAATTTCCGTTATGATTGTGATGTCAAGGTTACAAATAATGAATAAAAATTCACAAAAAGATAACCTCCAGACACGACGAAAAAGGACATGGAAAGTGCCCTTTTCTGATAAAATCTTACGCTGGTACCCCGACTACGCATGAAGGGATACCTGCGAAAGATGGATAAGAAAGGTTTAGGACCCTGATTTGCCAGGGTACTAAACCTTGTTTCCAGAATAGTTCTGGGAAGTAATTACTTGAGCTCAACCTTAGCGCCAGCCTCCTCAAGAGCCTTCTTGAGAGCCTCAGCCTCAGCCTTAGGAAGACCCTCCTTAACGGTGCTAGGAGCAGCGTCAACGAGATCCTTAGCCTCCTTCAAACCGAGACCACAAGCCTCCTTAACAGCCTTAACTACACCGAGCTTAGCAGCACCAGCGTCAGCCAAAACTACATCGAAGCTAGTCTTCTCCTCTGCAGCTGGAGCAGCACCAGCAGCAGCAGGACCTGCAACTGCAACAGCGGCTGCAGCTGGCTCAATGCCATACTCCTCCTTGAGGATAGTTGCGAGTTCATTAACTTCCTTAACAGTAAGGTTTACCAACTCTTCTGCGAGAACTTTCAAATCTGCCATAATAGTAAAATTTTAAAATTAAATATTTTTTGATTTTTTATTTTTGTTGTTAATTAGGCAACAAGCCCAGACACCATCAATTGATTATATACGGGGTGCGAACTCATTGCAATTTGCGACTGATTACTCAGCACGCTCACCCAAGGTCTTAAGCACACCGTGGATGGTATTCTGACCACTCTGCAAAGCAGAAATAACATTCTTTGCAGGAGACTGGAGGAGAGCGATAACGTCTGCGATGAGCTCGTTCTTGCTCTTGATAGCAACGAGGGTATCGAGTGAGTTAGCGCCGTAGAAGCACTCTTCTACATAAGCACCCTTCAACTTGATGATCTCATCCTTAGGACCGTTAACTTCCTTGATCAACTTAGCTGGACAGTTGCCAGTGTTTGAGAACATGATAGCAGTAGTACCCTTGAAAGCACCTGCGATCTGGCTGTAGTCAATACCCTTCTTCTCAAGAGCCTTGCAGAACAGCTTGTTCTTAACCATGACAAGCTTAACCTCAGCACCAAAGCTCTTGCGACGCAAGTTGCTAGTAGCTTCAGCATTCAAGCCAGCGATGTCAGTAACATAGAAGTGAGCGTACTCATTAAGGAGACCCTCGAGCTTCTCGATATTAAGGACTTTATCTTCTTTCTTCATAATCGTCTGTTATTTATGCGTCGATAGACTTGGTGTCAATCTTGATGCCGGCGCTCATTGTGCTTGAAAGGAAAATACTCTTGATATAAGTACCCTTAGCAGTAGCAGGCTTCAACTTGATGATAGTGTTGATGAACTCCTTAGCATTCTGGTTGATAGCATCAGCGCTGAAAGAAACCTTACCGATTGAAGTGTGAACAATACCACCCTTGTCAACCTTAAAGTCAATTTTACCAGACTTAACCTCCTTAACAGCCTTAACTACATCCATAGTTACGGTGCCAGACTTTGGATTAGGCATCAAACCACGAGGACCGAGTACACGACCGAGAGGACCGAGCTTGCCCATGAAAGCAGGCTGAGTGATGATAACATCAATGTCAGTCCAACCACCCTTGATCTTCTCAAGGTACTCATCGAGACCAGCGTAATCAGCACCAGCAGCAAGAGCAGCTTCAGCATCAGCACCCTGGCAGATAGCAAGAACGCGAACAGTCTTACCAGTACCATTAGGGAGAGATACGGTGCCACGTACCATCTGGTTAGCCTTACGAGGGTCAACACCCAAGCGGATATCAATATCGACAGAAGCGTCGAACTTTGTATAAGTAATCTCCTTTACGAGGGCAGATGCCTCAGCGAGAGTATAAGCCTTACCTGCTTCAATCTTAGCAGCAGCGGCCTTCTGATTCTTTGTAAGTTTTGCCATTGTTGTAAATTGAAGTTAAGGATTAAAGTTCAGGCTTTTCGCCCTTTACGGTGATACCCATGCTACGTGCAGTACCTGCAATAAGAGACATAGCTGAGCTCAAGGTGAAACAATTGAGGTCTGGCATCTTGTCCTCGGCAATAGCCTTGATCTGATCCCAAGTTACCTCTGCTACCTTCTTACGGTTAGGCTCACCAGAGCCCTTCTTAGCCTTAGCGGCTTCCATCAACTGAACAGCAGCCGGAGGAGTCTTGATAATGAAATCATAAGACTTGTCAGCGTAATAGGTGATGACTACAGGAAGAACCTTACCAGCCTTGTCCTGAGTACGTGCATTGAACTCCTTACAGAAGGCCATGATATTGATACCCTTGGAACCAAGAGCAGGACCTACTGGAGGAGCTGGATTTGCTGCACCACCTTTGATCTGCAGCTTAATCTGTCCAGCAATTTCTTTTGCCATTTTATAATAATGTATTGTGCTGAATGCGTTTCAGACGAAACGATTTTAACCTTAACTCTAACCTTAACCCTAACCTTAACCTTAACGATATTCGTTAAACATTAAACCTTAAACGTTAAACGTTAAATATTAAAACTAATCTTTTCTCGCGCTAACTTCAGCGGTTAATATTTGCCTATCCAGTCAACGGGATTGCTTCTCTAGCGTTGTAACAAGGCCTCTCGGCTGTGGGACTCAGACCACACGCTACCAGTACAAACTCCCTTCTGGATTAAGCCTCTTTGTTGACCTGATCGAAATTAAGTTCAAGAGGGGTCTTACGACCGAAGATCTTGACCATAACTTTAAGTTTCTTCTTTTCTGTGTTGACCTCCTCAACAATGCCATCGAAGTCCTTGAAGGCACCATCGTTGACCTTGATAGTTTCGCCAACCATGAAAGAAAGTTCGGTTTCTGCTTCAAGCTCTGCCTTTTCGTCCACATTACCAAGCATTGCTGCAATCTGGTCATCCGGGAGGAACTCAGGCATCTTGGAATTACGACCACACAAGAAACCAACCACATTGGTCGTGTTGGCAAGCTGAATCTGAGCTTCGCCAGCAAGCTTCTTGGTAGTGACCTGCTTATCTCCGACCTTAGTAGTAGTACTTACCACAAGGCACTGTACAAAAACATAGCTGGAGAAGAGCACCTTTTCCTTGATTACCTTCTGATTTCCCTTCTGAGAAACAACCTTCTCAGTAGGCACAACAACTTGCTGAACGTACTTACCAAGGTCGCCATTTGCAATTTCTGCATCAAGCACCTCCTTTACCTTCAGCTCCTTGCCGCTAATAGCACGAAGACAATACCATCTGAACTCTGCCATAATCTAAAAGGATTTAGAATGTTCCGTAGATAACAGGCATAATCAGCTGACCGAAGAGCATATCCATCAAGAGGATCACAATTGCAATAATCACGGAAGCAGACAATACGACTACTGAACTGCTTGTAACCTCTTTGCGGGTAGGCCAAGAAACCTTATTCACCAGTTCAGAATAAGATTCTTTGATGTAATCTGTTAATTTGCTCATTTTGTATATTATTTATTAGCACGGGTGGCATGGTTCGAACACGCGACACCTGGTTTTGGAGACCAGTGCTCTACCGACTGAGCTACACCCGTATGAAAGGCGGGTTACTAACCCGAGGTCAATAACCTGCCTTGTTTATGAGTTGATCCGAAGATTATTCGAAGATCTCGGTAACCTGACCAGAACCAACGGTACGACCACCTTCGCGGATAGCGAAACGGAGACCTACTGCCATTGCAACTGGAGTAATCAAAGTAACGTCGATAGTTACGTGATCACCAGGCATTACCATCTCAACTCCCTCTGGCAACTTGATCTCACCAGTTACGTCCATGGTACGGAGGTAGAACTGAGGACGATAGTTGTTCTTGAATGGAGTGTGACGGCCACCCTCTTCCTTCTTCAAAACGTAGATCTGAGCCTTGAAGTGATCGTGAGGAGTTACGCTGTTTGGCTTACAGAGAACCATACCACGCTTAACCTCGTTCTTGTCGATACCACGGAGGAGAAGACCAACCTTATCACCAGCCTCACCACGATCGAGGAGCTTACGGAACATCTCAACGCCAGTTACAACGGTGAGCTTGTTAGCGCCAAGACCAAGGAGCTGAACCTGATCGTTGATGTTTACAACACCAGTCTCGATACGGCCAGTAGCAACAGTACCACGACCAGTAATAGAGAAGATATCCTCAACAGGCATCAAGAATGGCTTATCCATGTCACGTGGAGGAAGCTGAATCCAGCTATCGCAAGCAGCCATAAGCTCCATTACCTTATCCTCCCACTCAGCAACGCCGTTCAATGCACCAAGGGCAGAACCACGGATGAATGGAGTGTCATCCTCGAACTCATACTGAGCCAAGAGGTCACGCATTTCCATCTCAACGAGGTCGAGCATCTCAGCATCATCAACCATATCGCACTTGTTCAGGAACACAACGAGACGTGGAACGTTTACCTGACGAGCGAGAAGGATGTGCTCACGGGTCTGAGGCATAGGACCATCAGTAGCAGCACAAACGATGATAGCACCATCCATCTGAGCAGCACCAGTAACCATGTTCTTAACGTAGTCAGCGTGGCCTGGGCAGTCAACGTGAGCATAGTGACGATTCTCAGTCTGATACTCAACGTGAGCGGTGTTGATAGTAATACCACGCTCCTTCTCCTCAGGTGCGTTATCGATCTGATCGAAAGACTTAACCTCTGAGAGGCCCTTCTTAGCGAGGACGGTGGTGATAGCTGCGGTCAAGGTAGTTTTACCGTGATCGACGTGACCGATGGTACCAATGTTTACGTGTGGTTTCGAACGGTCAAATTGTTCTTTTGCCATAGTAGTTAATTTTTAATATTAAAAATGTTAAAGTTGATGTAACTAGTTTGAATTGAGCCGCTTTCGAGAGTTGAACTCGAGACCTCATCCTTACCAAGGATGCGCTCTACCACTGAGCTAAAGCGGCAACATTTGTTAGTTTGAGCGGGCAACGAGACTCGAACTCGCAACATTCAGCTTGGAGGGCTGACACTCTACCAATTGAGCTATACCCGCGATTTTTGACAAACAAACTCTCTTTTAGCAGAGAGAAAGATTGCACCCGCGAAACCTCCGATATCACATAATTCGGACGATTTGCGGGTGCAAAGATAGGTTATTTTTCTGAATTGGAAAAATTTTTCTCTGACTTTTTTACTTTTTAGTCAAAAAAAAGGCGCAAATTGATGTATTTTGTCGAAAAACTATCAACTATAACTTCCAATTCTTACCAAGAGAGGACTGAAAAGCAGGGAAAACAGACTCAACCTGTACGGTAAGTGTGCCCTAAGTCCTTCGTTAACCGTACTGGCTTCAAGCCTGATGTTTCTCCTTAGCCTTTTTGATTTGGCGTTCCAGTGCATCACATGTCTGAGATACGGCATCTTCATAAGCCTCTGCAATCTTGCTTGCAAAGAATTCCTGGTCTCCAACAAATATCTTGATTCCAATTTCCTTATTAGCCTTATCCGAAGTATTGATAATCTTCAACTGAACCTCGGCTGTACGGATCTCGGCAAAATGATTTAATTTTTCAAGTTTCTTGTTGATGTACTCATTCAATGAAACTGAAGTCTCGAAATTAACGGACTGAATTGTGATCTCCATAGTCGTAAAAATTAATAAATGATAAATAATATGGGTTACTCCTTACTACGAGGATGTGCCTTCTGGTAGTTTTGCAGGAGTTCTTGTGGTGTCAAATGGGTATATACCTCGGTTGAATCGAGCGATGCATGACCGAGCAATTCCTTTACAGCCATCAAATCGGCTCCTTCAGCCAGCATATTGGTAGCAAACGAATGTCGGAATACGTGAGCACCTTTACGGGCCAGATTCGGAAATTGCGACAGATACTTATGTGCAATAGCCGAAATTTTGGCAGCCGACAGACCATTTCCATCCTCATTGGTCAAAAGCATTTCTGTCTGGCCTCCTATCACCGACTTCTTCAGTTCGCGAAACTGTTCGATCAATGTATGCAGTTCCGGACCGAAAGGAATAATTCGTTCCTTGTTACCCTTACCAGTCACTCGGAGCTGGTTTTGGTTCAAATCTACATCCTGTTCTCGCAATCCTGCAGCTTCTGAACGTCGCATGCCGGTATTGTACAGCATATCTATTAATAAATGATCGCGTACGCCCGCGAAATCATTTCCAAAGTCAGTATCATCAATCAGACTGTCCATCTGATCTTCGCGCACCCAGACCGGCAACGATTTCGGGACCTTGGGTGTTGGCAGCAACGTCAACGGATTCGAGGCCAAAAGCCCCTTCTTGCGAAGAAATCGGCAGAAACTGCGCAACGCACAAAAAGACTGTTTGATTGTAGCAACAGCCAAATGCCGTTTGCCCATGCTGACCATCCAGCCACGAGCCAAGTTCAGACTTGGTGCCAACGGATCGAAACTACCGGTTTCGGCAGTAACGAAATCTTCGTATTCTCTCAATGCCGTTCCATAGGTCTGTATCGTCCTATCCGAGTAGTTTCGCTCGACTTTAAGATACTTGAGAAAATCTTCGACCGTTGTATTCATGCGTATATTTATTTCACGGTACAAAAATAGGAGGTTTTTCCGACAAAAGCAACTTTTAGAGCATAAAAAATGCTAAATCCAATAAAAAACCGTCTTCAAAAGGGGTTCATTCGTAAAAAAGGACTATTTTTGTGGCAAAAATCAGATAAATGTTGTGAAGAACACCACATCAAGACTCCTCTTCGAACTGCTCAACCGCAGTTTGTCGCCTGTCCGGCACACCCCAGACGGCGAACATTCAGATACGATCGGACACCCCGACCGCAAAGCCTGGCTGTGGCTAATCACCTTGGCCGAAAAGAACGAAGTCAGCGGATTGGTCTATGACGCAGTCATCACTTTGCCCAAAGAGCAGCAGCCTGATTTAGAAGTCATGATGCGATGGACAGCCATGATCCAAAGCACAGAGCGCGACAATCGGCTTTACAGACAGCGTTTATCGGAAGTATTCGATCGGCTGATGAGCCAGCAGCTAACCCCCATACTGATGAAGGGACTTACGCTGGGCAACCTCTACCCCAACCCACTGCATCGGCCCGTCGGAGATGTAGATCTCTTTGTTCCAATCGACAAGCAACGGCAATTTGCCCAATGTCTGCTGTCCATGCAAGGCGAGGTCGATAACCTCTTCGACACAAAACATACTTCAGCTCGTTGCAACGGACTGAACTGGGAATTACACTTCCGGACGATGCACTTCTACAGCCGAAGCATCGACAAGAAATACCAACTATTGGAAAAAGAAGAGACTGCCCCGGACAGCCTCTTTCACGAAGAAATCGACAACCGCCAAGTGTTGGTCTTCTCTCCCATTTTCAATATCATCTTCCTCACGGCACATTTCCAGCATCACCTCCTGATGGAGAGGATCCGTCTGCGCCAAGTGGTAGATTGGATGTTAGCGCTCCATCACGATCGAACCGCACTGGGCATAGCCGAAAGGAACCTCGTGCAGACACTCAAACAATTGGGACTGTATCGCATATATTGCGCACTTGGCTACATCGCAATCCATCATTTTGGATTCTCCGCTTCTGGCTACGCCGGACTCACGCATCTGACACCAGCCGACAAGTTGCGTGGACGTTTCCTTGTTCGTGTCTTGATTACTGGCCATATTCCAGGATGCAGACCATTCATACTTCGGCAGGAGAAAGACTCCCTCCTAAAACGCATGCAGCATTTGGTCGAACTGACCAAACGCTGCTGCATCTTGTTTCAATTCTGCCCGCAAGAAGCCATTTCAACACCATTCGGCTTTATCAGGCAGGCTATTCGGAGGAGATTGTCCCAATAATTACTTCTTCAGTTCCAGACGGACCACATTCTCCACATGCTGGGTGTGAGGGAACATATCGACCGGCTGAATGTGAGTCACGCGATACTTGGCATCCAAGAGCTGGAGGTCGCGAGCCTGTGTAGCAGGATTGCACGACACATAGACGATCACCTTTGGCTCCGCATTCAGAATCACATTGACCACATCCTCATGCATACCAGCGCGTGGTGGATCGGTAATGATCACATCCGGACGACCATGTTGGGCAATGAAGTCATCGGTCAGGATATCCTTCATATCGCCGGCATAGAAGAGAGTATTTTCAATCCCATTGACGGCCGAATTCACTTTAGCATCCTCAATAGCATCCGGAACATACTCAATACCGATTACCTTGCGGGCACTACGACTCACAAAGTTAGCAATCGTGCCTGTACCAGTATAGAGGTCATAGACGAGCGGAAGATCCTCTCGATCCCCCTTAAAGGAGGAAGAACAATCTGGAGCCAAACCAGCAAATGCGCGCGCGTATTTATATAATGTATAAGCCTGCTTGCTGTTTGTCTGGTAGAAAGACTTCGGACCAACCTTGAAGCGCAGACCTTCCATCTCCTCAAAGATATGATCCTTGCCCGACCAGCACTCACATGGCAGGTCACTCCACATATCATTGCACTTGGTGTTGACCACATACATCAACGAAGTAATCTGCGGGAACTGTTCCTTGAGGTGATCCAGCAACAGAGCGATGCCCGCCTTGTCCTCTTCGCCAAAGATTACAATCAGCATCAATTCTCCCGTCGATGCCGTACGAACCACCATATTACGAAGCAGGCCGACCTGATTACGAAGATCATAGAAGGTCAGTCCCTTGTCGATGGCAAACTGGCGGATATCCAGACGGATCTGGTTCGATATATCATCCTGCAGCCAGCACTTCTTGATATCAAGCACCTTGTCGAAACAATCCGGGATATGGAAACCAAGAGCATTCATATCATCATACTTAACTCCCGCAGCCACCTCCTCGAAGGTCAGCCAGCGCTTGCATGAGAAAGTAAACTCCAACTTATTACGATAGAAGCTGGTCTGCTTCGAACCATCGATCGGCGAACACTCCGGCAATTCCACCTTACCGATACGAGTCAAAGCATCCACAACCTGCTGCTGCTTAAATTTCAATTGTTCCTCGTATGGGATATGCTGCCACTTGCAACCGCCACACACACCGAAATGTTCACACATGGGTTCAATACGCACAGGCGAAGGCTTTACCATACGTGCAATGGTTCCCTCGGCATACGAACTACGGGAACGGCGCACCTGAATATCGACCACGTCACCCACTGCGGCAAACGGAACAAACACTACTTTGTCGTTCACGCGCGCCAGGGACTTACCCTCGGCTGCATACGCAGTGATTTCTACTTCCTCCAATAGAGGCTTCTTTTTATCTTTACGACTCATTTTTTATGTTGTTTAACATATTTATTCCCTTTTCATAGGGGAAAAAGCTCTTTTTACACAAGTTTTATGCAAAAAAATTTGCAGCATCAAAAAAAGTGTTTATATTTGCAATGCAAAAAAGAAACAACACTTACAGAAAATAACGCAAAATTAGATATCACTTCTAATACAAAAGAAAAACACGACCAGTCAAAACAATGCTGTGAAGCTTTCGTATTGACTATGATACGGGATTATCCTTATTCAGGATGGTCCCTTTTTCATTTGTCTCGACAGAATCTATTCACGTGTAAAACTAACTCAATCTAAGCACCTGCTGACACTTATCGGCAGCTGCAGGTCTATGCGTAACCAATATGACCAGCTGGTGACCAGCTTTGGCTTGCAGATTATCCAAAACTTTCTGCTCAGTTTCAGGATCCAGTGCCGAAGTAGCTTCGTCCAACAAAAGAACAGGCGCAGTTCGCAACAAGGCTCGGGCAATGGCAATACGCTGAGCCTGGCCTTCCGACAGACCACCGCCACGTTCACCGCAAAGGGTATCTAATCCCTTCGGCAAGTCACGCACGAAATCAGCCACTGCCAGATGGAGCGCTTCATACATCTCCTCCTCCGTAGCCTCTGCCCTACCCAACTGCAGATTGCTCCTGATCGTACCGCTCAACAGCGTGTTACCTTGTGGCACATACGAGAAGTAACGTCGGCTGAAGGCAGTCAGAGGTTGAGACTCAGGACCGGCATAGAGTTCAACGGTTCCTCGATCTGGACGAATCAATGCCAAAAGCATTCGTATCAGCGTCGTCTTGCCCACACCAGTCTCACCCAAAATAGCGACCGAAGATTTAGGTTCGAAATCATACGAGAACTTATCCAACACCACACGCTGTGGCATTTCATCGGACTCGTAACGGAAAGAGACATCCTTCAGTCGAATACCCACAGCATCAGCTTTCAGGATTGGCTGAGCGTCATTCTCCTCCAAAGGCAAGGACATCAGTTCCATCAGTCGTTCGGCAGAGGTAAAACAGCGAACAAAGACAGGAATTTCCTTACTTAAGTCTGCTATAGGGCGTTGCACTCGACCCGAAAGTTGCAGGAATGCCACCATCGTACCATAGCCTATCACTCCTTGCCAGATTTGTATCACACCCCAACCGAAGGTTAGAAAATAGCCCAGACCAAAGCCTCCACTCATGCACAGACGCGTCAAGATCGAAAGTCTCGCCCTTTGGCGCACCTGTCCAGTCAGCACATCCATCAATCCAGACATGCGGCTCAATGTCCCTTCGGTCTGTTCCAGCGTCTTGATTACGGCACGGTACTGCAGGTTTTCCTGTATCTGGCACTGAATGCCACTTTCACTATCACGCACATCTCGCACGATGCGATGCATTCGGCGCATATAGATACGGGCCAGAAGCAGGAACAGTGGACTGACGCAAAGGATAATCCAGGCCAGAGTCGGATCCAGGAAGAGAAGCAGCAGGAAAGAGCCGACCAACTGAAAGAGCAGCACAAAGATACCCGGCAGAGTATCGGTTGCGAAACTCACCACACTCGACACATCCCCCTCAATACGGTTCACTACGTCGCCGGTATGATATTTTTCGATGCCCCTCCACTCACTCTCAATCAAGTGGCGGAAGATCTGCTGCTTCAACCGATTGTCCAGTTTCACATTTCGTACCTGACTGATCCAGGAGGAGAGTGCTGTACAGGCAAGTTCGCCAATCATGATGCAAGGCAGCAACAGGAGCACATGAACCACATTTCCCTCTTCGACATGCGATGCAATGTCAACGGCCCATTTGCTAACCCAGACAAAGCACCAGCCCAGGCAGATGTTGATCAAGCCCAGCAGAGTACAAAGCACGACACTGCCCCGGTAGCCCTCAGCTATCGATACCAGCCACCGGAATGTGCCAATGTACTTGCGAAGTTTCATCTGTGGTTCACTCTATCAGTCAGCCCTACGGCCACAAACATTATTCAACAGCCAATCCTGCCTCAATCCATTTGTTGGCCAGTTCCTTGCAATCTCTTTCGGCCACATCGGCTGTAACGTCATACTCTTCGCGGAGCAGCGCCACCATATCTTTCACCTCGAACTCTTTGCCCTCAAGTTTCTCCCAGAGGTAAGCCGAAGTTTCGTTCAAAGCGACAATCTTGCTGAAATCGATATTCTCAAGGCCTTCTGCCACCAGGACTTTCTCGCCACAGACGTCGCGCAAGCCAAATCCACTCTTTAATTTCATGTTGTTTTGTTCTTTTGTTGTTTTGTTCCTTTGTTGGTTTGTTGTTTGTCACTTTGGAACAAGCCCAAGTTTGAAACAGGCACGATACAGGAACAGAAAATAACGTCTCAATCCTGTCGTGTGCATCCAGAACCAACTGTGACAGCGCCAGGCTCGACCCGAAACGTCGAAGTAGCGCTCCTTTTGTCCGATAAAGAATCCTTTGGCATTACCAATCACATTGTCGGGCGTACAGGTCTCGCGACCAAACACGTTTCCATCGCCCCACAAGGTGCAGTTTCCCTTTTCGTCAATCGCCACCACACGGTGCAGCACATATCTGCCATCGTCTGCCAGTACCAAGGCCACATCGCCCACCTTCACAGGCATTCTTTCGGGCGAAACCAGCAGAACCTTGTCGCGCGTATGTTCCAGGAATGGGCGCATACTCCACCCCCTCACACGGAAGGTTGTGGTATGTCCTGCCTTCAGTTCCTTTCGGACCTGTTCCAGGAAGATGTGGTTCGGCAATTGGATGGTTTGCATTTAAAGGATAAAGGAAAAAGGATAAAGATCAGCCAACGGCCGGTTCTTCGGGCAAGGTGACACCATAGGGTTTCATGCTTTGGCCATTGACGGCAAAGCCTTCACCTTCCGACTCTCCATCCCAGGCACCTACGCCCTTACTGCACACCACAGCAGCCTCGCGATAAGGGGTACAGCCCAATTCATAGACCGGCACACGTCCCACCACAGCTGTAATGGCATCTCCCTGGGCGCGATACAGGCGTTTGTCCCATTTCACACCACTGCACGAAGGCAGCAACGACGCGAAAGCCTCAACCACATGCTCTTTTCGTACACTACATTGCGGAGCACGGGTGATTCGCACAAAGCCACCTACCGGGAACTTCACATCCCGATAACAAGGGGTCTTGCCACTCCAAGGCGAACCATAGACGTAAACCTTTCCGTCGCGCACTCCCACCACCGGATTGTCGTCATTCACCAGCTGGCAACCCGGCACATGTTTCAGCCAGAGAGTACTGTGAGTGCTCTTGCCCGTACCGCTCTTGGCCAAAAACAGGTAAGCCTTGCCCTCGCGAGCCACCACCGAAGCATGGAACAATAGTGTCTGCCTGTCCATCGAGGCAAAGGCATACAGCATCATCAGGAAATTGTTGTAGCAATACTCCCGCTGATACACATTACCCGAAAGCCAGCACTTGGCATCAGTAAAGGCCAGATCGCATTGCATCTGGGCAATATCTTCGCGTGTTTCAAGATGCTGCAAGGTAATCTGCACATGCGTTTCGTTCTGCGAATAGACGCACCAGGTCTCCTGACACTCGAAGTCTGCCAACTGCTTGGCTTCAGCCAGTGGCTCGAAACGAGGCACATGGTGCAGAGCAAAAAGCACAGGAACCTCGTCCATCAACGAGGCCCGGCGGCTAAACGGTGCATATCTTGGAGCCAACCGATCCAACAACTCCTGATCTTCTGTATCAAGAATAATATGGAGGTCGGCAATGAGGCAATGCTTCATTTCAAAAAGTTAAAAGTTAAAAGTTAAAAGTTAATAATGAAAAATTAGATATACTTATAGTGGGCAAAAAAAAGCCGTCCCATATCAACTAACTTAAATTTTTAACTTTTCATTTTTAATTTTTCACTTCAGAGTAGCGAGGTACTCTGATACGTTCTTCTCGATACGAGCTGCGATATCAGCATTGTCGGCAGCAGGCACGAACTTCTGGCCTACGATGTGCTCATAGAGTTCGATGTAGCGCTCGCTGACACTCTGAGCATACTCGTCGGTGATCTCTGGCATCACCTGACCAGGCTGGTTCATAAAGTTGTGCTCGATCAACCACTGGCGAACGAACTCCTTCGAGAGCTGCTTCTGTGGCTCACCAGCCTCAAACTTCTCCTGATAACCCTCGGCATAGAAGTAACGGCTTGAGTCTGGAGTGTGGATCTCGTCGATGAGGATTACCTTGCCATCACGCTTGCCGAACTCATACTTGGTATCAACGAGGATCAAGCCCTTGCTGGCAGCAATCTCGCTACCACGCTGGAAGAGAGCGCGGGTGTATTTGACCATAGTCTCCCAATCCTCCTTCGACACAAGGCCCTGAGCAATGATCTCTTCGGCCGAGATATTCTCGTCGTGACCTTCGTCTGCCTTGGTAGTTGGGGTGATGATTGGCTCAGGGAACTTCTCATTCTCACGCATACCCTCTGGCAACTTCACGCCACACAGTTCGCGGCAGCCTGCCTTGTACTCACGCCATGCCGAACCTGTCAAGTAACCACGGATGATCATCTCGACACGGAAACCCTCAGCCTTCAGGCCTACAGTCACCATCGGATCAGGAGTAGCCAATTTCCAGTTAGGAACAATGTCGCTGGTTGCATCCAGGAAGCTGGCAGCAATCTGGTTCAATACCTGGCCCTTGAAAGGAATACCCTTTGGCAGGATGACATCGAAGGCCGAAATACGGTCTGTGGCCACCATGACCATCAGATCATCATTGATGTTGTACACATCACGGACTTTGCCGTGGTAAACGGACTTCTGACCCTTGAAGTTGAAGTCGGTGCGAGTTAATGCTGACATAATACTTAATATGTTGTTTTGTTCTTGTGTTATTTTGTTCTTGTGTTGTTGTGTTACTTCTGCTTTTTGGCAGGATCGCAGGTGAGGCCTACGCCGAGTTTCTTGAAGATGCCACGATCCACTTCGCTGACCATGACGGTAGTGTGAGCCTGACAGCCACGGAGTTCAGGAAGCTGTGAAAGGGCACGACGGCAGTTTTCATCCTGCTTGCTCAATACCGACAGGGCAACCAAAACTTCGTCGGTATGCAGACGTGGATTCTTGCCACCCAAATAATCGACCTTGGTCTTCTGGATAGGCTCAATGAGTTCCTGTGGAATGAGCTTCAGATCGTGGTCGATGCCTGCCAGATGCTTCATGGCATTCAGCAGCAACGAAGCCGAAGTACCGAGCAACGGACTTGAACCGGCTGTGATGATCGTACCATCATGCAGTTCGATGGCAGAGCACTCTACGCCGATTTCATCCTGACGTGACTTGGCAGCAACGGTACACTTGCGGTTGTCGGTCGTAATCTTGGCCTGCTGGAAGAGGAGCTGGATCTTCTGCACCTCAGCCTCATTGCCTGCACCGTTGGCCATGTGGTTCAATGCGGTGTAGTAACGGCGGATGATCTCCTGCTTCGATGCCTCGCAGCAAACCTCATCGTCACAGATACAGAAACCTGCCATGTTCACACCCATGTCGGTTGGGCTCTTGTATGGACTCTGACCATAGATACCCTCAAACAGTGCATTCAGCACAGGGAAGATCTCGATGTCGCGATTGTAGTTGATGGCAAGTTTGTTGTAGGCCTCCATGTGGAAAGGATCGATCATATTGATATCACCCAAGTCGGCAGTAGCAGCCTCATAAGCGATATTGACCGGATGCTTCAGGGCAATGCTCCAGATTGGGAAAGTCTCGAACTTGGCATAACCAGCAGTCACACCATGCTTGTGCTCGTTGTAGAGCTGCGAGAGGCAGACAGCCATCTTGCCCGAACCAGGGCCAGGTGCGGTAACAATCACCAACGGACGCTCGGTCTCTACATAGTCGTTCTTGCCGAATCCCTCGTCGCTGTCAATCAGGGCAACATTGTTCGGATAACCCTCGATGGTATAGTGATAGTAAGCCTTGATGCCCAGACGCTCCAGACGCTGGCGATAGGCATCGGCCGAACTCTGGCCATTATAATGGGTAATGACAACCGAGCCAACCAAGAAACCACGCTGCATGAACTCATGACGCAGACGGAGCACATCCTCGTCGTAGGTGATGCCTAAATCCTGGCGCACCTTGTTCTTCTCAATGTCCTTGGCGCTGATTACAATAACAATCTCAGCACTATCGCTCAACTGCTTCAACATACGCAGTTTGCTGTCAGGCTGGAAACCTGGCAACACGCGGCTGGCGTGATTATCATCGAAAAGTTTTCCTCCTAATTCGAGATATAACTTATTACCGAACTGGGCAATACGCTCCTTGATGTGTTCGGACTGAATCTTAAGATATTTCTCGTTGTCAAAACCAATTTTCATAATACCTGATACTATTTAAAAACAACGCGTGCAAAGATAACAAAAAAAAGTGACATGACCAAATTCCCTTTCGGAAAAACAGTCATGTCACATGCATTATTATACAAAATGCAAGATGCACTTTGATTTTATTTCTTCTCTACACCGTTAGCGACAAACTGTATGCGGTCGCCCTTCAGCATACGTGCAGCCATAGCCTCGATGTCAGCAGGAGTCAGGCTGTTCAGCGTCTCTACATAGCTGTCGTGACGGTTATACTTGTAGAGGAACTGCCGACGGATCTGTCCCTCCCAGTAGCCATTCTCCTTCTGGTTCTGCTCGTAGCGCTTCAGCAGGTAATCGCGAGTCTTGTTAAAGCGTTCTTCAGATACACCACCCGGTTGAGCAGCCTTCTGAGTCTCAGCAAAAGCCACCTCCTCAATGTGCGCAAGTTTCTCAGCGCCAGTAGTGAAGTAATAGGTCAAAGACATGATACCATTCAAAGCATCGTAGCTTGATGAGGCACCAGGACTATAGACACCACCTTCATTCTCACGGATAGTTTCGGTGAAGATCATACGGAGTACCTGACCCAACATATCGAGCGCGATGTCATCCTTCAAGTTCCATTTCTGGTCGTAGAGGGTCCACTTGTTCACCACCTGGGTATTTGCCTGCTCCATAGGCACATCAAAACGGTTCTCACGGCTACCTGAAGTAATCTGGAAACCTGGATTGAAAGCCTCACGGCTCTTGTTGGCAGGCAAAGTAGCCAGATATTGCTGACACATGACGCGCAATGAATCCTCGTTGATGTTACCAATCAGGAAGAAGGTAAAGTCGGCAGCATTGGCGAAACGCTCCTTACTCAACTTATATGAGGTCTCATAATCCAACTGCTGGAGTTCTTCAAGTTCCATCGGACGCAATTCCTCAATACCCTTATAGAAGGTCAGGTACGAAGAGTCGCTGATGATCTTGTTAGGAGTACCCATCTGGTTCTTCATGCGCTGTTCGACGCGATTGAACCATGCCTGGAACAACTCCTTGTCCATACGTGGAGCAGTCATATTGAGGTATAGCAACTCGAACATCGTACGGAAATCCTTAACCGCGCACGAACCATTGATATTCTCCGTAGTTTGAGCGATGGACAAGTCCATTCTGGCATTCTTTCCAGCCAACGCCTTCTGCAGATCCATTGGCGAGAAGTTTCCGATACCTCCTATATCAAAGCAGGCGCCCATGTTCTGACGGTTGACTCGTGAGGTATTCATAGCCTTCAAATAACCACCCTCCGAGGTAGCCGTAAGCGAAATCTCATCCTTTTTGAAGTCCGTTTGCTTCCATACCACCTTCACGCCATTCGACAGAGTCCAGACTTTGCTACCGAAAGGACCTTCCTCCACCTTCTTTACCTTACCGGGCTTAGGCAGCTTGGCAATGAGTTGGGTATTGACAACCTCTTCGGCGTAGGCCTCTACCTGCTGAGCCATAGCCACTTTGTAGGCAGCCAGCATTTCAGCTTCGGTAGGCACAACATTATCGTCGGCCTGCTTGCCCATGAAGAGCAGAGCCAGATCCTTCTCGCTGATCAAAGTTTTGCAGAACTGGTTCACTTTATCCAGCGTGATATACTGTTCCAGCAATGGGAAGATCTGAGTCCACTCCATCTCAATACCAGGCATAGGCACGTCGCTGAGGAAGTGTTGCTTCATTTCGCTTACAATCGAGGAGTTCTTACGTTTTTCACGCTCGTTGTACTGCTTTTCCCAACCACTCTTGTTTTCGGCCATGAAACGGTCCAGCTCCGATTGGGTGATGCCATACTCCTGCACACTCTTGATTACTGCAGCAGTGGCATTCAGACCCTCTTTCCACAACCCAGGTTTCACGTTGACATCGAAAGCGAAGCTCTCGAGTGTATGAGCGTATAGGTAGTTCGAGAAATAACCACTGGCGCCCTGGAATGGGGCATCGGCCTTCTGTGCAATTTCGTTCAGACGGTTGTTGATGGCAAATGTAGCAGCGCTCTTCATGGTGCTGACCAGATATGAGGCCAAAGAGAGGCTCATCTCCTTAGGCATCTTCTCACGCTTGTAGAAGACCGAGAGTTCGTTGTATGGGAACTCCTTGTCGGTCGATACACAGAGCAATGGTTCCTCGTTACCCTCCACTGGGAAATAGACACGCTCGGCTGCATCGGCTGGTGTCTGGATATCCTGCCATAGGGTACGGATACGTGCCTCGATGGTATCTACATTGATGTCACCCACCACGATGACAGCCTGCAGATCCGGACGGTACCACTTATGATAGTAGTTCCGCAGTTCATCGTGCGTAAAACTGTCCACCACGCTCATCAGGCCTATAGGCATACGTTCGGCATAGCGTGTTCCAGGCAACAGCTTCGGCAGGACATCATGCTCAATCATACGCAGGTTGGCGTTGTTGCGACTGCGCCACTCCTCGTGAATCACACCACGTTCCTTGTCAATCTCCTCACCATCCAGAGTGATATAACCGGACCAGTCGTGCAACATGAGCAGACAGGAGTCGATGATATGCGGATGGGCCACAGAATCGGTTGGTACGGCACTGATGTTATAGACCGTCTCGTCGATGCTGGTATAGGCATTCACGTTGGTGCCGAACTTCACACCGTGGCGCTCCAGATAGTCGAGCATTGCCTTGCCAGGGAAGTTCTTGGTGCCGTTGAAGGCCATGTGCTCCAGGAAGTGGGCCAAACCGCGCTGCGACTCCTCTTCGAGTATAGAACCTACACGCTGGGCGATGTAGAACTCTGCCTGATGTTCAGGCAAATTGTTGCGCTGGATGTAATAAGTCAGACCATTGTCCAAGTGGCCATAGCGGACATTTGGATCCATAGGCAACGGCTCGGGTGTTTGAGCCTGCATGGCAGACACCGACAGTGCCATGCCCAACAAACATAATAATGTTTTCTTCATTGTTTTGATTGTTTTGTTAATAAGTTAATGAAATTCAATCGTTGTTCGGAACGATCTTCAAGTTCTCTTTGTTCTTTTTCATCTCATCGTATTTGTCGTAGGCATCAACGATCTTCTGCACGAGTCGATGACGCACTATGTCGCGTTTGTCAAATTCGATGGTGGCAATACCTGGAATACCCTTCAGGATACGCTGAGCCTGCACCAGACCCGAGGTCACATTGTGCGGCAAGTCAATCTGGCTCATGTCGCCCGTCACAATCATGCGAGCTCCCAAGCCCAGACGGGTCAGGAACATCTTGATCTGTGGGGCAGTGGTGTTCTGTGCCTCGTCGAGTATGATGATGGCGTCGCTCAAAGTTCGTCCACGCATGTAGGCCAATGGGGCAATCTGGATCACGTTAGTCTCCATCAGTTCCTTGAGCTTGGCGGCAGGTATCATATCCTCGAGCGCGTCGTAGAGAGGTTGCAGATAGGGGTCGAGCTTGTCCTTCATCTCACCGGGCAGGAAACCCAACTTCTCGCCTGCCTCAACAGCCGGACGCGACAGGATGATCTTGCGGATCTCCTTGTTCTTCAGAGCGCGTACTGCCAAGGCAATGGCCACGTAGGTCTTGCCCGAGCCGGCAGGACCGAGAGCGAAGACCAAGTCATTCTTGGCAAAGGCATCGACCAGCGACTTCTGGTTCTCTGTACGTGCGGTGATGGGCTTGCCGTTCACGCCATAGATGATGAGCGAGTCCTGCTTCTTCTCCACAGGACCCTCGCCATTCCAGAAGTCCAGGATGACCTCTTCGTTCAGTTTGTTGTAGTCCTGGCAATAACGGATCAGCTTGTCGGTAAATGCCTCGAACATCTCTATTTCAGCCTCGTCGCCATACACCTTGATGGCACGGCCACGAGCGGCAAATCGCAGTTTGGGATAAAGCGTCTTCAGCAGCAGTATATTGCTGTTGTTCACGCCATAAAAGATAACAGGATCGGCCTGTTCCAGAAGTATTACTTTTTCAATCATGGGCGCAAAGATACACAGATTCTGTGACTTCGCCAAATCTTTAAGCCAAAAACTTATGTTGCAATGCCTTCAAGTGGGTTTCTTCGATGCCTTTCTACAATTATTCTGACGAATATTTTGATTAGTTTTACATTTATTTGGACGAATAATCGCCGCAAATGGGCAATAATATACATTTCAGCTGATTCTTGCACCTGACTGTCACACTGTAACTGTCACGCCTTACAATAATCATC
Source organism: Bacteroidales bacterium (assembly GCA_045600485.1). Taxonomy (GTDB): domain Bacteria; phylum Bacteroidota; class Bacteroidia; order Bacteroidales; family UBA3663; genus Liminaster. The sequence goes on from JAZRXX010000039.1 coordinate 81,217, forward strand.
TTTTATCTGCCAAAATACGCATTTCAATCGTTGTACTGCGGATATTTTGCACTATTTTCCGCAGTACACTTGCATAATTGAGAATAATTGCGTACTTTTGTGCCATCATTTATATCACAAAAGATTATGCTCACGACCATCAAGCAACAACGTCTGGAATGCGAACGCCTCCTGTCTTTACCCTACATCAGCAGGCAGTCGCGCTATGACATACCATTACTTTTGCAGAATCCACAGATAAAGTTGATCACAGGACCTCGGCGAGCTGGCAAATCCATTTTTGCACTCATGATGCTAAGGGGTCATAACTTTGCGTACCTTAACTTTGATGATTCCAAACTGCTCACTCTTTGGAATGAAGATCTCGTGATGTCAACTCTTGACCATGTATATCCATCCTATCAGTACCTGCTGCTCGATGAGGTTCAGAATCTCGAAGGCTGGGATTTGTGGGTCGCAAAACTATATCGCCGAGGTGTCAATCTGGTCATTACAGGCAGTAACGCCAAGATGCTGAGTAGCGAAATGGCTACGGTGCTGACAGGTCGATATGTGGAGATAGAGATGCTGCCGTTCGGTTTGTCTGAAACACTAAGCTATTTCGGAATATACGCACCAGATGTCCGACAGGAGCAGGAGGCCAAAGCAAGGATTATCTACGAAGAATATCTACGACTGGGTGGCTATCCGGAGACACTGCAAGCTCGCCAGATGACCGGAAGCTATCTTCAGACACTCTTTACATCTATCATCACTAAGGATGTGGCTCAGCGCCACAAGATACGCAAGGTAACAGAACTGTTCAACCTTGCCAACTATCTGCTTTCCAACTTCTGCAATCCATTCACCACCTTGTCACTGAGCGGAGATCTCGGTATGAATAGTGAGAATACTGTCAAGAAGTTCTGTGGCTATCTGCATGAGCCTTATTTGTTCTATTATTTGCCACGATACAATAACAAGCTGAAGGTGATGATGAAGGCTCCGAGAAAAGTGTATGTGGTGGATAATGGCTTTGTTCTGGGTGCAGGATTCAATCAAAGCGAGAATCTCGGACGTCTGCTCGAGAATGAAGTATTCCTGGAACTGCGTCGCCGAGGCTATGACGAAGAGAAGTCGCTCTTCTATTATCGATCGCGTAATGATAAGGAGGTGGATTTCGTCACCCGCAAAGGCGCGCATGTAGAGCAACTCATCCAGGTATCATACGACATAAGCAACGAACGAACTCTCAAACGCGAGTTATCGGCTCTGGTGGAATGTGCAGACGAACTGCATTGCGATAATCTATTGTTAATCACTTTCGACAAAGAGGATACAATCGCATACAACGGCAAGACCATACAGATCCACGCTTTCAATAATTGGTGACACTTGTACCTCAAAAGTTTTTGAGTTCGAATCGAACGATTAAATTTCAACTCAAAAGTTACTATGTTTGCAGCCGCAAACCAAGTGAAAAGAAGCAATAAAACGGTAGAATTGCGCTCTCGGGGGCTGTCTGCCCCCTGCCGCTAAGGCACCCCCTGAGTGTTTTTCATAGTTTTTCA